>CALGKA010000023.1 GCA_937927895.1 uncultured Granulosicoccaceae bacterium | reverse complement strand
GGTTGCAGTGACTCAAATGCCCCCTGTGGCAGGTATGAAAAACTGCCATCAGTGTTGTGTGAAACAGCGCCAACAGTGGTAGTAGTGTCGATGCTGGTGACTGACGATGTCGCCGGGCTGCTGTCATTGGCTAGCAGACCGGGTGCGGTAATATTGAGTGTTGTGTCTTCGTCTGTGGTGTAAGCATCGGGCAAAGCCCCGGTGATATCAACGATAAAGCTACCTACAGCAGGTGCGGCACCATCCTCACCACCATCGGCTAAGCTGAAATCAAATTGGCCGTTGTTAGAAGTAAGCCCATCGTGAACGAATACCAGGTTACCGTTATCAATATCGGCTTGAGTAAATGAGCTTACAGCCACACCGGTATTGTTGATAAGTTCCAGCTGGCCATTAACTACGGAGCTGGCGGAATAGGTCAGTTCTAAGCCATCGTCATCGGGGTCCCCTTCATTTAACATGGCGGTTGTGATGGAAGCGGTGCCGCCAATAGTTGAACTTGCAGCAATGTTGGTAGTCACTGCGGGAGCATCGTTGATTGGTATAATGTCTATATCGCGATAATGTGCAACGCTATCAGTGTCGCCATCATTGATAATAAATTCAATTTGTCGGGGTGATGCTGAAGGGTCGTCACTGTTATTAATATAGCCGATTGCACGAATGGCTGTTTCAAAATCTGTTTTGGAGGCCGGGCCGGTTAAAGTAAGTACACCGTTGTTTGGGTCATAGTTTCCACTAATCCCTGGTTGGTTGGAATAGGTAAGTGAATCTTGTGCTGCAATAAAATTATTGCTGATTGATATTGTGGCTGTAGAGATTTGTGCGTTGTCTACATCAGCTAATGATAAATTGCTGGTTAAAGCGGTTGCTGGTGTGTTCTCTGTATAGGTGGCGTTAGACAATTCAAGTCCACTTAGCGTGGGTGGATGGTTTATACCATTAAGAGTGATGGTAGCTGTTACGGTCTGCTGAATTCCTGTGCCATCGTCATAGGTGTAGTCGAAAGTATCAGTGGCCGTCTGTCCTACATTAAGGGCCGCAAATTGACTTTGAGGGCTATAAGTAAAGCTGCCATCAGTATTGACTGTTACATTGCCAACTGTGTTTGTTGTGTCTGTACCTGCTACGAATGGTGCAGTGCCATTGCTATCGTTAGCAAGCAATCCGCCCGCGGAGTTTATGCTGTATGAAACTATATTTTCGTTAATGGTGTATGCATCTGGTAGTGCACCCGTCACCGTGACGTTAAAAGTATCTGTCGCTGTAATTACAGGGATTGTGGCTGCGTCCCATTCGACAACATACGAGTGCGGCCCCGAATTGGGTTGGTCATTCCAGCGACCGTTGTCGATCATACGCAGATAGTCTTCGCCTTCGAGGTCGGATAGGTTCATCGTACTGGCGTATTCACCTGGCACTGCGGAGCCTGCACTGCCACCCGTCCAGAATGTACGCGTAGACTCTGTAGTACCAGATAGCCAATTCCAGTCGCCTTCATTGCTAGCGTCAGATGCACCGATCCAGATTTGATTGCCAGATGAGGTTACCCAGTTGTGTACGATCTGATTTTCATAAGCGGAATCTATGGTTATTAGTTGGCCAGCTACACCGTTTAGCAAATCTGTGGTAGCGGCGCTTACTGCTTGTGAGAATTGCATAGGTGTATCGACAAACCGATAAAACTTATTTGTGACCGCGTCATAGCTGAGTGTTGGGTCTTGGTTTAGCAATTGTTCGATCAAATTCTCGCCGCCGTCAGCAAGAGTAAAGTCAAAGCTGCCGTTTTGAATAGTTAGCTCATCGTGTACAAAGACAACATTATTGGAGTCGATATCTAGCTGCGTAAAATAGGGTATTTTAACCCCTGGATTGCTAATGAATTCTAGATGCCCGTTACTTTCAGATGTCACAGAGTAGGTAAGTTCGATGCCATCGTCATCCGGGTCAGCTTCATTGAGCATGGTGCCGGTGATTAAAGTAGTGGCACCAGCAATTGAACTTGCCCCTGTATTGATAGAGATTACTGGCGGTTCGTTAAGGGGTAATATCTCTACTTGTCTAGAAAGTGCGGTGCTGTCAGCAGCGCCGTCATTGACAGCGAATTCTATTGTACGTGTAAGAGTTGAAGTGTTGTTGTTAGTGTTTTGGTAGGTGACAGCACGTAGTGCCATTTCGAATTCGGCGGCTGTTGCAGGCCCGGTTAAAGTCAGTGTACCGGTGCCGATTGAATAACTGCCTGTGATGTTAGACTGAGGCGCAAGGCTTAGCAGGTCTTCTGAAGACACAAGGTTGTTTGTGATCGTAACTGTAGCAGTTTCAATTTGGCTGTCATCAATATCTGTTATCGCAATGCTATTAGTTAATACTACCCCTGCAGTATTTTCTATATAGGTGGCAGTGGTGTTCTCTAGATTGCTAAGTGCTGGTTGATCATTTAGCCCGTCAATATTTATTGTAGCGGTGACGGTTTGCTGGTTGCCGTTTCCGTCATCGAATGTGTAGTCGAATGAATCTGTAGTGCTCTGACCGTCTGCAAGATAATCATGCGCTCCATTGTGTTGGTATAGAAAGCTTCCATCGGGGTTTACACTGACTGAACCATTAGTCAAGGAGTCGTCGACACCGATGACTGAGGCACTGACACTTTGGGTGTCATTGGTGAGCAGGCCGCTATTGGTGCCTATACTAAGGTCAGAATCTTCGTTTGTGGCATACAGGTCTGGTAATGCGCCGATAACAGTAATTAAAAGAGTATCGATAGCTGCTGAGACGCTGTCTTCACCACCGTCTACAAGAGTTAACTCAATGATGCCGTTTTGAGTTGATAAGCCGTCGTGTACAAACTCTAGATTGTTATCGTCTATGTCGTCTGGGGTGAACGATGTGACAGTGGCTCCGGTGTCGATAAACCTCAGTAGACCGTTACTTATCGATGTGACTGTGTAGGTTAGTTCTATACCATTATCGTCCGGGTCTGCCTCAGATAGCATTGCAGCAGTGATTGGTATTGTGCCGCCTACGGTTGTTATAGGATTTCCACCGATAGTTATAATTGGTGCATTATTGACGGGCGATATATCAATGCTCGCTGTGGCTAAAGGGTTATTTGTAGATACGCCGTCATGCCCTTCAACGGTTATTATTCTCGTCGTGGTATTGGGGTCTTGGCTAGTGTTGTTGTAGCGAATTGATTCATAAACCGTTACCCAGTCACTAATTATGGCGCCACCGGTTTTAGAAATTTCAAGTGTGCCTAAAGTGTTGTCATAGCTTGCGCTCCACGTGTTATCCGGTAGTGTTGCGGATAACGATTCATTAGTACCGTCAAGTAGGTTTGTGATAGTTATAGTAGAGCTGCTGAGTGCCGTTGAATCAACATCTGTAATGCTAACGTCAGTATCGGTAATAGTAGCGAGACCGTTTGCCTCTACAAAACCACCGCTGTAGTTGATGCCAGTATTTGTTGAATTATTTGCGTCTAAATCAATGATTGGCGCATCGTTAATCGGTAGTACGTCTATCTGGATGTTGTCATCAATAATTTCTGTTTCATTGTAGTAGGCCAGTACTTCATCTGCAGAGACTGCTCTAGTGTGAATTCTTATATTATCAACTCTTCCACTTAAAAAATTGCTATCTAAACGGTGCTTGCCAATAAGAGTTTCACTAGCGCTTCCCCAGTTTATATAGTTAGAGGTAGAGGCCGAAGCTACTGCTACACCGTCAATATATAGGGTATGTGAGCCACCAGCGTTGACGCTATAAAAAACGTGTCTCCAGCCGGTGCCTGCAATACTGATTCCCGATGTTAAGCCTTCCCAGGTTGCAGTATTTGCAAAATAGGCATTTACACCAGATGTTTGATCAAGTCTTATAAGTACGCGATCATCTATAGAGATAAATTCTGCCTGGCCGGAGCCTGCTGCCAGATTTACCCATCCCCCTATGGATACAGAATTAGGTTGGTCGAATTCTGATGGAATTACTACGTAGTCGTTGATTCCATCAAGAGATAAAACATTACCTCGATCCACATCATTGGTAACGCTCGCACCACCTGCCAGGGTACCGTGTTGTAACACGTTTCCATAACTTGTATCTGCGACATCGTTACTTTCAAATGAATAATATCCATTAAGGTGGCCGTTTAACCCAAGTTCTATTGTTAATGTAGTGCTGCCAGAGTAGTTTGGATCAGGTATGAATTGCATGGCGCTAAGGGCGGCGTTGATGTCACTCTCTAGTCCGTCTAATACAATGTTGGCGCTATTATTAGCGCCGCTGTAGATTGTCAAATTGTTGGTTGTTGGGAAATTTAAAACACCATTTTCGACACTGATGGCTACTTGAATTATCGTGTTGTTAGTAATTCCATCATCTACTTGTACGGTATCAGTTCCGGTAAAGTTAAGCGTCGTGTCTTCGTTAACCGTTACTGTGTTCGGTGCGGTAAAGTTTAATGTGGGCGGTGGTGCAGATGTATTGGTAAAAAGTTCATCATTGTCAGTGGCCGACAACGCGCTATCGTAAATTCGAAGGTCTTTAATATTACCGTCGAAATCTTGTGATGTAGGGTTTATGGCACCGAGGCTAATGGTTGCGCTTGAAAGGTCTGCGTTGACATTTGCTAAAGCCTGGCTGTCATCTGCTGGGCCATCATTAAGGTAGAGTTGAAAACTATCCCCTGTTCTGGTAGCAGTAACAAGATGCCATCCACTGGAAGGAATAGTGGCTTTTAGAAGTGTTGCACTTCCGTCGCCGTCACTAACTGTCCAGTAAACACTATTGTCGTTGTCCAGGTAGAAAAACCTAATTGAATCTATGCCATCACTTGCGGAAAATAGTTCGGCAATCGGGGTTACGCCAGTCCGCTGGAACCAAAATGAAATAGTGAAGTCACCGGTGGTGGCGCTGTAGGCTGTGTTGCCAGGTATTTCTACATAACGAAGATTGTTACCGGCCGGATCATTGGAAAAATCTGCTGCCTGGGTGCCGTCTCCTACGGCTTGGTAAGATGGGTTGTGAAATATGCCATCGTTACCGGTGGAAGAACTGTCGATAACGTTGCCGTTAAGTGTCCAGTGCCCGATAAGGTTTGCGCTTATGGCTAATTTTGAATTCCAGCTATTTTGTGTAACGTCAGAGAATACTACTGTGGTCTCTATTTCCCCTATTGTGTATTCTAATTCCCAGTTACCTTCAAGGGTTGCATGACCAGTGTCATCGGTGCTTGCGGCAATATCTGCTCCGGTTGTATTGCTTATGGCCTCCAGTAAATCTATACCACTTTCACTTGCAGCCAGATCGCAACCGTACAAAAGGATGTCGGCATCATGGAGTAGTGCGTTGCTCCAGCTGCTCAGTTGCTGGTGGTATTTATCGATAGTGTCGGCAGTAATCTGGGCTTGACCTAATTCCCACACCCCATTTGCACCATGGGAAACAATATGCACAGCGCTAACATTCGTCAGTCCGTTAAGTGTATCGGTAAGCTCTAGCAGGCCGTCTCGGTTTGGGTCAAGGATTAACGTTTCTAAAGTGGCATTATCAGGGATTGTGATATCGCCAAGCAATGTATCTATATCGTTTACTTGTCCGTCAATAACGACCAGGTGAATTGGTTTTTCGGGCGTTGTGTTTGTAGCGTCGAGTAAGTCGGTTAGTCCTATGTCGTCAGCGCCCGCTTCAGGGGCGTGGTTGAACCCAGTAAAAGACGGGCGTAAGGCAACAGCCGATTCAGTTAGAGCAACCGTATCGGGTAGGGTGTTGGTAGTATTCTGCGCGCCTTGTGTTGTTAAAACTTTTTCATCGCTTGCCGATGACTCTGTAGCTGTGCTCAGAGTGACCATTGGATCAGCGGAGAACAATAGCCGTTGTTCGAGTGCTTCTACAACTATTGAACGATGTAAAGCGCGCCTCCGACACTTTGACTTGATTTGAGTTACCTCTCCCTTGATAAAAATATAGTCATTTATCTGTCCTTCATGGGCGCTTTATACGCCACTGCCTGTGGGTGAGGATTGCAGGATCAATACCCACAAGCTCGCTACTGGAGATGTGGTAACGATTGTGAATCGAAATAGTGAAGTTATGCGTAAAAACGCCTAGTGTTTATCGTTTGTATTGGTTTTAGTTGCGACAGCATGTTGCTGGATCGTTATTGATGTGACTGCTGATATTCCAATAGTGTCAATGAGTTGAAAAATTGGCGTCGAGATACTGTCGTCTGTTGGTAAGAGTGGCTGTGCGAACTTTTTGTTATCGAGGTGCCTTTTTTGTGTCTGCCGGTAGAAAATCGGCTAATTCCTTCAATTTACTTTAGACTTGGAGAAGTTAAAACCCGCTATTGGAACGTGATGTCTCACTTCAAAATAGGCGTCGCTAGCGCCGTTACCGCTCAGGTGTTGTGGGGCTTGTTTCCGATTTATTGGAAATGGTTGGCGCATGTATCACCGATTGAGGTGCTTTCACACCGTAATCTATGGTGTGCGGTTTTTCTTTGTATTTTGGTCGTCGCTTCAGCTAAGCGACGCCAGATTGTAGCGGGTGTATTGTCAAATCGCGCTGAGCTTATACGACATTTTATTTCGGCTTGTCTGATTGCGAGTAACTGGCTGGTTTATATTTGGGCGGTTGTTAATGGCCATGTAGTAGATGCGAGCTTAGGCTATTTTTTATCACCATTGGTGAGTGTGGCGCTAGGCTATTTTGTTTTTGCGGAACGGCCTGATATTCGACAGTGGTGTGCGGTTGCATTAGCTGTTGTCGGTGTTGTAGGGATGATTATTGCCAGTGGAGTGATCCCTTGGATTGGGTTGTCACTTGCCACCACCTTTGGTTTGTATGGAATGATTCGCAAAAAATCGCCTACAGGTCCAATTAATGGCTTATGTGTAGAAACACTGTTGTTAGTCCCTATTACGCTTGCTGTGTTCTATTGGTTGTATCGTACGGACGCTCTCTATTACAGTAACCCCTTAGCTTCAAGTGAGGTTTTACTGCTGTTAGGTGGTCTGGTTACCGCTGTGCCATTGGTGTTATATGCTCAAGGTGCAAAGGCGTTGCCATTGAGCCTTAGCGGGTTGCTGGTGTTTATAACGCCAAGTATTCAGTTTTTAATTGGCTGGCTACTTTACAAGGAACCGATCAGTACCGCTAACTGGATCGGATTTAGTTGTATTTGGACAGCGCTTGCTATTTATAGCCTAAGTATAAATCAACAAAGGAAAGATCGATCACGTGTTGTGGTGTGATAAGGAAAATTCCTTTGTAGTTCAGTAATTGGCTTTAGCAACTAGCTTATTTAGATGTTTGGCTCTTTGGAAGTTATAATCTACGCCGGTAATTTTAAAGGAAGCGCGATGCTAAACGAGACCGATAAAAAATTTCTGCAATTAGCCTTTGATGAAGCCAGGCGTGGCTTTGATGAGGGCGGCTGCCCGATCGGTTCTGTGATTGCACGTGGCAATGAATTGCTCGCCTCTGGTCGTAACCAACGGGTACAAAAGGGTGATCCCATTGCACACGGTGAAATGGATGCGTTGCGCAAAGCCGGTCGACAAAAAACCTACCGCGATACCACGCTCTATACTAGTTTAAGCCCCTGCATGATGTGCTCTGGCACAATCGTGCAATTTTGTATTCCTCGTGTAGTGATTGGAGAGAACAAAACATTCGGTGGTAATGAAGAATTTCTGCGCCAACATGGGGTGGAGGTAATTATTGCAGATGACCCCTCCTGCATTGCGCTAATGGAAATGTTTATTAGGGAAAAGCCCGAACTATGGGCTGAAGACATAGCAGAAAGCTAGGTTTGGGCGGATTTTCGCTCGTTCATATTGGTATCACCTTTGTCTGAGCGACAGACGAGCGAATTTATTGCGACGATCGTATACAATCGGTTGACCGAGCGAAAACTGTTCCGCACACTGGAGCGGCACATTCCCAAATGAAAATTGTTCTTGGAGGACAACCATGTTTAGAAAGTTAGCTTTAACCCTTTCAGTTGCCGCAACTGTCATGGTGACAACTGTTGCTAGCGCGAACGACTATATACTCAATACTGCATCCACCGGCGGTACTTACCACCCGGTAGGAACAGCGATTGCGACCCTTTCAAAAATCAAGCTGCTACCCAAAGAAAA
The DNA here is from genome assembly GCA_937927895.1 of uncultured Granulosicoccaceae bacterium. GTDB lineage: Bacteria > Pseudomonadota > Gammaproteobacteria > Granulosicoccales > Granulosicoccaceae. The sequence goes on along the minus strand of CALGKA010000023.1, from coordinate 2,908 downwards.
ATTTAGCTTAACCGCCGTTAATTCGGCAGGCTCTGGTGCCAACGTACAGGCAATGGCTGCGGACACCGCACAGTTTGCCATTCTTCAAGGTCTATATGGTTCATATGCCGCCACCGGAACCGGACCGATTACTGATAAACAAGAAAACCTTCGTTCAGTCACGATGTTATGGCAAAACGTGGAGCAATTTATTCTAGCTAATGATCTTGTTAAAGGTGGCTCGGTATCTGACCTTGCGGCGGCAAGTGGTGTAGCGATGGTTATGGGTAAAGAGAACTCAGGGACCCTTGGTTCAAACAAAGTTTTATTAGAGGGCTTGGGCGTTGACTTCGCAGCACTGGATTTGGTTTACGCGGGTTACGGACCATCGGTAGATGCAATGGCTGATGGCAAAGCTTCCGGGGGTGGTTTTCCATCGGGCCCGCCAACTGGCGCGATCACAAAGCTTATGTCTTCAAACGGTGATAAATTCACTATGTTAAATGTAACCGAAGAAGAAGCTGCGAAAATGGATGGAGGTCGAAATCTTTGGGTTCCTTACACCATCGCTGCAGGCACCTATCCCGGGCAAGACTCAGATGTGCAAACTATTGCACAGCCAAACTTTTTAGCGGTTAACGCAAGTGTTGATGAAAACCATGTTTACCTTTTAACCAAAACCATTTATGAAAACCTACCGTTCCTACAAGCTATTCATAAGGCAACTATGGCTATGGATGTAAACAAAGCGATGGGTGGTTTGCCAGTGCCATTGCACCCGGGTGCTATGCGTTACTATCAAGAGGTTGGTTTGGAAGTTCCCGAAAACCTTAAGTAGGTAGTTATCTCAAATTATTAGCTTACGTAATTGAGAGTAGTCTGAAGGCAGCTGCCCACCCAGGGTGGCTGCTTACCTGGTTAAATTTGCAACTTAAATACGCAATCTCAACGGAATCGCGGCAATGATCCCACCCACCGTCGATCATGATGTAGCAGGCAATACCGCGCACACATCTCCACTTCCGTTTAAAGATCGAATTACTGATCTATACACCGCGCTAAACAACCCCTGGTATCACAAGTTGTTGTTTGTGTTGATCTGTCTTTTTGGTGTCTGGCATATACTTACTAACATCTACTTTAATGAGCCAGGCCGTTGGCAAAATTGCATTCACTTTGCAGGCTTTGGGTTTCTTGCGGCAATCACTACCGCCAAGGTTGATAAAAAAGGCTACACGGCTGCCTTTTGGTTTAACGTTATTTTTGGGGTGCTAATAGCGCTAAGTTCTTTATGGGTAGCGTATGCGGAAAACGGAGTTTATCAGCGCACGTTAGCAAAGACCGGCCAGAGCTGGCAGTTCACTCCAGTAGACTGGATCGCAGGTTTTATTGTAGTGGTTGGTGTAATTGAGCTCACTCGCAGACTCACTGGTTGGATTATTCCGCTACTGGTTGTGCTGTCGTTGTCTTATATATTATTTCTCGGTGAGATGTTACCGGGTGCTTTCCGCGCCGCTAGTCTTCCATTAGATGACGTATTGTTTCGTTCTTTATATAACGATGAAGGCATGTTTGGCATTATCACTACCATTTCATCAGCCAATATTACGCTTTTTATGATCTTTGGTGCGTTCCTTGTGGTTTCTGGTGCCTCTGATTTTGTGATCGAAATGTCAAAGCTAATTGCCGGTAAGCTTCGCGGCGGTGCGGCCTTTGTTGCGGTGATGTCTTCGGCGCTTACCGGTACGATTTCAGGTTCGGCTGTCGCTAACACGGCTTCAACGGGTGTTATTACCATACCCCTAATGAAGTCCAATGGCTTCCGTGCAAAGTTTGCGGGTGGGGTAGAGGCTTCTGCCTCTACAGGTGGTCAATTAATGCCCCCCATTATGGGTGCCGGTGCGTTTGTAATGGCAAGTTATACGGGTATACCCTACAGCACGATCGTGGCTGTATCAGTAGTGCCTGCGATTTTGTATTTTTTATCGGTAGCTTTTATTGTTCGTATAGAAGCTATGAAATACAACATCGGAACAGATACACCAGAGCCGGTTAACATGAGCAAAATGCTCGGTGGTGCGCTCAATTTTCTATTGCCATTGGCAGTTATGAGCTATTTGCTTGTGTCAGGTCGGACGCCCAGTTATGCCGCGTGTTTCGCGATTGCTATGCTAATTGTCGTCAGTTGGATTACTCCCAATAAAATGGGGCCTAAAAATATACTTCGTGCGTTAGCTTTGGGTATTGGTACCTCAATAATGACTGGCGTGTTGTTGGTGGCGGTTGGTTTAATCAACAATGCAGTAACTACCTCAGGGCTTGCCAATACGTTTGCCTTAATGATTGCGCAATGGTCGCAGGGGTCCATGTTAATAGCCCTGTTTCTAATAGCGATTGCTTCACTCATTTTGGGTATGGGCTTGCCGGTAACCGCGGCCTATATTGTTTTATCTATATTGTCGGCTCCGGCTTTGGCAGGCATGCTTGCCGATAACCTGATTGTGGCTCAATTGGTAGCAGGCATATCTGATCCTTCTGCGGCTGCTATGTTTATGTTGGTAGATTCGCCGTTAGCGAGTCAGATTGCCGCGGGCATGAGTCTCGCCGAGGCGCGTGAACTCATGACAATAATACCGTTTGAATTGGCGGTAGCACTACGCCCGATGTTGGTTGATGTTGAATCTATGACAGGTTTTCTATTAACTGCCCATCTTATTGTTTTTTGGCTAAGCCAAGATAGCAACGTAACACCGCCGGTTTGTTTAGCTGCATTCACAGCGGCGGGTATTGCGAAGTCTCCACCGATGGCAACCGGCGTAGAGGCATGGAAAATATCCAAAGGGCTTTATATTGTGCCGTTGCTATTTGCTTATACCCCGCTTATAGGTGGTGATCTCGAGACCGTCCTGCGAATAGGTTTTTTTAGTCT
>CALGKA010000022.1 GCA_937927895.1 uncultured Granulosicoccaceae bacterium | reverse complement strand
AAATCATGACTCTCAAACACCTGTTCTGTATTCCAGCCAATTTGACCTCCGATAAAAAGCAAGCCATCGTCTGTTAATACACCATTGGCGTAACCTTTTGCTTGTGCCCAGCCATCAGGCTGAATCACTACAGTTGACACTGATCATCTCCTTGCATTTGATGTTCTATCGCCTGCCGCAATGCTTCAGGCCATAAATTTGGTTTTCCAGAGTCATCAACGTACACCAACGTTGAGCTCGCTTCAAACCGAAGTTGTTTGTCACAGTTGGCTTCATAGATTAAATCTACGCTCGAACGTCCAAGCCGGGCGACTCTAAGACTAATCACAAGTTCATCTCCGTGCATGCTTGGGGCTAAGAACTTGGCATTGATTTGAGCCGTTGGCACTCCACCTGTCTTTAGAATCTGCACAAAAGAATACTTCAGCCCACTCTCAAAGAACTCTTCATTGGTATCGTTTAGCATTTCAAAGTATCGAGGGAAGAAAACAATACCCGCAGGATCACAATGTTTAAACAATACTTTTTGTTCAAAGTAAAACATAAGAGTTAAACACCTAAGTATTGATCAGTTATTGTAGCGTCTAACGATTGAAACTGGCCATTCCAAACCGTTCTTCCACGCTCCAGAATAACGGCCTTATCCGCTACCAGGGCCAGCTCTTTTATAGTTTTATCAACCACAAGAATTGAAAGGCCCGTGTCTTTTTTTAATTCACTGATGGCCTTCCATATTTCTTGCCGAATAACGGGGGCTAACCCTTCTGTTGCTTCATCCAGAATCAAAATTCTCGGGTTGGTCATTAATGCCCTGCCTATAGAAAGCATCTGTTGTTCGCCACCAGAGAGTGAACCTGCATATTGATCTAATCGTTCCTGCAATCGCGGAAACAGCCGCCCAACACGGTTTAAATCCCACTCGCCTTTTCTTGCTGAGGCCATTAGATTTTCCCACACTGTTAAACTCGAGAAGCAACGCCTGCCTTCAGGCACCAGGCCCAACCCTAAGCGAGCAGCGCGATATGAAGGGTAGGATGAAAGATCCTGACCTGCAAACCTTGCCGTTCCCGATTGATTCTTTAGCAATCGGCAGATGACATTAATGGTGGTAGATTTACCCATTCCATTGCGCCCCATTAATGCCACCACTTCGCCTTCATCAACGGTTAGATCAACACCGAAGAGCGCTTGCGATGCACCATAAGACGCCGTAATGCCTTCCAACTCGAGAAGGCTCATGTGGCTTCCTCATCGCCCAAGTAAGCTTTTCTAACATCCGGGTTAGAGCGAATTTCATCAACCGACCCTGTTGCTATAATTTTTCCATACACCAGCACACTGATACGGTCGGCTAACGCAAATACCGCATCCATATCGTGTTCGACTAATAGAATGGGGGCATCTTGTTTTAATTGCCTTAGCAGCTTTGTCAATTTTTTTGATCCCTCTGCACCCATGCCGGCCATAGGTTCATCCATAAGAAATGCTTTTGGTGCTAGCGTCAACGCAACCGCCACTTCTAACTGGCGACGCTGTCCATGCGAAAGTTCTGCGGTAATGCGATTCGAATCATCAATCAGTTGCACGCGCTCAAGTGTCGCCCTTGCCTGAGACAGCAGATTTTTATCGTGCATAACAGACTTGAAGAAACTAAAGACCTTTCCTCTTTTGCCCAGCGCACCAAGCACCACGTTTTCCAATACGGTATTTTCCATTGCAAGCGCTGATACTTGAAATGTCCGACCCAAACCCAAGTTGGCGCGTTGTGCCGTTGATTTCAGGCTGATGTCCTGGTCGAGAAAATGAACGCATCCGCTGTCGGGTTTTAACCTGCCTGCGATCTGCGCAATCAAAGTAGATTTGCCCGCACCATTAGGTCCGATGAGGGCATGAATTTCACCTTGTCTAAGGTCTAGCGAAATTCCATCACTCGCTTTCAATGCGCCAAATTGCTTGTGTATATTTCGTACGTCGAGAATAACGTTACCCATGGCTCGCAGCCTTTTTGGATACAGAGCCGATCAACCCGCCCTTTGCGAACAGCACCACTAGTAACAAGATGGCTCCCAGAAAAATGTGCCAAAACTCTGATAAACCGCCTAGTACATGTTCTAACAGAATAAAAATGGCTGCACCTGCCACCGGCCCATACAAGCGTGCAGCACCTCCCAGTATGATGAACACCATAATCTCGCCGCTTGTATGCCAGCTAAACATTGTGGGACTAATAAAACGATTTAGATCTGCAAACAAAGCACCCGCTAAACCCGTGACTGCCCCCGAAATAGTAAACGCAACCAGTTGCAGCCGAAACGGGCTGATACCAACCGTTTGAACGCGCTCACTATTTTGACGAGCGGAATTCAGAGCCAAACCGAATGAAGATGAATTAAGCTTGCTCATAAAGAAGATGACTACCATTAACAACACGTAGCAGATGCCAAAAAACTGAATAGGGTCAAGTGTGTTAAGGCCTGGGAATTCGTTACGCACGTATATAGACAGCCCGTCCTCTCCTCCATAGGCCGGCCAGCTAATCGAAAAATAGTACAGCATCTGGCCGAATGCTAATGTCACCATTATAAAATAAACGCCCGTTGTTCTGAGGCTTAGCAAACCGATAATAAAAGCAACGAAAGCGCTGATCACAATAGCGACTAACCAAATAATCGGCATTGATTTAGTACCATCAATGAGAAATGGACTCTCCATTATCGGGGTAAAACTTTGTGCGTGACTGGCCAGAATACCCATCGTGTATCCGCCTAATCCGAAAAAGGTAGCATGGCCAAAGCTAACAAGACCACCATAGCCCAGTGCCAGATTAAGCCCGACACCGGCAAGCGCTAAGATGGCAGCTTTAGTAGCAAGCGTTATAATAAACGGCTCGTCCAACTGCCAGGCAAACAATGGCACCACCAATAATAGCAGTGCGATTAACGTATTTAATACCCTCTCGTTAATCATGAAGGTGCACGCCCGAATAACCCTGAAGGCTTGAGTAACAGTACCCCTGCCATCAGCAAATAAATAAGCATGGAAGACAGCGACGATGCGACCGATGTGGCGGCCGATGATTCCATGAATGTACTGAAAGCTATAGGCAGTAATACCCGGCCAAGCGTATCAGTGAGCCCGACTAGCAGAGACCCTATAAAGGCACCCTTGATTGAACCAATCCCACCAATAACAATGACCACAAACGCCAAAATTAACACCGGCTCTCCCATGCCGACCTGCACCGATTGAATCGCACCTACAAGCGCTCCCGCCAATCCGGCAAGTCCTGCACCCAGGGCAAATACCCACGTATATAACTTTGAAATATCAATACCCAGTGCACCAATCATCTCTCGATCATTTTCTCCTGCGCGAATACGCATGCCAACGCGGGTTTTCGATATCAACAGGTACAGCCCTACTGCTACAAGCAAACCAATGAAGATAATGGCCAAGCGATAACGCGAGTATTGAATATCGCCAAGAAGCACCACGGTGCCGCTTAGCGCTTCGGGCACGTCAAGATAGAGTGGGAACGAACCGAACAACCACCTTGTCCCTTCGGAGAAGATTAATATCAGTGCGAACGTTGCCAGCACCTGATCAAGGTGATCACGATCATACAGTCGTCGCAAAATGCTGAACTCAACAATTGCACCAAATACAGCAGCAGCTACTACACTGGCAATGATAGCAAGTAAGAATGAACCCGTTAACGAAGCAACAGTGGCGGCTGCGAATGCGCCAATCATATACAAAGAGCCATGAGCCAGATTGATGAGCCCCATCACACCAAATATTAGCGTTAGACCAGCCGCCATCAAAAACAGCATCACCCCAAACTGAATGCCGTTAAGAAATTGTTCTATTAAAAGTATTGTCGACATGTTTTATTTTTTAACCCTTAGATAGAGCCTGACACCTTCGGCATCAGACTCTCCTCTAGCCTGCATTGTTTATGAGGCGACACATTTTTATGATAATCCTAAAAATCAAAGGAAAATACTTTGATCTAGTGGCTACCAGAAAAGAGCACTCTGCCTAGTCGCCAACAGAGCCGACTTCACGTCACAACTCATCAGAGCCCACTCGGCAGTGGCAAGCCATGCCGCTCAAGCGATTTGATGACCTGTTTAACGAATTCAATTCTGGATTAGAATCCTCACGAATAATGCAGGCTAGTCATTACATGCTGCAATCTGCGGCATAGGCATCTGCGTGATCTGTCAGTCCAGTCGCTATTATCTTATTGGTATAGATATCGCCTTCTTTGATAACTTCACGTACATAGATGTCCTGCACCGGGTGGTGGTTGTTTCCAAACATGAAGTCTCCACGAGTTGAATCGAAATCGGCAAGTTTAAGCGCCGCGCGGAACGCATCTGCGTCACCTACATCAGCCTTAGCCATTGCACTAAGTAGCAGATTGGCGGTATCAAACCCTTGCGAGGCGTACAACGAAGGCAAGCGTCCATATTCCGCTTGAAACGATTCTACAAAAGCGGTGTTAGTAGGATTATCAATATCTTTATTCCACTGAGAAGTGTTTTTAATACCCAGGGCGGCTTCACCAACCGCCTGCAGTATGCCTTGATCAAAACTGAACGCAGGGCCTACTACCGGCAGATCAATACCACTGCCCGAATACTGCTTCAAAAACGAAATACCCATGCCGCCTGGCAGGAAAAAGAACACACTGTCGGCACCCGATGCACGAATCTGTGCAATCTCTGCAGCGTAGTCTGTTTGACCCAGCTTGGTATAGAGTTCACCCGCTACCTCACCTTTGTAAAAGCGCTTGTAGCCCTTTAACGCATCTTTGCCGGCAGGGTAATTGGGTGCCAGAATAAATGACTTACCATAACCTTCGTCAGTTGCATACGCACCAGCAGCTTCATGAAGATTATCGTTCTGCCAGGCAACATTAAAATAATTTGGAAGACAGCCCTTGCCTGCCAATGCTGAAGGGCCCGCGTTTGGCGATAGATAAAATTTACCTTGTGCCGTAGCAGATGGCACCACTGCCATCGCCAGGTTCGACCAGATAATACCGGTCATCACATCCACCTTTTCAGACTGGATCATTTTATCCGCAAGTTGCACGGCAATATCAGGTTTGCGCTGATCATCTTCAATGATCACTTCAATATCTTTGTTTCCAGACTGTTCTATGGCCAGCATAAAACCATCACGAACATCAATTCCCAAACCAGCGCCACCGCCTGATAGCGTTGTGATCATGCCTACCTTGACTTTGCCATCGGCCACCGCGATTGCTGGAACAGCCAATGCACAGCTAGCCAATACAGCCAGCCCCAGAGTGCTAATATTTTTTCGATTAATCAATTTTCTCTCCATATTTCGTTGCGATAAATGATGTGTTTTTAACTCAATTAAACAGTTTCACAGTTACTACATTTATGATTCGTATGGGATCATGCTTTTAATAAATAACGTTGTATTTTTCCAGTGGCTGTTTTCGGTAAACTCTCACAAAAAACAATTGATCTGGGGTATTTGTAAGGCGCAATAGTCGCTTTTACATGATCTTGAAGCTGCGTGACAGCATCATCGGATTCCTTAGCGCCATCTTTAAGTACTACGTGAGCCTGAACAATGGATCCGCGCTCTTCATGCGCGGCAGCAACTACAGCGCATTCAGCAACTGACGCATGCCCCAACAATGCAGCTTCAACTTCAGGCCCCGCAATGTTATAGCCACCAGAAATAATCATGTCATCGTTTCGCGCTGCAAAATGCAGATAGCCTTCGTCATCCATTGAGAAACTGTCACCCGTGATGTTCCATCCATCAAGAACATAATTGGTCTGACGATTATCCGCTAAATATCGACAACCCGTTGGCCCCTTAACGGCCAATCTGCCGACAGTCCCATTAGGTACTACGTTGTTATCTTCATCAATCACTTTTACCTTATAGCCTGTTACCGGGCGGCCAGTGCAGGCTGGTGCATGATCATCAAACCGGTTAGAAATAAATATGTGCAGCATTTCCGTTGCCCCAATTCCATCAAGCATTGGCTTACCGGTTTTTGCAATCCAGTCTTTATATACAGGGGCTGGGAGTGTTTCACCTGCAGAGACAGCAGCCCGTAGACTAGATAGGTCTGCCCCTTCATCCATTGCTTCTAGCATGAATCGGTAGGCTGTTGGGGCGGTAAAACATACCGTAGCTTTGTACTTCTCTATAATTTCGATCATGTTGGGAGGGCTAGCGGTTTCTAATAACGTTGCAGTAGCACCGAACCTCAATGGGAATATCGCCAACCCGCCTAAGCCAAAAGTAAAAGCCAGAGGCGGCGAACCTACGAAGACATCGTCAGGTGTTACGCCTAGTATTTCTTTTGCATAGCCATCGGCAATAATTAGTAAATCACGATGAAAATGCATAGTCGCTTTTGGTACACCGGTGGTGCCAGAGGTAAAACCCAACAGTGCAACATCATCGCGACCGGTTCGAACAGCATCGAACTGAACCGGCTTTTCAAGGGCCAGACGATCCAGCTCTGAATCATGATTCTGGCTTCCGTCAAAGCTCACGATGGAACGCAATGTATTGCTGCTTTGTTGCACAGTATCGATTTCACTTAGCATTCGGCTATCACATAAGGCATGTGTGATCTCTGCAATATCAACAATCTGGGTAAGCTCTGTAGCGCGTAACATTGGCATAGTATTAACCACCACAGCACCAGCTTTGGTCGCTGCCAACCAGCATGCAACCATGGCGGGTGTATTGGCTGAACGAATTAGTACGCGATTACCCGGCTGCACATTAAATTCATCTACCAACACATGAGCCAGCCGATTCGTCCAGTCCGTTAGTTCTTTATACGTTCGGTGGCGTCCATTACCAATTAATGCGGTGTGATCCCCAAAGCCTTTCTCAACCATTTTATTGGTGAGTTCAACAGCCACGTTAAGAAGTTCCGGGTACTCAAATCCGTCTAACAAAAACTCCGGCCAAAGTGACTCCGATGGCAAATTATCTCTTGAAAATGTATCTGTATGTGCTGTTGGACCAAGCATCATTTTCCACCTTCAAACGCCGCCAGCGTCTGGCGTGCGATTATGATCTTTTGAACATCTGAAGCACCTTCGTATATTCTTAATGCACGAATTTCACGATATAGCTTCTCCACTACCGTGCCGCTTCGAACTCCGTCGCCACCATGCAACTGCACCGATTGATCAATAACTTGTTGAGCCTGTTCGGTTGAAAATAGCTTAGCCATTGCCGCCTCTCTTGTTATGCGAGGAGCCCCACTGTCTTTTAGCCAGGCCGCCCGGTAGATAAGTAACGCGCTGGCATCAATGCTAAGTGCCATATCTGCGATATGCCCTTGCACCATTTGTCGCTCTGCCAGTGCAGTGCCTTGTATTTCTCGAGCATTGACTCGATGCAGTGATTCGTCCAACGCACGCCGTGCAAAACCAAGGGCCGCGGCCGCCACCGTAGGTCTAAAGACATCCAGCACTGTCATGGCTATTTTAAATCCCGCCCCCGGTTCACCCAATAGTGCAGATGCTGGTACACGACAATCAGTGAATTTAAGCGTCGCAAGAGGATGAGGTGCAATCGTTTCCAACCGTTCAACCACTTTGAAGCCTGCGCTATCTGCCGGTACGACAAAAGCGGAAAGCCCACGCGCACCAGGTGCCTCACCAGTGCGTGCGAAGACCGTATAAACCTGTGCGATTCCACCGTTTGATATCCATGTCTTTTCGCCATTAAGAACATAGTCATCACCGTCACGCGTTGCACTCATGGTGGAGTTAGCGACATCTGACCCTGACTGTGCTTCGGTTAACGCAAAAGCCGAAAGTGCATCACCAGCGCGGGTTTTTTCCAGCCATTCATATTGTTGCTCTGTTGTGCCAAACAATGAAATAGCACCCGAACCTAAGCCCTGCATAGCAAAAGCGAAATCTGCCAACCCTTCATGCCTTGCCAGAGTCTCGCGAATAATGCACAGGCTACGCACGTCAAGCGGGGTATCGGGATCGGCAGGATCAATACCGGAATACTCGCACCAACCAGCACTTCCAAGCGCTTTAACCAGCGCCTTACATGCACCATCAGTGTCACTGTGATCTATGTTGATCAGATGACTAGCGCACCAGAGTTCCAGCTCTTGCGACAACTGTCTATGCTTGTCTTCAAAAAACGGCCAGTCTAAATAAGTTTTGTCTGACATCTAATTGCCCTCAAAAACGGGTCTTTCTTTTTTGGTAAATGCAAAAAATGCACGTTTAAAATCTTCCGTTTGCATACACAAAGCTTGCGTTTGAGCTTCAGCTTCAATGGCCTGTTCAATTGACATGGACCATTCCTGTTGCAACATGGTTTTAGTCATCATATGTGCAAAGTTAGGCCCGGCGGCAATGCTGGTAGCCAACGCCATCGCTTCCTTTTCAATATCTGCAGCGTCTACAACGCGATTATAAAAACCCCATCGCTCACCTTCATCCGCACTCATTGAACGACCGGTATAAAATAACTCCGCCGCCCTTCCCTGGCCGATGATGCGAGGCAATATGGCACAGGCGCCCATGTCGCATCCGGCAAGGCCAACGCGTGCAAAAAGAAACGCAGTTTTTGCCTCGGGGGTTGCTAAGCGTAAGTCTGAGGCCATAGCTATGATAGCGCCTGCTCCCACACAAATACCGTCCACCGCAGCAATAACTGGTTTGCCGCAATTAATAATGGCTTTAACAAGATCACCTGTCATTCTGGTAAATTGCAGCAGCTCTTTCATTGACATCTTGGTGAGCGGGCCAATGATTTCATGTACGTCACCGCCGGAGGAAAAATTGCCGCCGTTGGATCCGAAAACAACGGCATCGATATCATCGCAGTAAGCTAAGTCTCTAAACCAATCACGTAGTTCTGCATAGCTATCAAAAGTTAAGGGGTTTTTACGTTCCGGCCTGTTCAGTGACACCTGTGCAATGCGATTAGTAACGCTGCATTGAAAATATGAAACATCTGTTTGGCAGCTAGTCATTCGTCTGGGTTCTCGTCGGGCGCAGCTGTGATTACTTTATCTGCAATCTGTATCATCATTTCCGCATCATCGATAGAAACGTCACTTAGAAGTGCATCTACCCATTCTTCGTGTTGCAGTGCCTGTTGCAAAAACTCTTTCTTACCCGAGGCGGTTAGCTTTACACGCAACGCGCGTCGATCACCCGGCACAGCAACCCTGGTCACTATTGAGTCATTGACCAGCCTGTCTACAATGCCCGTCACATTACCGTTGGATACCTTTAGCACTGCTGACAACTCATTCATACGCAAGCCTTTGGGGAAGCGATGCAAAGCGGCCATCACATCAAAACGGGGCAGCGTTGATTCAAACTCTACTCGCAAATTTTCACGTAACTCGCCCTCTATCTGGCGAGACATTTTCAGCAGCTTTAACCACAGTCGTAATCGAGTTTTTGCAGCAGGTTCTACTTTAGTTTTTCGGGCTGGCCGATTCATATCTCTCCCCCATTCACCGACACCGCCTGGCCGTTGATCGAGCTACTGTTGTTACTGGCTAACCACATCACAGCAGAGGCAACCTCTTCAGTTGTGATAAAACGACTCATCGGATTATTCGATTTCAGAATGTTGGCAGCCTCTTCCGCGGTCTTGTCAGTAGTTGCAACAATATTAGTGATTGAGCTTTCAAGCATTGGCGTATCAACAAATCCGGGGCACACTGCATTGACTGTAATACCGGTTCGTGAAAGCTCCTGTGCGAGTGCACGGGTAAGCCCGACAACTGCATGCTTAGCCGCACAGTAGCCCGATACATATGGGTAACCTTTTAATCCGGCACTTGATGCAATTGCCAACATTCGGCCCCACTTAAGTTCACGCATGTCGGCAAGTGATGATTGCCACAAGTTGAATACACCCAATGCATTGACGTCCATCATGGAAGAGAAGTCACTTGGTGTCATTGACGCAAATGGCTTACTGATCGCGCTACCAGCGTTCGCTACTGCTATCGCAATCGGTCCGTGCTGCGCGCGGGCATTAGACAAAGCAGATTCCACATCTCTTGAATCAGTGACATCACAGGCAATCGGTACAGCACCTGTTGAAGAAGCCACCGCCTGAAGATTACTCTCTCTGCGACCTAGAATAGATACCGCAGCACCACTTGCTGCAAATTGCGCAGCTATTTCGGCCCCTACTCCACTGCCACCACCGGAGATAACAACATGTTTGTTGGTAAAGTTTGTCATGATGACGCTGCCATTTCCGCTTCACGATCTGCAAGTCGAAAGGCCTGGTCACGGCCCGCGTCATACGGCAGTGGCCAGGTCTCGTGTCTGTCACCGAGTTGAGTCGCGGCATGCAACGTCCAGTAAGGGTCGGCAAGGTGTGGGCGAGCCAGGCACACAAGATCTGCTCTGCCTGCCATCAATATAGAATTCACGTGATCAGCTTCATAGATATTGCCAACCGCCATAGTAGCAATTCCGGCCTCGTTACGAATGCGATCAGAGAACGGTGTCTGGAACATACGACCATAGACAGGCTTTGCATCACTCGATGTTTGACCCGCAGAGACATCAGTTATGTCGTTGCCAGCTGCATCAAACATTTTTGCTATCTCTACGGCTTCATCAGGTTGAATACCATTTTCTGTCCAGTCATTGGCAGAAATACGAACTGCCATGGGTTTGTTTTCCGGCCACGCTGCACGCATAGCTTCGAACACTTCTAACGGGTAGCGCATACGGTTCGCAAGCGACCCACCGTATTCATCCGTGCGTGAATTAGACAGCGGTGAGATAAAAGACGAAATCAAATAGCCGTGGGCGGCGTGAAGCTCGATCATGTCGAAGCCTGCACGTTCCGCCATTTTAACCGCATCAATGAATTGCTGCTTCACAGCGTCCATATCGACCCGATTCATTTCTCTGGGGTTGGCGTTGTCATCAGACCATGCAATTGCAGATGCTGAAATTAGCTCCCAGTTATTATCTGTAAGTTGTTGGTCCATTCCTTCCCACCCTATACGGGTAGAACCTTTTCGACCTGAGTGGCCTATCTGACAACAGATTTTTGCCTGCGTTTCCAAGTGTACAAAATCACATAGCCTGCCCCATGCAGCTTCGTGTTCTTCCTTATATAAACCAGGGCAACCGGGTGTTATTCGACCGGTTGGGGATACGCATGTCATCTCTGTGTATAGCAGCGCACAACCGCCCTTCGCACGTTCACCATAGTGTATTAAGTGCCAATCAGTCGGGCAGCCATCAACCGCTTTGTATTGCGCCATAGGAGAAACAACAATTCTGTTTTTAAGGTGCATGTCACGTAGTTGATAGGGTGCGAACATAGGTGCGCGCACCGGACTACCAGAACTGATTCCTGCCTGTTCCTGAAACCATTTCTCTGCACTTTCAAGCCACTCAGGATCACGCAGTCGCAAGTTTTCATGACTAATTCGCTGCGAACGCGTTAGAAGAGAATAGTTAAGTTGCACCGGATCAAGATGCAGGTAGCGTTCGACATCTTCAAACCACTCCACGGAATTGCGAGCTGCTGATTGCAGACGCAAAACTTCTAATCGCCTGGCGTCTTCATAGCGGGCAAAGGCAATCGAGTGATCTGACTCTTCAGTTAAATGCTGAGCCAAAGCTGCCGCACTTTCTAAAGCCAACTTGGTACCAGAGCCAATTGAAAAATGCGCTGTTGCTGAAGCATCGCCTAGCAACACCATATTCTTATGGCTCCAATTTTCACACAACACCCGCGGAAACTGTATCCATGCAGAACCACGAATATGATTGGCGTTAGTCATTAGTGAATGACCGCCAAGGTGCTCTTTAAAGATCTTTTCACAAATAGCTATGCTTTGCTGTTGATCTAATTTACCGAATTCAAAGGCATCGAAGGTTTTCTGTGAGCACTCAACTATAAACGTGGCGGTATCATCATCAAATTGATAGGCATGTGCCCACACCCATCCCTTGTCTGTCTGTTCAAAAATAAAAGTGAAGGCATCATTAAACTTTTGTTTAGTGCCCAGCCAGACAAACTGGCACTGCAGGTTTTTAATATCGGGCTTGAAAACCTCATCGAATTCGGTGCGAGTTTTTGAATTCAAGCCATCACTGGCAACCACAACATCATATTCTTCTGCGTAGCTTGATGCGCTTGCTACCTCTGTTTCGAATTGTAAGTCTACGCCAAGCTCAAGCGCTCGCGCTTGCAATAGCACAAGTAGTTGACGACGACCGATTCCACAAAACCCATGCCCGGTTGAGAGCATCTTCTGGCCTTGATGATGTACCGCAATATCATCCCAATAAGCAAAGTGCTCTTTTATAGACGCGGCACTGACAGGATCGTTTTGTTTGAGGTTATCCAATGTTTCATCAGATAGAACCACACCCCAACCAAAAGTATCGTCAGCTTTGTTGCGCTCCAGCACAACGACTTCGGCCTTCGGCTGCCGAAGCTTTAAAGAAATAGCGAAGTAGAGCCCTGCCGGGCCGCCCCCTAAACAAGCAATACGCATTTACGATTCATCCAATGACGTTGTGTGCTCTTGCGAAGAAGTATATGAGCCTGCGGCATACATTACAAGCCTAAATAGTTTATGATTAAACTATATTTTTTTCTATAATGAATTTAACACTATTCAACTCTCCATCTACCAGGACAAATGCCATGTATGAGGAAGCCCTTTGACAAACGCCATCAACTGCCCAGAGTCTGCTCGTGCAAAACCTGCTCAGATTGACTGGCAAGACCCCTTTCTTCTTGAGCATATGCTGTCTGAAGAAGAACGGATGATTCGTGATACCGCAAAAGCCTACTGTAAGAACAAGCTGCTGCCACGTATTGTCAACGCAAACCGGCACGAAATTTTTGACAGACAGATCATGAATGAGATGGGAGAGCTAGGCTTGCTTGGCTCAACAATTCCTGAGGAATTTGGGGGAGTCGGTGCCAACTATGTTTCTTATGGCTTAGTGGCACGAGAGGTTGAGCGAATTGATAGTGGCTATCGTTCAGCCATGTCAGTGCAGTCATCTCTAGTAATGCATCCTATTTTTGCCTACGGTACTGATGATCAAAGGCTAAAATATTTGCCAAAACTAGCCTCCGGTGAATGGGTCGGTTGTTTCGGGCTAACAGAGCCCGATCACGGGTCAGACCCCAGTGGGATGCTTACAAAAGCCAGTAAAGTAGATGGCGGATACCTTGTTTCAGGGGCAAAAAATTGGATTACCAACTCACCAATAGCAGATGTATTTGTGGTTTGGGCTAAGTCTGATTCACACGAAAATAAAATAAAAGGTTTTATATTAGAAAGTGACATGAAGGGGCTGGTCGCTCCAAAAATTGAAGGTAAATTTAGCCTTAGAGCCTCCGTTACTGGCATGATTCAAATGGATGAGGTGTTTGTACCTGAGGAAAACCTACTACCCAATGTAACTGGTCTTGCAGGTCCATTTGGATGCTTAAACCGCGCGAGATACGGTATCAGTTGGGGTGCACTCGGTGCCGCTGAATCTTGCTGGCACACCGCCCGTACTTACACCATGGACCGAAAGCAATTTGGTAAGCCATTGGCTGCAAATCAATTAATTCAAAAGAAACTAGCAGATATGCAAACTGATATTTCATTGGGCTTGCAGGGCAGTCTTCGCTTGGGTCGAATGCTTGATAACCATACCGCATCAGCTGAACTCATCAGTTTAATGAAACGCAATAACTGCGGCAAAGCCTTAGACACTGCACGCACAGCACGCGATATGCTTGGTGGCAACGGTATAAGCGATGAATACGGTGTCATTCGGCACATGATGAACCTTGAAGCCGTTAATACCTATGAAGGCACTCATGATATCCATGCCCTCATTCTGGGGCGCGCTCAAACAGGCTTGCAAGCTTTCCAATAGGGGATGTAGATATGAGTCCGTCAGTGGTTACGACTATTTTTGAAGATGACTTGGCTATTGTTACCATTAACTATCCGCCATTTAATGTCGCGTCACACGCTGTGCGGGCTCAACTTATTGAAGCTATTACACAGACGAATGAAAACACTGCGATCCAAGCAGTTCTACTTACCTGTGCCGGTAGTACATTTGTTGCGAGCGCTGATATCAAAGAGTATGACAACCCTCTCCAGGCACCGTCATTGTCGACTGTAATCGATGCAATAGAAAAAGCTCCCGTCCCTTGGGTAGCCGTAATTAACGGGACCGCACTGGGTGGTGGTTTGGAATTAGCGTTAGGGTGTCGTTTTCGGTTATGTGATAACAAGGCTAATTTCGGATTCCGTGAGGTGAATCTAGGGCTCATACCTGGTGCCGGTGGAACTTATAGATTGCCAAGGCTTATCGCTATGCAAGAAGCGCTTAACCTAATCACAACTGGCAAACCAATCAACGCCAGAAAAGCGCAGCAGTTAGGGCTTATAGATGAGGTATTTTCTAAAGCCCTTCTAACCAACGCAAAAGAATTTACACGAGCCAACGTTATTCGTTCTGAGCGATTGCCAACTTCTGAACAAGATATTGTTAGCCCTATACGTCGCACAGGGATTGAAAAAGCTTTGTCTGTAGCAAAGAGGCGTAAACAGATTGCAAAGGCTGCGGCTATTGATACCATTTCCCGTAGTGCCGTTATGGCTGTGAAGGATGCCGCGGCATTAGAGCGCCAAACGTTTCTTGAATTACTTCAGAGTGATCAGTCAAAAGCACTACAGCATCTTTTTTTTGCAGAGCGATCAGTACCTATAGTAGCGGATTTACAGAGCGTAGAGCCACGCTCCATAGCAATAGTAGGAATTATTGGTGGCGGCACAATGGGAACGGGCATAGCAGCGTCTGCTCTACTGAGTGGCTTTACTGTGGTACTAGTCGAGCGCGACACACCTTCGGTAGAGCGCGCACAACGCAACATCGAAAAAACATTACAAGATTCTTTAGCGCGAGAAATTATCACACAAGAGAAATTCCAAAACGCATTAAGTAACTTCTCAACAAGCGCGCAGTTCAGTTCACTGAGTAATGCAGACTTAGCAATTGAGGCCGTCTTTGAAGATTTACAAATCAAAAATGAGGTTTTTAAAAAGCTTGATGAAGTCACTAAACCAAGTGCCGTGTTAGCCACCAATACTTCGTACTTTGATGTTTCCGTTATAGCCAACCAAACAAATATTCCATCGCGGGTAGTGGGACTACATTACTTTTCTCCTGCTCACATCATGAAGCTAGTAGAGGTTATTCGAACTGAGTCTGTAGCGCCAGAGGTTTTCGCAACAGCACTGCAGTTTGCTAAAAGCACTAAAAAAATAGCGGTTCCCGCTGGCGTATGCCGAGGGTTCATTGCAAATAGAATCATGTCAGCCTACCGCCAAACTTGCGAGCACCTTCTGGAAGACGGTGCGCTGCCACATCAAGTAGATACTGCGATGAAAGCGTATGGGTTTCCAATTGGAATATTTGAAATGCAAGATCTGGCTGGCTTGGACATTGGCTGGGCTATGCGCAAGCAACTAACCGCCGCAGAAAAACACAATACAAGATACGTTGAGATCGCCGACAAAATATGTGAGGCAAAACGTTTTGGCCGCAAGACAGGCAGTGGTTTTTATAAGTATGAAGACGGCAAAACCGCGCAGAGAGATGAATGGATTGAACAACTAATTTTAGCCGAATCTACCCGCAAAGGAATTGTCAGGTGCGAGTTCTCAAGAGCTGAAATTATAGATGCCATTCTTGCAAGTATAAAAGACGAAGCCGAAGCCATACTTCAAGAGGGCATTGCTGACTCGCCGGAGGCGATCGATGTGGTCATGGTCAATGGCTTCGGCTTTCCTCGCTGGAGAGGCGGACCAATGTATGCAGCGTCAACAGCAAAAACATAGCTTACATCGCAATTTGTTCGGTGGCATATACCGCAGGCGCATTTACCAGAGTGACATCCGGCGAATGCGCTTGGCTATTTATGCACCCTACACTCTACTTTTCACAGGCCCACTGCAAACATAGAGTCTAGATCGTGCTTTGAGAACGCTTTAAACGCCAGCATAGTATCTGTAGTCTCTATACCTTCGATTTTTACTAGTTTACTGGTAACCAATTCAGCAAGATCGTCATTCGTTGGCACTCTTGTTATTGCGACTAAGTCGTAGTTGCCACTAACGGAGTAAACTTCTGAAACCCCGGGCACTTCAGTCAGTTGTTGTGCAATATCATTTACTTTGTGCCGATCAACCGTCATAAGAATGAAAGAAGTAACCATAGTTAGACTAATCCAGTTTAAGATTTATCACTATCATACCACCAGAAACGCTTATTCAAAATAACATAAAACATACCCGTATTAGTCGATTCCGATCGAACTTGACCATTAAAACCAGAAGTTATCCAATGCAACTTGCAAAAGTACAAAACAGGCATCTTAGGTTCAATACCGCCTCTTTGGCCTCACACAACAGATAAGGAAAATAACATGGCTAAAAACCGTTGGGACATAGCTTTTGATAACATGGGACATATACCAAACTCACAAGAGTTGCCTGAACTATGGGCTAAACGAGCATCTCAGTACCGTACAGCAGCAGCTGCAGCAAACCGAAGGTTAGACACTGATATCAAATATGGTGACCACCCCCGTGAAGTGCTTGATTTAGTCTGGCCAGACGATCAAGCTAAAGGGCTAGTGGTTTTTGTTCACGGCGGATACTGGATACGGTTAGATAAATCATATTGGACAGATCTAGCAGAAGGTGCACGCGCCAATGGTTGGGTTGTGTGCTTGCCAAGCTATACACTTGCCCCTGAAGCTCGCATCAGCACCATCACCACTCAAATCAGTCGGGCAATAGGCATTGCGGCTGAACAAGTTCCTGGTCCTATAAGACTAGCAGGCCACTCGGCCGGCGGTCATCTTGTTAGCCGAATGTTATGTAGCGATACACCTTTGACAAGCACCGTTCTTAACCGTATAGAGCACGTAGTTTCAATAAGTGGACTGCACGATTTACGCCCCCTGCTGCAAACATCAATGAACGAATCCCTACAACTTGATGCCACCGAGGCCGCAGCCGAAAGTGCAGCACTACATACACCGACTGACAACGCGAGTGTTGCCGCTAGCATTACAGCCTGGGTCGGCGGCGGCGAACGGCCAGAATTTATTCGTCAATCACAAATACTGAAAATAATGTGGCAGAGCTTTGATACCGTCGTTAATTGCACCATTGATGAAAAGCACAATCACTTCAGTGTTATTGAAGGCCTGAAAGATCCTAAGAGTCCTATCACCATTGAATTACTCAAAGAGTTGAGCATCGCCTAAAAAAGCAAAGCCACGATAACTAACCAGTTAAGTCTAGCGAACTCAGCAAGTGACGAAATTTTTCGACTTGCACTGCAACATGTTCGCGTAGTAGCAGACTTGCCTTGTCAGACTCACCCGCTTCGAAAGACGCCACTATAGCTTCGTGTTCCGCCAACGATTGAGCTGGCCTGCCTCGCACTTGTAACTGTATCCGCCGGTAAGGCTTTAAACGCTGATGCAGACGTAGGCTTTCAGATTCGAGTATGCGATTACCAGACTCCCGATAGATCGTGCTATGGAAAATTTCGTTGTATTCATAGTACTGATCTGTGTCGTTGGCAGCGAGCGCCAATCGGCTTGCTTTATTTGTCTCACGTAGTGTTTCCAGACCTTCATCAGAAATACGCAGGGCCGCCAGACGTCCACAGCAAGATTCTAGTTCGGCCATAAATTCGAACAGCTCTATCAATTCCACCGGGCCGGGCTGGCGCACAAACACACCGCGTCTTGGAATCTGCTCGATCAACCCAGACAGCAAAAGCTTCTGCAGCGCCTCTCTAACTGGAGTGCGTGACACCCCATACTCACCGGCTATTTTAATTTCATCCAGCCGATCACCGTCGTGGTAATCACCTTGCAAAATTGCTTCTTCCAATGCCGTCGCTATAACTTCGGCTTTGTTCCTTTCCATCATAGGGCTCAGTTAGTTTGATTAAAGCATTATACAATTAATATTTTATTGTATACAATAATCTCTCTATCAAATACTTGATAAAACTCCGGAGGGGGAAAAATGAAAAGTAAGCTTTTAAAATCAACGATGTTGGGCGTATTGGCTTGTACTTATGGATCATCACAGGCCACCGAACTGAGATTGTCACATCAGTGGTCTAACAAAGATGTACGCCACCAGGTGGCACAAATTGTGGCCGACGAGGCAGCCGCAGCCGATGTGGACCTTGAGATAAAAATATTCGGCTCGAAGTCGCTGTTCAAACCGCGTGAACAATACAAACCATTGAGCCGCGGGCAACTGGATATGACGTTATTTCCACTTAGCTACGCCGGCGGCCAACAGCCGGCTTACAACCTCACTTTAATGCCAGGTCTGGTAAAAAATCATGATCACGCTGCACGCCTAAGCGATTCCGATTTCATGGCAGCACTAGAGGCGAAAATGGCCGATGACGATGTAATGGTGCTAGTTCACGGCTACCTCGCCGGTGGCTTCGTTGGCAAAGATAAATGCATCACTCACCCGGACGATGTAAAAGGTCTGCAAACACGCGCTGCAGGCAAAGCGTTTGAACAAATGTTGGCAGGTGCAGGCGCATCAATTGCTTCAATGGCATCATCAGAAATATATAACGCCATGCAAACCGGCGTACTCAATGCAGCCAACACATCTTCATCTTCGTTTGTGTCGTATAGAATTTATGAGCAGGTAAAATGCTATACACCAGCTGGCGATGTTGCGCTGTGGTTTATGTACCAACCGTTACTGATGAATAAATCGACATTCGACGGCTTGCAACCAAAGCAGCAGCAAGCGTTACTTGCAGGGGCGAAGAAAGCGCAAGACTTCTATCTTACAGAAGCCAAAAAGCAGGACGCCTCATCAGTTGAAGTTTACCAAAAGGCCGGTGTTGAAATTGCCGAAATGACTGCTGATGATTTTGCTGCATGGCGTGCCATTGCCCAGGAAACATCTTATAAATCATTTGTTGAAGAAGTCTCAGACGGTCAAGAGCTGCTGGACATGGCCTTGGCAGTAGAATAGCTGGAGACTCATTGCAATGGCCGTGACACCTGACACTAAAACTAACGCAGGTTTTTCCAGCCTGTTCATTCGACAGATAGGAAACCTGTCTCAAATAGCAGGCTGGGTAGCGGCCGCTATGATTGTTGCGGCCGTTGCAATAACCTGCCAGATGATTTTTGTAAGATCAGTATTAAATAGCTCGACAACCTGGCAAACTGAAGTGGTTGTCTATTTGATGGTCTCGGCCACTTTACTTGGCCTGCCTTATGTACAACTACTTCGTGGGCATGTAAACGTAGACCTGGTACCCATTTACCTACCGATGCCGTTTCGAAAAGCGCTGCACATTTTCACGCTGGGGCTCTCCCTCGTGATCATCGCAGTAATGGTGTTCTACGGTTTCGATTACTGGCACGTTGCCTTCGAACGCAACTGGACATCAGATACCATATTTGCAGTACGCCTATGGATACCTTATTCAACCCTGCCTATAGGGTTCGGATTGCTTTTCCTACAGTTGCTAGCCGATCTAATTGCGGTAATAAGTAACGAAGACAAACCCTTCGGCCTGGAGCAAACATAGTGGATCCATTAACCATCGGAGCGTTGATTGCAGTTGTAACCATTTTAGTGCTGTTCTCAGGAGTGTCAGTTGCTATCGGGTTGTTAATTGTTTCTGCAGGTTTCCTTATTGTCTTTGATGGCATGCGCTCACTTGAACTTATGCCTGAAATCTTTTTTGGCAAATTAGATAATTTCGCATTGCTCTCTATACCCATGTTTATCATCATGGGTGCATCCATCTCATCAACACGCGCAGGCGCTGATCTATACGAAGCGCTGGAACGCTGGTTAACCCGCTTGCCGGGCGGCCTGGTAATATCAAACCTCGGCGCCTGTGCATTGTTTGCCGCTATGTCGGGCTCATCACCAGCCACTTGCGCGGCCATAGGAAAAATGGGCATTCCAGAAATGCGTAAGCGCGGCTACCCAGATGGTGTCGCAGCAGGTTCTATTGCAGCTGGCGGTACACTGGGCATTCTAATCCCGCCGTCAGTCACCATGATTGTTTATGGAATAGCGACAGAAACATCTATTGGGCGGCTATTTCTCGCGGGCGTTCTTCCAGGCTTATTACTAGTAGCCTTATTTATGATTTGGTCGATGTATGCCACTTTAAAGTCGGGCAATACCCAGCTTCTCAGTAGCAGCAGTTACACATGGCGACAAAAATTTGAAATTCTACCTCGTGTCTTACCGTTTTTAATAATTATTGTTGGTGTGCTTTACGCTATGTATGGGGGCGTTGCTACTCCCTCAGAAACCGCTGCTGTCGGCGCACTACTTTGCCTAATGATTGCCATCATAATTTATAAACTCTGGCACCCTCGGTCACTGTGGGTTGTACTGCGAGACAGCACACGCGAAAGCGTCATGATACTTTTCATAATTGCCGCCGCCGGCGTATTCAGCTACATGTTGTCCAGCCTCTATATCACTCAGTCGATAGCCGAATGGATTGGTACGTTAGAGGTAAACCGATGGGTGTTGATGCTTGCGGTAAATATCTTTCTACTGGTTGCAGGCTTCTTTCTTCCACCGGTGGCAGTAATCTTAATGGCAGCCCCTATTCTACTACCCATCATCACCACCGCTGGGTTCGATCCGATCTGGTTTGCTGTTGTACTGACTATTAACATGGAGATTGGATTGATCAGTCCGCCAGTAGGGCTGAACCTGTATGTCATTAACGGTATCGCGCCAGACATTTCACTTAAGACTATTTTACTTGGGTCTTTGCCTTATGTCGCTTGCATGGTTATAGCGATATTTCTCTTATGTTTATTTCCGGGCATAGCTACCTGGCTACCAACTGCAGTCATGGGCGGCAGGGCATGATGCAAGCCATCAAAGTGCTGCGGAAATAAAGTGGCTAACTTACTCTACGATGCATTGTTTGCCACTCACGCAAATAGGCAGAACAATTTTATATTAGACCCGTTCTCGGATACTTCACTTTCATACGGAAGCTTTGTAAAACAAGCAGCACAGTTTGCAAACGTTATTTGTGATGCTGGCCTTGCACCGGGCGATCGGCTCATTGCCCAAGTAGGAAAATCTGTTTCTGCTTTGGCGTTGTATGCAGGAGCCGTTCAGAGCGGCGTGGTTTATCTACCTTTAAATACCGCTTATACCACCACCGAAGTTGAATATTTTTTACAAGATTCGGGAGCGCGCCTGCTAGTGTGCGACACGGATTCCGAATCAGGCCTTACGTCCAGTTGCAAAAATCAAAACACCGCTGTATTAACACTGTCTAGTGATGGCAAAACGGGAACGCTAATTGATCTGGTCAATGATGCAAGCGACTCATTTAAAACCATTGATAGATCAGCGGATGACCTGGCAGCGTTGTTATATACGTCCGGTACCACTGGCCGTTCAAAAGGTGCAATGCTGACACAAAACAATTTATTATCCAACGCTCAGGCACTGCATAAACTTTGGCAATTTGACGACAAAGATGTGCTGCTACATGCGTTACCTATATTCCATACCCACGGATTATTTGTCGCCACCCATGTCTGTCTGCTGGCCGGAGCACGATTGATTTTTGAGCCATCGTTTGACACTGATCGAACCCTCAAGCTGATGCCTCATGCTACAAGCTTTATGGGTGTACCCACTTTTTACACAAGATTACTAGACCAGAAAAACTTCAATAGCGAACTTGCTCGCCACATGAGATTGTTTATATCCGGTTCAGCACCGTTACTTGCCGACACACTCAATCTTTTTCAACAACGTACTGGCCATCGCATTCTAGAACGATACGGGATGACAGAAACCAACATGAATACCTCTAACCCTTACAATGGCGAACGCCGAGCGGGTACCGTCGGATTACCATTGCCCGGTGTTGAAGTAAAAGTTACCCATCTAGAATCAGGCGCCGAACTTCCAACGGGTGAAGCAGGACAATTAGAAGTGCGTGGTCCGAATGTGTTCAAAGGCTATTGGAACATGCCTGAAAAAACGCAGGAAGAACTTCGCGACAGCGGTTTTTTTATCACTGGTGACATTGCTCAAATTGATGCCGATGGCTATGTTCATATTGTAGGCCGCGAAAAAGACCTGATTATCTCTGGCGGCTATAATATTTACCCCAAAGAAATAGAACTAGTGCTTGATGACCAACCCGGCGTCACTGAAAGTACAGTGGTCGGAGTACCACACCCGGATTTTGGCGAAACCGTAGTCGGCGTGTTGGTCGGCAAGAAAGATTCAATTAACATAAAGCAAATTGAAGCAGCCGTTGCAGAATCATTGGCGCGCTTCAAACACCCCCGTAAACTCATTGTGGTTGACAGCCTACCTCGCAACGCAATGGGCAAGGTGCAGAAGAATGAACTCCGCGAAGAATATAAACAACTGTTTAGCGATACCCAGTAACTCTTATATCTAGTACGACTATATCTAGTACGACGCGTGGCACTGTGTATCCTTTAATGGGTCTCTGCTGAAAAACTGTTTAAGCTATTGCCAGCAGTTGCCTGATTTCTTAGATGTTTTAGTCATCATGCCTACTTTTTACTTTCTAAGGCGCTTTCGTATTTGTGCAGCTGTCATAGAGAATATCTTTTCAAGTGATTGCTGGCTTGCCGATTGAAGCTTGAGCACACCAGCACGGTTTTCCCAGGCACTCACAGTTGTGACTGTTTTATTGGTTAATTTGGCAAGATCCGCCACGCTTAAATTTTGTGTTTTACGCAACTTTTTAATGTGCGATGCACGAATTCCTCGACTGATGTTAATCTCACTGGCTGCCAAAACAGCACTTTTAGATTGACTTACTGTTGGCATCTTTTTATTGGTAAACCTTTTTGGTACTTTTTTGAATGCCAACTTCTTTTTTAAAGCGACCCTCTCTTTTAAAGCGAGCTTCTTTTTATTTTTGCGTTTTTTTAATACCGCCTTTTTTCGCTTTGCGCCTTCACTTTTAGTTAGCAAAGGTGCTACATCGAGACTGATGGACTCATCTATATCTACACCAAAAATATCACTAAGATTTTCTGTCAATTCACTTTCAGTAGAATTCATTTCTATGGCAAGCTCAGCTCCAATCAACTCCTGGTAGTCCACGCCCCGCAGCACGAAGAGTAATTCGGGGGATTCATCCAGCCGTGCACCCACGCCATACAATACAGCTGCAAGGTGCTTGCAAAGCGCCGCCCAATCGGGGCAATCACAAGACAAATCGATTTCCTGCGGTGAAGGAAACAATCCGCTGTCACGATCGCACACTGCCTGCATGGTATTGTCTGAAATATTTCCCTGTAACAACTCCAGAGCCGAGCCGATACTTCCGGCGCAGTGTGCTTTCAGTGCAGCCCATGTTTTCGCGGGCAATGGTGTGATGGCAATACTAATACGGTAGATAGACGACCCACCAACCAGCGCAACAATTTTCCCTGTTTCTATTTTCAAGTCTATAACAGAGCCATTACGCACGTAGCTACGACCACGTGGAAGGCGGTTGGAGTAATCACTGAATTTTTCAAGGTGTCTACACCAGGCCTTACCCCAGAATGTGCTAGCGATTGTTGTGGCCGTTACATTAACCGGTTGCAACTGATTGCCCTTGTCTTTCAGTTCTTTTGCTTTTCGTGCGGCCGCCTCCCGTTGCTCTGCAACAGGCACATAGCGTGGCCACCGACCATTTCTCTGGCGTGCCATGGTTAGTGTTTAAGCTCCGTTTGTGCTTTTGCAAGATCAAGACTAACCAGATCAATGAGTTCTTTGTCACTCAGTTCTGTAAGACTTGTTTCATTGCCGCCTTCGAGTAATTCGGTAGCAAGTTCTGCTTTTTCTTGAAGCATTGTATTGACTCTTTCTTCTATTGTGCCGCGACACACAAACTTGTGAACCATCACGTTACGTTTCTGCCCTATTCTAAAAGCTCTGTCAGTGGCTTGATTTTCTACGGCCGGATTCCACCAGCGATCAAAGTGAATAACATGTGATGCGGCGGTGAGATTCAAACCTGTACCACCTGCTTTAAGAGACAACACAAAAAACGGCGGCCCACCTTCGGTCTGAAAATCGGACACCAGTGCCTGGCGTTTTTTCACACCGGTACCGCCGTGCAAAACCAGGCCGGGTCGATTAAAACAGTGCGACAGAAATTCAGACAACGGCAGGCATAGCTCGCGAAACTGAGTAAACACCAGCACCTTTTCCTGACGCGCGCTTATCTCATCACACAGATCAGCAAGCCGTTGCAATTTACCGCTGTCAGCCATTAAAAAACCACCGTCACCAGTCAGTTGAGACGGGTGATTGCAAATTTGTTTAAAGCGAATCATCGCAGTAAGCACTGCACCGCGACGTTTCATGCCATCGGTTGTTGCCAGTGTATCGCGTAAGGTATCAACCGCTTTCTGATAGTGTGCCGCCTGCTTTTTACTTAGGCCACACCAGGCTGTCACTTCACATTTGTCCGGTAGATCACTGATCACACGCTTGTCTGTTTTAAGTCGTCGCAATACATAGGGCTGAATCAAGTTACGCAACGGTGTGTACTTTTCGCTTTCGCGTTTGTCCAAGGCTTTGGCGAAGCTGCTAAATTGCTTAAAGTTACCGAGCAACCCCGGGTTAATAAAGTCGAATAGCGACCAGAGATCGGAGAGACGATTTTCAACCGGTGTACCCGTAAGTGCAATGCGTACTTTTGAATTTAGTTTCTTAACCATTTTTGACTGGCGTGTACCAGCATTTTTAATCGCTTGCGCTTCGTCAAGTACCACAGTATGCCAACGCTGTTCATGCAGCCAATTTTGTCCAGGCAGGGTGCCGTAACTGGTAATCACCAAGTCGGTATTTGCAGGCAAGCCCTGCGTGGCCCAAGTAGAAAGTATTGCTTTGTCTGTGATCGCCTTGTGCACAAAGCAACATACAAGTGATGGCGCAAATTTCTCAAGTTCAGACTTCCAGTTGCCAAGTAGCGAAGTCGGCAACACTAACAAGCTGGGTAAATTGCCCGGGGTTTTCTTAATCATTAACATCAGTGCGATCACCTGAATAGTTTTGCCAAGCCCCATGTCATCGGCAAGGCATGCACCCAGGCCAAGCTGATTCAAATGCCAAAGCCAGCGTGTGCCAATCACTTGGTACGGTCGCAATTGGGCTTTTAGTTCATTCGCAGGCAACCTTGTCTTAAGTTGTTCAGGGTCACGCATTCCTTGCAGCGTTTTTTCAAGTGCAGGTGCAGCGCTGACAAAACGCCAGGCCTCACTTTGGATACCTGAATCGTCTGCGGTTAGATTGTGCTGTGCACCTGCCAACAGTCGCATACCTTCGGCAAATGTGAGCCCGTCAGCATCTGCCAGGTCTGCCAGTGATTGCATCTGCTGCATAGCTTGATCGAGTTTTTCGCGATCAACCTCTACCCATTTACCCTTTAGAAAAACCAGCCCTGATTCAGATTCCATCAGCCGCTTCCACTCTGCGGCTGTGAGTTTTTTACCGTCCAGCACAGTACTGATTTTAAAGCTGAGTAGTTGCTCGGCCCCGAAAGCCGTTTTTGAAGCGCTGCTTAGAGTTGCATTGACTTGCGGCCGCGGGCGCTTAGCCCACCAGTCAGGTAATCGAACAATGACGCCGCAATTTTGCAGCAATGGCACCTCCTGCAAAAACTGCCATGCTTGATGAGCACTCCATGCCTGTGCACGATAGATTGCTTTGCTCTCGATCAGTTCTGCAACCAATTTGCTCGACTGTGCTGCCAACTGAACTGGTTCGAGTAGTTCGCGTAGTAGCGATTTTTGTTGTGTGCCTGCGTAGTGTTCGAGCGCCTTGGCCAACGGTACGTGTTTTTTGCTAGCCACGGCTTGCTGTGGTTGCCAGGTGGCTATAAAGGCGAACGGCAATTGCGGGTCTGATTTATTTTCAGCCAAATGAAAATATAACGTGCCACCGATGTGCCAATCCGGTGCGCGAGCGTGCATGAAGTCTACAAACGTAGTGTTGCCTGAATTCAGATGCTGCAACAGCCAATCGTCTAGCTCAACCCATTTGTTTTGCAACAACTCAACTGACAGGTACTCGCCACCTTCCATTAAGGGCGCAGCATCGATAATAGATTGAGCCTGATGCTCTCTCAGCGCTGCGATAGGTTGAGCGCTTTCACTTTCAACATCAAGCAAGCAGCGTTCTTTCAACCAACGTACCGTAAAAATTCGCCAAAACTCATACGATTTTGGTAGCTGTATTGCATCGTTAAGCACAGCTAATGCAAACAATGCATCCGGCTCTGACTGTTTTTGCAAAGC
>CALGKA010000021.1 GCA_937927895.1 uncultured Granulosicoccaceae bacterium | reverse complement strand
GTTAACCGTGACAAGCATTTTTCCAGACTATCGGAATTGAATACAGTGTCTAAAACTTCCATGTTTAAGTCTACTTGCAATGAGTAAGATTAATAGATTCATCAATAAGTATGCCGCTTAGCTACTCCTGAGTGCTGGTCTGTGTCAGATTGCGACCTGTCCGCGCATTGGTGGCGGACGCTTTGCTGAATTTCTATCGGGTATGATTTATTGGCTCTACGTATTTCCAAATAAGCGGTTTACATATTAGGATAATTAGGCCCGCCACCGCCTTCAGGTACAACCCACGTAATATTCTGACTGGGGTCTTTGATATCGCAGGTTTTGCAGTGCACGCAGTTCTGTGCGTTGATTTGGAATTGTTGTTCGTTGTCTTTCTCTACTACTTCATACACACCGGCCGGGCAGTATCGTTGTGCGGGCTCGTTCCATTTGGGTAGATTCGTACCGATAGGGATTGATGGGTCTTTGAGTGTTAGGTGTGCTGGTTGATCTTCTTCGTGGTTGGTGTTTGATAAGAACACGGAGCTTGGTTTATCGAAACTGATTTTGCCGTCGGGGCTTGGGTAGGAGATGCTTGGGCTTTCTTCCGCTGTTTTTAATGTGGCGTGATCTGGTATGTCATCTTTCAAGGTGAATGGCATTTTTCCAGCTAAAAAGTTCTGATCAATAAAGTTAAAAGCAGCCCCTATATACATGCCGAACTTGTGCATGGCGGGACCGAAGTTGCGTGAGGCGTGTAGCTCTTTATAAAGCCAGCTGTCGTTGAATTTTTCTGTGAATGTTTCTAGCTCTTTGCCTGTGCTCTCTACGTTTTCTTTTAGTTCTTCAAAAATGGTTTCTGCGGCAATCATGCCGCTTTTCATGGCGGTGTGGCTGCCTTTAATTTTTGCAAAGTTTAAGGTGCCGGCGTCACAGCCTACTAGCAGGCCACCGGGGAAGGTCATTTTTGGTAGTGAGTTTAGCCCGCCTTTAACTATGGCTCTTGCGCCGTAGGAGATTCGATCACCGCCTTCAAGCACTGCCTTAACGGTTTTATGGTGTTTGAACACCTGGAATTCATCAAACGGGCTTAAGTGTGTGTTGCTGTAGTTTAGGTCAACGATTAAGCCTACGACTACCATTTGATCTTCAAGGTGGTATAAAAATGACCCACCTGTCGCACCGCTTTCACCCAGAGGCCAGCCAGCGCCGTGAACGACTAAGCCTGGTTGGTGTTTTTCTTTATCAACTTTCCAGAGTTCTTTTAAACCAATGCCGTAGTGCTGTGGGCTTTTGCCATCGTCAAGGTTGAATTTTGAGATCAGTTGCTTGCCCAGGTGGCCTCGGCATCCTTCTGCAAACACAGTGTATTTGGCGCGAAGTTCCATTCCCGGTTCATAGCTGCCTTTCTTTTCACCGTCGCTACCTATGCCCATATCACCGGTGGCAACACCAGCAACACTGCCTTCATCGTTGTATAGAATTTCAGCGGCGGCAAAGCCCGGAAATATTTCTACCCCGAGCGCTTCGGCTTGTTCACCCATCCAGCGTGCTACGTTGCCGAGGCTTACGATGTAGTTGCCGTCGTTGTGCATCGGTTTTGGAATCATAAAATTGGGCACTTTTACTGATTTTTCCATGCCAGTGTAAAAGTGCATTTCATCACCGGTGACTTCGGTATTGAGAGGGGCGCCTTTTTCTTTCCAATCCGGGAATAGTTCGTTGAGGGCTTTTGGTTCAAGGATAGCGCCTGAAAGTATGTGGGCACCAATCTCTGAGCCTTTTTCCAGCACTACAACTGATAGTTCTGTTTCAGCCTCTTGAGCGAGCTGCATGAGTCGGCAAGCGGTGGCAAGACCGGCAGGGCCTCCGCCAACAATAACAACATCAAAGTTCATTGATTCGCGTTCTGTGCTCAATGTGCTAGCTCCGGTTTCTCGCGATTTGAGCGAGGTTTTGCCAGTGACGGCAAGGGTTAATGTGACTGACCTTAAAGTGCCAGAGTTCCTGACGGGCAATTATAATGGCTGCGACCATAAAACGAGTTCCAACGTCCGTTTGGTCATGTTTTAGTCTTTATAGGTATCGGCCAGTTGGGATTATCAGTTAAATCCCTGTTGTAGAACAAGAGCGCTGTGCACCGAAGCCCCTTGTGGCCTGTGTTAGCATTAGATTCTTTCGCAAATACACTTGGGTTAGCTATTGTCTGTGAGGGTGGTCGGAACTTTTCAAAGGTTAGTAAAGTTGTGGACTGTGTAGGCATTGGATCTGGTTTGAGCAAAGTAAATAAATGAGTAAATCAGTAGCATTAGTCGAAGATGAACCATCGCTGCAGGTGAATTACCGTGATGCGCTGGAGCGCCATGGGTATGAAGTTCAGGTATACGATAACCGCCCGGATGCACTGGCGGCATTTGAAAAAAAGTTACCCGATCTTGCCATTATTGATGTCGGGTTGGGTGATGAGGCTGAGGGTGGGTTTGAGCTGTGTCGGCAGCTGCGTAGCATGGCGCCGTTATTGCCGATTGTATTTTTAACGGCACTTGATTCAGAGCTTGATACTATTTCCGGTTTGCGTCTCGGCGCAGATGATTATTTAACTAAAGATATCAGCCTTGCCCACCTGGTGGCTCGGGTGGTGGCGCTGTTTAGAAGAATAGATGCCCACAACCAACCAGATCTTCCAGAAGACATTATCACTGCAGGCGGCTTGCAGCTAGACATGAAGCGCATGACGGCCACTTGGCAAACACAAGCGGTTACTTTATCGGTTACTGAATTATGGATGGTGCATGCATTGGTGGTGTTTCCAGGGCATGTGAAATCTCGACAGCAACTGATGGACGCCGCCAATGTAGTGTTGGATGATGCCACTGTGACCTCTCACGTAAAACGTATACGTCGCAAATTCTTAAGTGTAGATTCAGAGTTCGATCGTATTGAAACGGCTTATGGCATGGGTTATCGCTGGCTTGCCTAAGCTGATGAACGTTTTGTTCAGCGCAATTCCAATGACACCGGGACCAGCACCGTGAATCTTCGTGCGCAATTGGCGTTGGTATGTTTATCACTACTGATTTTGCCGTGGGCTCTGTTCCTGTTCATTGGTGAGCTTGACCGCAACTTGCGGGAAGATCAGCTTAAGCAGACTCGTGATAAATCCAAAGCAGCTGTCGCTGTTGTGATAGATGGCTTAAGGGAATTAAATACTCGAGTGCGGCCGGAGTCTAAAACCTTACTGGCTGGCAGGTTAAGCAACAATATTCTTATAGACGGCTATGCAGACGACTGGTCTGCGTTTGAGATGGAGCCGCGTCAGTTTTTATACTCAATGAACAAAGTATCGGTTGATCCTATTGATCGCGATTCCGCCAGTTCTTTTAGCGTGCGGGCTGCTGTTCGAGACAACCACTTGCATCTTTTTGTGAAGGTGCGTGATCAGAAAATTAACTACCACAATCCCTCTAGTAACAAGGTCGCAACGGGTGATCAGCTCGTTATTAGAGTGCCAGGCACTGAAGGTAATATTCGGCGTTATACATTCCGTTGGCAGGCGCCGGGTTTAGAGGTAGGCAGATATTTGGGGGCGGCAGTGGAGGGCGTGCGACCGACAAGGATCGGCAATGATTTCCGTGCGGCATTGGTGGAAGTTGCTGACGGTTACCATGTTGAGCTTATAATGCCCACACCATTGCAGGGTAAGTTTGCGATGTCTGTTATAGATGTAGATACAGATGAAGTGCACCGTTGGACTGGCATGTTTGACCCGGATGAACCCGATGATGTTGGTCAATTACATATAGTAGATGCAGCAATAACCGCTCAGCTGGCAGAATTTATAGAGCCCGGTATGAGGATGCGGGTATTTAATGGGCAAGGGTGGTTGTTGGCAGATGCTGATCAGCGTTTACCAGACACTGCCGTACGTGAGTTTGTTCCTTCTGATCATAATCTGTTTGATGCAATTTTGTATCGTTTCATCAGCTGGTCGTTAGCGCTTAATGTCAAAACGCGAACATTTCCAGAGATTGACACGGGAAAATTAGCCGTTAATGAGTTTCAGCTTTTTTCAGAACTAAAAGATCAAGCAGAATTTTTAAAAGATAAGTATAAGCGTGTGTTTCATGTGTCGGCGCTTGAGATTGATCGTGACAATGATCTATACGGTTATCTTTTAGTGCAGCAACCTCGGGCATCGCTTACGGCATTTACTGAAGCGGCAATGCTTAAGCTGGTTAAAATATTCGGATTGGCGGTAATGTTAATAGCGTTGGTGCTGATTGGTTTTGCGTCGCTGTTGTCTTGGCGGGTTAGAAAGTTAAGTAATAGCGTGGAAAGATCAGTCACTAAAGAAGGGCTGATAGTAGGTTCTGTAGAGGGCTCTACCGCACCTGATGAGATCGGTGATTTGTCTAGAAGTTTTCAAGCCATAATGAAAAGACTAGACGGCTATACCCGCTATTTGCAATCTCTTGGTTCGCGCTTGTCTCATGAGCTTAGAACACCATTGAGCGTAGTGTCTACCTCGCTTGAAGGTATTGATAAGGCTGCCCTGGATGCGAAGACCAGCGCTTCAATTGAACGTGCTGAACTGGGTGCAGCCAGATTGCAGCGGTTGATTAGAAACTTATCTGAAGCCAGTAGTGTAGAGCAAACCATTCAGCGCTCTGTGAAGACATCTGTTGATCTGGTTGACTGGGTAAGGGTGGCAGCAGAGGTTTATAACGATCTTTATAGTGATCGAGAAATTGTTCTTCGTATAGACAGGGAACTATCAGCAGCGCCTGTTAATGCTTCGGTTGAGTTGTTGCATCAGATGCTTGATAAGCTTCTTTCTAATGCGGTTGATTTTAGTGAGTCTAGTAGTGAGATTATTTTGTGGCTAGGTGCGATGAAGGATCGGGTTGAATTATCGGTTGAGAATGTTGGCAGCCAATTGCCGTTATCTTCCAGCGAGCTATTTGAACCGATGGTGAGTGTTAGAGATTCCCGTGATGATCAACCACATATGGGGTTTGGTTTACACATTGTTAAATTGATCGCAGATTTTCATGGGGCCCAATGTGAGGCGCGAAATATTGCCGCTAAGGGCGCGGTTGTTTTTACCGTGTCGTTTCCATGCACTATGCAATAGCTTAAAAACTTACCGGTAGCGCTTAATATCGCGCTCGTCAGGAAGCCCGCCAGCGTGAGCGAGGGAATTAAAAACTGAGAAGCTTCGGTTTTCGTACGGCTCGTAAAAAAAATATTATGTCCTTGCTGCTTTTAAGCATCATTCACTTATGAATTATCATCATTGAACGTCCCACGCTAACGCTTGTGGGTTTCCTAAAAGATAACGTGCGGATTGGTTTGAGTTTTACGTCTGCTCGTTATGGAAACCCACAAGTGTGAGCGTGGGACTTATTGACTGTGAAGCTTCGGTGGATTCATCGTTTTAATAGAACTGAGCGTATAGTTCTTTTAGTCATATCGTTTGAATGAAATATCATCATTGATAGTCCCACGCTTACGCCTGTGGGTTTCTAACGGATGTGAGTGGGGTTTTGGTAAAATCCGTACTCTTTAAAAATGGCATGTTGAATTAGGATTTATAGTTCTAAACTCCCTCGCTCACGCTGGCGGGCTTCCTAAAATGCTGCCAGGCGATTTTGAACGAGGGTTTGCTTATTAGGTCTTTGCCTTACTCAGGCCTTTGCGAATTGTTCCAGGTGTTGGTTGAGCGTGGCGCTTGGGCGCATGGCTACTGAGGCTTTGTTTACGTCGGGGAAGTAGTAGCCGCCAATATCCACAGGGTTGCCTTGAATGTCATTGAGTTCGGCAACAATTTTATCTTCGTCGGTACGTAGTGCTTGTGACACTTCACTGAAGGCTTTTGCCAGTTCAGCGTCTGCTGTTTGTGCGGCTAACGCCTCTGCCCAGTACATGGCGAGATAAAAATGGCTACCACGGGTATCTAATTCTTTTACTTTTCTAGAAGGTGACTTGCGGTTGGTCAGTAGTTTTTCAGTCGCAGTGTTGAGGGCGTCACCTAGAATGCCTGCAGTTTTGTTGCCGGTGGTTTCTGAGAGGTGTTCAAAAGAAACAGCAAGTGCTAAAAATTCACCTAGTGAATCCCATCGCAAGTGGTTTTCTTGTACAAACTGCTGCACGTGTTTAGGTGCTGAACCACCAGCGCCAGTTTCGAAGAGTCCGCCACCATTCATTAAAGGCACGATAGATAGCATTTTTGCGCTGGTGCCAAGTTCAAGAATAGGGAATAGATCCGTTAGGTAGTCGCGCAGCACGTTGCCGGTAACAGAGATGGTGTTTTCACCGTTCTTTAGTCGTTCAAGTGTGTAGTCAGTTGCTTCGCCGACTGCCATGATTTTGATATCAAGGCCTGCGGTATCGTGGTCTTTAAGATAGAGCTCTACTTTTTTAATGAGTTCTGCATCGTGTGAGCGGTTTGCATCAAGCCAAAAAACAGCAGGCCAGCCTGTGGCTTTGGCACGAGATACACCAAGTTTCACCCAGTCTCTTATTGGTGCGTCTTTAACCTGGCAACTACGCCATATGTCACCGGCTTCAACCGGGTGTTCAATTAATACATCACCGTTTGCGTTTTTAAGTTGAACTGTGCCGTCAGCGGGGATTTCAAAGGTTTTATCGTGAGAGCCGTATTCCTGGGCTTTTTGTGCCATCAAGCCGACATTTGGGCAAGTGCCCATTGTGGTTGGATCGAATGCGCCGTGCTCTTTATGAAATTTAATGGTTTGCGTGTATAGGTCTGCGTAGCTGCTATCGGGAATAACCGCTACCGCGTCTTGTTGCGCGCCTTCATGATTCCACATTTTACCGGAGCTACGAATCATGGCGGGCATAGAGGCATCAATTATGATGTCACTTGGTACGTGCAGGTTGGTAATACCTTTATCAGAATCAACCATGGCAAGGTCAGGGTGTGATTGATAAATCGCGTCAATGTCTTTTTGTATTTCTGCTTGTACTTCTGCAGGTAAAGATTCAAGGCTATTGATCAAATTACCAAAGCCATTTCTAACGTTTACACCTGCCTTGTCGAATGAGTCTGCGTGTTTATCAAATAGATCTTTAAAAAATACTTCTACCGCATGGCCAAATATGATCGGGTCAGAGATTTTCATCATGGTGGCTTTAAGGTGAAGTGAAAACAATATGTCTTGATCTTTGGCATATTGAATTTGTTCACCAAGAAACGTAATCAGTGCACGCTTGCTCATTAAAGAGGCGTCAATGATTTCATCTGCAAGCACAGGAATAGAATCTTTAAGAACCGTGCTAGTGCCATCTTTGGCTATATGCACCACGCTTAGTGTGTCAGCGGTAGCCATGGTGATTGATTTCTCATTAGATTTAAAGTCACCTTCACTCATGGTGGCAACGCAGGTTTTTGAATCTGCAGACCACGCACCCATACGGTGTGGGTTTTGTTTGGCGTAATTTTTAACAGCCACTGGCGCGCGTCGGTCAGAGTTACCTTCGCGTAGAACCGGATTTACC
Organism: uncultured Granulosicoccaceae bacterium; assembly: GCA_937927895.1. Taxonomy (GTDB): domain Bacteria; phylum Pseudomonadota; class Gammaproteobacteria; order Granulosicoccales; family Granulosicoccaceae. The sequence goes on along the minus strand of CALGKA010000021.1, from coordinate 34,669 downwards.
GCGCTGCCTTTTACTTTGTCGTAGCGCGCACGATTGTCTTTGTCTTCAGCGCTGCCGGGGTTGTCCGGGTGGTCCGGTATGTTGTAACCACTTGCTTGAAGCTCAGCGATAGCCGCTTTTAACTGCGGTACGGAAGCACTGATGTTAGGCAGTTTTATAATATTTGCTTCAGGTGTTTTAGCCAGTATCCCTAGTGAATTTAAGTAGTCTTCCGCTTGTTGATCTTTGGGTAATTTGTCATTGAATACACTGAGTATGCGGGCTGCCAACGAAATATCTGCGGTATCAACAGTAACATTCGCAGCGCTTGCAAAGCTTCGTACTATCGGTAGGAATGAGTGCGTCGCAAGGGCCGGAGCTTCGTCGGTAATGGTGTAAATTATTTTCGATGTATTAGACATTTTAATTCATTGGGTAGGTTAGGGGCGATACTTTGGTGGTGCGTTCCGCAGTCATGCGACCCGACCATTATAGCCTATTTGGCAGTGTCATTCTCTATGCAGATTAGGCGTTTGTAGATTCGTCACCGCGTATGAGTTGCTGAAAATGGTCGTAGCGTCGTTTGCTGATATCACCCTCATTGACGGCATCGAGAACCGCGCAGCTAGGTTCATGGTGGTGGGTGCAGTCATTAAATTTGCAACCGGCAGAGAGCTCGGAAATTTCCCGAAAGCCCGCCTGAATATCAACATTGCCTAGGTGTTCCAGTGAAAATTGCCTGACACCCGGGGAATCTATGATGGCGCCGCCTGTGGGGAGGTCATACCAGTTGGTGACAGTTGTGGTGTGACGGCCAAGGCCGGAGGCTACCGATAATGGTCCGGTCTTGATACCTTGCTCTGGAAGCAGTGCATTTAAAAGTGAAGATTTACCTACTCCTGATTGGCCTACAAGGATCGAAACTTCATTAACTAATATTGATTGAATGCTGTCCAGCCCTTGTTCTTGCTTAACGCTGCAGCGCACCACCGGGTAGCCGATGCTCTTATAGGTAGATTCTATTTCATCTGCCACTGGCGCAGATTCGGTATCGAGTAAATCTTGCTTGTTGATGACTACGGCGATTTCAGCGCCAATGTTATGTGCAGCAATGCAATAACGATCAATCAGTAAGGTGTCAAACGGTGGTTTGGGTGCAGTGACAACCAGTAACAAACTCACATTGGTGGCGATAGGTTTGGCGGCCCCCAGTCTATCTGCTCGAGCCAAAGTGCCGTGTCGCTCGACAACTTTGGTGACCCGTGCATTGCCATGTTCCTCCGGGTTCCAGTGCACCAAATCGCCGGTGACAATCAGGCCAAGCTTTTTTTTGGGGGTAGCGGATATGCGCTCGCCGCTTTGGGTTGCAAGCGTGAGTTCGGTGCCGTGGTTGGCAACCACACGGGCGATATTTTCGCGGTCTTTTAGATCTGAGTCGGTACTCAAGTTAGCGATGGTCGTTTAAAGTTTGGATAGAAATAGAGATCTCACTGTTCTTTATTTGATGCTGGCTGTCGAGCATTGTACTCTGCGAGCACAAATGATGGCAGCCGGAGTTTTGCATGACGCAGTTGAGTGATGATAATTTGATCTGGATTGATCTGGAAATGACCGGGCTGGACCCTGAAAATGATCAAATTATCGAGATAGCAACAATAGTGACCAATTCTGAGCTGGACATTCTCGCAGAAGGGCCGGTGGTGGCGATCCATCAATCTGATGCCATTCTCAGCGCCATGGATGAATGGAATACGTCGCATCACACAAGTTCCGGCCTGGTAGAGCGGGTTCGCTCCAGTGATCAGACCGTTAAAGATGCTGAAAACGCGACGATCGAGTTTTTGTCTAAATGGGTGGCAAAAGGGATCAGCCCCATGAGCGGCAACAGTATCTGTCAGGATCGTAGGTTTATGGCCAAGCATATGCCCTTTCTGGAAGAATATTTTCACTACCGAAATCTAGACGTCAGCACCATTAAGATTTTGGCAAGTCGCTGGGCGCCAGAGGTCGCTAAGTCGTTTCACAAAGATTCAAAGCACCTCGCATTGAGCGATATCAGAGACTCGATCAGCGAATTGCGGCATTATAGGCAACACTTCTTCCAGAAACTAAGCTGATTCCGTTGGCTGCCGTCGAAATTTGGCGAGCATATTCGAGATTCTTCGTAAAAATGTGTACAAAATAACGTAATTATGGATATGCCCAAGAACTTATTGCCGTTAACACCGGTCATAACCCACGTCAGACGTATCAATAGGTTTGTTGCTTGTGAGTGAAAAAAGCAATGACCTGATATTGGTGCGCAAGGTGCAGGCTGGAGATAAGCGTGCGTTCGACATACTGGTATTGAAATATCAGCACAAGATCGCCAATTTAGTCTCAAGGTTCGTGCATGATCACCACGAAGTACAAGATGTTACGCAGGAAGCGTTTATAAAGGCTTACAGAGGATTAAAAAACTTTCGCGGTGAGAGTGCTTTTTACACTTGGTTGTACCGAATAGCGGTCAATACAGCCAAGAATCATTTGGTATCATTATCAAGGCGACCAACAGATGGCGGCGTTGATAGTGAAGATGCTGAGTACTTCGAAAGCGCCGCGGGCTTAAGGGACATTGCTGATCCACAGAGTGAAATGGCAACAGATCAAATTGCTGCGACCGTTAAAACAGCTATAAACGTTTTACCGCCGGAACTACAAACGGCGATAACGCTAAGAGAGCTGAAGGGACTATCGTACGAAGAGATAGCAGAAATCATGGAATGCCCAATCGGTACGGTGCGTTCAAGAATATTCAGAGCGAGAGACGCTATAGATAAGCAACTTCGCCCATTATTAGATAACACACAAAGTTGAAGAAAATTGATGGATAAAAAATCAAACAGCAACTTTTCATCTGGCGCATTGCCCAATAGTGATCCAGAGTACATAAAAGAGGTGCTATCAGCGCTTGCAGATGATGAGCTTGCCGCTGATGATTCCCTGACTGATGCAGAATTAGTAGAGCTTGCGTGTAAAGACCACAATACTCGTACCGCGTGGCAGTGTATTCATATTACTCGCGATGTTCTGCAAGCTGATTATCACAGCGCCCTTGATACAGACTTTGCACAACGCTTAAGTGCGAAGATTGAGCGCGAAGAAGCGCCTCATCAAAGCACAGTGGCATTGATAGGAAGCACTCGAGAAAGCACTCGAGATACAGCTAAATACAACAGCCGCAACAAAGTAGCCCGGCACCGACCGCGCACCCCTGAAGCACCACTGACTATATGGAAGCCAGTGGCAGGTTTAGGGCTTGCAGCAAGTTTGGCGGGAGCGGTGTTTTTGGCGCCGCAATTATGGAAGTCAGAAACCAGCGACCAGCAATTAGTAGACAATACTGTTAATCAATCACAACCGGTTAGTGGTGTACAGACTGTCGCTTTTCTAGGCGCCAATGCCAGGCAAATTGGTAATACTGGCACACGATGGCGGTCAGATACTCAATTGCCTCGTAACCAGCAGGTAGAGCAAAGACTTAATGCGTTGCTCACTAATCACCTTGAAGATGCAAGCATGGGCCGTGTGCACGGCATGTTGGCGCACTCAAGAGTGGTTAGCTATGATTCTATGCCTTCCAATAGTGAAGGTTTCTAATAAAGGTTTTTAAGTGCTAGCATCTCTTTTTAGTGGTAAATGTTTTAAGGGGGTAGCTGTTAGTGCTTGTTTGCTGGCATCTTCAGTGTGCCTTGCAGGGAGCGCGGGCAGTGGTCGTGACCTCATTAAAAAAATGTCTGAAGCCATGCAAGGGCTCAACTATGCAGGCACGTTCGTTTACGTGCACGATGGCGATGTTGAAACCATGCGCATACACCATAGCCGCGCAGATGGAATAGAGCGCGAGCGACTATTTTCACTCAATGGTGAGCCGCGTGAAATTATAAGAAACGCCGATAGCGTTGTGTGTATTTGGCCTGGTAGTAAATCTGTATCGGTGAGTAAAGCAGAGCCACGTACACCGTTTCCCGAATTTAATTCAGACCAGCTCGCGCGCCTGTCAAAGCTCTATGAGTTCACCCGCGCGGGCCGTGACAGAGTGGCTGGGCGAATAGTGGAAGTGGTTGATATCAAGCCACTGGATGATTACCGCTATGGTTATCGTCTATGGATCGATGCTGAAACCTACCTGATGTTGCGTTCTGTTATGAGTAACAACCATCAAAGAATAATTGAGCAAGTAATGTTCACCGAAGTTGAATACGTTGATCGTATTGCGCTTGAAGCTTTTCAGTCATCGCTTGAAGGTAAAAAGTATGAGTGGTTGGTTGACCTGGATAAACCTCTTGCAGAGCCTGACCCGGACAGCGACATACCCGCAATAACGCTTGATAAACCACCCCTGGGCTTCGCGTTAATGTCAGATAAGCTAGTGATGTTGCCAGAGCAATCAGTCGTGCGACGTGTTATGTATACTGATGGGCTGGCGTCGTTATCAATCTATGTGGCGCAGACCAGCGGTGATACCAAAGATGTCCTGCACGGGTTAACCGGTATGGGTGCTGTGCATGCTTATGGTGTTATGAAAGATAAATGGCATGTAACTGTGGTGGGGGAAGTCCCGCAGGCCACGGTCAAAATGATAGCCAATTCCCTGTCTTTGGTAGCAAGGTAGCTGTTTTGCGCCGCGCGCACCGTCGCACTATGATGGTGATTGAGCAATCCGGCGATAACGTGCTTTGTCGGGTAGATAAAACTTCTGCCTGCCGCACACAATGCGGTGGCTGCTCCGACTCTGAGGTCATCGTTGCCTGGCCCTCCAAGCTATTGAATGGTGCACCACAATCGGTCGGCGATGCTGTGCAATTTGAAGCGTCTGGAGAAATACTGTTAGCTTTGTCATTGCTGGTTTATCTCTCACCAGTCATGCTTATGCTATTATTCAGTGTTGGCTGCAGCATTCTGCTTCCAGGCTCAGACGCCATGGTTGCATTGGCAGCTTGTGGGGGGCTCAGTGTTGGGCTGGGTGCTGTATTCCTCTTTGGGCGTAATGTCGTTCAGCAGAAGCTTGGTAGTCACTTGGCGCTGCACCGCAAGGCATAGTAATCCTGAATCTTCGGCGGTTTTGAAGGTTTCTGGGCTAAGCTCAAGTAAAGAATCAAGTAAATTAAAACGAGAATATAGTGCTCTCGTTGTACAAAAGCAGGAGATAAAGCCCTTGAATACTGACGTCCTAGTGAAGCCGTTTGCACGGTTCGCCGCACTGTTGTGCGCACTCTGCTGGCCGCTCATTGGTGCTGCAGATCTGCCTGACTTTACTGAGCTGGTTGAGCAGAATCATATGTCGGTGGTGAACATTAGCACCACCGGTGAAGTTGATCGTTCGCAAAGCGCTCCAGGCGATCCCCTGCAAGATGACTCCCCGTTTGGAGAATTCTTCCGCAAGTTTCTGGAAGAGCAACAAAATGGTCAACAAGAACAAAATTTTCAACCGCATAACGGCCAACAACCAGGCTCGCAAAAGGAGCAACAGCAGCGTGTGCAGTTTGATTCTGACTCGCTCGGTTCGGGGTTTATCGTATCCTCTGATGGATTCATATTAACCAATAACCACGTTATCGAAGGCGCTGAGGAAATTGTCGTGCGTCTTTCTGATCGGCGTCAGTTTGTTGCGGAGTTAATCGGAAGAGATCCACGCAGTGATGTAGCGGTTTTAAAAATTGATGCCACAGGCTTACCAGCTGCGCGCATTGGTAAATCAAGTGAACTGGCAGTAGGTGAATGGGTGTTAGCTATTGGCTCGCCATTTGGTTTTGATTTCTCTGTTACGGCTGGAATAGTAAGCGCCACGGGACGCTCGCTGCCACGTGAAAACTACGTGCCGTTCATTCAAACTGATGTCGCTATTAACCCGGGTAACTCTGGTGGGCCATTGTTTAATCTTGCTGGTGAAGTGGTGGGTATTAACTCGCAAATATATAGCCGTACGGGTGGTTTTATGGGGTTGTCTTTTTCAATCCCTATAGAAATGGCCATTGATATTGCTGATCAGCTTAAAGAAGACGGCAAAGTATCACGAGGCTGGCTTGGCGTTATTATTCAAGAAGTCACCAGGGATTTGGCAGAGTCATTTTCTATGGATGTGGCGCACGGTGCGTTAATTTCTCGCATACTTCCTGATAGTCCGGCGGCCAATTCTGACTTACAAGTCGGCGATATTATCGTTGCGTTTAATGGCGGTTATGTTGATAAATCGAGCTCTTTGCCGCCATTGGTTGGGAGGGTTCGCGCAGGGGTTGATGCATCAGTTGAGGTCATTCGTGAAGGCAAGCGCGAAACGCTTACTGTGCACATTGGCGAGTTACCAGCTGAAAACGCACTGGCCTCAGCTAGTAAGCCAAAGGCCCCCACAGTAAACAACAAACTAGGAATTGATGTTGCGCCAGTGCCAGAAGAAATTGGCGAAGCACTGCAACTTGATAATGAAGGTGTAGTGGTTGCCAAAGTCGGTGAAGGCCCGGCCGCTATGGCAGGGATTCGAATCGGCGATGTCATCACTATGATCGACAATGCTAAGATTAACTCAATAGAAGATTTTAAATCTGCCATGGACTCGGTTGAGAGCGGTGCGAGCATTGCGGTACTGGTTCAGCGTGAACAGGGCCCGATCTTTCTTGCAATGACCATCCAGTAGCCACTTGTGATGGTTCCAGATACAAATCCTGTCGTACTGACGCTCTATACAAGGCATAATTGCGGATTGTGTGAAGACATGCTCTACACACTGAACGATTTTTCCAGTGATCTGAATTTTACCGTTGTGACCATTGATATCGATGAGGCAGCAATTGATGAAGCACGCGATTCCAATCACAACGGAAAACTTGGACTAAAACAACAGTACAACGATCTCGTCCCGGTGTTAAAGCTTGGTGATGAAGAAATATGCCACCACTTTTTTGACCGGCAAGCGCTAATTCAAACGCTTGGTGCGGAGCGTACCCCCAGCTGATGCAGCAGTCTAATTTAAGAAATTTTTCTATAATCGCACACATTGATCACGGAAAATCGACCCTGGCGGATCGGTTTATACAAACCTGTGGTGGTCTGGATGCCCGCGAAATGTCGGCTCAGGTTCTTGATTCAATGGATCTTGAGCGTGAGCGTGGTATTACTATCAAGGCGCAGTCTGTGTCATTGAACTTCAAGAGCCCTAAAGACGGTGAGATCTATCAACTTAACCTGATTGATACTCCAGGGCACGTGGATTTCTCATATGAGGTCTCTCGTTCGCTTGCTGCCTGTGAAGGTGCATTGTTAGTGGTTGATGCGTCGCAAGGTGTAGAAGCGCAAAGTGTCGCTAACTGCTATACCGCTATCGAGCAAGACCTTGAAGTTATCCCGGTGCTTAACAAAATTGATTTACCCGCCGCCGAACCGGAACGCGTGGTAGATGAAATAGAAGAGATTATCGGTATTGAAGCCCACGATGCTTTGTTATGCAGTGCAAAGACAGGTGAGGGTGTTGATGAAGTGCTACAGATGTTGGTTGATCGGGTGCCACCACCGGAGGGTGATCCAGATGCGCCGCTGCAAGCGCTTATTATCGATTCTTGGTTTGATAATTTCGTGGGCGTTATATCGCTGATTAGAATCGTCAATGGCAGCATAAAGAAACGCGATAAAATTAGAATCTTCTCAACTGGGCGAACCTTTCAAGCCGATTCAGTTGGTGTGTTTACGCCCAAAAGAACCGAGACACCAGATGGCTTAAAAACGGGCCAGGTGGGCTATCTAATTGCTGGAATAAAAGAGATTGATGCGGCAAGAGTCGGTGACACCATCACGCTAGAGAACAACCCCTGTGTAGACGCTCTTGATGGTTTTAAAGAAGTGCAACCGAGAGTATTTTCGGGGCTTTACCCAACAAGCTCAGATGACTATGAATCATTTCGTGATGCGCTACAAAAGCTCAAACTCAATGACTCAGCACTTGCCTACGAGCCTGAAACTTCAGATGCCCTCGGTTTTGGTTTTCGCTGCGGCTTCCTTGGTATGTTGCATATGGAAATTGTGCAAGAGCGCCTTGAGCGGGAATACGATCTAGATTTAATCACCACAGCGCCTACGGTAATTTACGAATTACTTGATGTAAAAGGCGATATATCTTACATACATAGCCCTTCTCAGTTGTTGCCACCGAATAAATTAGATGAAGTGCGTGAGCCGATTATTCAAGCCAATATATTGGTACCGCAAGAATACCTGGGTGATGTAATCACCCTGTGCGTAGACAAGCGTGGGGTGCAAAAGAATATGAGCTATGCCGGCCGCCAGGTATCACTGCAATACGAATTGCCGCTTAGTGAAGTGGTATTAGATTTCTTTGATCGGTTAAAGTCTTGTAGCCGTGGCTTTGCCTCTTTTGATTATAATTTTCTGCGCTTTCAAGCAGCGGACCTTGTAAAGGTTGATGTGCTTATTAATGGAGAGCCGGTCGATGCGTTAGCTCTTATTGTGCATCGTGATCGTTCCATTTCAAAAGGCCGCATACTGGCTGAGAAAATGAAAGAGCTTATCCCACGCCAGATGTTTGATGTCGCAGTACAAGCGGCCATCGGTGGAAATATTATTGCCCGCAGTAATGTTAAAGCATTGCGTAAAAACGTAACCGCCAAGTGTTATGGCGGTGACATGACACGTAAAAAGAAATTATTAGAAAAACAGAAAGCGGGTAAGCGGCGCATGAAGCAAGTCGGGCGAGTAGAGATACCGCAGGAAGCGTTTCTGGCGGTGCTGCAAGTTGATAATAAATCTTGATGGCTTGTTTTGCCGATATCATGTCCGATCACATAGGTCCGAATAACAGGGTCCGTAACAAATTATGAACATAGATTTTTCATTATTATTGGTTCTGCTAGTGGCATTTTGCGGAATCGTTTGGGCCATAGGCGCGATGCTTAAGCAAGGTAGCTCGTGGCCGGTTGAATACGCCCGATCTTTTTTCCCGCTGTTATTGTTAGTGCTTGTGTTGCGGTCTTTTGTTTTTGAGCCTTTTAGAATTCCATCGGGCTCAATGAAGCCAACGCTGTTGATCGGTGATTTTATCCTGGTTAACAAATTTGCCTATGGCGTGCGCTTGCCGGTTATTCATAAAAAAATCGTCAACGGCTCTAATCCCGAGCGTGGTGATGTCGCCGTTTTTAGGTATCCGCGTGATCCAAAATTTGACTACATCAAGCGAATAGTCGGTTTGCCGGGCGATCATATTCAATATCGTGACAAAACCTTGACCGTTAACGGTGTGGTGGCAGCACAAGTGCTGGTCGGCAACTACCAGGATCCAGACGGCGGGCGGGCACGAGTCATTGAAAAGACCGAGACTATTGGTGATATGACGCACCAAATGCTGATCACTGATAACGGCAACAATGGAACAATGGAATTTACAGTGCCAGAAGGAACGTATTTTGCTGTAGGAGACAACAGAGATAACAGCAATGATAGTCGATACTGGGGCCCGGTTCCTGAAGAGAATCTAGTTGGAAAAGCATTCCTGGTGTGGATGCACTTCAATTGGCAGAACGGTGGGGTTAAATGGGGCCGGATCGGAGATCGAATAATATAGGTAGATAAAACATGTTCAAATGGATTGGTATCATCGCGATCACAGCGATAGTTGCGGTCTTGGGTGTTCAAATGGTTCCAGTATACATTCAGAACCAGACAATCAAATCAATCGCTCAAAAAGTGGTTACTGACAATGAACTTGCAAGCGCGCCGAAGCGTGATGTAGTCAAAGCAATTGAAAACGGATTTTCAGCTAATTCAATTAACAGCCTTAAGCCTAAAGAAGTGGTAACCGTTAACCGCGGTGCTGCTGGTGATTGGGTATTGGATGTCAAATACGAAGAGCGCCGCAAATTGCTGTACAATATTCATATCGTGGCCGCCTTTGATGATCAAATCACCAACTAGAATTGAATCCAGGTAAAACTCTCACTCCAAAACTCAATTACGAGTTCAACCAACCAGACCTGTTGCTGGCGGCGCTGACGCACCGTAGTCTGGGAGCTCGCAATAATGAAAGACTCGAATTTCTCGGCGACAGCATTCTAAATTTTGTTGTCGCCGCAGAGATCTACCGCCTGCGACCCAAATACGATGAAGGCCAGCTAACAAGGCTCAGAGCGAATCTGGTTCGCGGCGAAACCCTGGCTGAAATTGCCCGCGATATTGCCTTAGGAGACTTGCTTAAGCTTGGTTCCGGTGAGCTCAAAAGCGGTGGGTTTAAGCGCTCCTCTATTCTTGCTGATGCACTCGAAGCCGTTATTGGTGCTGTGTATTTAGATGGTGGCTTTGAGGCTGCGAAAAATACTATTCATCACTTGTTTGCAGATCGATTCACTAATCTGCCCAGTAGTGAACCTGTCAAAGACTCCAAAACCAATCTGCAAGAGCTGCTTCAAGGTCGTGGCTATGACCTGCCAGAATATCAATTGATGCAAACCCTGGGTGAAGCTCACGCCCGAACCTTTGTGGTCGGCTGTGAAATTGAGCCGTTGGGTATTAAAGTGCAGGCCAAAGGGGGGAGTCGTCGTAAAGCAGAGCAGGCCGCCGCCGCCGATTTACTCTCACGGATTACCAAGTTAGACGCTAAGTAGCGTAAGCTACAGAGCGTGCAGACACTCACAGCGACTCTATTTTGAAAACTAAATGCGGCTATATCGCAATCACCGGACGACCGAATGTAGGCAAGTCGACCCTACTCAATCGACTGATCGGTCAAAAACTCAGTATCACAGCACATAAACCACAAACCACACGTCATGCTTTGCTGGGTATCAATACCACTGCCACCACACAGTTTATTTATATTGATACCCCGGGGATCCACCGGGACGGAAAGCGAACCCTAAACCGTGTACTAAACAAAACTGCCGCAAGCGCCGCAACCGGTGCCGACGTACAAATATTAGTGGTGCAAGCATTAACCTTTGATAAGCACGATGAAATGGCATTTGAGACGGTTAGCCGGCAAGACACCCCATGGTTGCTGGTGGTTAATAAAATTGACCGGGTTAACCCCAAAGAGCGTTTGTTGCCATGGCTATCAGAGCTCCCGGCTGCACAGGCAGCGGCCGCGGTTATTCCCACTTGTGCGATCCGCAGCGAGAATATAAAAATTCTAGAGTCAGAGATTGAATCGCGATTACCTGAAGCGCCTTTTCAGTTTGAAGAATCGGAGATCACCGATCGATCATCTAAGTTCTTGGCGTCAGAGTTGGTGCGTGAACAACTCACACGTTTTCTCTCACAAGAGCTGCCGTATTCCATCAGCGTAGAGATTGAAAAGTTTGAGCAAGATGTAAAGCTTATAAGGATATCGGCAATTATATGGGTGGAGAAGGCCAGCCAGAAATCTATTGTCATAGGTAAGGGTGGCGCCAGCTTAAAAGAGATCGGCAGCCGTGCCAGAAAAACCATGCAAACTCTGTTTGATAGCAAAGTTCATTTAGAGTTATGGGTGAAAGTTAAGGATGGCTGGGCAGATGATGCTGCCATGATTCGAAGCCTTGGCTACGAGTCGCAATAGTGAGTGCCGGACGCAAGCCACTTGAGCCTGCATACGTCATCCATAGCAGGGCCTATAGTGATACCAGTTTAATAGTCGAATTACTTACGCCGTCTCAGGGGCGGGTGTCTGTTTTGGCTCGAGGTGTAAAGCGTGGTAAATCGCAAAAATCTTTATTGTTACAACCGTTTAAAAGTTTGCATGTTGCATGGTTAGGGCGTGGCGATCTGCCGGTGCTGACCGCTGTGGAGGAGGCCGGTAATTCACCTTACCTGCAAGGCCAGGCTCTCGCCTGTGGTTATTATGTCAATGAACTAATTTATCACTTAGTGCCAAAGTATGTCGCAGCGCCCGATCTGTTTACGCACTACGGGCCTACTCTCGCAGCTTGCGATGATCCGCAAGATCGTGATCGTGGTTTGCGTTATTTTGAAATTGTATTGCTTGAACAGTTGGGCTTAGCGCCAACGCTTGATCATGATATAGCTACCGGACAAGCTACTGATATTAACGGTCACTACTGCTACAAAGTACCTGATGGACCGGTGCTTGTAGATGTTGCCAGTGAAACCAATGGTGTTAAAAATGGTATTGAAATATCCGGCGCAAGCTTGTTGGAAATCGCCGACCATGATTTCACTAAGGCCAAAACATTAACTGAAGCGAAGCGCCTTACCCGCGCTCTGATTCACTATCACCTGGCGGGTAAAGAGCTCATGTCACGGGCATTGTTTAAAAGCTTCAGTGGTGTAGAGGGTAAATCAGATGCGTAATATTTTTGAACAAAGCCTGCATGCATTGCGTTGTTGTGGCGCTGTTGAAAAAATAGAGCTAATAGAAAACTTACATGAGCGTGTAAACCAGGCAGATTTTGAAACGTCAGCTGAAGGATTGCCTGAACCCGTATTAGAGCCTGGTCGACCTGTGCTGCCAATTCACGTGCATCCCGCGGAAGTTAAACGCCGGCGTCTCGGTTCAGTGGCGGGCCGCGTAGCGCTAATACATGCGATTGCACATATTGAATTTAATGCGATGAACTTAGCATTGGATGCGGTCTATCGGTTTCGCGGCATGCCAGGGGGTTATTACCGTGATTGGATGAAAGTAGCGTTAGAAGAATCAACACACTTTATGTTGTTAGTAGAAAGGCTACACGAGTTAGATTCATTTTATGGCGAGCTGCCTGCCCATGGGGGTATGTGGGCGATGGCGGTTGATACCGACTACGATGTTATGGTGCGAATGGCGTTAGTGCCGCGTGTACTTGAAGCGCGTGGTCTTGATGTAACGCCACCTATGCTAGAAAAACTAGCACATGTTAAAGATGAAAAAACAGTCGCTATTTTAACCCGCATTTTGAATGAAGAAGTTGATCATGTAAGAATAGGCAACCACTGGTTTAATACACTGTGCAAAGAGCGTGGTTTGTCGGTTGAGAAAACTTTCAGGGAGTTGCTGTACAAGCATGGAAGGGCGGCACTTCGTGGGCCATTTAATATACCCGCACGGCTAGAGGCAGGTTTTAGTGCCGCTGAACTAGTAGAGCTTGAGAGCATCGAGCAATTGTTTAAGGAGGAAGCTGCTATTTGTTAGTTGGTGTGTTTATTGTGTTGTAAGTGTATTTGAAACGCCCTAAAAGTGTCGCTCTGATGTTGGCGCTTGTTAGGAAGCCCGCTAGCGTGAGCGAGTGAGGGAGTTAAATACTGTGAAGCTTCGGTGTGATCATGGTTTAAAAAGGGCTGAGGCTGTGGTTCTATTTATCATAATGTATAAATGAATTATCACCATTGAACGTCCCACGCTAACGCTTGTGGGTTTCCTAACAGATGACTTGCGATGTTTAGTTTAGTGCTGTGTTCTTTTTGAGTTTAGATAATAATTAAGCTTCACAGTTTCAAAGTCCCTCGCTCACGCTGGCGGGCTTCCCTAAAAAGTATGAGGAGCGGTTATTGGGACAATTGTTTGAGTCTTACGTTGTAAATGTGCTTTTTAATTGATGCTCGTCAAGGAAACCCACTAGCGTTAGCGTGGGACTTAAATACTGTGAAGCTTCGGTAGGATCATGGTTTAAAAAGGACTGAAGCTGTGGTTCTATTTATCACAATGTATAAATGAATTATCACCATTGAACGTCCCACGCTAACGCTTGTGGGTTTCCTAACAGATGACTTGCGATGTTTAGTTTAGTGCTGTGTTCTTTTTGAGTTTAGATAATAATTAAGCTTCACGGTTTCAAAGTCCCTCGCTCACGCTGGCGGGCTTCCCTAAAAAGTATGAGGAGCGGTTATTGGGACAATTGTTTGAGTCTTACGTTGTAAATGTGCTTTTTAATTTTGCGCTCGTCAAGGAAACCCACAAGCGTTAGCGTGGGATATGCTGGTAGGCGGGTTAGTGTGTGGGCTACAGCTTTAAACGAATGACTTTAACGCCCAGTGATTTTTGGTGTTGTGTGTTGGTTTGAATTTACGGTTCTAGAGTCCCACGCTAACGCTTGTGGGTTTCCTAACAGATGACTTGCGATGTTTTGTTTAGTGCTGTGTTCTTTTTGAGTTTAGATGGTGACCAAGCTTCACGGTTTCAAAGTCCCTCGCTTACGCTGGCGGGCTTCCTAAAAAAGTATGAGGAGCGGTTATTGGGACTGAGTCTTACGTTGTAAATGTGCTTTTCAATTTTTTTGCGCTCGTCAAGGAAACCCACTAGCGTTAGCGTGGGACTTAAATACTGTGAGGCTTCGGTTTGATCATGGTTTAAAATGGATTGAAGCTGTCGTTCTATTTATCATAATGTATACATGAATTATCACCATTGAACGTCCCACGCTAACGCTTGTGGGTTTCCTTAAATGCTGGACATGCGTTGCTTGTTGGCGGCGTTGTAGATTAGTTTGTGGTTGGTTTTAATCGTTTCAAGTAGCATTCGTTATCTTTTAAGGAAACCCACAAGCGTTAGCGTGGGATATACTGGTAGGCGGGTTAGTGTGTGGGCTACAGCTTTAAACGAATGACTTTAACGCCCAGTGATTTTTGGTGTTGTGTGTTGGTTTGAATTTACGGTTCTAGAGTCCCACGCTAACGCTTGTGGGTTTCCGAAAAAGATGACTTGCGATGTTTTGTTTAGTGCTGTGTTCTTTTTGAGTTTATATAGTAACTAAGCTTCACGGTTTCAAAGTCCCTCGCTTACGCTGGCGGGCTTCCTGAAGAGTATGGCGAGTGGTTATTGGGACAATTGATTGAGTCTTATTTTGTAAATGTGCTTTTCAATTTGCACTCGTCAAGGAAGCCCGCTAGCGTTAGCGAGGGACTTACAGACCGTTAAGCTTCGGTGGATTCATGGTTTAAAAAGGATTAGATAGTACCTAGGCCTTCGTCTTATTTGGAACTATGCAGACTTGTAGGGTGATAGCTTGTTACCATCCCACTTTACCAACTCACAATTGTCGTTGTCGCTTACTGCTATGACGGCATGATCATCATGCCAGTCACCCAGCACCAGTCTCTCACAGTTGTTGTCTTCTTTATGAAGGGCGGGCCTGTGAGTGTGGCCGTGAATGACGCGCGTGACTTTATGTTCGGTTACTGTCTCATTGAAGGTTTCAGTATTGATGTCGGCAATTTCTTTTTTGTGTGCGCGGCCGCCGCGTACTTTGCTGGTGTTTCTTATCATTCTTGCGGTGGCTTCACGCTCTGAAACGGTCTTTGATAGAAAGTCTTGCTGCCATTGACGGTTACGTACCATGCGGCGATAAAACTGGTATTGGGTATCATCGGTGCAGAGCGTGTCACCATGCATCAATAAGGTAGGGCTGCCAGCTATATCGAGCTGAATGGTATCGCAAGACTTCAGTTGTCCGCCAAAGCTAGAGACAAACTCATCGCCCAACAGAAAATCTCTATTGCCATGCATAACAATAATTTTAGTGCCGCGTTGGTGCAAGGTTTTGAGCTTTTGACTGACCGATATGGCTGTCTTGTCGACGCTGTCGTCGCCGACCCAATATTCGAATAGATCCCCGAGAATATAGAGGGTGTCGCACTCTACCTGGTTGAATAGCTCAAAGGCCAGTTCAGTGAGTTTAGGCGCGCTGGCCTGCAAATGCAGGTCAGAGATATAAAGTGTTGTGCTCATGCGAGTGCTTACTTCTTAGCCTTTGGCGTTAGTCAATCTGTTCGATTTTTTCAATAACTACTTGTTCTAGAGGTACGTTTTCATGACCGCCGTGGCTGCCAGTAGGCGTCATGCTAATTTCCATGACTAAATCCATGCCCTCAACAACCTTTGCGAAAACACAGTATCCCCAACCTTGTTGTGTTTTAGCGGTGTGGTTTAGGAACTCGTTGTTATTAACATTGATAAAAAACTGACTGCTTGCAGAGTGTGGGTCGCCGGTACGAGCCATAGCGATTGATCCGGTCTCGTTAACTAAGCCGTTATCCGCTTCGTTTTCAATTGTCGCAAGTGTCGCTTTTTGTTGCATGCTGGTGTCCATGCCGCCACCTTGAACCATGAAGTTTGGAATGCATCGATGAAACAGGGTGTCTGTGTAGTGACCGCTTTCGACGTACTGTAGGAAGTTTGCGCAAGATTTTGGCGCGAGTTCTTCATTAAGCTCTATGTCGATAGGGCCTTTATTAGTGGTGATTCTTATCATGGTTTGCCAAAGTTAGTATTTAATTAGTGAATGTGGTGTTTGGATAACGAGGCGCTATTGCTTTTATAGTACTACTGCTTTTTCAATAACCAACGGAATAACGGGTACGTCTGAAGGAAAAGGTCCTCCCGGGCCAGTCGGGGCTTTGCTCATCCATTCTGCGATCTCTTTGCCACCAATCAGTTGGCCTATTACAGCATAGCCCCAGCCAGACTGGGTTTTTGATTGATGATCCAGAAAGCCATTATTGGCTGTATTAATAAAAAACTGGGCGGTAGCCGAATGCGGGTCGCCAGTGCGCGCCATGGCAACAGTGAATGGTTCATTTTTAAGGCCGTTGTCAGCCTCATTTTCGATCGGTGCTTTCGTCTCTTTTTTCTCAAGGCGCAGATCCATGCCGCCACCTTGAATCATGAAGCCTTCAATGACCCGATGAAAAACAGTGCCATTGTAGAAATCGCTCTCTACGTAACTGACAAAATTGGCCACGCTTTGCGGGGCTTTTTGCGGAAATAGCTCCAGATGGAGAGGGCCAAGGTTGGTTTGCAGTTCAATCACAACATTGCCGTTCTTTTTTGCCAGTGTTATGGCGCTGGCGATACCTTCTGACATAGTGGGCGGGATGGCAGTTTCCTGTGAATGGGCAGGTTGTACGGTGCATAAAAGCCAGATCGGCAGCAAGATTGAAATAAAACGGGTTACACGATGGCAAAAGCTACGAAGTGGTGAAGTGTGCAAGGGTATATCTCTGCGAAAATGAATCAGTCTGTTTATACTATCTCGGATTAAAGCTAAAGGCGATAACAGAACCGTGCTCAATATTCCGCAATTCACCCACAACCCACGATACAGCTGCCCGTGTCGAGGGTGCGGTTCGCTGCATTCTGCAATTTGTATTGTTGTTTCAAGTGTAGTGTGACCGCTATGCAACCAGCGCAGCCGCGAAAGCGCGGAAGCAATGCCAAGCGCCGACGAGGTGCTCGACAAAAAGCCATGCAAGCCTTGTATCAATGGGACTTTGACCAGTCAGCTCACAGCCCTGAGCAAGTGGTAGAGCAGTTTTGTGGCATGCAGAACATGGATCGGGTTGATATCGAGTATTTCAAAGCGTTGTTTATGCATGCCGCTGAAAACACACCGGATATTGATACCGAGATCAGCAGGCATCTAGATCGCAAACTTGATCAACTCGATCCGATTGAACGTTCTGTCCTGCGTATTTGCTGTGTTGAATTAAAAACCCAGCTTGGCACGCCCTATAAAGTGGTGGTCAACGAAGCGCTGGAGATTAGCAAAGACTTTGGTGCCGATAAGGGGTTCCGTTATATCAATGGCATTGCTGACAAACTAGCTGCATCGCTGCGGCAAATTGAATACACCCGTGATCACCCAGATGGCAATCCGCTTTCAGAGCAAGAAATAAAACAACCGACAGCTAAAGCCACCCAAAGCAACGTTAAAATTTCGATCAAAGAGAAAACGCCGGAACCTGCCGCTAGAAAGCCATCTTCGGGCTTTAAGGCAGATAGTCGTAAATCGGGCAGTGATAAAGCGCCTGGCCGTGACACGCACGGAAATTCAGACGCTAAGCCGGTAGACGAGCCAACTAAGAAGCCTGCCGAGTTAACACAACAGCAATCAACCTCTGAGCAGCCTAAGCCGCCGCAGGAAAAGCCGCTTGCAAAACAAGATGATCAGGACACAACGATACCTGACCCTGACGATTTGCCAAAAAATAGCCCATGGGCAAAATCGCATTTGATCAACAATGCCTCTCCGAATGAGTCAGATGCTACGGATAGCGACAATAAGCCAGATGTTTCCAACGAGAAACCATAACGTTGGCACGTCACACCGTATGTAGATTAGTCAGGAGCAGTTATTAAAACTCAAAGCGATCGGCCAGCGCTTTTAAGCCCGCCGTCAAATTTTTTAGCGCTCGGTTTTGGTACTGGATTAGCACCGCATGCGCCCGGTACTTTTGGAACTTTGCCAGCGCTGTTGCTGTGGATTCCTCTGAGCTCGCTGCACTGGGCGCCGTATCTTTTGATTGTTACTGTAATGGCAGTAGCAGGAATTTGGATTTGCCAAACAGCTTCTGACAGTGCAGGGCATCATGATCACGGCAGCATTGTGTGGGATGAAATTGTTGGCTACCTGATCGCTATGATTGCTATACCATTTTCTTTTACTGCTATGGTTTTGGGGTTTGTATTATTTCGGCTTTTTGATATTGCTAAGCCGTGGCCTATATCGCTTGTGGATCGTAAGGTGGAAGGTGGGCTGGGAATTATGATTGATGATGTCCTGGCTGGGGTTGTTGTTTGTTTTATTTTGCATGTTTGTATAGTGGCTGGGGTCTTGTAGTTTTGCCTTGCAGGCGGCTGTCGCTTTGACTAGTCCTGCGGACGGCTGACGTGCTTTGCCTGCCGGCCGCCTTTATTTGGAAAGAGTGTTTGTTATCTTCTTTGGAAGCCCGCCAGCGTTAGCGAGGGACTAAAGAACTGTAAAGTTTACTTATTCTCTAGCCTCATAAAGAACACTGTTTCAAACTCAAGCCATGTGCGTAATCTTTTACGGTAACCCACAAGCGTAGGCGTGGGACTCTAAAGCCGGGAAGCTAGAATTACTCTATCACTTCCAAAAGAACACGCTCGCAAACTATTCTATCTATACGCTTTAAGGCAGCGACATCCCCAACTGATTTAAATAATTCGCTACAGTAATAATCGGCAGACCGATCAACGCGGTGGGGTCATCGGTTGTGATTCGTTCAACTATTGTGCTGCCGTAACCTTCTGATCTGAAGCTGGCGGCGCAGTCGTAGGGTTTATCGGTTTGTAGGTATCGTTCTATTTGTTCCGGGGTTAAGGTTTTGAAGACTACACTGGTGGTGACTACGGTTTTTAGGGCTTGGTTTGTTTGGTGCTTCATTACGCACAGGCCGGTGTGGAATTCTATGGTCTCGCCGCTTAGGGTGTTGAGTTGCTGAATGGCGGTGCTGTGATCGTTGGGTTTGCCTATTATTTGGCCTTGGCAGCAGGCGACCTGGTCTGAGCCTATTACCAGGCTTTCGGGGTGTTGTTCGGCGATGGATACGGCTTTGCCTACAGCTAACCTGGCTACCAGCGCTAAGGCGGGTTCGTCTTTGAGGGGTGTTTCGTCACAAATTGGTGCCTTTTGCTCAAATTCAATGTGTAGCCGCTGCAATAGTTCGGCACGATAACGGGAGGTAGAGGCTAGGATAACGTTGGAATTCATTGATTTTGCTTGGCGCTTTGATATGACAAATAAGTTATGCGTGATTTTTGACTAATCGGGCAAAGACTAATACAATTGAGGGTTTATGGATAAGCTTCCTACACGATTCAATCCTGCCGAATTAGCCCGCTCTGGCCGAGCCACTCAAATCACCTTGCCAGTATCCCATTTTGCTCGATTTTCTGCCATCTTGGCTGACGATTCAGGTGATGTGGTGATTGACGCGAAATTTGGTTGGACGGAAGACAGGCTGCCGGTGGCGACAGGGACTCAGACTAGTAACGTTAATTTGTCTTGTCAGCGTTGTCTGCAGGCATTGGCTAGTGAACTGACAAGTCAGTTCTCGCTGGTGTTTATTGCCTCGGAGGCTGATGCGGCGGAACTGCCAGAAGAAATAGACCCGGTAGTTATGGGGGACAGCGATGACATTCACGTGGTTGATTTCATCGAAGATGAACTCATACTGCAATTACCCGCGAGGGTAATACATGAAGACGAGTCAGATTGTGATCCAGCGGTCATAGCCGCTTTACGCAATCAGGCTGCTGAAAAGCCCGGTGAAAAAGAAGCGCCGGCAGGAACACACAATCCTTTTAAAGGGTTGGATGAATTACTGAAATAATTTTTGCTATAAAACTATTTTTTTGCTGTAAAACAACTTGGAGAGCGCCTACATGGCTGTTCAAAAACACAAAGTTACCCGTTCACGTCGTGGCATGCGTCGTTCACATGACGCACTAAAAAGCCCTGCGTTATCTACTGATCCAACCACTGGTGAAGTTCACTTGCGCCACAACGTATCACCTGAAGGCTACTACCGTGGTCGTAAAGTGATTGATACCGTAGTTGAAATTGAAGACGACGAAGACGAGTAGCATTTTGCTCACGTCTAACCGCCACTTAAGTTCCACGTACACGTAAGTACAACACAGGCAAATTGCCAACTGTGACCAGTTAAATGTTGTCATCGGTAACGATCGCACTAGATGCCATGAGTGGCGACCATGGCCCTGAAACTACTGTAGCTGCAGCGGTTTCGGCGCTGAATTCACATTCAGATCTCAAGATGGTCTTAGTCGGCGATGAGGCAATTCTCACGCCGCTACTAAAAAACAAAAGCCATGAGCGACTCTCTGTGCAGCATGCTTCAGAGATAGTCACAATGGAAGACTCCGCAGCTCAAGCTATGCGTACGAAGAAAGATTCTTCAATGCGTGTAGCAATTAATCTGGTACATAACGGCACAGCTCACGCATGCGTGAGCTGTGGCAATACCGGGGCACTAATGGGCACCGCAAAGTTTGTACTAAAAACACTTCCCGGTATCGACCGACCGGCAATCTGTACCTCCATACCCAATGTTCATGGTCCGGTACAAATGCTCGATCTGGGCGCTAACGTCGATTGCACGCCAGCGCAATTATTTCAGTTTGCCATTATGGGTTCAGCGCTCGCAAGCGTTGTAGGTGCTAAGGCGTCGCCGCGTGTTGGTTTGTTGAATATCGGATCTGAAGATATAAAAGGCAATGAGTTGGTAAAAGAGGCTGATGCATTGCTGCAAGATGCGCAGATAAATTACATTGGTTTTGTTGAAGGCGATCAAATTTATCTTGGCGAGGCTGATGTTGTTGTAACAGATGGCTTCGTTGGCAACGTCGCGCTTAAGGCTTCTGAAGGTGTTGCATCTCTTATCCGGTCTTTCCTGCGCGAAGAGTTTACCCGCACACCACTGTCTAAGTTAATGGCTCTCTTAGCGAAACCCGTTCTTAACAGGATAAAAGGGCGTATAGACCCACGAAGTTATAACGGTGCCAGTTTGCTGGGTCTTAAAGGCCTGGTGATAAAAAGCCACGGTAGCGCGGATGCACTGGCAATAGAAAATGCTATCAATGTAGCGCGACTTGAAGCAAAGGAAGATCTGGTCGCCGTTATTAGTTCTACTACAGCAAGTATGCTCAAGTCTGAATCAAAATCAGAATCCGAGGTTCAGGCCAGTTGAGCAGTAAATTGAGAATGCTGCCGTGAAGCACGCGAGAATTATCGGCACTGGCAGCTACTTGCCTGAGAAGGTGCTGGAAAATTCTGATCTGGAAAAAATGGTCGATACCACAGACCAGTGGATTCGAGAGCGCACTGGCATAGAACGCCGACATATCGCAGCAGATAGCGAAACCACTTGTGATCTGGCAGAGAAAGCTGCGCGCAATGCTATAGATGCGGCAGGTATTAACTCAAACGATATAGACCTAATAGTGGTAGCAACCACTACCGCCGATTGTGTGTTTCCAAGTGTCGCTTGTTTACTTCAACACCGCTTAAAAATCACTAACGCATGTCCCGCCTTTGATGTTCAAGCAGTATGTGCAGGATTTGTCTATGCTTTAGGTGTTGCTAATACCTATATTAGGGCGGGTAGTGCCACTAATGTATTAGTAGTAGGGGCGGAGACTTTCTCGCGCATACTGAACTGGGAGGATCGCAACACGTGTGTGTTGTTTGGCGATGGCGCGGGGGCTGTTGTGCTACAGGCTTCAGATGCTCCAGGCATACATAGCACGCACTTGCATGCTGATGGCAGCTACTCGGAACTACTGCATGTGCCAGAGGGTATTTCTCGTGGCTATGCTGAAATGCAGCAGCAGGCTTATGTGCAAATGCGTGGTAGTGAAGTGTTTCGCATGGCGGTATCCAAGCTCGCCGAAGTCGCTGATGAAGCATTGATCGCCAATAACCTGGATAAAACGGAAATCGATTGGCTGGTACCGCACCAGGCCAACCTTCGAATCATAAAAGCCACGGCGAGAAAGCTCTCAATGACCTTAGATAAGGTCGTTGTGACGGTCCAGGATCACGGCAATACTTCAGCGGCATCTATACCGTTAGCGCTGGATGTGGCGGTCAGAGATGGTCGTATAAAAACAGGTGAGAAGTTATTACTTGAAGGTTTTGGGGGTGGATTCACATGGGGTGCCGCTCTAATTACTTTTTAGGTGTGGTATGTGAATGGGGGACACGCTAAAATATGATTCCTAAGTTTAAGCAAGAGCGCCAGGGAAAGACCTTTCTCAATGCTAAATGTATGGTGTTAGTTTAATCATGCTTCGCCTTTAATGCTTTAAACTTGAACAAGCAAGTAGTAGCGGCTCAAGAGCTTTATGGAAGTACAACCACTTAATATTCTATTAGTAGAAGATCATGACCTGGTAAGCGCTGGTTTGAGGATGATCTTCGAAAATGAAAAGATTGTCGGTAAGGTCGAGCAAGCCACCTCAGGTGAGCAGGCGCTTGCATTAGTAAATGAGCGTCCCTTCGATATTATATTTATGGATATCGGGCTACCCGGTATGGATGGTCTTACCACTGCTTTGCGCTTGCTGCAGGTAGATGAAAACATGCGGATCATTGTTCTGACCGGTCTCTCAGAACGTCCGAATGCTCGAGTGGTTTTGCAGGCTGGTCTTCGTGGCTACATGACTAAATCATCTGCGACTAATGAGGTTAGTCTTGCTATAGCGAGTGTTATGCAGGGCGGCACTTACCTTTCAAAAGAAATCGCATCCCAGGCGGCACTAGAAGATTTAAGTTCCGGTGGAAAGCCGGATCCTCTCGATATCTTGTCTCGCCGTGAGCTGCAGGTACTGCTTTTGTTAATGACTGGCCACAAGCCAATTGAAGTGGGTGAGATGCTATTATTAAGTACCAAAACAGTCAGCACCTACAAGCGCCGCGCGTTTGAAAAATTGCGCATAGATTCTTTTAATGATCTCCTTCAGATTGGCTTAAAAAGCGGCTTTGTTGGTGAGCGAAGGTAAAAGGCATACACTACAGTTGGCTATTTAGCATTGGATTGGTGCTAGACCACTAGATGCGAAACCAATTGATGCTAAACCAATTGATGCTAAACCACTAGGCAAATAAGCAGCGTGATCACAATGTCTGTCGGTAATTCAGAAGAGCAAAACACCGATGATTCCGTGCAGCAACAATCGGACGAACAAGCCGCGCTTGAGTCGCCACGAAAAACGCAACCACAATCCCCGCCTGAAGTGTCGGCAGAATCTGAAGTACCCGCTGACTCGCCTCCTGCGTTTGACCCGCAAGCCTTTCTAAAAACCGTCACACAACGGCCGGGCGTCTATCAGATGTTAAATCAGACTGGTGACACCATCTATGTTGGTAAGGCCGGCAATCTAAAGAAACGAGTATCAAGCTATTTCCAGAAAGACCCGGGTTCTGCAAAAACCAAGGTTATGGTTGCTCAAATTGCAGGTGTCGAGTTAACAGTCACCAACAATGAAATAGAAGCACTGATACTTGAAAACAATTTAATAAAAGAAAAGCGGCCACGTTACAACGTATTGTTACGCGATGATAAAAGCTACCCGTTCGTACACATCACAACAGAGCAGGAATACCCGCGTGTTTCTTACCGACGAGGTGGTAAGAAACAACAAGGAAAAACGATTGGTCCGTATCCGCATGCAGGTGCGGTTAAAAAATCGCTACGATTTATTCAAAAGCTGTTTAAGGTTCGCCAGTGTGAAGATAGCTATTTTAAAAATAGATCGCGGCCATGTTTGCAATATCAGATTAACCGTTGCACCGCACCGTGCGTCGGTTTAATTGAACCAGAAGACTACCGCCGTGATGTGGATATGACCATAAAGGTGCTGGAAGGTAGGACCAATGAAGTAATAACCGGTTTAGTTGCAGATATGGAATCTGCGTCTGTCGCGTTGCAATTTGAAACTGCAGCACGGCTACGTGATCAAATTAAAAACCTTAAGTCAGTTAATCAATCACAATATGTTGAAAGTGGTAAAGGCAATATTGATGTTGTTGCTTGTTACCAAAGTAGTGGAAAAAGCTGCGTGCAAATATTCTTCATTCGCAATGGTTTAAGTCTAGGTAACAAAGCGTTCTTTCCATCGACACCGGCAGACGCCACTACCGAAGAGGTTGTCAGTAGTTTTGTTTCACAGTTCTATTTGCAACATGAAGTTCCAGACCGAATCATCACGCAATTCAAAATTGATGGCGCTGAACTGATACAAGAAGCACTGCATTTACGGGTCGGTAGCAAGGTTGAGTTTGCACATAATGTTCGCGGCGAACAAAGGCGGTGGCTGGAGAACGCCTACGAAAACGGAAAAATTGCTCTGGAAGCGCGATTGGCATCACGCAGTGGAATGGCTGAACGACAAGATCAATTGCGCCAACTTCTAGAGCTTGATGAGCTCCCTAATCGTTTTGAATGCTTTGATATCAGCCATTTGTCAGGTGAGGCAACCACCGCCTCGTGTGTGGTATTTGGCGTCGAAGGGGCGATCAAGTCAGAGTATCGGCGCTTTAAGATCAGTGACATTACCCCGGGGGATGATTATGCTGCTATGAGGCAGGCACTCACACGGCGCTATACTCGCCTCATTAAGGAACAGCAACGAATTCCGGAGGTATTGTTTATCGATGGAGGCAAAGGACAAGTTAACATTGCACAGGAAGTTATTAGTGGTTTGCAGCTTGAGGCAGATATGCAAATAGTCGGGGTTTCAAAAGGGCCTGCGCGTAGGCCCGGTGAGGAATCATTATTGCTTTGTCGTCAGGGCAGGGAGATCCATATGAACCACGATTCCCCCGCTTTGCATCTAATTCAGCAAATACGTGATGAAGCCCATCGCTATGCGGTGGCCGGGCATCGTGCAACCAGATCTAAAATTCGGCGAAAATCAGTATTAGAAGATATAAGCGGTTTGGGTCCAAAGCGCAGAAAAGCATTACTTACTCATTTTGGTGGGATTAGGGAATTAAAGTTGGCAAGTGAGGAAGATATCGCTAATGTTCCAGGTATCAGTAAGCATCTGGCGCAGCTAGTGTATGATTTTTTTCATGACAGCAATACATGACCTATAACAACATAACAGTCAGAACAGTTGGTTTCGAGCATGCCTCTTAATATACCTACAATTTTAACTCTTGCTCGCATCGTGCTGTTGCCTGTCATTGTGCTGGTGTTTTATCTCAAGGCGCCATGGGCTCGGCCGTTGTGTTGTGCCATTTTTCTAATTGCAGCCATCACAGATTGGCTTGACGGGTATCTCGCGCGTAAGTGGAATGTAGAGTCAGAGTTTGGTGCGTTCCTTGATCCTGTTGCTGACAAACTGATGGTCGCAACGGTATTGATATTGATTGTTGAAGACGCATCAAGCTGGTGGATCACATTGCCAGCCATTGTCATTATAAGCCGAGAGATTACTATCTCTGCACTACGCGAATGGATGGCAAATGTTGGCACCCGTGCGAAAGTGGCGGTTAGTTACCTGGGTAAATTGAAAACGACTTTGCAAATTACCGCTTTGGCGATGCTCCTTTATAAAGTGGATATGTTTGGCCTGCCTATCTATAACATCGGAATCGTTGCTCTCTATGTAGCGGCAGCACTAACAATATGGTCAATGGTTGATTATTTGATGGCGGCGTTTAAGGTCACCGTAAAAAATAGCTAATTAGTGTCCATCCATAACTACTATAACCGCAGTCGTTTTGAATGAGTGATTGGAATGACATAAGCCCCCTTGTTCCATTAACGGTTGAATGGTTGCTGGGCGTTGAAGCGACTATTCTTGCAGAAGGTCGTGAGCTGACATTGGTAGAAATTGAAGATGCACGAGCTGTGGGTGTGCAAGCCCCTGAGCAGATTCGATTGTTGTTCGTAGATGTAGTAGCACAGCCTGAGCACCCCGTGTTGTTGGCAGCTGGTCGTGAGACTGGCCTGCTGGGTGAGCAAGCAAATGCTAGAACTATCGGCTATGGCATTGAAATAGTAAACGGTGCTTACGACAGAGCATTACTGCGACACGAATGCAGGCATGTGTATCAATTTGAGCGCGCCGGTTCACGTCAGGAGTTTATTTCTGACTATATAAAATCTGTGCTAACCGACGGTTATACCGATAGCATCTTTGAAATAGATGCTCGTGCTTTTGAGGCTTACTAAGCCTCTTTGGGATAGCCGTTTCGGGGTGTTTATTCCGTCGGATTAGGCACGCGAAGGTAGTCGTCTGCGGCTATTTTCACAAGGCCATGTATCCCGAGTTGCTCTCTTGTATCCTGTGGCAGTTCGTCAATTGCTGTGCTAATGCAGTCAAATAACGTTTCTGCGTTGTTACCTAACGCTGTGATATACGGCAGGCCGGGGGTTGGTGCTGTCCAATCAAGTACACAGAGCTGTTGGGACAAATCTTCTTCATAGGTTTGCAACAAACGCCACGTTACAGCATCAAGCGATGCGATGTCGGCGATGCCTTCGGCCACGGCTTGCGCGGATCGTCTGTGCGAGCCACTAATGTGGTGATTCGTAAACCAATAGCCATGAGTCGCAAAATAACTGAAGGCGGAAGCATAACCAGAATGTGACTCTTTAGAATTGTACGCAAAAGTTTTATTTTCAAAGTCGGTGGGATTTTTATCTTTATCGTCATTGCGCACTACAATGGCACTGCGATAATAACCCGCTTCGCAGCCGCTTACTGCAAAGTTTGGGGTGCCAACTAATTGCACCTTTTTATGCAGGGTATTTCGATACGGCATGCCACAGGTTTGGCTTAGCACTAAGGTGGGATCAAGCCAGTTTGCGAGCATGTCGTCTGGCAGTGACAGCTTCCCGGGAGACGGCATGTTGTGTTGATTCAAATGTTTTTTAATCGTAGCCCAGTAAAGGTTGTGGGCGTCGACCAACTCGGGTCGTAGGTACATAGGGAGGCTGGCTATCATTGTTTTAACGCGAGTGAGTTTATTATTCAAGATCAACGATACTACACGGTACGATTTGATTACTTGACGCCTTTTTAGCAAGCTTTGTGGAATTGGAATCACCATGACGGAGTCTGGCGCGATCCCTATGCACTGAGCTGAGAAGCAGGCAGCTGCTGCCGTAGATTCTACCGAGTGCAGAGCTTCTACATAGTACAAGGGTTGTCATCCGGCAGAGTTTACTATGGATATTCAATGCTGGAAGGCCAACTTTACTTAACGTAGGACACGGGCCATAGACACAACCATGCTAATACCTGCTGTCTATATTGGCAATCTAATACAAGCATGTAATCGAAGTGACTTTTAGCTATTATTTTGCTCAGGTATACTCATAACTAGTGCCCATCCATAAACGAACGCTACTGCGGTCGCCCCAGGTGCGCAATCTTTTACCGACTACATGTAGTTATTTAGAATGACTAAACGCCTACATGTAGTAGGCAAAATCTCACGCACCTGGAACAACCTCGCTACGCGCTGTTTATGGATGGACACTAGCTAGTTGCCTTTATCAATTTCCCATGCCCAGTAAACCTCCAGAAACTACTGCTTTAAGTAAAGACGCTAGTAGTGACATTTTCTACCAATGGTATGAATCACCTATAGGGCGGTTGCTGCTGACCGGCTCTGAGCAAGCCTTGTATAGCATTACGCTTCCAAACCAAAATGCCATTGCAGCGGATCAGTGGCAGCAAAGTAATAATGTCTTTAAAGAAGCTTGCAAACAACTTGACGCATACTTTAGAAGAGACTTAGAAACCTTTGATATTCCTCTATCGCCAAATGGCACAGCTTTTCAAAAAAGCGTGTGGAAAGCATTACAGACTATACCGTATGGTAAAACCACCAGCTACGGTGCGGTAGCTAAATTAGTCGATAACCCAAAAGCGGGCCGCGCTGTGGGTGGCGCGAATGGTCGCAATCCTATTCCAATTATTATTCCGTGCCATCGGGTTATTGGTGGCAATGGCAGTCTGACAGGTTTTGCGGGTGGCTTGCCTGCCAAAACCTTTTTACTGGATCTTGAAAACACCGAGCAGCTTTCCTTTCAGTTTTAGCTTTTCAGTGCTGACTACCAATGGGTTTTACCGTTAGCGCGGTGGCGCTTGTTTATTCATGCAGGTGGTTGTCGTTTTGACTTGCCTTGTGGGCGGCGAATTATTGGTAAGCTGCGAGTAGTCTATCGTGCAATGCTAGAAGAAAAACATAAGGGGCTGAATATGACTGATCTGACTACGCGGGCCAAGGAAGTTGTGGCACCATTACTAGAGGCTCTGTACAACACTGCGAGTAGCGACATACCGGCGGCACTATCACAGGTGCTAAGTGCTGATTGTGAGATTCATTATACCCACCCATTTGAAGATCTGGTTGGTCCTGAGGAACTGTTTACAACCGTCTATGGTCCGTTACTAAAATCTATTCCTGCACTTGAACGTCGTGATTACATTGTGATGGCGGGAGAAGTTAATGGCAGCGTTTGGGTCGGTTGCGGTGGGTTCTATACCGGTGTGTTTGATAAACCATGGCTTGATATTCCACCGACTAAGCATGTGGTGCAAATGCGCTTCCATGAGTTTTATCGTGTGGTAGATAATAAGGTTGTTGAAGTTCAAGCGCTGTGGGATATCCCCGCTTTAATGATGCAAGCCAATGCTTGGCCGATGTCGCCGGCGATAGGGGTGGAGTGGTTGGTGCCGGGGCCGGCCACGCAGGATGGTCGTATTGTTGGTCCGTATGATCAAGCCAAGTCGGCTGCAAGTGCCGGGTTAGTGTCTGATATGTTGTTAGGTCTTACAGCATTTGCGACGGAAGGTGTTCAGGGTATGCAACTGGATAAGTATTGGCATCCATCCTTTTACTGGTACGGACCCGCAGGTATAGGAACTAGCTGTGGAGTTGATGGGTTTCGGCATTGCCATCAAATTCCCTTTCTAAATGCCATGCCGGATCGAATTGGCTCGGGTGGAACCGGTAATTTGTTTGG
Organism: uncultured Granulosicoccaceae bacterium; assembly: GCA_937927895.1. Taxonomy (GTDB): domain Bacteria; phylum Pseudomonadota; class Gammaproteobacteria; order Granulosicoccales; family Granulosicoccaceae. The sequence continues at coordinate 5,428 of CALGKA010000021.1, read as the reverse complement.
TGATGGTGACTACGTTGGTTTTACGGCATGGCCTGGTATGCGCATGACGGTTACAGGTGATGGTTGGATGGGTATCGCGCCGTCCGATAAAAAAATCACCATGCGTAGCCTTGATTTTTGGCGCTGCGAAAATGGCTTGATAAGAGAAAACTGGGTATTGGTTGATCTGCTAGATGTGTATAGTCAGTTGGGGGTTAACGTATTTAATCGTATGCGTGAAATAACGCTGCATCGTCGCTAAAAAATAATCTATAACACGGAAACAGCTTATGACTATTGAATTCAAAAATCGGGTGGCAATAGTGACAGGTGCAGGCACTGGTCTCGGCAGATCACATGCGTTGCAAATGGCTGCCCGTGGTGCTCGAGTGGTGGTGAATGATCTTGGTGGAAGCCGTGACGGTAGTGGTGGTTCTGCCACAGCAGCTGAATCGGTTGTAGCAGAAATTATTGCAGCCGGCGGTGAAGCTATCGCCAATGATGCGAACGTTACCGATGAGAGCCAGGTGGCAGCGATGGTTCAATCCGCTATGAACAAATGGGGGCGGGTAGATGTGTTGGTTAATAACGCCGGAATTCTACGTGATAAATCATTTGTTAAAATGACACTAAGCGATTGGCGTGCGGTTATTGATGTGCATCTGAATGGTGCGGCGTATTGTAGTCACGCGGTGTGGCCGATTATGCGAGAACAACGTTACGGTCGTATTGTAATGACCACGTCAACATCTGGAATATACGGAAACTTCGGGCAAGCCAATTACGGTGCTGCTAAGTTCGGTGTGGTGGGTTTGATGAATGTATTGCACTTAGAGGGCGTAAAATACAATATTCGAGTTAATAGCCTCGCGCCGTCTGCGGCTACCAGAATGACTGAAGATGTTATGCCAGAAGAGGTGCTTGAACAGTTGGCCCCTGAGAATGTTACGCCCGCGGTATTGTTTTTAGCGTCAGAGCAAGCGCCTAGTCGCACCATTTTACTTGCGGGTGCTGGCGCTTATACCGTTGCAAAGTTAGTTGAGGCGCAAGGCATTAAACTGCCTGAAGGTGAACGTACACCAGAAAACATAGCGGATAGTTTTGATCAGATAAGCGATGTGGAAAATGGTATTGAGATTCTTGAAGGTATGCAGCATATTGAGCGTATAGTTAAAATGCCAATAAGCTGATTAAGCAAAACTGCAAAGAGAAAATCATGGTGTCATTAGAAGGTAGCGCTACAACAGTCAGTGAAGCGGTAGAAACCCGGCGATCACTGCGGGCATTTTTACCTGACAAGGTAGAGCCGAAACTACTCAAAGAAATTCTTGTTAAGGCATCTCGCGCTCCAAGCGGTACTAATATGCAGCCATGGAATGTGCATTTATTGTTTGGAGAAAGCCAAGCTAAGGTCAGTCAAGCTGTACTGCAAGACTACGATAACAATGTCCCGTACGATGAAGAACAACCGTATTACCCGGATAAATTCTTCGAACCCTACTTGAGTCGACGTCGCAAAGTTGGTTGGGATCTATACGGCTTACTTGGTATAGAGAAAGGCGATAAAGAAAAGATGAAAGCTCAGCACCGCCGCAACTATGAGTTTTTCAGCGCGCCTGCGGCGGCCATTTTTACGATACATCGTGATCTTAATATTGGCAGCTGGCTTGACTACGGAATGTACTTGCAAAGTGTGATGTTGCTCGCCCGTGAAGCGGGCTTACATACCTGCCCACAAGCAGCATTTTGTGGGTATCACAAAGCCATACGCACAGCGCTGGCGTTAGAGGATTCTGAAGTGGTGGTTTGCGGAATGGCGTTTGGTTACGCAGATTTTTCAGCTGTTGAAAATACATTGCAAACAGACCGTGCTGATGCAGATGAGTTTATAAAAATCTATAGCTAGAGCCGCTGTTTTAGTTACTGTTTGACGTATAGTTCAGCGGTAACGAAGTTGGGCTTCCATTAATAAGCCACTGCCAACGCTGTTGTATAAGTCACCAACTATTTGCTTTGCGTTTGGAAATGCGGCATCTATGCATGCTTTTACCATGGGTAGGGCGGTAGAGCCGCCAGTGGTAAATACGGTATCTATATTCTTGTGGCTAACGCCTGCCTGAGTGAGCGTTTCTTGTAGTGTGTTGAATATTTTGTCAATATCGCGCTGTAGAGAAAGCTGCAGTTGTGCCTGGCTTATGGTGCAATTTTTCATGGCGTCTTCGCGACTGTCGCTAAACAGTGAACTCAAATCTACAAGTGATTCAGCTTCGGTAGAAAGCTCTATTTTGCTCGCCTCAACTAAGCTTGCTAGTTGATGGCCTTTTCGGCTCTTTAGCAGCTGTAGTAGATTGTCGAGCTTGGCTTTGTCACTGACGATTGGTCTGAAGTTTTGTAGCTCTAAAAGAACGGCGCGATCATAAAGCAAATGTATTTTGTGCCAGGTAGCGAGATCAAAATAGTAGTGGCCGGGCATGTGTAAACCGGGCTTGTCAGTTAATGGCATGTTCATGCCAAATTCGGGCATGACACAATTGACTGATAATCTCTGATCAAAGTTAGTGCCGCCAAGGTGCACACCATGATTGGCGAGAAGATCATTTTGTCGATCTGATTGGTTTTGCCGTGCTGGTGAAAGTTTGATCAAAGTAAAATCTGACGTGCCGCCACCAATATCTATGATTAACGCCAGTTCTTCTTTGCTGACTTGCTGCTCGTAGTCAAGGGCGGCGGCGATAGGCTCAAATTGAAAAGATACATGCTTAAAACCCGCTAGCCGAGCGATGTTTGCCAGGTGCTCTTCTGCGGCTTGATCAAGGGCTGTGTCTGTGTCGTTAAAGTAGACAGGTCTGCCCATGACTACTGATTCAAGTGATGCTGAATCAGGTTTGTTGTATTTCTCTGCCTGTGTTTTTAAGCTGCTGACAAAGAACCCGATGATTTCATCAAAAGTGTAAAAGCGGTTTTTGACCTGGGTTTTATCGTTCATGAAGGACCCACCAAGTAAGCTCTTCATAGATCGTAGTAGCCGCCCTTGCTCACCTGCTGTGTATCGTGCGATTGCGTGACGACCGAAATTTATCTGATCATCTTCGAAATCAAAAAACAGAGCGCTGGGTAGAGTGGTTTGCCACTCGCCCGAGGGATCTTGCTCAAGCGGCACCATGGTAGGTTGCTTGTCTTGTAGAATGCCAATGGTTGAGTTGGAGGTGCCGAAGTCTAATCCGCAAATGCTCATAAGAAGGCTTTGACTGGGTTTGGTGTTGTTGGCAGTGATATTGGTTTTTGAATGTCTGAGGTATGCAAATCGGTTTTAACTACCATGTGACTGTCTTACCCGATTCTACCACCAAGCCGGAATCCACAATTTGTGTAACAACATGAACATCTTGCAGGGCCACTGAATAATAACTTGAAAGTGCCACAGCTAAACCCACTTGAAGTGCTTCCCGGTCTTTGAGCGACCAAATAGCAGGGAGTATAAGGTTGGCCATAATTTTGTAGCGGTTACCTAATTGTTTTGTGCTGGTAATGAAGTTGATTGTCATGTGCTCAGATGATAGCGATGACTCTTTGGCCCAGAGATCAATCAGGCAGCCTGTGCCTTCAGTGCAATCGGGGGTGATAACGCAGTTAGCAATTGGCATGGTAATAACATTTGGCTTTAATTAAAACGATCAATTGATACATCAGCAGTATTTAAACAGTGTTCAGTTATATCAGTGGGTGTTGATTGACCAAGTACGCCAGCGGCTGCATAGCGTGCAAGAGCCGGAGACGATTGAATGCCGTATCCTCCTTGGCCCGCTAACCAGTAAAAATGTGGAGCCATATTAGAGTAGCCCGTTACTGGTGCTTTATCGGCCACAAAGCTTCTGAGACCCGCCCATTTACTGATGATATTCGTAACCTTAATATCGAATGCATGTTCTATTTGATCAATGCATAGCGCAATATCCATTTCTTCCGGTTGAACATCACAAGGGGGCATTGGGTCTTCGTTGGCCGGTGATATCAATAAGTTGTTGGCGTCTGGTTTTATATAAAACGCCTCACTTATATCTGCAACCAACGGGATCTTAGTAAAGTGTGGAATATTAGCAGGCGCCGCGATGGTTAATGCTGTGCGTCGTTTAGGTATCAGGCCAATAGATTCAGCGCCTGCTAATTTAGCTATTTGATCGGCCCATGCACCGGCGGCGTTAATTACTATTTTGCTTTTAAATACACCGGCACTTGTGTGCAGGCTCCAGATATTGTCCCGATGCCTTAATGTTTGCACTGTAGCATTCATTATTTCAGTGCCGCCACGGCCCCTGAATTGTTTTAAGAAACCATTGTGCAGATTGTGTACGTCAATATCGCTGCCGGAATTGTCTATGACACCAGCTGCAGCGTAGTTAGATTTGATAAAAGGGCAGTGAAGCTGTACTTGTTGTGCATTGAGTGTCTGTACGTGATCGTGATTGCTACATGCATTGTAGAAAGCATTGAGTTCGCTTAACTGATCTTCGCGGGCGATTAATAGTTCGCTTCTAGCCTTTAACAATGGTGATTCTCCAAACTCTGTTGGAGGGTTGTTAAAGAAAGCGCCAGAGGCTCTAGTAAAAGCCTGAATTGGTGCAGGCCCATAAGAAGGTATATACATGGCAGCGGAGCGCCCGGTGCTGTGGTAGCCCGCATGGCTTTCCATGTCGAGTAAAAGAATATCAGTGTGCTCTGCAAGTGCGGCGGCCACCGAGGCGCCGGCGATGCCTGCACCGATAACAGCGATATCAAACGTTTTTGCCGATGTGCTCATGCTTTGTTAAGAAGCTTAGATTCTTTGAGTACCTCGTCAACATGGCCCGGGACTTTAACTTTGCGCCATTCGGCCTTTAATATACCTTTGCTATCAATAAGGAAGGTTGAGCGCTCAATGCCTTGAAATTCTTTGCCGTACATTTTTTTCATTTTTAGTACACCGTACTTTGTGCAAACCTCACCTGATTCATCGCTCAGTAAATCAAAGTTTAGAGATTGCCTGGCGTGGAATTTTTCATGGCTTTTTATCGTGTCTTGGGAGATCCCTAATATGATTGTATTGGCGCGTTTGAATTTTGCCTGCGCATCACGGAAGTCCTGGCTTTCGGTTGTACAGCCCGGGGTTGCGTCGCGAGGGTAGAAGTAGAGCACGATATTTTGCCCCTTCAGTGAGCTAAGGCGTACGGATTTTTCACCGGTCGAAGGCAGGTTGAAGGCTGGGGCGGGTTTTCCGAGTTGTGCTTTTGACATTGGGACATGCTGGTTGAGGTAAGGCGTAATTATCACATAGCTAGTGCCCATCCATAAACAGCGCGTAGCGAGGTTGTTCCAGGTGCGTGAGATTTTGCCTACTACATGTAGGCGTTTAGTCATTCTAAATAACTACATGTAGTCGGTAAAAGATTGCGTACCTGGGGCGACCGCAGTA
>CALGKA010000020.1 GCA_937927895.1 uncultured Granulosicoccaceae bacterium | reverse complement strand
TCAGATATATTTTCCCAAGCTGTAAAACATCTCTACAGTCTGAAAATGTAAATCCACTACGGGGCTGATTTTGCTGCATAATATTTCCTATGTAAGCCTTCCAAATAGCTAGTGTCCATCCATAAACAACGTGTAGCGTGCTTGTGGCGACCGCAGTAGTGTTCGTTTATGGATGGCCCTAGCTATCTTTGAATTCTTAAAGTTGGTCCTTGACCACCTTACTGATCTACGCGGCAGCTTTCCTGACGTGCTGGGTTCCATCCCCAGCCTTCTTGCCTTAGGTTTGTGCATTTATCCTCTGGCACGTACGTTGTGGTGTTAGGTGAGGGTGGGCAAGATTCTCCCGTCGCGGTGTTGTAACCCCAGCCGGCGTTAGAAAACGATTCAGTGTAGTCGCAGTTTGGATCCGGTGCTCTTACACTGCAGCTTTCGCTACCGTTCCAGCCGATACCGTCACCATCGTAGTCAACGCAATTACCTGTTGCACGAAAAGGGGTGTCTTCATCTCTTAGAAAACAGTGAGAGAATCGATTGGCTATTAGCTCGTTGGAGCTGTTATCTTGCTCTGTTTCGTGAATAATTAGGTACCCTTTTTCAGTGGCGAAATTTCGATCATTAAAATTTATCTGTAAACCAGTTTCAAGTATTCCAAACTTTTTAATCTGCCAACCGCGAGTATAAGTATGTGCGGTTACATTGCTTAAATTTTCTTGTGGGGCATTTGCAGGTATTGAATCTTCGGTAAGAAAAGTAATATCAAATCGATCTCTAGAATAGCTAAGGTCGGAGTCCCTGTACGAAAAACTTGCACGCTTGTAGGTGTCGCAACGTATTGTTTTGTTTGCCACATCGCTGGCACTCCAAACTTGTGAGCCGTTGGTGTAGTCGGCAACCGTTTCAGTTAACGGTAACGGTTCCCCGTAAAGACGCACATTGCTGATTCGGCAAGACTGTTCACCGTCCCACCCGAACAGATCGTAGTTTGTACCTAAGCACTCTTCTGTTTTGATGATGGTCTGTGGCAGGTCGCCGACAGTCAGTCTTGGGTCTGCTGTTGCCAGGGAAGCGGTACCGAGGATGGTAACTACTGATGCAATAGTGAATTTTTGAACAAAATTACTGATTTTTTTCAAAAACATTCTGGCTTTCCATACTTTATGTGTCATGACAATATATATCGATAAACCGATTAATGCAATCTCTTAGAACCTCTTTTAGATTGAAGAATTCTGCTGGGCAAGCAGTTTAGTATTAAGCTTGCGACTTGTGACTGTAAATCGTCATGACAATTAGTTATCCTGCCTCTATTAGCAACAATGAAAGACTTAAGGGGGAGAGCCTTATGCGCATATTAAAGATAAAATCGTTGCGACACTTTGCAGCCACTGCGGTTGCAGCACTGGTGTTTTCACTTAGTACGAGCGCCGTTATCGCACAGCAAGTTAATGCCGTCTCAGTAGAGGGATGTGATTACGTAAGTGCTGACGTTAATAATGGATGGGGCTGGAATGAAGCAGCCCAGGAAAGTTGCCCGCCATTGGCTACAGATAATGAAGCAAATGGTTTAGCGCCTGATCTTGTAGGAATTGTAGCTCGGCCGGAGGGTAAGTATTGGTTGCAACTTGAAGTAAGTAGTGACGGTATAATCTACTCTTATGATCCTTCCTTGAGTTTACTCTTGGCGACTAATGCCAATGGCTATGTGCTATGGCAAAAACAATTAGACGGTCGCCTTTTTGTGGCTGACTTAAAGTTAAATGCTGCAGAAGATCGTTTGATCGCCACTTTTCTTGGTGGTGAAATCGCTTCTTTTTTTCTTGATGGCAAGCGGCAATGGTTGCTTGTGAACCCGGATTATCCAGAGATAAACATGGAGTTGGGTAATACGGCCATAATCGCCGATCTTAATTTCGCAACTAGTACAGGCATCAGCAGGCAAGTGATGTCGATCGGATACGACGGTAAAGAGCGGTGGAGATTCACTCCCGAAGAACGTGTGGCTTCCGTGTTTATTGGTCGTGATAACTTGGTCTATGTGCGAGTAAATGGGGAGCAAGAAAAAGTGTATGTTTTGAGGCAATAAGCGAAAAGATTTAGGCTGCGTTGATCTTCCAGTGCCTGTGTATCAGATCCTGTACGTCTTATAAACACAGTAATTTAGAATCAATTTGTAACAACTGCAGCTGCTTATCTCAGGCAGTATGCCCGTCTCTAAAGTGTCCCTGGGTGTTTCGCAGTAGCATTGTTTATGGATGGGCACTAACTAGTATAGAGGTCTGGCTGCACACACCTATAAGTGCTCAACTTTAATTTACTGGCCCACCAGGTTTATGCTAACTATTGTTATACCCGCTTTCAACGAACAGGCTGTTATTTCAGATTGCCTGACTAGCTTGCTGCATCAGGAGTGCAAGGCTCCTGTTGAAGTAATTATCTCGGCGAATGGCTGTGTTGATAACACCGTGTCAATCAGCGAAAGTTATCGGGCGCGATTTATAGATAGCGGCTTTGAACTTAAAATTCTGCAGTCACCTATAGGTAATAAAAATCATGCGCTAAATTTAGCTGATACACATGCAAAGTATGCAGCTCGTCTTTATCTTGATGCAGATGTTACTTGTAGTACTGGTTTGCTTAATGAAATGGTAGATGCGTTGCAAACTAAAGCTCCTGTGTATGTTAGCGGTGATCTCTCTATACCGGCTGGAGAATCTTTCTATAGTAATGCCTATGGAAAAATCTGGCGGTCGTTACCTTACATTCGAAATACCGTAACGGGTATTGGTTGTTATGCTGTGAATGAATCAGGTAGAAGGTTGTGGGGTGCTTTTCCTACTATTCACTCCGATGATAAATTTGTCCGCATGTTGTTTTCAACAGGGCAGCGTTTGAAAACGCGGGCCTCATACGCATGGCCGGTGCCACAAGGTTTTTTCACATTAATAAAAGTGAGATCTCGTTGGATCAAAGGCAACAAGCAATTTAAAAATGCATTCCCGGATCTTGCCGCGAATGATACTAAGAGAACGCAGCTGGATTTTCAGAGTCTGGCCACAATGGTGACTAATCCTGTTGCGACCCTTGTTTTTATGTCTATATACGGTTCGGCCGCGCTGCTTGCTTCGCTAAGCTCTGTAGGCAATCAAGTGGCCTGGAGTAGAGCAAGATAGTTAATATGCCTGCGACGCAGGCATATTAACTTTGCTTAGTCTACGGGGTGCTCTTTAAGCGTCGCGCTGTACCGCAAAGCGATAGCTTACTCGTCTATTCCAGAAACCATTGTTTTTTCAACGTGGTCAAAAATTAGCTCAACACGTCGGTTTAGTTGTCTGCCTTCTGCAATATCATTGCTGGCGATAGGTGCGTTTTCGCCTAATCCGCGAGAGATGATGCGTGTGCGCGTAATGCCCTGACTCTGTAATACATTGCTGACTGCCAGCGCTCTTTCAGATGACAGATTATAATTGTACTCCTCATCACCAATGCTGTCGGTGTGGCCTTCAATTTGTAAGCTTCTTTCAGGGTATTTTTTTAGGAATGCAGCTACTTGATCAAGGTTCTTGACTGCACCTGGTTTGAGTGTTGATTCATTAGTATCAAACAAAACATCGCCTAAGGTTAGTACCATGCCGCGATCAGTATTTTTGGCCTGTAACGCTTTAAGTGCTTCGAGCTCAGCTGCTTTGTTTGCTTCTAGTTCTGCCAGCTGTGCGCGGAGTGCTTGTTCACGCTTGTCGGCGTCTTGTTGAAGTTGTCGAGCTTTGTCGGTAAGGCTTAGAGCTTCATTTTTTGCTTTGGCTTCTGAAAGCGCGAGTTTTGCATCAGCGTTAGCGAGTTCTAACTGATGCTTTGCTTTATCGTACTTCTTCTTATCAATAAATCGCTTCGCTAAATCTAATTTCTGTTGTGCGGCTTCATAGGGTTCTTTCGCATGAATCGCGGCACCCACAGCCTCGGCACTGTCTATTGAAGATTGTGTAAGGGCTAACTGTTGCTTGGGAGGTGAGCCGCTGGCACACGCTGATAGTTGTGTCACTAGCAAGGTGCACAAAGCGCAAGCGGCTAATTTGTTAGTTGTCATAATTCTATATCCTTCAGTTCTACAACTTTTGGCAACGACACGGTGACGTTACTTGTGCGATCTCTATCGGCGAGGGCATTAAGAATTTTATGATGACCAAGGGTTTGTGGCGGGGCTGTAATGTGTTGTTCTGATTAAACTTGCACACCATAATAGGCTGGTTTTTGCCTTACTGTTCTCAAGATTCGCCGGGCACTGATAGTGGTTTGTGAAGCAATATGCGCTTGTAATGATAAGTACAACAAGAAATGCTGTTGGCAATAGATGATATTCCAACGATTGATTTGATTTGCCTGGCCATTTGCGCCAATCCGGCGTTGGTGCATGTAAGGCGTTAGTAGCAGTCGTGGCCAAATTCAGATGGGGTTTATTTGTCTGGCTTTACGATCAGGCTGTGAAGATACACCTGCAGCCCGAAACTGCTAGTCGTCGCTAAGGCCACTGGTGTATCAGTCGCATGCATGTATAGCAATAGTAGCCGATAGGTAGGTTATAACTACCGGAAAATTATCCCGGAATTCAGTACTATTTCATCATGGTGCTAATTAACGCTACTACACTGTACATGTTGTTACATCTCCAGTCGCCTATTGGCACTAGGATGCATTAGATAAATTGGAATAATTCAGGGAAATAATCATGAGTAAGATTAAAGATAACTCAAAGCTCTCAGCAGCATTAGTGGTGGCTGCGGCCGTCACACTAAGTGCATGTGCTACCACGCGTAGTATCGATCCAGATTCACAGGTGCACTACGATGCAAGTTACGATTTTTCAGACAAAGATCTAATCGTAAATCATCTAAGTGAAAGCCTGGTGCAGTTTGTCGATGACTCAAATGTTCGCCCGGTGATTATCAGCTATGGCATTGGCAATCAAACTTCAGAGCATATAAACACTAGCGGTATCAGTGACGATCTGCGCCTCGCCTTGGTGCAGTCGAATCGATATCAGCTAATTAACGATGCGCAGCGAGCCAATATTGAAGATGAAAAAGCCTTTCAAAAAACGGGTGCGGTGGCTGAGTCGCAACGCATAGCTCAAGGCCGTCAGCTTGGTGCGGATTACATTTTGGGTGGCACGCTGCGCTCCATAGTGAAAGAACAGCCGCGTCAGATTCGCCTAACCAAGAAAAAGCTTGTGCACTACAGCTTGAATCTTGAGTTAACCAGTACAGAGACAGGTGCAATAGCATGGGCTGACAAAGTAGAGATCGCTCGTGAATCTTCACGGCCAATTATTGGTTGGTAAATAGCGGTGCCCGTTAAAATGGATTTTTCTACTGTAAAGCTCGCAAGATCTACATTGTGGGTTTGGACTATTGTGCTTTGTAGTTGCACAATTTCAGCCTGTAGTACCCCAACGTTAAATAAAGCACGCTCGGAGTTTTACCACGGAGACAGCACAGCAGCACTTGCCACATTGTCTGATAGTAAAGTGGTCGACTCGTCGGATCGTTTGCTGTATTTACTTGAAAAAGGGCTTATCTTGCATGAAGTGGGTGACTACGACGCCAGCACACGTGAGTTACTCGCCGCAGCTAAATACCTTGATAAATACGATTACATTAGTCTTGCGGATGAAACTAAGGCATTCCTTGCGAACGACTGGGCAAAACGTTACCTAGGTGAATATAGTGAGCGGCTATGGATACATAGCTACTTAATGATGAACTTTTTATCGCAAGGTAAGTACGACAGTGCAGCGGTTGAAGCCAGGCGTGCGTTAGAGCGTATTTCAAAGCACGGTGGTGTTTTAGAAAATGATAAGTTTTCGCGCTCGTTAATCGCTTTGAGCTTTGAAGCGGCAGGGCAATTCAATGATGCTTATATTGAATACCGAAAGCTTGCAGATCAAATGCCAGACGATCCATCGCTCGATTCTCTGCTTTACCGATTAGCCCAACGAATAGGTTTTGCAGAAGATGCCAGGCTGTATAAAAAACGTTTACAAACTGCGGGGGAATTCGAAAAACTCAATAACAACGCCCAAGTGGGTGAGGCTATAGTGTTTGTCTCTAGCGGTGTTATCCCTCGAAAATTTTCATCGTCGCTGTACACGGACTACGAAGAGCGTATTGCCTTCCCGCAATACTTTGTCAAGTATACATCGCCACCTACTATACAAGCGCTTATCGATGGTAAGGGTTGTGATTGCAGTGCCGTGGGCAGCGATCTAGGCATGTTAGTCAGTGAATCTCTTTCTGAGCGAGCAGCGAAACTTGCCGCTAAGTCTTTTGCTAGACGTTTCCTCAAAGAGGCCGTATCGGAGGCAATAGAAGAAAAAGACGAGCTAGCAGGTGAGCTTATAAGGGTGTTCTTCTATGCGCTTGAGCAGGCTGATACCCGAAGCTGGCAAAGCTTGCCACGTTACATGAGTGTGGTTAGAGTTCCTTTGGATGAAAAAAGTGCTGTGGTAACACTCTCATTAAATGAGCCAAACACAAAGCGCATGGTACTGTCGATAGACAAAGATGCAGAACCCGATGTTGAGTCTACAGCTAAAAATGGCTTTGCGGTGCCAGTGACAAGTGCTCCTTTACAATTCTACAAATTGCGTTTAACTGACAAATCTTAAGTGCGTTGCACAAGCATTGGGCAACGCATGGTTTGGTTTAGTCGCGTTCTGAGTCAGTAGCAGCCATTCGTGGTGTTTCATACCGCGTACCCACCACGGTTGATTCATTAATAGTCTCGTTTAGTTTTGCCACGGTGGAATCGTCTAAGACTATCTCAGAAGCTGCGCCATTTTCTTTCATGAACTCGATATGTTTAGTGCCAGGGATTGGTACATCATTTTTTCGATGTAACAGCCAGGCAAGGGCAAGTTGTGCCATGCTGCAATTGTTTTGTTCAGCAATTTCAGCGTAAGGAATAAGTAACTCACAATTCTTTTTAAAGGCATCTGGTTCAAAACGTGGCCGTGCAATAGTGCAGCGCAGATCGTCATCAAGCAACGTGGTAACATCGCTGGCCTTACCTGTTAAGAATGCACGCCCTAATGGCGAGAAAGGCACCATGGTAATACTCAGTTCATCGCAAAGATCCAAAATGCCGCGTTCAGGTGTGCGCGACCAAAGTGAATATTCAGATTGAAGTGCCGCAATAGGGTGAACCTTATGTGCACGTCGCAACGTTTCACAACAGACTTCAGATAATCCAATCTCACGCACCTTGCCTTGCTCTACCAGTTGTGACAAAGCCCCAACGCTATCTTCAATAGGTACATTTGGATCAACCCGGTGCAAGTAGTAAAGATCAATAACATCAGTCTTAAGCTTTTTTAAGCTAGCATCACAGCTAGCAAGAATCCCTGCAGGCTCGCCGTTGATACCCGCCTTTGACATTCCGCATTTAGTCGCCAAAACAAACTCATTGCGTCGTTTGGATAAAGCGTTACCAATCAGTGTCTCGTTATGTCCATCGCCGTAGACCTGAGCTGTATCTAAAAATGTATAGCCCACATCCAACGCCTCGTTGAGGAGTTTGGTGGAAACTGTGTCGTCACCTGGTCCGTAACCGGATGACATGTTCATGCAGCCTAAGCCAATGGCTGAGACTTGTAGTGAGCGTATTTGTCGTTTATGCACTGGGCATCCTCTGTTTTTTATTTGTTTATTTGTTTGTTTTTATTTTATGGGCTTGGGGTTGGGGAAGCTAGTCTTTGTTTTATGCTGGTGCTTAGTTGGTTTGTGGGGTGCATGTGTTTCTTCATGCTCTGCGGGTGGCTGACGTGCGTTGCATGCCTGCGGCAGTTCTGCGTGGCATGCCCTGCGGGTTGGCTGACGTTTTAAATCGTCCAGCAGACGGCTGACGTGCGTTACATGCCCCGCCGGCGGCCTTACTTTTTAATAACACTAAAAGTAAAGGGCTGGGCAAGAACTTGGGCACACGCGCCGGACAGTGCTCTGCTTTAAGCACAACGAGTGCAAACTCGAGAAGTAGAGCGCTCTCGAGGTCATAAATCGAGCGAATATTTGTGGGTATTGGGTTCTTGCCCAGCCTCTAAGCAAAAAATCTTCTTGCTACTTTGTTGCCCTTTTTATTGGCAGGGGGGCGCTTCGCGATTTTTTGAAATCCTGCTGCGAGGGGACGCGAAGTATGCACATCCATGTGACCCCACGGAAGACTATTTCAAAAAACAACAAAAAGCTCGGTTAACTGCAACCGACTCACTTCGTGAGTGTCGGCACTCTACGTCGGTATTTTGGGATCTAGGTGATTTAGGGTTAGGGGTTCGCGACGCTCATTAGGGTTCCGGGTATTTGATGTTTTGTGTGCTCGTGTTGTTGTTATTTCGGATGTTTTGTCCGATTGCTAGTCTGGCTTTATGTGATTTGTGTTTTTGTACTCAGGTACTCAGGTACTCAGGTACTCCTGTGTAAGTACGCTCGTCTTTTTTAGGAAGCTCGCCAGCGTGAGCGAGGGAATTTGAAACTGTGAAGTATAATTATTATCTAGACCCAAAAAGAATACTGTCTCAACCCATACAGGCACACGTTATCTTTAAGGAAACCCACAAGCGTAAGCGTGGGACTTTAGAAAAGTGAAGCTTGTCTATTTACCACAATACAAAAAGACACCACAGTAACATCGTTCATTCTGTTTAGTTCTTATAAAATTTATCATTTTGTGAGTAAATCCCACGCTCACGGTTGTGGGTTTCCAAAAGCAAAAGAATTTCAAATCTAAACCTAAATCTTGCTTAAGAGCGATACAAGTTTCGGTGGAATAATTATGAACAGTTTTTATCTAGAAATAACTGTGATAGCACGGTGCAATTTCATAGCTCAAATACTCCCGAAGTTTCACGATCCTTTAATCCCTCGCTTACGCTGGCGGGCTTCCTAACAGATGACGAGCATTGGCTCGATCAGTCATTTCCAAAAAAAAGCCACTGCAAACAGTGGCCCTAAATAATAACGCTTAATGCGTAGGATCAAACAAGCGCTGAATGTGCCAGGCGATCACAAATTCCCTAGTTCGAATTCAACGCGTCTATTCTGCTCACGCCCAGCTCGAGTGCTGTTATCAGCTATAGGCAGTGAGTCACCATAACCGTATGCCTTTAAGCGATCAAGACTAATGCCTTGTGCCGCTATGAATGATGCACAAGATCGCGCTCGTTGCATAGATAGATCCATGTTGGTTTGGGAATTACCTGATGAATCTGTGTGACCGCGAATTTCAAGGAATGAATCAGGGTACTTTTTCATTAGATCTGCAACTGTTCTTAGAAGGTCTCTTGAGCTTGCAGTTAATACTGCACTGCTCGAGTTAAACTTAACTCCACTGATAGCTGCATCTAGTGCTTGCTTTACTTCGTTGTTGCTCGCGATAACCGGTGCAGTTTCAGTCGGGCAACCCAGTAATTCAATTGCACCAGCCGTGCTTGGGCACTTATCGTCTGAGTCGGCAACACCATCACCATCTGTGTCTTCAGGACAACCAGAGTTTTCTGCTACCCCTTTTATTGATGGGCAGTTGTCAACGGTATCGACGATACCATCAGCGTCTGTGTCCGCTTCAACTACTGCGGGGCAACCACCGGCGGCTTCAACACCTGCGGTGTCCGGGCATTGATCGTTGGCATCGGTTATGCCGTCACCGTCTGCATCTGCAGGGCAACCATTGTTCACTTTAAGGCCTGCTTCTGCAGGGCAAATATCAGATGCATCGGGAACGCCGTCGGCGTCTGTATCTAGAGGGCAGCCCTCTTCAGTGCCGGCGATGCTTGGGCAGTTGTCGTTCATATCGTTAAAGCCATCACCGTCAGTGTCTGCTGGGCAACCGTTAGATAGTGCAGAACCCATGGTGTCCGGGCATTCGTCGGCATCATCAAGTACACCATCGTTGTCGGTGTCACCGATTGGACAGGCGTTGCCATTTATACCCGCTTCGGTAGGGCATTCATCGTTGTCATCAATGATGCCATCACCGTCTGTATCGACAGGTTCTATAGTTATGGTTTCTTCAGCTACTATTTCTTCCACGACGACTGGAGCGGCAACTGCCGCTACTGCCGCACACCCATTGTTGGCGGCTACACCTTTGGTCTCTGTGCAGCTATCTATTCCGTTGCGAATACCGTCAAGGTCATTGTCTTTGTTTTCCCATGCGACTTTTGCAGGGCAACCAAAGCTTGCTAGTTCACCCGAGACGGTTGGGCAATGATCGGTGCCATCGGTCATGCCGTCGCCATCGGTGTCTGTAACGCCTACTGCTGCCACGGGGGTTGATAGTGATGGGGTTTCGCCTTTCATAAGCCAGGCGCCAAGCAAAGTAAATAACGCTATCACTGGGATGGCGATAAAAAACATCTCGCGTTCTTCATCGTCTTTGAAATTAAACAGACTATTATTCATGCGCTAAAACTCCGAGTGACTTAGCTTGCAGCTGACTGATTTTTGTTATTGTTGGTGAGTCTTAGCGGCAAATCAAATTGATCTGCCGCTATTCTTTAGCTAGCTAATTTTGTTAGCGATGTTATCTGCAATTTTCTTTGCAGCGTCACGGCCGCCAAAACCAAACGCAAGTGCAGCGGCTACTGCCACGGCGCCTAACGTAAAGCCAAATGCCATGTTAACGATGTTGTCTGCCAGACCCATCGCTTTTAAGCCCATGGCTAGTGATAAACCTAAGATGGCGAAACGCGCAAGGTCTGCAAGTCCAGGGCTGGTTTTTGAGATGGCCGTATGTGCAAGGGTAGATAAGAAGTTACCGATCATAAGTATAACGCCGCCAATCAAAATGCCGCCACCAAACTCTAGTACCTTGGCCATAATTTCAGAGATGATACTGATGTTCAGTTTTTCGACCGCTGCAGTGAGGCCGGTTAGCATCATGAAGAACATGATCGCACCACCGATCGCTTTAGTTGGAGTAAACGAAGGTGTGAACATTCCAGCCATACCGAACTTCTCAGGCATAGCGTCTATGTTCATGCCGTCCAGAATACCACCAAGAATTTGTACGATGAACTTAGCAACAAAATAGGTGACCGCTAGAATGATACCGGCTGCAATAATGTTTGGAATGGCAGCCATTAGTTTTTCGATCATTGCAGTGGCAGGGCCGCTGATCGCTTCAATGTCTAAAATGCCCAGTGCTGCTACAACAATAGGAAGCAAAATTGCTGCGAACACAAAAGACTTACCAAGCCCTGATACTTTCATATCAGTGTTGCCGGTACGCATAGCCAGCTGCTCATCGGCTTTGCCGAGTCCCATGCCGACGAAATCTGAAACGATTGTGGCGATAAGGTAGCCAACATATCCAACGATACCTGCACCGATTATATTCGGAACATAACCCATGAACTGAGCCGCCATGGCTTTAAGTGGATCAAGCACATCGGTCAGGCCCATTTTCCCTAGCACGGCTATCAAAACAAATAGCATGATGACGCCGTAGATCAGCATCGAAATAGGGGTTGCCAGGTCAGTGACTGAGCCATCGGGATTCACGCGATTCAGAGCGCTTACTTTACTGAGAGACTTTTTCGCGAAGTTACGAATCAACTTGGCGATGAACATGCCAACGATGAGGATCAGCAGTGCAATGGCTATGGGTGCCACGGTGGGCCCTAGGGACGTTAACATTTCTTTCATGGTTTACTCCGAATTATTATTGTTGTGGTCAGCGATGGAACAGTTTATGGAAATTCGAGCTAGGTACTGTAACAGGTTGTTAATTAATAGAATTCTTAAAGTCTCGTAATTACTATTCTGTATTGGAAAAGCATTGAAAATGGCCCTCTGTGGTGGGTAAGTTACTTGGAAAGCGAGGAGTGAATGTCGTTTGGGCAGCGATAGTTGACACAAAACTTGCAGAAATAAACATATAAAGATATCTTTATATCTTATTTCAAGCATTGGAAGGTTTTGTGGATCAACTGCTAAGTGGTTTACGTGCTATCGGCGAGCCGACTAGGCTGCGGCTTGTGGCCCTTTGTGCGCACGGAGAGCTAAGTGTAAGTGAGCTGACACAGATCCTTGGTCAGAGCCAGCCGCGAGTCTCCCGTCATTTGAAGCTCTTGGTAGAAGCGGGCTTGCTGGATCGTTTCCGAGAGGGTGCGGCGGTGTATTACCGAATCGCAGATCGAAGTCAACAAGCATTCCTTGCGCGAACAGTAGTAGATCTTTTGCCGACTGAGGATTCTGAACTCAATCGAGATCTGCAGAGACTGGATCAGGTGAAACGAAAACGTGCTGACATTGCACGCGCCTACTTTAGTGAGAACGCTGCAAGGTGGGGAGAAATCAGGGCGCTTCATGTTCCAGAGGCGTTGCTGGAAAAAGAGTTTCTAAAAGTGATTGGTAGTGAACCTGTCATTGATTTTTTAGATATCGGAACCGGCACAGGCCGCATCTTAGAGCTACTGGCAGAGCAAGTAGAGCGCGGTATGGGATTAGATGTATCGCCTGAGATGTTAACCGTTGCACGAAATAAATTAGAGCAGGCTAACTTGCGCAATGTATATGTGCGTCAAGGTGATATGTACAACATGCCAATTGACGATGAATCAATTGATCTAGCCACTCTACATTTGGTGCTGCATTACAGCGATGACCCTGCAGTAGTGATAGAAGAAGCGGTTCGAGTGCTTAAGCCCAATGGACGCTTAGTTATTGTAGATTTTAATACCCACCATGAAGAGCGTTTAAGAGAAGAGCATAAGCATCATCGATTAGGTTTTGATGATGCAGAAATACACGGCTGGCTGGAAAATTGTGGCATGCAAGTAGAGCCGCCCATAGGGCTTCAGGGTGATCCACTAACCGTGAAAATATGGCCGGCGACACGACAAACTACACATTAGTTGAAGAGCACCTAAGAATGTTAGCAGCTAATACTAAACACTACGGACAAGTATGAAAGATCCAGTATTTTCTTATGAATTTTTTCCTCCTCGAACCCCGCTAGGCGAAAGAAGATTCTGGCGCACGATCGGTAGACTGGAAGCTCAAGAAGCGGCATTCTTTTCGATTACATATGGTGCGTTAGGAACTGCTCAGCCACAAAGTGTTACGGCGGTAGAGAATGCTGCAAGAGAGTGTGATACACCAATTGCAGCCCATCTTACTTTTGAAGGTTCCACGAAAGAAGAAATCAATGCTGTTGCCCGATCTTACCGTGATGCTGGTGTTGATCGTATTGTTGCTCTAAGAGGTGACGCCCGAGAAGACGCAGCCCAAGCGCGAACACGTGGAGACTGCTACAAAGACGTGCCAGACTTTATAAATGGCCTCCTTGAAATCCATCCGTTTGATATAAGTGTCGCTTGTTACCCTGATGTGCATCCGAAAGCTAAAAGCGTCGATGCAGATCTGCAGGCTCTAAAAGAAAAAATAGATGCGGGTGCTAACAGAGCGATATCACAGTTCTTTTTTGATGTTGATGAATACGAACGCTTTAGGGATCGTGCAGCGGTTATTGGTATCCACGTGCCTATAGTGGCAGGAGTACTACCCATTAGAGATATTGATAGTGTCGTTTCTTTTTCGGCCAAGTGTGGCGCTAAAGTGCCAGATAGCCTCATCAAGGCATTTAGTAAAGGCGCGCAAGACCATGACACGATGGCTAAGCTGTCGCAAGATCAATTAGACTCGTTTATTGATCAGCTCATAGAAAGAGACTGTCGCCACTTTCATATTTATACACTTAATCAAATGGTTAATATAAAGCGCTGTCGACCACGCCAGTTGCTCGATGTCAGTGTGTCTCGAGGACTATCGGCCTAGTAGAATTGCAGCAAGTAGAAATGCAGCTAACAGAAATGCAGCTAGTAGTATTAGTGGTTACTAGCATAGGCTAACGTTATAAGTGAGGCTTAAAAAGCCTTGTGATTTAGGCTAGTGTAAAGCCCGTGAATATTTGTCTATGCTAGTGTTAGATTGCGAACTTCTGTCGTTTATTATTCAGCGGTTCTGTCACTCACGCTTTAGTGACTTTGCAATCCTAAAATAATACGCAACTCCCCGAAAAAGGGATGGAAATTCTGTGCGATACACGTTCAATGCCGTTGCAGGCGGGAATGACCGCCGAACAGACGCGCTTTCATGGCTTAAAAAGAGAGTGTGGTTTGCACGGTTGAACGGGCTGCAGTGATTAAACACATAGATCAATACAATCGATACTAGTTGTTCACCCTGCGTCATATCCAACCGCCAAGCCTTTGATATTGATTTGTAGTGTCTTGACCTTTGGGTTTGATTGAGCACTAATGCTCTACACCTTCTTGTAGAGTAATCTGAGATGCCCGAACTGTCGCCCGAACTTTGTGACCTGAGTGCTGTGGAAGCTTTAAAGCAGCTTAAGGCGCGTGAGATTTCTGCAGTTGAGCTATTTGATAGCTGTGTTAAGCGAATAGAGGCTGTTAATCCGTCGGTCAATGCCATAGTCGCTTCAGATTTTGATGCTGGTCGTGCACAGGCGTCTCGTATAGATGCCAAGCTTGGCAAACAGCAGAGTGGAATGCTAGCGGGACTACCTGTCGCTATCAAAGACCTTGAGGCAACACAAGGGCTAACCACCGCTTATGGGTCGCTGGAATATAAAGACCATGTTCCAGATTATAGTGATCCTATGGTTGCAGCAGTAGCGACTGTGGATGGCAATATATTTTGTAAAACCAACGTGCCCGAATTTGGTGCTGGTGGCAACACAGTAAATCTGGTTTACGGTGCCACTTGTAATCCGTTTAACAGGCAAAAAACCTGTGCAGGGTCATCCGGTGGAGCGGCTGTAGCATTGGCAACAGGTATGGTGCCGTTGGCTACAGGTTCTGATTACGGTGGCAGTCTTCGAACCCCTGCAGGGTTTTGTGGTGTCACAGGTTTTAGACCATCACCAGGAGTTGCGGCATATGCACATAACGGCGTTGGGCTTAATCCGTTTGTGGTGCTTGGGCCTATGGGCCGTACGGTGGCAGATGTACATTTATTGCTTCGTGCTCAGGCTAGTTTTGATCAACGTGATCCTTTCAGTCCAGCCGTGTCGGCTATCCCTGATACGTTAGAGCCAACAGATCTCAGTACCATAACCGCTGCCTGGTCTGTGGATTTAGGTTGTTGTGATGTGGATCAACAGATCGCTGATGTTTTTACCAGTCGAATGCAAAACGTAAAGAGCGTATTTAAGCAATGCGATAACGGGCATCCGGATTTTGAAAATATCCACAATACATTTGAAGTATTGCGCGGAGTGTTTTTTGTTGCAGGCCATCAAGAGCGCTTGAAAAATAATCGCCAACTTCTTGGTCAGAATGTGATTGACAATACCGAGCGCGGCCTTAATTTAACTGCGTCTGAGATTGGCCAGGCGTTCGTGCAGCAAAGTATTATTTACAGGCAAGCGTTAGAGTTCTTTGCCAGTACAAATGCCGATGTCTTAATTTGTCCTGCGGCGTCGGTTTCCCCTTTTGAGCATTCACAGCTCGCAGTAACTGAGATCAACGGTACCCCAATGCAAACCTATATGCAGTGGTTGGCGCTGGCATATGCGCCCACCATGGCCTTGTGTTGTTCTTGTGTTATCCCTTGCGGACTAGATCATAAGGGACTACCGTATGGTGTGCAGTTGGTTGGTCCGCGTGGCAGTGATGCTAAGTTGCTTGGCATTGCAGCGAGTCTCGAGCAGCACTTTAGTAAAGATGTTGTAACTGCGCGGCCGCTACCTGATTTAACCGCGCTCACCAAATAGGGCAAGTGGGCCTGGTACAATTAGAGGTGAACTAGTGCCACCAACGGCCTTTATCTTTTCATTTGTTTTACTGTATCTGCCACTAGGTGTGTTGGTGAGTCTTACGGCTTTGATAATGCATTTTGTTGAGAAATATAAGAAATATTCAATGCCTGTAGTTGCTGTCTATATAGCAGCGCCGGCGGTGCTTGCTCTGGTATCGGTGGTGATGTTGCCAGTGTTATTGTTGATGGTTGGTTTTGTGTATCTAGTTGAGAATTATTGGGCTGTGGCGACAATTACATCACTGCGAATGACTATGGTGTTTGTGTTTGTCACTTTATATGTAGTGTTGTCTTTGTTAAGTGTTGCAAAAGTATGTCCATTTGTTTGGCATTGGGTGCTGCAGAAATGGCCTGGTGGTTTTAGCATTGTTACTACTGCGTCTTCTAAAAACAACGATTAAGTCTGATTGGTTAGTGAACTATGATTTACCTAATAGAATTTTATTTAGATGGCTGCACGTACTGGTGGCAATCGTATGGGTAGGTCTACTGTTCTACTTTAACCTTGTGCAGGGTGAATTCCTTAAGGAGGCATCTGACAGCACTAAAAAAGAGGTTGTTCAAAAACTATTGCCAAGGGCGCTTTGGTGGTTTCGATGGGCTTCTGTAGCGACTCTACTCACTGGCGCAATGTTGCTTTATTTCCTCGGGGCAGCGGCCAATCAGTATATTATTCTTGCCGCCTTTATGGGGGTTATCATGTTTTTAAATGTCTGGCTAGTGATTTGGCCGCAACAGAAAATAGTCTGTGGTTTGGCGTCTGGTGATAAGGCGGTGGCTGGCGCTAAAGCGTTGCTTATATCCCGCACTAATACGTTATTGTCTGCGCCGATGTTGTTTGGCATGCTTGCATCTAAGCACGGACCGTCAGGTGGGGGTATTGAATACCCTGATTTTACTGATATTGGGTTTATAATGTGCCTGTTGGCAGTATTGGTAATTGAGGGTAACGGTCTTTTTGGTAAACTCCAGGTCGGTAGATTTAGCGGATTGACTACTATTGGTGGCGTTATCGCATTAGGTTTCGCCCTAACAGCATTAATGTATCTAGTACTGCATTTCTTATAGGTTGATAATAATTCAAAATGCTTGATGTGAAAAAAGTTTGTGTTTACATAGGCTCGGCTTTGATCGGGTTGACTGCAAGCTGCGCTCCTGTGCCTCTTCTTCCTAGTGGCTCTGCATCTATTGAGAACGATACCGCTTTGGTAGACATCTCACAGCCTAATGCAGTTTGTAATCATCAGTTTAGCGATGCTCAGTTGCGCTTAAAGCCCAATTTTTTAGAGAACGAAGATAACGTAATTATAGCCGGTGACTCTGGTCGTGAATTGTTGCGGTCTTTGGTCGCTAGCGTTCCAAATGGTGGAACCGGCTATACGAAATGGGATTTAAAGTGGAGCTTTGAGTCTCGAAGAACAACAAAGGGTTGCGGTGTTCGCGGTGCAGAAGCACAGGTGTTGGTACGATACAAACTACCGCTTTGGCCTGATCAATTGTTTGCCACTGATCGTGATTTGACAGATCAATGGAATCGGTACGGAGATACTTTGCGTGCACATCATTGTAAACACGGTAAAACAGGTATTGATGCATCGTTAGAAGTGAAAGAAGCACTGCAGGCAATGGCGCCACGCAGAGACTGTGCACAACTAGAGGCTGATGCTGATATGCTTGCAAGGTCAATCATTGGCAGGTACAAGCAGATGGAGTCTGGCTTTCAACCGCCAGACGTCACCGACTATATTAACTGACTGCATTGAGTAGAGCTTGAGCCGAATGTTCTTCGCGATCGGTTCTCGCCAATCGGGTTCTTGCCAATCGGTTCAATGTCAATTAGATCTGGCAATTGGATCTGGCAATTGGTTTTTGTAGTTGGCAATTTAAAAACATGTTATTCGTTTCCAGGTACGCCGTAGCTTGGTGCCTGGGTCGGATCCAGTGCTCTTTGTACATAGTCGTTTAATTGCGGTTTGTAGGTGGCCCATGCAGTGGCAATGTTTTCTATTGGGCACTCATCAGGTGCCCAGTCACACCTTAGTTCCGCAACCGGCCAACTAACCTGGTCAACCAACAGTAATCCTGCTGAATGCACTGGGCCGGCCTCGCCGCCGGCTTTTACAGCTGCCCGCATTGACTGTATTAAGCGATCACCCAGGTGTCCGCTGGTTGATAAGAAGGTGCTCGTTAGAACTTCAGGGATAGAGGTGTTGTCGAGTAAATTACCTGCAGCAGCAACATCTGTTGCGCCCGATTCAGCTACAATGCCAAGCGCCTCGCTGCCTGAAAAAATGCATGTGTTACCGCTGTTATCAACCGCCAGTAGCTGCCGGTAGGCCATAAAATTTGCGCTATTTTCAACTTCGTTTAATGCGTTTGTGGCGGTCGCGCCTTTGGCCATCAGTGACAGCACTCGCGGACCTAACGACGGATCAGTTACGTTCTGTGTGGCAACAGCGCCGACTCCCGCTTGCGCCCATGCACATCGTGCGGCAACCGCAGGTGATGAGGAAGAGATAGCCATGCCGAACATGCCGGAATCTTTACAGCGAGCCACTAAAGAGAATGTCATTGATATATCTGCAAGTCAGTAGTTGCTTACAGAGTATCAGTGTCTGTGCATGTTGGTAAATACACAGGCGGAAGAGTGCAGGTGAGTTGTCGTTTTAGGCTCTATCGACGATAAAACCTAAAGCAGCTAATAGCTGAACAAGCTCGATGCTTTTCCAGCAAGATTCTGATGCAGCCATCTGCCACCGTAGACAGATAGGTGATCCATATCAGAGTAGAGTACTCTGTCTTCGTCGTATAACTGGCTGCTGTCTTTTATAGAGTCGTAAGGGTCAAACCATTCAGCACCTAGCGCAGTAACGTGCTGCTTCATAGCGTCGTTATAACCAGGGTATTTATTTTCAATAGTCTGAGCCGGTGTTGC
>CALGKA010000019.1 GCA_937927895.1 uncultured Granulosicoccaceae bacterium | reverse complement strand
ACTTGTCTTACCGGAACATCAAGGCGTGTGACTAGTGAGCGTACTTTACCCAGTACGTCAGCGGTGTCACTAACAAGAATAGTGTTGGTTCGATCATCAATAGTCACGTTGCCGCGATCTGAAAGAACACCACCAGTCTCTGATTTAAGAATGGCAGCTACTTCGTTTGCTTTAGCATAGTTAACTTGTACAAACTCAGTGCGAAGAGGCTCAAGTGCAATAGCTTGTTGTGCCGCTTCTCGCTCAGCAGCTTCTGCGGCTGCGATTTCACCGGCTGGAGCTACCATCACAACGTTGCCTGAACGTCTTTTATCCAAACCTTTGGTGCGTAAGATAATGTCTAGCGCTTGATCCCAGGGAACGTTCTTAAGACGTAGTGTGAGTTTGCCATCGACGCTGTCACTAACAACAATGTTCAGGTCTGTGAAATCTGCCAATAATTGTAGTACTGAGCGAATTTCAATATCTTGAAAGTTTAGTGATAGTTCTTCACCAGTGTACGTCACATTCTTTTTAGGAAGTACAGGCGGGTTAAAGGCATCTTGCTGACGAGAGTAGTTAACACCAGAGTCTGCAGTGTTGCGCTGAAATGCTACGTTTTCAGTGCGCGGCATAGGCACATCAGGAACAGCGTTAAGATCTTCAATGTACTCTTCGATCGGTGCGCCTGTTTCAACAGCGATTTGCTGTTCTTCAATCGGCATTACCGGAGCTTCCATTTCAGCAGGAGCTTTAGGTGCTTCGAAATCCAGTGGCAAGCTTGAAGGTAGCTCTACTACTACGCCGTCGCTTAGGTCTTCAGAGGCGTTGAAATCTTCAGTGAGCTCTTCTAAGTTTCCAGCTGCAGCAACCGGTATAGTTACCGCCATTGGGATTTCGTCGTCTTGATACAGTTCTGCGTTGACAGCATCATCAAGTAGGGTGTCTGCATCGCCTGCGGCATCGCTATCTGAAGCGTTGTCTAAAGTGACTAGCAAACGGTCACCGTCCATCTCTGCTTCATAGCCTGTCATTTCACCCAGGTTAATCACCACGCGAGT
Source organism: uncultured Granulosicoccaceae bacterium (assembly GCA_937927895.1). Taxonomy (GTDB): domain Bacteria; phylum Pseudomonadota; class Gammaproteobacteria; order Granulosicoccales; family Granulosicoccaceae. The sequence goes on along the minus strand of CALGKA010000019.1, from coordinate 9,857 downwards.
TCGGTCACTGGTTTCTACAATATTCACGCTCTCTAAGTTGCCAACACCGACTGGAACGACTCTTTTATCAAGTGCGTTAGTGGTACCCATTAGGTCAATAGCAATTCGTGCCGGAAAATCGGTTTGAAAAGTTTGCGGGGTAACCGGCTCGCTAAGCTTGAAAGCTATCTGCTGTTGGTTGCCCGGTAGAGTTGTATAACTCAAGTGGTCAAGTGTGCCCGCAAGCGCTTGCTGTGAGATTAGCGCTTGTGCGCCTATTGCAATAGCCAACAACCGCAGTTTACCTAGGTGCGTTGGTGTGCAGATTGTTGGATTATTCACCGTGTTTCTCCGTTGCATCGTTTTATTCTTTCTCTTTACCTGATCTATGGTTGCCTTCATTTTTCATCTCCAGTGCCCAGTTTTAACTGAGCCTGTCGTTGAATCCAGCCACTGATACCATCAGGTATTAACTCAACTAGATTAATTTCGTTTTCCGAAATCTTTACTATCTTGCCGTGGTTCTGGCCAGCGAAATTACCTGGCTGAACACGGTGGATTGTGCCTTCTCTATCCTGTACCAGTGCCCAACTTGATTCGCGCTGTTTCAGAATGCCCACCATCTTTAAAGAATCTAATGGATAGTTCTCTAAGGACTCACGTCTGCGACCAGCATCCGGGCGAGGTCCGCCGGTACTTGCTGTGGCCACAGTCGTTTCGGCAGGAGTAATGTCCTTATTTGGTTTGAACGGATCACGAAGGCCTGTTTCTGCATAAGCAACAGTTTCGTATTCCGCAAACTCAGGTAGAGGATCAACTCGACCTTGATGTTTCATGCGAGTTTGAGCAACGAACTGTTCAAGATCGTTAATCCCGCTGTCACACCCCGCGAGAGTTGCAGAGGCTGCGACCGCCATAATGGCAAGCCTCATCTTTGCAAATCGTTTTGTGGTAGCTCTTGTTTTCACGATCTTATGCCTCATCATCATCAAGGTAACGGTAAGTAGTAGCCGTTAGATCCATCTGTAGTTTTTGTGTTTCTGCCTTACCAACTGGCTTAATATTGATATCATGCAAAGTCACGATTCGTGGGAGTGCCGCTAAGCCACTAACAAAGTTTCCGAATTGGTGATAATCACCAGTCACTTTGATTTGGATCGGATACTCCACATAAAATTCTCTAGGGATTTCCTTTTCCGGTTTGAAGTATTCAACTTCAAGGCCAGCTGCAACACTTGTTTGTGAAAGATCTATCAATAGATTTTCAATGTCTGTCTTGTTGGGTAGCTGGCGTAACATCACGTTGAACGTTCGGTTCATTTCACCAAGCTGCTCAATATAGGCGTCACGGTTCGCGGCTTTAGCTTGAGTCTTATCAAACTGTTGCTTTAATGTTTGTTCTTTAGCTGCGATTTGGTCCAGATTAAGGAACTTTGGTTTAACTAAGAACCAAATGCCTAAGCCAATGATCGCTGCTAGCCCAAGTGCCAGTAAGAAAACACGTACCGCAAGTGGTGCTGTGCCGATCTTTTTAAAGTCACTTGAATCTATACTTTGAAGATCTGAAACTGCCTGTCCGATATCCACTGCTGGCCCCTTTACTTGTCTATGGTGTTGGCAGCTGGCGCGACAGATTGCGATAGACGCAATTTGAACGAGCTGATGCCGTTATCTTTGTCTTTTGACTCAATGAGCTCAAGACCTGGTTGTTTGAACCAGTCTGAAGCGCCAAGGTTTCGCATTAATGTTGAAACGCGAGCATTTGAGTCAGCTTTTCCTTCGAACGCTAATATGTCCTTTTGCTGCTTCATTGAGCGCAAGTAAACACCATCAGGAATTCGCTCTGCGAGTTCTTGAAAAGTGTGTACCACCTGCGGCCGTCTTGCTTGTAGCTCTTGAATAATGTCCATTCGAGCAAGCAGCTTAGCTTTGGTTGACTCTAGCTCTTCAATCTCTTTTAAATCTTTCTTCAGCTTGTCGATCTCAGTCTGCAAGTAGTTATTACGCGCTTGCTGATGATCGATTTTGTTATTCGCGAATTGCATGCCACCGTACACGAGTGCAGCTCCGAATAAGCCTGTGAGAAGGGCGCTCATGCCAAACTCTTTGGCTTTCTCGTTACGAAGTTCTTCGCGCCAAGGTAGTAGGTTAATCTTCGCCATCAGTCGAATCCTCGCGTCGCTAACCCGCAGGCGATCAACATGGCAGGGCCATCACCTTGGAGTCGTTGTAGTGCCACACCTGGTGCGCACTCAATGTTATGAAATGGGTCGGCTTTGCTTGTTGGCGTGCCGATCGTGCTTTCGATCAACTCGCAGATACCTGGGATCTCTGCACAACCACCAGCTAAAACAATTTGATCAACGTAGTCGTTCTTGTCTGCTGAGAAAAAGAACTGTAGGAAGCGGTTAGCCTGCTGCACCATCTGATCTTTAAAAGGGTTAAGAATCTCAGGCTCGTAGTTGTCTGGTAATCCACCCACACGCTTTACACGTCCGGCATCTTCGTATGAAAGGCCAAAGCGTCGCATTATTTCTTCTGTCAATTGCTTGCCGCCGAATGGCTGCTCTCTGGTGTACACGAGCTTTTCGTCTCTAAGTACATTCAGGCTTGTCATGGTTGCACCGATATCGAGTACTGCAATAGTCTTATCATTCCACTCAACGTTGGTCTGATCTTTAATTAGCTTGCAGGTGTGCTCAATGGTGTAAGGCTCAATGTCGACAACTTTGGCTGTCAGTCCGCCAATTTCACAAGCAGCGGTTCGTTCTTCAACGTTCTCGCTACGTGATGCGACTATTAATATGTCATCTGAGCCCGGCTCTTCTTCTGATGGGCCGATTACTTGATGATCAATGTTGACCTCATCAAGAGAGTAGGGAATATATTGGTCAGCTTCGAGCTGAATCTGTGCTTCAAGCTCGCTGTCTTTTAGTCCCGAGGGCATCTGGAGTATCTTGGTGATAACCATTGCACTTGGTACAGCTACCGCTGCAAATTTGCGTTTCGAGCCAGATTTTTTGACGGCGCGTTTGATCGCCTCGCCAACGGCTTCAACGTCCTGCAGGCTCTTGTCGTTCATTGCGTTAGCTGGCAATGGTTCGACTGCGTAGCTCTCAACTTTGTAAGCCGTTTTTGACTTACTGAGTTCTAGAAGCTTGACCGAAGTGGAGCTTATGTCCAATCCGACAAGGTTTGCTTGTTTGTTTCCGAATGAAAAGTTCATGATACCGGTGTGCGCCCAGGCTAGTCTCAAGTAGTTTCAATACAAATTTGTTTTGAATTTTTAATAAGTTGCAAAGGTTTTTATGAGAAACCCAACCGCAACTGCCATAATGAAACTGCAAAAGGCACTCCAAGTTTGTTATCTCGTCGCATCAAAAGCGTTAAAACGACCACAAATGGTGAGATAATCAACACTTCATGATGCCCGGGTTCTCAATTTTCTCATTTCGCTTGGGCGATAATTAACAGCTGAAAGTTTGCTGCGGAGTGATCTTCCTTGATCGGACGACTATTTAAGGTGTTGTTTGGCCTGGCTTTATTGGCTTTTATCGGTGTGGGCATTGCCGGTGTTCTGATTTACAAGCGGCTCGAGCCCAATTTGCCGGATATCGATGCGCTCAACGACGTCGAATTGCACGTTCCTTTGCTTGTTTACACGAGCGATGCCAAGTTGTTAGCGGAATTCGGTGAGAAACGCCGGGAACAATTACTTATAGAAGATACCCCACAGGTACTTATTGACGCGGTAGTGGCCTCAGAGGACGACCGCTTCTACGAGCACCCGGGCGTTGACTATCAAGGTTTGCTGCGCGCGGGTGTAAATCTGTTGAAAACAGGCAGAAAAGGCCAGGGTGGCAGTACCATTACGATGCAAGTGGCGCGTAATATTTATCTATCACCTGAAAAAACCTACCTCCGAAAGATCAATGAGATTCTATTGGCGCTGAAAATAGAGCGTCAAATAAGTAAAGCGTCAATTCTTGAGCTTTATCTGAATATTCCCTACTTAGGTAATCGCGCTTACGGAGTGGCATCGGCTGCCAAGGTGTATTACGGCAAGTCTGTGGTAGATCTGACATTGGCAGAAGCGGCAATGATCGCAGGTTTGCCAAAAGCACCTTCTAAGTACAACCCTATTGTTAATCCTGAAAGAGCGATGATCAGACGTAATTATGTATTGCGTCGCATGCTTGAGCTCAACAAGATCACACAAGCAGAATACGATGTCGCAGTCGCCACACCGGTCACTGCTACTTTGCATCAGACGGCAAGTGAAGTAGATGCCGGACACGTCAGCGAAATGGTGCGTGCACAAATGGTGTCGTGGTTGGGGTCAGAGGCGTATACCGGTGGATATAAGGTGTATACCACCATCGACAGTAAGCATCAGATGGCAGCGACAGACGCATTACGTCGTGCACTAATTGATTATGAAAAGCGCCATGGCTTCAGGTTGCCCGGTAAGGTCAATCCTGAAGATGCAGACGAACAAGACAAAATTGACAGCCAATTGGCAGAGTTCCCATCGCAAGGTAATTTGCGCCCAGCCATGATTACAGCCACCACCGCTACAGAGGCTCAGGCGGTACTTATTGGTGGTGAACAAATTTCGATCCCTTGGGAGCAACTGGAATGGGCCTCGCCACGCAGTGAAGAAGATGAAGAAAAACCTGCCCTGACAACCCCGGGTGAAATACTTTCACCCTACGATATTGTTCACGTGGCGCTAGACGACAACCAAATCTATTCCCTGGCACAGATGCCAGACGTTGAAGGTGCGTTTGTCTCGCTTTCACCGGTGACTGGTAAAATATTGGCGCTAGTGGGTGGCTTTGATTTTTATCGCAGCAAATTTAATCGTATTACTCAAGCTTACCGACAGCCCGGTTCGAATTTTAAGCCTTTTATATATTCCGCTGCATTTGAACACGGCGATACCCCGGCGACTATCTACAATGATACCCCGGTGGTGCTTGAAGATAATGTTCTAGAAGATGAATGGCGCCCGAGAAATTACTCTGGCCGTTTCTTTGGTCCGACGCGTCTGCGCGAAGCGCTGGTTAAGTCTCGCAACTTAGTCTCTATAAGGGTATTGCAAGAGCTAGGTATACCGCGAGCAATCCGTTATGCCGAGCGTTTTAATTTTGAGCCAAGGAGTTTACCGAGAAACCTTTCTTTGTCTCTCGGTAGTGGCGACATGACACCCCTGCAGCTGGCAACCGCCTACACAACTTTCGCTAACGGTGGATATTCAATGCGACCTCGGTTCATTGAAAAGATCATCGATAGCTCGGGCAAAGTGGTCTATAACGCAGCGGTAGTGGAGTACTGTGAAACAGATGAAAAATGCACAGAGGTAGAAAAGCAAAATGGTGGAGCTGTTGCCATCGAAGACGTTGCACTGCTCGATACCGAGTCTGAAGAAGACAACACCTTGCCAATTGTGACTGAGCCAAGTGTTGCAGCCGCTAACGAAGCGGCCCAGGATGCAGTGCCGGGAATTCCAGGTGCGCCGATTGTGATTGCCTCTAAACGAGTGATAGAAGAGCGCAATGCCTTCATTATGCGTTCGATAATGAGAGAAGTGATTACCCGTGGTACCGCACGGCGCGCAAAGGATCTTAATAGAGGTGATCTCGCCGGTAAAACTGGTACTACCAATGATTTATACGATGCCTGGTTCACCGGTTTCAATAGTCAGTTGGTGGCCACTGCGTGGGTGGGGTATGACGAACAGAAGTCATTAGGCAATAAAGAAAGCGGCGGTGTAGCAGCATTACCGATGTGGATAGACTATATGCGCGTAGCGCTAGACGGTGTGTCGGAAGATAACGAGCTACAGCCAGAGGGGCTTGCTACTGTTCGTATCGATCGTAAAACCGGCAGGCTTGCGAACCCTGGTGCTGAGAACTCATTTTTTGAATACTTCAGAGAAGAGAACATTCCAACTGAGTACGCCGAGCCTAGAATGGTTCAGCCAGTCAGAGAATTGCCGGTTGAAACAGCAGCGGGTGTTGCTAACACGCAAACGGTGTCACCTTCAGAAGCAACTGAAGCGCCGCAGCAAGTGGTGCCAGTGCAACCGAGAATAAAAAGAACGACACAAAAGAAAAAGGTTGAGCAGTTGTTCTAAGTGGCTTTCTAGCCACTCTTATAAGCTAGCATGTATAAACTGCACTGTAGACACAGTGCAGCACTAAGCAGTTATTCGGTCGGCTTATTGGTATGAAACGCCGGGCTAAGTTCATGCACGGTTTCAATCATGAACTCAACGTTATCAGGGTCAATATGCTGGTGAATGCCGTGGCCAAGATTAAAGATATGCCGGTCACCTTCACCATAGCTTTCAAGTACTCGTAGTACTTCCTCTTTGATTTTGTTTTTTGATCCATACAAAACACCCGGATCAAGGTTGCCTTGCAGAGTAACTTTATCTTGCGTTAACGCTCGGGCATCACGTAGATCAATAGTCCAATCAACTCCGACACCTGCACAACCTGAATGGGCAATATCAGGTAGCCACATACCGCCATTTTTTGTAAATAGCGTAATGGGTATGGTTGGGTGAGAAAGTTCTAAAGCGCTAACAATCTCATTCATATAGCGCAGTGAAAATTCGTGGTATGCCCTGGGTGTAAGAATACCACCCCATGTATCAAATACCATCAGTGCTTGAGCACCGGCTTCAGCTTGTGCGCGCAAATAGTTTATTGAGGTATCTGCTACTTTCATCAGTAGGCTGTGGAGCGCTGCATCATCACCGTACATAAGTTTCTTTGTATGCACGTACTCTTTACTACCGCCGCCTTCAATCATATAGGTGGCGACAGTCCAAGGGCTTCCACAAAAACCGATGAGTGGCACGCTATCGTTTAGTTCGGAGCGAGTTAAACGTAGTGCATCCATTACATACCGCAACTCTGTTTCAGGGTCAGGTGTATGCAATTGTTTGATGTCTTCGGGGGTGCGTGTGGGGTTCTTAAACTTTGGTCCTTCGCCCTCTTCGAAATAAAGACCAAGCCCCATGGCATCGGGTACTGTCAGAATATCTGAAAATATAATGGCCGCGTCTAGCCTGAAGCGCTTAATGGGTTGCAGTGTTACTTCGCAAGCTAACTCAGGTGTGCCAGCTAAGGTCAGAAAGTCACCGGCTTTAGCGCGTACTTCACGGTACTCTGGTAGATATCGTCCTGCTTGCCGCATGATCCAGATCGGAGTGCGATCGTTAGGCTGATTATTTAGTGCTCGAAGAAATCGGGTGTTTCTTATGGAATGCATATTTTGCCCGGAGTTTTTAGCACCAACCAGTTGTGTTGGTTGGTGTAGGTTCTAATGTAGTTAAGTATGACTGGGTGCTATCAGTCAGTGATCACTTGGCGCTTTATACTGCTGGCAGTTACAAATCCAAATAACTAATAATGCCTTCTGCAGCATTGCGGCCTTCAAACACGGCAGTCACTACTAAGTCTGAACCTCTAACCATATCACCACCAGCGAAAATTTTCGGGTTAGTGGTTTGGTGTTTGTGCTTTGCATTTTCTGGAGCGACCACTAATCCGTATTGGTCAATTTCGATTGAAAAATCACCAAACCATGCGGCAGGGCTCGGTCTGAATCCAAAGGCTATCAAAACAGCATCAGCATCAAGGACTTCTTCAGTGCCTGGTATTGCCTGAGGTGATCTACGGCCGCGGGTGTCTGGTTTACCTAGCTCTGTTGTCACGACTTTAACGCCGGTGACGTTGCCGTTGTTGCCAATAATTTCGATGGGTTGTCTGTTCCATAGAAACTTTACACCTTCTTCTTTGGCGTTTTTAACTTCGCGTCTGGAGCCCGGCATGTTTTCTTCGTCACGGCGGTAAGCGCATGTGACTTGCGTAGCGCTTTGTCTGATGGCTGTTCTATTGCAATCCATCGCAGTGTCACCGCCGCCCAGTACCACAACTTTTTTGTCTTTTAGATCTATAAAGTCAGAATCGCTTGGCCATTTTTCTTGTTCATTTATATTAGACACAAGATAGGGTAGGGCATCGTATACGCCTGAAAGATCTTCGCCTGCAAAACCACCACGCATAGAAGTGTAAGTACCCATTCCTAAGAATACTGCATCGTAGTCTTTGATGAGTTCATCTATTGAGATGTCTTTCCCGACTTCCATGCCAAGCTTAAAAGTAACGCCCATTTCTTCCATGATATCGCGACGTGTGCGAACGACATCTTTTTCAAGTTTGAATGGTGGAATACCAAAAGTAAGCAGCCCACCTATTTCGCTGTATTTGTCGAACACCACCGGTGCGACACCGTTGCGAACTAAAACATCAGCGCATGAAAGCCCCGCTGGGCCGGCGCCAATAACAGCAACTTTTTTACCAGTGGAAACCACATTAGACATGTCTGGGCGCCAGCCTTGTTTTAGCGCTTCATCGGTAATGTACTTTTCAACGGAACCAATAGTGACTGCACCAAAACCATCGTTGAGTGTGCAAGCGCCTTCGCAAAGCCTGTCTTGTGGGCAAACGCGGCCGCACATTTCAGGCAATGAGTTGGTGCGGTGGCTCATTTCAGCTGCTTCAAAAAGATTACCTTCGGCAACCAGTTTTAACCAGTTTGGAATATAGTTATGGACTGGGCATTTCCATTCGCAGTAGGGGTTGCCACACTCAAGGCAGCGGTCCGATTGAGTTGCGGCTGATTCTGGATTGAATTCGCCGTAGATTTCACCGAATTCTATAACTCGTTCTTCGACTGGTTTCTTTTCAGGATCCTGTCTTGGAGCATCCAAAAATTGAAAGACATTTCCCATGCTTTTATGCCGTCACTGGTAGGGGTGTGAAAAGCTGTGCAATCACAACTAATCTCGAAGTATCGAGAGAAAAAAGGTTACGCGAGTCGAGATTTTATCAGAGAACTGACAGCAGACATGTCTGCTCTGCCCTGTAATTTCGGCTTAATGATGCCCATGACCTTGCCCATATCTTTTATGGAGCTGGCATCGGACGCCGTAATTGCCTCGTCAATCAAGGTGTTGATTTCTGTTTCTGAGAGTTGTTCCGGTAGGTAGCTCTTAATGATGTCGAGCTCTGCTATTTCAACGTCTGCTAAATCAGTGCGCTTGGCAGCGGTGTATTGTTCTATGGATTCGCGACGTTGCTTGGCCATTTTGTCTAAGATGACCAGCATGGCCGGGTCATCTGTCTCGACACGCTCATCAACTTCGCGCTGTTTTACCGCAGATGAAATTAGCCGCAGTACACCCAAGCGGGTTTTATCACCGCTTTTCATGCAGGCTTTTATATCAGCCAGAATGGTGTTTTTAATCTCAGACATGTATCTCAGACACTGGTTAGTAAAAGGTCTGTTAAGACCTAGTACATACGCACGCGACGTGAGATTTCTTTTGAGAGCTTCTTTTGGTGGCGCTTTACAGCGGCAGCAGCTTTACGCTTTCGCTCGGTAGTCGGCTTTTCGTAGTATTCGCGACGGCGAGTTTCGGTTAAGACACCGGCTTTTTCGCAAGATCGCTTGAAGCGACGTAGGGCGATTTCAAACGGCTCATTTTCTTTTACACGGACTATCGGCATAGTGGAAAAACGTCTCTAAGTATTGGTAGTTAGCGCTAATTCGGGTGAGAATGGCAAAAAATTGCTGCTCAGCCCGCGGATTATAAGGGATTATAGCGTACAAGCAAGTAATCGACCCACATCACTTTAGGTTTAATTGGTTAAAAAGGCATTGAAAGTACTTGGAATAGAAACATCGTGTGATGAAACGGGCCTCGCCGTTTATGACACAGAGCAAGGCCTGCTCTCACATAAGCTACATAGCCAGGTAGATATTCACGCGGAATATGGCGGCGTGGTGCCTGAAATTGC
>CALGKA010000018.1 GCA_937927895.1 uncultured Granulosicoccaceae bacterium | reverse complement strand
CGATACTGCTTTTTAGCTTTTCAACCTTAGTAACGGATGGTAATGCGGCCAGCTGGGACTCACTGTCAACGCTGCTACGGGTATCGGCAATAGCAGGGTTCGTGGGGCTTTTGTTACTGGTTTACTCATCTTTAAGCCTACGAGCATCGATTCCACCGACACCGCAAAACGAAAAAATCAGCTAAGCCGTTCACGCATGTGAAAGCCAATCTATATCTATAAAATGCAAAAAAAAAGACCTGGCGATCATAATCGCCAGGTCTTTAGTACAGCGTTTGGTACGCCCAGAAGGATTCGAACCTCCGACCACCTGGTTCGAAGCCAGGTACTCTATCCAGCTGAGCTATGGGCGCATTAAAACTGATCTGTCGAGTATTCGCTCAACAGGACTAATTGTAGAACGACTGCAAGCAGATTAACAGCACGCAATCAGTAAACTTTACGAGTACGCGACCACACGCTGGCGTTGATCGCCTAAACCCTCAATCCCAAGCGTTACTTCATCACCTGCTTTCAGGTACTGCGGGGGCTTCATGCCTAAACCGACGCCTGGTGGCGTGCCGGTGGAGATTACGTCGCCTGCCTGCAAACTCATGAATTGGGAAATATACGAGACCAAAAACGGCACTTGATACACCATGGTGCTGGTGGAACCGCGCTGCTTTGCCTCACCATTGACATCCAGGTACATGGAAAGCGCTTGTGGATCGGGGATCTCATCTCTAGTGACCATCCATGGGCCCATTGGCCCAAATGTATCTGCAGATTTGCCTTTCACCCACTGACCAGATCGATTGATTTGAAAATCACGCTCGGACACATCGTGTACTACACAGAAGCCCGCAATATGTTGCAGTGCATCTGACTCATCAATGTATTTACCGTCTTTACCGATTACAATCGCGAGCTCTACTTCCCAGTCGGTAGATACAGACCCTTTGGGAAGCTCTATGGAATCATTAGCGCCTACGATCGATGAAGTGGCCTTGAAAAACAATACCGGCTCAGGTGGAACTTCAAGGCCCGACTCTGCCGCATGATCAGAATAATTTAAGCCGACACAAATAAGCTTACCTACGTGCGCGACACAAGGACCAAGGCGCGTATTGGAGTCTATGACTGGCAAACCAGACGTCTCTAGATTTCGCAGCTTATCAATGGATGCATCTGACAATGCTGCGCCATCCAAGTCATTTAAGTGAGCAGATAAATCTCTGATCACACCATCTGTATCTACCAGGCCTGGTTTTTCAGCGCCGCTAGGTCCGTGTCTTAATAGTTTCATAATGCATTACGCAGTGAGTGGTTATAAGAAAATTCAACAGGTTGGCATGAAGGCCTTTATATCGCCCAACCACCATCAATAATGTGCGTTTGACCGGTGGTAAAAGCAGATTCATCAGAGGCCAGATACACCGCTAGATTACCGATCTCTTCGGTGGTTCCTAATCTTCCCAGCGGTTGACGCGCAACGAAGTCTTTCATGGCTTGATCGTAGTCACCCGTGGCTTTCAATCTTTCATGTAAAGAAGGGGATTCAATGGTTCCCGGACAAATCGCATTGCAACGAATTCCCTTGTTTATATAGTCTGCGGCCACAGACTTGGTTAAGCCGATGACAGCAGCTTTCGTTGTGCAGTAAACAAACCGATTGGGAACACCTTTCAAGCTCGACGCTACAGACGACATATTGATGATAGAGCCGCCACCGTTTTCAAGCATAGCTGGAAGTGCAGCAGTTATAGTGTAATAGGAGGAGCGTACATTTAGATTAAACGAAAAGTCCCACGCGGCCTGGTCGCACTCCAGTACTGTGCCATTGTGCACAAAGCCTGCGCAGTTAAACAAAATATCAAGTGGCCCCGCATCACTGATTGCCGCGTTTACTGCGTCTGCATCTGTGACATCCAAAGTGATTGTTTCAATCGATTTATCATCGAACTGATCTAGCAAGCTGGTATTGACATCGCTTGCTATTACGCGCGCGCCCTGTGCTGCAAACATATGCGCCACTTCACGCCCAATGCCTTGCCCGGCTGCCGTCACAAACGCTGTTTTTCCACTCAATCTTTGCATGCATTGTCCCCTTAAATGCGCCATCTTCTGCCCAGTTTCTACAAGACTGAGCCTGGCCGATCATATCATTCGACTTCAAACACTGCAGCCCTACTTGTTATCCACTCGAGCCATCGGAAAAGGTGCCATCCACTGGCCTTTAACAGATTTCGATCCTGGCTGTTGCAAATGGCTGCGCCATTCAGCATCGTAGTAGCATTATTCAGTCTATGGTGCGCCATGCAATCCCCTTTAGAGTCCGACACTGACCCCTTTGACTACATAATTGTCGGCGCCGGGTCGTCTGGGTGTGTACTAGCTAACCGCTTATCTGAAAACCCGAATAACAAAGTATTGCTTCTGGAAGCCGGCACGCCTGACTCCAGCCCGTGGATCCATGTACCAGTGGGCTACTTTAAAACCATGCATAACCCTAAGTTTGATTGGTGTTATAAAACTGATCCAGACCCGGGTATTGATAACCGTCAATTGCAGTGGCCACGCGGCAAAGTACTGGGCGGGTCAAGCTCTATTAATGGTCTGCTCTATGTTCGCGGGCAACACGCCGACTACGATCGCTGGGCAGAACTTGGCAATAATGGCTGGGACTACGAAAGCGTATTGCCCTACTTTAAAAAATCAGAAGATCAAGCACGTGGTGAAAGCAAATACCACGGCACTGGCGGACCACTTAAAGTCTCTGACCTACGTTTGCGCCGACCAATCGCCGATCACTTTATTGCCGGTGCATCCGAATGCCAGATTCCAATCAACGATGACTACAACGGTGCCAGCCAGGAAGGCATCGGATACTTTCAACAGACAGCACACAAGGGCTATCGCTGGAGCACCGCTAAAGGTTTTTTAAAACCTGCACGCAAACGTCGCAATCTAACGGTTTTAACCGGCGCTCAAACGTTACGAGTATTAATCAAAGACAGCCAGGCGCAAGGTGTTGAATACGAACACAAGGGGCAAGTAAAAACCGCTATGGCGGGCGCTGAAGTTATTCTTTCAGCAGGTGCCATTGGCTCACCACAATTGCTGCAGTGCTCAGGTATTGGTGAAGCTCAACATTTACAGTCACTGGGAATTGACATTGAGCATGATCTCCCGGGGGTTGGAAAAAACTTACAAGATCATCTACAGGTTCGCGCGGTATATAAAACCAGTGAACAAACCTTAAACGATGAACTTAATAGCGTTTTAAAACGTATGAAAGTAGGTATTCAGTACGCGCTTTTCAGAACCGGTGCGTTAACGCTTGCTGCAAGTCAGGTTACTATTTTCACTAGATCGTCGCCAGACGTGGATCGCCCTGATATTCAATTTCATATGCAACCACTCAGTGCAGACAAACCCGGTGAAGGCGTACATGATTTTTCTGCATTTACTGCATCTGTTTGTCAGCTCAGACCGGAAAGCCGCGGCGAAATAAATATTGTCAGTAAAGACGCAAAGGTATATCCATCGATTCAACCCAACTATTTATCAACTGAGCTTGATCTTCGCACTGCCGTCAATGGTCTTAAAGTAGCGCGAAAAATTGTTTCAGCACCGTCAATGGCGGCTCATATCCTCGATGAATATGTACCCGGATATCAATATGAAACTGATGAACAATTAGAAGAGGCAGTGCGTAAATACAGCCAGACAATTTATCACCCCGCTGGAACATGCAAAATGGGCAACGATAAAGCTGCCGTTGTAGATGATCAATTAAAAGTGCATGGCATTGGCAAGCTACGGGTGGTCGACGCCTCGATCATGCCTGAGATTGTATCGGGCAACACCAACGCACCGTCTATAATGATTGCTGAAAAAGCATCAGATATGATTTTGGATAAAACCACACGTTAATATCCATTGCTTTAAATATTAATTTCACGTGTTACCAGCAAACAATCATACGTTTCAGAAACACCCACTTCTGACATAGCGCTGAAGCTCATTAGCGTGTTCGATGAATTAATATTTTGAATTAATTTTGATGGCCTGGCGGGCGATGCTAAACCTATATCATTGCCCGGCAGTTTTCTGTTCCAGTACCATGTGTCATTGCTATTAAATACCGCCGTACCATCACGACCAAAATACAGCTCACTGTATTCCGTACCCGCCGCCGATGTAATCTCACAAGACCACTGCCGATCAATCTCTGTGAATAGCAGCTCTGCATTATCAAATGGAGCGTCGCAGGCAAGCGCCGCGTCTTGCTGAATAGTTTGATTAATGGGCATTCCCGCGTCTGTATCTGCACCTAACCCGTCGCCGGAATTGCCTCCACCGCAAGCGGCCAAACTTAGCAGCATTAGCGCGACACTAAATTGAGATTTTATTGTCTTCACATTAAATACACCAAAAGCACTGTAAGCTTTAAGCGTAGTCCAAATCCGGCTGGCTGCAGGCTTGTAAAGCTAGTTTCCAGGGTTAGAAACCTTGCTTCACAAACACCAAAAGCCATTGTTGTAGCACTCGACCCGCTACTGCCGACAATGAATTTCCTTCTTTATTGCACAAAGCACCACGAGACTTAACTCCAGACCGAGCCAGATAATATCCACAAAACGCAATTGAAATAGCAACTTACCCAATTCGAATCACACTATGAAGCCCTGATACTCCACTATACTCATAATTATATACACTAGAATCTGGCCACAAACCAAAGCCTGACAAATGAAACTATTAGCTAAAATTATTCTTCCTCTGTTGGTGTTAGTACTCTGCGGACTAGCCGCTCGCGCAGTGATTGCCAATCGCCCGGAGCCAAGTACCAGACCCCAGTTCAAAACTGCCACCACCATAGATGCCACTCGGGTAAAACCAGAAAGCTATACCGTGACGTTACAAACACGCGGCGAAATCAGTGCTGCCAGGGAAGGATCACTGGTATCTGAAGTCGCCGGTACGGTAACCGAGGTCTCATCTGATTTTGTTGTTGGCGGCACTTTTTATAAAGGCGATGTGCTAATGCACATAGACCCAAGGGATTATCAAATTGCACTGACACTGGCAGAAGCGAACTTCGCACAAAAGAGAGCGGCTCTCGCTGAAGAACAAGCGCGCGCTGAGCAAGCTGCCATAGATTGGCGCAAGCTTGGTCGAAAAGGTACGCCTTCAGCTTTAACACTCAGACAACCACAGCTTGCAGCTGCACAAGCGGCGCTTGAAGGTGCACGCGGTGAAGTACAACGCGCACAGCTTGATCTTGAACGCACCAAAATAAAGGCGATGTACAACGGTCGGGTTCGGGCTAAACAAGCAGACTTAGGCCAATATGTAAATAAAGGCAGCACTGTCGCCCAAATCTATTCAACCGGACGCGCAGAGATTCGATTGCCGTTTACCAGCAATCAATTACGCTACGTTGACCTGGACCAGGCCGCCGCCAATCAATCAGAAGTAACTTTACAAGCCATTGTCAGCGGTGAAACACAAGAGTGGAAAGCCAACCTTGCCCGCACCGAGGGCATTGACCCTGCCAGCCGGCAGCTCTATGCAGTAGCAAGTATACCTGCAACGTTCGATAACCCACCTAGAGTGGGTCAATTTGTCGAAGCCAAAGTCACCGGCAAAACCCTTGATAATGTATTCGTTATTCCGCGCGCAGCACTTCGCGAAGATACTAAAGTATTAGTTGTCGATGATTTCGGTACTTTACAAAGTCGCGAAGTCACTGTTGAATGGAAAGACGCAGATGTGGCAGTGATCAGTGGCGGGCTCACAGAAGGTGAGATCCTGAACTTAACCACACTCGGTAGCGTCACCAACGGCATGAAGGTGCAAGCCACCGTAGACGGCGTTGCACCTCAAGTCGAAAGACCTAGCCGAGGCACTGGTGGCGGCAATGGCGGCAATGGCGGCAATAACGCTGGCGGAGACCCATCAGCGCGGATGCAACGCCTGAAGAAAATGATCGACTCAGGTGAAGAAATTCCAGCCCAGGCACGGCAGCGAATTCAAGCGCGAATAGACGCAGGAGAAACGGTTCCTGATTGGCTTAAAAAGCACCTTGAAGCAACCGCAAAGTAGACACCATGCTTAATTGTAAAACCTACATAAAGAGCCCGGCACCATGCATTCACTAATCAGTTGGTTTACCCGAAACGGCGTGGCCGCGAATTTATTAATGTGCGGCATTATATTTTGGGGTTTGTTCTCTCTAAACAATCGAATTCCACTGGAAGTATTTCCGTCCTTCGAACTTGATTCGGTCACGATTCGTGTGCCGTTCCGTGGTGCATCACCTACGGAAGTAGAAGAGACAATCAACATCAAAATAGAGGAAGCACTACAAGATTTAACCGAAATAAAATCTATAGTCTCTACCGCCTCTGAAGGCTTAGGCACTGTAAGGGTTGACGTTAACTCAAGCGCCGATCTTACCGAAGTACTCAATGACATCAAACAACGAGTTGATCAAATCGGCACATTCCCGGCTGACTCTGAAGCACCTTCAATTTATATCATTGAAAGAACCCGTGAGGTGATTAGTGTTATTGTTGCTGGCCCACTTGATGAAAAAGAGCTGCGCACACTGGCAAGTGGTATTCGTGACGATCTTGAAGCACTACCCGATGTTACCCAGGTAAATTTATCCGGTGTTCGAGACTTTGAACTCGCCATTGAAGTGAGTGAAAAAACCTTACTTGAGTACAATTTAACCTTCGCCGACGTCGCGCAGGCTATTAGTAATTCATCTCTTAATTTATCTGCAGGTGCCATTAGAACCGCCGGTGGTGAAGTACTGATTCGCACCGAAGGCCAAAGTAGAACCGCACAAGACTTTGCCAATATTCCTATCATCAGCACTGCCGACGGCAGCCGCGTAACACTGGCAGATATAGCTGATATTTCCGATGGCTTTGATGAAACATTGCTCGCACAACAGTTCAACAGCCAAAACAGTATAGAGATAGATGTTTTCCGTTCCGGTGACCAAAGTGCCATTACGGTTGCCGAACAAGTAAAAGATTACCTGGTAGAAGCGCAATCAACGATGCCTGATAATGTCACCTTAGGCTATTGGCGTGACCGATCACGGATTGTAAAAGCGCGTCTCGCGACCCTTAACAAGAGCGCTCTACAAGGTGGCCTGCTAGTGATATTGCTACTGGCTTTATTCCTTCGACCATCTGTTGCGTTCTGGGTTTTCATTGGTGTACCCGTATCGTTTATGGGCGGCTTAGCGCTAATGCCAGAGATGGGCGTGACCATCAATCTAATTAGTTTGTTTGCGTTTATTTTGGTGCTCGGTATTGTCGTTGATGATGCCATTGTGACCGGTGAAAATATTTACTCACACATGCGGCGCAACCCTAACCGCATCGAAGCGGCCATTAGTGGTGCACAAGAAGTCGCCATTCCAGTTACATTTGGCGTGTTAACCACCGTAGCTGCATTTATGCCCTTATTAATGATAGAAGGCGCTCGCGGAAAAATATTTGCACAAATACCGTTGATTGTTATTCCAGTACTTTTGTTTTCACTAATAGAAACAAAATTTGTCTTACCCGCTCACCTTAAACATCTAAATTTTCACAAACCAGAACGACCGAATTTTTTCTCTCGCATGCAACGTAAAGTCGCCGACGGACTTGAATGGGCTATACGCAATTGGTATCAACCCGCACTGGCCGCCTGCATGCGACAGCGATACTTAACAGTGTCTGTGTTTATCGGCACAGCCCTTATTGTGTTCAGCTTAGTCACAGCCGGCCACGTACGGTTTATATTTTTCCCTCGTATTCAAAGTGAAGTAGCACAAGCCTCCCTCACTATGCCTACCGGCACACCGTTTGAGATCACTCAAAAACATATTGATAAAATAAACGGTGCTGCACAAAAGCTACAGCAAAAGTATATTGATCCGGATACAGGTATAAGCATTATTGAAGGCATTATGTCTACCGCAGGATCCGCCGGTGGCGGCACTGCCGGTCAATCACACGTAGGTCGCGTAATGTTTGAAATTACGCCACCAGAGCAACGTGCATTACAAGTGACCAGCCGTGAGCTGGTCATGGAGTGGCGACGTTCTATTGGCGACATACCGGGCGCTAAAGAAGTTAACTACCGCGCAGAGATTGGCCGAGGTGGTTCACCGATTAACGTACAACTCAATGGCAGTGACTTCGTCAGACTAAAAGCCGCCGCACAACTTATTAAAGAACGCCTTGGCACGTACCCGGGTGTTGAAGATATCACTGATAGTTTTGAAGGCGGCAAGCAAGAATTAAAACTTGCGATCAAGCCCGAGGCTGAACAACTAGGCTTAACGTTATCGAGTCTAGCCGGCCAAGTCCGACAAGCATTCTTCGGCTTTGAAGTACAAACCGTCCAGCGCGACAGGGACGATATACGAGTAGTCGTTCGCTACCCGGAAAGTGAGCGTCAATCATTAGACAACCTACAAACCATGATGATAAGAACACCCGACGGTAACAATGTGCCGTTTAGTGAAGTGGCAGAAGCAACCATGGGGCGTGGTTTTTCAAACATAAAAAGAGTTGATCGCAAGCGCACAATTAACATTGAAGCTGATATAGATAAAGAAAATACTGATATAGAAGCTATAAAACGCGAACTGCAAACTGCAGTTCCTGAGCTTCTACTGAGCTACCCTGATATCAACTACTCGTTGGAAGGTGAGGCTCGAGAGCAACGTGAGTCTTTTGGAAGTTTGCGTATCGGTATTCTGTTTGTGCTGGCAGTAATCTACGCGCTACTCGCCATTCCATTGCGATCCTACGTGCAACCTATCATGGTCATGCTGGTAATACCTTTTGGGGTAGTTGGTGCCATTTTAGGCCACGTTATTATGGGTATGAACTTAAGCATAATGAGCTACATGGGGATGCTGGCACTGGCAGGCGTCGTTATTAACGATAGCTTGGTGTTGGTAGACTTTGTCAACAAGCGACGCGCTGAAGGGCTAAATATACCCAATGCTGTAAGAGTTGCCGGAGTGGCCAGGTTTCGAGCCATTCTACTGACCTCACTCACAACGTTCTTTGGCTTAATGCCATTGATTTTTGAGAAAAGCACCCAAGCACAATTTCTCATTCCGATGGCGGTATCGTTGGGCTTCGGAATTATATTCGCAACGCTAATTACCCTGATACTAATCCCTTGTAACTACATGATCCTTGAAGATTTGAAAGGCATTTTTTCATCTAACAAATCTCAACCACGTTATGACCAGGACGCCATTAGTCGATCATAAAGACAAGTGCTTACAGGCTGCCAGTCTTTTGCGCTGGCAGCATAAAAAAGCGCTACTAAAAGCGCGATAACTGAAACTGTTTAGTATCTATTGGCGGGGTATCACCACTGATCAAATCAGCTATGATCCTGCCCGTAATCGGCCCCATGCTAAAACCCATGTGGCCATGCCCGAACGCTAACCATAAATTTTTATGCTTTTCAGCGCGGCCGATAACAGGTAATGAGTCGGGTGTACACGGGCGGCGCCCGAGCCAAGGTTCCGGATCAAGTTCGGTGCTTATACCAATAGCCTGTGAAACATAAGGCTTAACCTGTTGCACCTGAACAGGTGTCGCTGCAGTATTCTCTGAGCCCCATTCAACACCTGTGGTAACTCGCAAGCCCTTTTGCATGGGTGACATCACGTAACCTCCATCGACATCATAAATGGGTCTGGTAAGACTCGCGCTATCTGACAATTGATAATGCATGTGATAACCGCGCTCAACAGCCATCGGTATGTTATACCCAAGCGCTTCAAGCACCACTTTGGTCCAAGCACCAAGAGCTAGCACTACTGATTGTGAGTGTTGTACACCGCCTTCACAATTAATTTGCCATTGCTCATCGCGCCACTCAAGTTGCTTTAGCTCATCGCATACTATGCTGCCACCAGCATCTGTAAACTGCTTAGCGTATAGATCACACACCGCCCCGGGGTTCGATACCGAGGCTGTGTTTTTTATCCATAAGCCCGCTGCAAATATATTGTTTAAGCCAGGTTCCAAATCTTTGATGTCAGCACCATTCAAGCGATCAAATTCAACATCACAACTTTTATAGTAGTGCTGCTCAGTGGCTGAAGTTTCGAATGATTCTGATTGCCTAAATAATTTAAGCCAGCCGTTTTCACGCAGAAAAGCACCACCATCGCAATCTGCAAGCAATTGTTTGTGCTCCTGCAAACAGCGTCCGACTAAATCATTCAGGGCAAAAAGATTTTTTTCGTAGTTCTGTGGTTTAGCATTTTTAAATACCTGCCGGCCCCATGGCACCATCTGCCCCAGATAGCGATAGTGCATTCGCGCTTCTCGACTTTTGTTAGCGAGAATTTTTGGCAGCTTGCGATGAATGCCGGGAGCGGCCTCCGGAAAAATAGACCCTCGGCTTATTACACCTGCATTTCCAAAAGAAGTTTCACTAGCAGGTGCGCGTCGGTCTAGCAGAGTAACGTTAAAACCACGACGTTGAAGATGTAACGCGCTACAGATACCAACAATACCCGCACCGATTACCGTGATATCGCGATTCAAGAAAGGAAGATTATTTGAGCCATGGCGTATGTTAACGGAGTCGACTGTTGATGCGCTAACTACGCTGCGACCCCACACTACCTAAAAGTTGCTTTTAGGCTCGCACTTTTAGAAGATCGAATAATACAATTTGAAGGTGGCACCTAAAAGCTGAACTATCGCACCGCACCGGGCAGTGAACTTGCCACTCCACGCCATAGATAATTCATCACATCATCTATGCTTGGTGCTGCTGGATACTGCGCACTACCGGAATCTCTGAAGCCATTGGTGACAGAGTTTGCAAGAGCTGCCAACAGTGAATTACCGACATAGCGTCGACGGTGTCTTGTGGTTGCAAGTGAAACGCCTTTGTCGTCAGTTCGAAAAACGCGATCAGCTACTTTGCGAGCGGCTACTGTGTCATATACCTGCACACGTAAAGCCGCTAGTCGAATGGTTTGATACTTCATATCGAAGTAGTCTTCTACTGAGCGGTTCATTCGCCCTACGACTGGCTGTGCATCTGGCTGCAATTCTATAGATTCCTCTATTGGCAAAATGCTAACCATCATTAAATACCGACGACGAAGCTTCTTTTCGCTAAACACCTGCAACGCCCGCGAACTGATATCACCTTCTAAGCGATAACTTTGCACCAGTGAATTAAAAGGTTCACCAACACGTTTGGCTACATATTCATAGCTGTCTACCTGACCTTCAAGCTGCGGGTTTGAATACAAAATGTGAGATGCCAGCTGATCAGCGTGACGCCATCTTTCAAACGGCTGTAACGCAGGCCGACCCGTTGCATGCACAACTGCGCCCACCGCGAGGCCATCGCGTGAAAAGTCGATCGATAATCCACTGTCATCACGCTCTGAAGGCGAAAACGCACACGCGCTCAATAGGGCAATTGAAGCTGCCACTGCAAAGCCTTTGATTTGGCTTAATTTGTTCAGTTTTTGATACATAGTACGTAAGCGTAGTCGATTCAAGCGCACAAAACCATACCGAAAGTATTACGCTCTGTGGCTGCAGATCAACAAGTTACTACAAATATTGCGCCGTAAAACGGCAAAACCGCCTGTTGTTTACATTCTAAACATGGCTCCTGGCGGAACCACAGGGGAGCCCGAAAACCAGGCAAAAAGATAAGGGAGAGTAGTAGCGAGTCGCGGCACAAGTGCCGCGACTGCCAGCACTGGACTCTAGTTTAGAGTGTCATGCTTTAAAAATGAATAAATCGGGCAAATGCCCAGGTATACAGTCGCCAGTAGGAAAATCCCTACCAGTAACCAAAGCTTAGCGCCAAATGCGCCTACTAGAAAAAGTGCACCACCCGCACCAAGGCGAATGTTTTTATCAGCACCACCTATGTTTTTTACAAACTCAGGCATGTTCTTCTTCATGTCGCCAATGCTCTTTGCAGCACCGTCTCCGACTTTCTTTACGTTTGATGATTCTTCCATAATGGTCCCCTTAATAAAAAGCTGTTTGAACGCGAACGAACGATTGAATACTAGACGAGTTTAAACCAGTTTCACTCATCCAGCGAAATTGTTAACGAAGTTTTATTATCCTAAGATATGCGAATCTTTATGTTTTTCAAGCCCTTTTCCGCCCTGCGATACGCATTCTAAGTGCATTTAACTTAATAAAGCCCTCAGCATCTCGCTGATGATAAGCACCTTCATCATCTTCGAAGGTAGCGATTTTCTCATCAAATAAGCTGTCATTGGACTGGCGACCAAGCACACTCACTGAGCCTTTGTACAACTTCAGTCTTACATCGCCATTCACATACGCCTGAGAATGATCAATTGCCGCTTGCAACATATGGCGCTCCGGGCTCCACCAATAACCGTTGTAAATGACACTGGCATAACGGGGCATAAGCTCATCTTTTAAATGCGCCACCTCGCGATCAAGGGTGATGCTTTCAATCGCACGGTGCGCTTTTAACATGATCGTGCCGCCCGGGGTTTCATAGCAGCCACGGGATTTCATTCCGACATAGCGATTTTCTACGATATCGTCACGACCGATGCCGTGCTTGCCACCGATTTCATTCAGGGTGGCTAACACAGTGGCAGGTGACATCGGCTTGCCATCAATCGCCGTGATGTCTCCGGCGGTAAAGGACAACGTAATTTCAAGCGCTTGATCAGGGGCTTGCTCTGGCGCTACTGTCCAGCGCCACATATCGTCTTCGGCCTCGACCCATGGATCTTCCAGCTGATCCCCTTCATAGGAGATGTGAAGCAGATTGGCATCCATTGAATAGGGTGATTTTGTACCTCGCTTGGCTTCGATCGGAATTTGACGATCAGCTGCATAGGCGAGCAGCTTTTCTCGAGAATTTAAATCCCACTCGCGCCAAGGTGCAATGACTTTTACATCTGGCGACAGCGCATAGGCACCCAACTCAAAACGCACCTGGTCATTACCCTTACCGGTTGCACCGTGGGATATAGCATCAGCCCCGACTTCGGCGGCAATCTCTACCAGCCTTTTAGCAATCAATGGGCGCGCAATGGAAGTGCCAAGCAGGTATTCGCCTTCATAAATGGTGTTGCAGCGCATCATTGGATAAACAAAGTCACGCACAAATTCTTCGCGTAGATCTTCGATAAAAATATCCTGATCTTTTATGCCAAGCAGCTTTGCTTTCGAGCGCGCGGGTTCAACTTCCTCACCCTGACCAAGATCGGCAGTGAACGTGACCACTTCACATTCATACTCTTCCTGCAGCCAGCGCAGGATGACCGACGTATCTAATCCACCGGAATAGGCAAGCACAACTTTGTTGACTGATGACATTTACTGATCCAATTTTTTTCAATGGAGACCTGACGGGGCCTGCATTTTACCTCAATTAGATCCGCTTGCCCGAATAGTCTGCCTGGCACCAATTGCCACAGCAGAACAGCTCAGAAATCGTTTATGAAGTCACAAAACGGCAGGCAAATTGGTACAGCTAGTCAACACCGCTGGTGATCCCACTGGCATCTAGTATAAGCAGTCGCAATAGTAATTATAGCTTACCTTTACCAAAACTTGGCATATACTCTAGGGATACACACGATCTGCGGTATCACATCGCCAGAACGCTAAAGGATTTCTGCCTCAGCAGCATTGAATATCGGACCACAAATGACGAAAAAAACAATCACCCTAACTGACAACACAAACGGCAATTCGACAGAACTTGAATTGCTTGAGGGTACTCATGGTCCCGGTTGTATATCTCTTAGTGGCCTATACAAAGAGACTGGCTACTTCACCTACGATCCTGGCTACAGCATGACCGGTAGCTGCAAAAGCAGCATTACTTTTATTAATGGCGAAGAAGGCATATTGCTGCATCGTGGTTACCCAATTGATCAGTTGGCTGAAAAAAGCAGCTACCTGGAAGTTTGTTATTTACTTCTTTACGGTGCGCTTCCCGCTGAAAATGAATTTTCAGAATTTTCTTCAACCATTAAAAACCACACGATGGTGCACGAGAACATCCGTGATTTCATTAATGGCTTTCGCTACGACGCTCACCCAATGGCAATGCTTGTCGGAACTGTTGGCGCGTTGTCGTCGTTTTATCACGATTCATTAGATATCAATAACCCAAAGCACCGTGAGATATCAGCCCACCGTCTTATCGCCAAGCTGCCAACGATCGCCTCTTACTGCTACCGGCATCATCGCGGCTTGCCATTTATGTATCCAGACAACAACGTTGGCTACGTTGAGAACTTCATGCAAATGATGTTTGCGGTTCCTGCACAAGAATACGTGCACAGCCCTGTAGCTGCCAAAGCACTTGAAATCATGATGATTCTACACGCCGATCACGAGCAAAACGCGAGCACTTCAACTGTGCGTCTTGCGGGTAGCTCTGGTGCAAACCCGTTTGCTTCTATTGCAGCTGGTATCGCGAGCCTTTGGGGCCCGGCACACGGTGGCGCTAATGAAGCAGTTATTAATATGCTTGAAGCGATTGAGCAATCCGGTGAAACCATTGAAACCACCATTGCACGCGCAAAAGATAAAAATGACCCGTTCAGACTAATGGGCTTTGGTCATCGTGTTTATAAAAACTTTGACCCAAGAGCTAAAATTATTGCTGGACTGTGCCACGAACTATTGGCTGATTTAGATGGAGATCAACCATTGTTTAATCTTGCACTGGAACTAGAGCAAGCCACACTGAACGATGAATACTTCCAGGAACGCAAGCTATACCCGAATGTCGATTTCTACTCTGGCATTATTCTTCGCGCCTTAAACATTCCAATGAACATGTTTACTGTGATGTTTGCAATGGCTCGAACGGTTGGCTGGATTTCACATTGGATGGAAATGCACAACGATCCTGAATACAGAATTGGTCGTCCGCGCCAGATCTACACAGGTCATGCAAAGCGCGACTACCCGTCTTAAAACACAGTGTGAATAACACCGGAGTGTAAATAACTGTAAAGCCCTGCCATTTTGCATGGCGTCTTTGCGCCAAATAGCTCCCAAAAAGCCAGCGATTTTTCGCTGGCTTTTTTGCGTTTAGCGCATTACCTTTCGACAGATAAATGGGCGAAACCTACCGTTTGCAACACTTTCAGGTATCAAAGACCCTCTGACAACCGTCAAAAATCAAGCAGAATCCGAGGTATGCACTAAGCTCAAGTGATACGGCAATTGCGCGATAAATAGTTAACAAGCGCACAAACATTTGAATGTTTGGCCCTCACAAAAACGAGTCGAACCATGCCAAGGTTTATAATCCTGCTCTTGGCGTTGATGCTTTTCACCTTCAGTGGTGCGTCATCAGCCCAAAACTATGACAGCTTTCGCTTTGTCGGCGAGGTTGCCTCTCTGTCTGGAGGTGCCGTAACGTCTATTGAGCTTTCGGAGTCAGAAACCAGCGCCAGGGTAAGCTACTTAAATATCGCGGGCCTCAGCACTGTATACGACGTACACCTTACCCCATCTGAAGTTATCCGTGATGCCGTTCCGGTGTTTATGCCAGATTCGGATTTTGGTGCTGCCGCGGGCGGCATCGATGAATCAAGCTTACAGTTAGATGACCTGCAATTTTTCACCGGTCGTTTGCTTGATCCGGAAAACACTGAAGCCGTGCTACCACCCCATTGGTTTCGAATGACACTGCACAACGGCGCTTGGAGCGGAGTATTTAGAATTTCTGATCGGATCTATGCTATTGATCGCGTGCAAGACTCACCCGTGATTGATGTGCGCTCTACCCCATCAAGCAATACCTCGATTCAGCCAACTACCCAGATTAAGCTCACAGCACTAATCGATGAAAACTACATACTGAATGCAAATACTCCAGGGCATGTGCTGGCACTTGAATCTATGCACGTAATGGATGGTTTACTATCGGATTCACTGGGCATTACTTTTAAACTCGAACAACTAATATATAAGCGTGCATCAGAACTAACCATTGCAGACAACGGTTTAGATTTCTTTGCAGGCGCACGCAATTGGCTTAACAGTAACGCACAAGCTCATGGCATCAACGACAATCTTGCTACTTTTATTTTCCGTGGCGGCAATACAGAAAGCAGTGCTACCACAAGCTATGGCAACAACAATTTTGTATTGCAGGGCAATACACCACACTACCAGTTTCAGACTTCCCACTTCTTTGGTAAATTACTCGGCCTGCCAAATGAGAGCGGAACACTGCAGGATCTTGCCCCAGACCAAAGCATTGCAGCAGCGCACTGGAGTGATCAGCAAAGAGCTTACCTGGATAACAACCCTATGCCGGCGCAGCTCACTCAAATTTTAAGCTACGACGCTCCAGAAATTGCCGTGACCGAACCGGAGCAATTCGAGCCTATCCCAGACTACATACTAGAATCTGAAAGCGAAGAAATTAGTAATACTATAAGCTTGCAAGATGATGATACAGAGACGGCATTGGCAACCGGCGGTAGTGGTGGCGGCGGGATGTTTGGCCTACATCTACTATTTCTTCTGTTCACAACTATCGCCTATAGAAAAAGCGCAAAGCTAGTTTATTAACTGGCAACTGTGCAAGC
This sequence comes from uncultured Granulosicoccaceae bacterium, assembly GCA_937927895.1. Lineage (GTDB taxonomy): Bacteria > Pseudomonadota > Gammaproteobacteria > Granulosicoccales > Granulosicoccaceae. The sequence continues at coordinate 141,965 of CALGKA010000018.1, read as the reverse complement.
TGGCCTTTCTAACTAGCAAGCCCCTGATACCTTTGAAAATCCGTATAGTTTGATACTTAACCCAAAACTATACGCGACCGCTTCCGTGATCGCAGACCTATAAGACAAACACTGTGCACAAAATTACTCATCACAATCTGCTTGCTGAAATTAATCCTCTGGGTGCTGAACTTAGTAGCTTGCAAATCAATGGGCAAGAGACGCTGTGGCAAGGTGATGAGAAATTTTGGACCGGCCGCGCACCTATCTTATTTCCTATAGTGGGTGCTTTAAAACGCGGCCAAACACGCATCGATGGCAAGCCTTACGAAATGCCGCGCCATGGTATTGCTAGACGCAAAACATTCGAATGTATGGATCAAACAGCGCATTCAGTCAGTATGCGCTTAAAAGCCGATGCTGACTCCCTGACTACCTACCCGTGGAAATTTGAACTGCACGTGCATTTTACACTGCAAGATCAAGGCATAAAGATTCGCTACGATGTATTGAATCAAGACGATCACGATATGTTATTCACGCTGGGTTCTCACCCTGCATTTGCACTGGCAATAAGCGACTCTATAAAAATAAACGACTACAACATTCTATTTTCTCAAAAAGAATCGCTACAGCGCCATTTGTTAACCGGAGACGGATTACTTGAAAACGAGCCTGTCGCCTACCCGATGCTTAAAAACACTATCACGCTTAGTGACGATATTTTTAACGACGATGCACTAGTATTTCGCGATATTAAATCAGATCAAATCCACCTACGGTGTAAGCAACAAACTTTACTGACCGTTGACACCGATGGTGCACCACACTTAGGTATTTGGGCAAAACCCACCGCACCATTTGTGTGCATAGAACCGTGGTTAGGCACCAGTGATTTTGTTAATTCAAATGGTGATTTCAACTATAAGTCTGACCTTCAAACACTGGCACCACAGCAACAATACAGCCATCAAATAGGAATTAAATTTCCTTAAGTTATTTGGCTTGCCATCTATCGAGTGCAATCATTAGTGCTGCATTCATTTTTATGGTGGTGTCACGTTAATAGTTAACGGGGTCGTGCCAGGCTGCTGCGGCGTTGAATCATCATTGCCACCCGCTAGCGCTAATACCAAACCCACTGCAGCCGCACCAAGCAGTACATAAATTACTTTGCTTTGTATTGCATCCGTCGGCTCACTCACCTGCACTGGAGTGGTTGATTCAAGTTGCCTTACCAACGGAAAAAACGGAAAGCCTTTTAATACCCGGTTGCCGCCTGTATCAAGCGCTTCAATGTAATACTCGATTTTGTTTTGTCCAAGCTCTGTTGGTATCGACGTTGTGTACTCAGTTGTTCCCGTGACTTTCTCCATTGAAACACTCTTATACTGAGTGCCTGAACTGCTGCGGTAAAAAAGCAATACATGGGTAAGCCCACGATCATCTATCACATTGGCTAGAAACATTTGGGTCTGGCCCGGTACTCCGGTTTCAATTGCTTCGTGATCAATGATCGGGGGATCAATATCAATATCTGCGGCCCAGTCCCGGGTCGTTCTGGGCACAGGCTTCGTGACTTGAGTAGTCTCAGAATTCACATCTGTGTTTATGTCTTGCGCCGCCACCTGCGTCATTGATTGCGAGACAAACAGTACGGCAGCTAGCACAGAAGATAGCAACCTATGCAAGGTTGAGACTACTGAAATTTTATCGCCCATTCGTTTTGAAGTGCCCACTAGCTTCCCTTGGTTACATTAGCCACGTTGGCAAAACGCCAATACAGCTAATCCTTTTACGTCATGACAATAGCATGACCATGCATAGATTTAAATACTTGCAGATGACTTTTCGGGGCATTTAAAGAGCCGATCACTGGTTTTCTGCAGGTCGTTGAGCCAAAGGTAAACCCAGCTCATAGGGCAGATGCTACCAGATAATCTGCGACCAACCGTATCGCTCACGGTTTATGGTCAGTTCTGAATCGCGATAGGCGGGCGAAGGATAAACAATATCACCATTGGGCATTATCATCGCCTCAATTCGCAGCTTGGCGGTGACGCGCTTGGGATCAACGGCGGGTTTGATATCGACTATTTTTGCATCGAGGCGGGTATAGCGAGTAAATAGGGTATCGAATAAACTTTGCCGTTTGGGTTCACCTTCACTCAGGGCACTAATCGCCTGTCGATTCTTGGATTCAACAGCGCGACGCAAAGCGTTAAACTGGCCGGCGGCAAAACTAACCTCGTAGTCTGACAATGGCTTTCTTTGATAGGTTTCCTGCTCTACGACTTGTGACTCAAGCTCGGTGAGTCGTGAATCGTTTATCTGCAGAGCACGTGCATCGTCAAGCCAGCTACGGGCGCTTTCAATATCACCCTCTGACAACACTCGCTCTGCGTTGCGCAGATATCGGTTATAGCTAAGGCGCCGTTGACGCTCACGACGTTTGGCGGCCGCTGTGCGCTGGTTTTCCTCAAGTGCTTTTCGCTCTTGTTGAGCTGCTAACTTAGATTGCTGCTGTTCGCGATCTAGACTCTCTTTTAACGCTGCACGCACATCTGATTCAATTATATTCAAACGCGGATCATCAGGCACTTCACTACGTAGTGTGCTCAACAGGGTTAGTGCTTGTTGGTATTGACCACTATCTGTGAATGACTGCGCCTGCGAAAAATATGCATTGGTTGCTTCTTCATTCTTCGCGATTTCTAGTCGTTGCTGAGCCTCATTGGTGGTGCTTTCATCGGCTGTCACGACTCGTAATTCAGCTAATGATAATTCTGCTTTTTGCAAATCACCTGCTTGAATCTGTGAATTAAATCGAGCACTTACAATGGTCTCTATATCTGCAAGCCTGGATTTTGCGTCTTTGTTTTCAGGGTAAGCGGTCAACACCTGACGATACAAAGGCAATGCACCTTCAACATATGATTCGTTGTTAAATTCAGAATTGGCCTGTGAGAGCAATGCATTAAGTTCATGCTGCTGTTGATTTTCACTATAAAACCAGGCGCCTGCAGCCCCAACAGCCAACAATGAACACAATGCCACCACCCAGCGCTTTTTTTTCACCTGTGCTTTTTGGGCTTTCATCTCCCTATGTAAACGCGACGGAGGCCGTCTTTCATCGCTTGCTGTTTGGTGAAACTCTCTTGAGGCTTGTCTTTGCTCTTCCTGCCGTTGTTGTTCTGAAGAGGCATCTAACGCATCACGCCACTCAGTCAGGTTTTGTGGTCGATCAGCTGGTCGAAAACTTAACGCCCAATCAATTGCCTCTAAAAAGGGCTGGCTATAGCGCCCGGCACCAACATTTTTAGCAGGCTCTAATGCATCAGGTGACTTGCGCACCAACGCTGCCAAACGCCCTGTCGGGCCTACAGGAGTTTTACCACTGATAGCGTAATAAAGGGTGGCACCCAATGAATAAATATCAGTCCATGGGCCAATTTCCATTCCGTGCCCTTCTTGATACTGCTCGATTGGGGTGTAACCTGCAGACACATAAGCCGTGTGTGCACCGCTTTCACTATCAGTCGGTCTCGCCGCTCCAAAGTCGAGCAGCACAGGCGTGCCATCATTTCTGATGATTAAATTTACCGGCTTGATGTCGCGATGCAGAAAACCTGTCTGATGCACCTGATCCAGACCATCGACAATACACAGAATCAGGGCCTTCAACGATTTTTCATCGATACCAGCTCCGCGCTGCACATATGATTTGAATTCTTCCCCTTCTTCGTATTCCATCACCAGATAAGCCGTATTGTTGGCTTCAAATACGGTCATTACTCGGACAATATTCGGGTGGCGAAACTTTACTAAGGTTCGTGCCTCACGGAGAAAATTACTAACACCAAGGTCAAAGTCACGCTGCACCGTGTCACTCACGGCTACCAGAGAGTTATCGTCAAGGCGCTCTACTGCCCAACCAGGCATGTATTCTTTGATTGCTACTTTGTGATCAAGGTTGGTATCAGTGGCAAGGTAGGTAACACCAAACCCGCCGCGACCGAGAACTTCTTCGATCCGGTACCATTGGACCAGCTCGCCTTCTTTTAGTATCCGTTGGTTATCCATTGATCATTATGAAAAGGCTTTGGCGATAAAAGACTTCAGCGCGGGATTGGCACAGGGTGCACGGGCACTGGGAATACGACTATAAGCCGAGGACGGAGATGCCAGACTACTAAAATTTCGCCTTCCTCGCCTCAGCATTGCCGCATTGTTACGCTCTTTTGCAAGCATTTTTCATATTTTTGCATTCAAATGGCGCTAGTGCTGGATAATCCCGGTGCACCAACATATTTTTTCGCTGTTTGCCCCAAAAACCGTTGGCTTGTACCACAATTACATCTCATAACAGTAAATCGCTAAATACCAAAAACAATGAGACACTGGCGGTTTTACAGAACCTACTAACCAACCACTGCGAGAGGGCCATGGATTTATTCACACTGGACAATCTGGTCACCCTATTATTACTGATTCTGCTGCAAGCAGTACTGGGCTTTGACAACCTACTTTACATATCGCTCGAATCAAAACGAGCACCAGCCCACCAGCAAGCACAGGTGCGAAAATGGGGCATTGGACTCGCAGTTGCCTTCCGCCTGATGCTGCTTTTCATACTAGTGAATCTAGTTGAGAAATTTCAAAGCTCAGTATGGGCACTCGATATCGAAGGGATCATCAAGTTTGACTTTAACTTCCACTCGATCATTGTGTTATTCGGTGGAATTTTTATTATTTACACCGCGATGAAAGAAATCCTCCACATGATGGCTCTTGAAGAGCATGAAAACGAGGACAAGCGACAGAGCTCAGCCGCCACGATCATAGCGTGGATAGTTGTAATGAACCTCGTGTTTTCCTTTGATTCTATCTTGAGTGCTATGGCACTGACCAAAGTATTTTTGGTTATGGCTACCGCCATTGTGATCAGCGGAATACTAATGATTTTACTAGCAGACCGCGTTTCAGAGTTTCTGCAACAGAATCGCATGTACGAAGTACTGGGTCTGTTCATTCTTTTTGTAGTGGGAATAATGCTAATTTCTGAAGGTGGCCATTTAGCTCACATGGAAATTCTAGGCACTAAAGTACAACAAATGACAAAAGCCACCTTCTACTTTGTGATTGTTGTAATGGCGCTATCAGATGTTGTGCAAAGCCGTTACCAGCGAAAGCTTATGCGTGAGAAAAGAAAACTTATTGACGGTGGCAACTCACCGATTCACTAGCTTCGAAGTTTGCAATCATCATAAAAAGGCCCGCAGTTATTCACATTGCGGGCCTTTTTTATTTCGAATCTAGCCCATCACTACGGTGCTAATCGATACGGTAGAAAACGCTCGCTCGGGATAGCGGTAATATCAGTTGCTAGATCAGGAAAATGATCAACCACAGCGCCACCGAACGCGATGTTGTTCGCACGAAAGTAAAATTGCAACGACTCTAAAACCCCACCTTGCGGGTTCAATACGCTCAGCGGTAGTGATACCTCACCAATCTCACCAGAAGTAGCAACAGTCGCCTGGCCTGTGGTAGACCAGCTCCAATTATTGCCAGAACCCGTGTACTGATGCACATCACCCACTTCAATCAAGTAGTCAGCACCGATCGGAAATTCACCGTAGAAGCCACGGAAACCAGTATTGATATCACCATCTACGTCAATGTAAATACCATGACCCCAACTAAGGGTAAAAGTCACATGATTTCTATACGCTATGTATAGATCCGTAGCACTGTGTGCAACCCATGCTTGCCTCCAGTCGAGCGGGTTCTCAGCTCTTAAGCCACCGACATCCGCCGGATCGGAACCTAGCGACACCAATCCACTCCAGTCATTAAGTGCACCATCAACAGTAAGGCTCGTAACAGGATTCGACACCACTGTCGAAGGTTGCTCGCCCACATCAATACTGATGGTTGCAGTAGCACTATCCAGCGAACCATCACTGACTTTAAAAGTGAAACTATCGACTCCTGAAAAATTTGCACTTGGCGTATAAACAAGATTCGCTGCTGTACCTGACAATGCACCACCAAGCGGTTGAGTGACAACCGTTGCCGTCAAAGCGTCTTGATCAGGGTCACGTCCGCCCAGGGTAATGTCTAGTGGTGTGGCAAATGGTGTTGTCAGAGCCTGACCATTGGCCTCAGGTGCACGGTTAGGGATAACTTCTGCCATCACTTCAATTGTAACGGTAGCGGCGACACTGCTATCTGCACCATCATTCACAATGTAGGTAAAAGTATCCGTACCGACCCTATTACTAAAAGGTACGTAGGTTAGTTGTGGCGGTATACCAGACAATATGCCCAGTAACGGCGCTGAAGCGACGCTATAAGTCAGCGTATCGTCGTCAGCATCTGTGCCTTCCAGTGTCAAACCAATCGCAGTTTCAAACGCTGTAGACAACGATAAACTTTGGGCTTGTGGCACAGTATTTTGGGGCGATTGCATCTCTGTGTTTATTGTCACTGTAGCGACTGCGCTATCTTGCATGCCGTCGTTCACCACAAACGCAAATCTATCTATGCCTACATTAGTCGATGCTACGTACGTAAGATTCGGTGCGACACCTGTTATTGATCCAGTTGTAGGCTGACTCACCACACGAAAGGTTAACGTATCTGCCTCTACATCTGTACCTGTCAACGTAATAGGCAACGATCCAGAGCTAACAACACTCAGTGATTGATTATTAGCCGAAGGTCTATTATTAGCCGCCGGTGGATCTACCATGAAAAACTGCACCGAACGCGAGTTACTGTAGGCTGTTCCATCAAACACTCTAAATGACAATAGATCTTGCGTAGCATCTGCACTTGGGGTGTAAACTAAGTTAGGCGCCACACCCGTCAAGATTCCCGCTGCGGGCTGACCATCAACGACAAAGCTCAATGGATCGTTATCTTGATCAAAGCCATTTAGCGTTAATGGGTAGCTTGCATTATTGCTAATTTTTATACTTTGAGAAAACGCAATAGGGACAAAATTTTCTATAGTGTTATTGGGATTTACCGAATAACTAAATCGTCTAGTTCTAAGTACCGCTTCTGCATCGGTTACGTTGTCCGGGTAAAAATCTAATGCATCACCAGCAGTTGCTGCATTTTCACCACGGAACAACAATAGTAAGTTACTCGGATTTCCAAGCTCGGCACGGGCTATTTTAATTTCAACATTATTAGCGTTTACAGCAGATTCCATAGCACCTAAATAATTCCATGCCCACTCATTCTGTAGATCAGAGGTATAGCGGAACAACGCATTGCCTTCGAGCATGTAATCAGCGCCGACAGTATACTCGTTTGCAAAACCCCTAAAACCTGTGGCGGCGTCACTATCGGTATCAAGAAAGATCTGATTACCCCAAAGCGCTTGTGCTTCATTGTGTTCGCTATAGGCGATGTATAAATTGTCGCTATCGTGCGCCATCCACGCTTCACGCCAATCAATCTCGTTGTTTACGCCAGTAATATCTTGTGGATCTTCTCCAAAGGAAACTAGATTTGCCCAGTCTGTGAGATCACCGTCAATTACGATCGACGTTACAGGGTTCCAGATAGTACCAATCATCTGAATAATCTGCGGCTCCACATTAAATACCACCTTACCCGGCTCACTGCTTACATCTGAATCACTGACAGTAAACTGTAGGGTATCGCGACCAACAAAACCCGGGTTAGGCGTATAGACTAAATCGGGTACAACGCCGGTAATGACTCCATTGGCAGGCTGCTCTAATATGCTGTAGGTCAGAGGTTGACCTTCATTGTCACTACCACTTAGTTTAAATGCGTGCGCCTGGCCAATGGCGGATTCTAAGATCAGCTCATTAGCAAGTGGCGCACTGTTAGAGACTGGTGCAGCTGTAACCAAAATATCGAACTGCACTGCAGCACTATTTAGCTCGCCGTCATTAACCAGGTAGCTGAAAGTGTCAGTACCTACAAAGGCCTCGTTTGAAGTATAAAACAAATTCGGCGCAACACCGGTAAGCACACCATTAACAGGTTGCGTTTGTATAACATAACTTAATGCATCGCCATCAACATCTGAGCCGGTTAACGCTATCGGCGTGGCAACCCCAGACTCCAGAACTACAGAACCACCAGCGACTACTGGCGGATTATTAATGGGATTAACAGATTTTATTTCTACTGTATGTATATCGTTACTAGTAAAACGCAGAGTTATACTATTGCTATTTTCAATAAATGAATCAGCACCCGTGACTGTCATGTTTTGCAACATACCAGCACTTAACTTAACTAAAACTTCACCTTCACCCTGCATGCTGAAGCTAAGCTGATTACCATCACCGCTGAGTGATAATAATTTGGCTCGCATGGGCAATTTAGAAATTCTCGTCACATCTTCAGCCACTGGCCCCACTGAAATTTTAAACTCGCCACCTCCAACTGGTAAGAACACCTGATCTTCATCATAGGCGTACCAGTTTTCAACTTTGCTGATATTATCTGCAGCCTTAAGCGCAAACTGCCCCACATCTGTCGCGTTAACTGATGCAGTTATTACCTCATTAGAACCCACCGAGAATCCAGTTTCAGCAAAAGTTCGGACTCGATCATTGATATCTTTCAGGGTTGCAAACTCAGCGCCCTTGCTTTGTGCGTACGCCACTGTGTCTACAAACATCTCCTTAGTATAGAACCCTCTGGCTGTCTGTGTAGTGGGGCCGTAGTCATGCCATAACCAATGAACTAAAGGCTGATGCGCATGCTTTAGCGCCGTGTCAATTTCATTCTTCCAGATCTCTGCAGTTTGCTCTGGAGTATTATTAAGATAATCAATCGCCTCAAAATCGGGAGTCATGTTGAGACTGAAGTACATCATGCTGTGCTGTGGCTCCAGAAATCCGAATGCACCTTGATACCCAACACCTGCCATACCAGTACGACCACTTAAGTATTCAAGCCAAGGGTTGACGGTCTCGACTACGAACAGTGATTCATCCAGACCCGGCACCGCAGCCCCTACAACCGGCACACCAAGCTGGTTACCTATCTCTTGCGCACTGTCTTTAAATTCAAATTCCAGCTCAGCTGCGTTCAGTAAACTAGTAAAATGCGGGTGCGTCCAGGAGTGAGTTCCCATTTCATTGCCAAGTGCAATGTAGTCACGGTATAACGGCGCCGATATTCCCCAATCAGTGTATTGACCAGAAGCGGGGTCATTTCCTATATCAATATAGAACGAACCAACGAAATTATAATCACGCTTCCAGTCTTTAAGAATCTCTAAGAGCGGTATTTCTGTTTGATCAAGTTCTGCCGCGACCATTGCCTGATCCATATCGTTACGCGCGATAAATACATGGTCAGAACGTGAAATTTGCAACGATACCGGTGCGATATCGTCGTACACCATCCATTGGATAACACGCCACAACAGGTTGTTGTCCGACATAATCTCTTCATTGGCAAAATGCACTACCCGACTAGCACGATCAATGATTTGCGCGCCGGTATAATCAACACCACCAGAAGTAGCGTGGGTTAATACTGTCGATTGCGCGCCTTCCACAGACTCAAAGTGCGCAAACCAAATTTGCTCATAACTCATGAGCTCTTCTGTGGGTTGGTATGTCTTACTTATCGGGTGGGTATTGTCTGCAATCGTAACCGTCGCACTTACCTCGCTTAGGAAAACGGAAGGCACCACGCCAAGCACATCACTCATAGCCCCACTGTAATCGGTGAAGGCTGCAGCCTCCTCATTAAGTGCTAAAAATTCACCCGCCGCAATTATCCCAACACCACTGGCTTGTGCTGCCAACAACCGAGCTCTAATAGCCTCTCTATTGGAGTCTTTAACATAGGCAAAGCTTGGGAAAATAATCGTATCGTACCCAAGCAGATCAGCCGTACCTGCAAGCGCTGCTTCATCGAGCAGATCAAATGGCACACCGGCCATCATGGCCTGATGCTGTACCGAAGCAAACAGCTGGTTGTAAGCGAATGCATCGTAGTGATTAGCTTTACTCGTTTGCGAGTGAACAATCGCTATGCGACGATCCTTGAGCGGCACTTGAACCAGTGCCGAATCAAACCCACCACCGGTATCAATATCGGCTGCTGCGATATCGACACCTAGCGGCGCGACTGCAAGCGGATCACTACCGCCACACGCGGTTACCAGCAGTGCTACAGCGAATATTTTGACGAGTTCATGAAAAAAGCGCATAGGTAATCCGGAAAAAAATAGTCCTTTATTCTCAAACGGCATCAAACGGTTTTGCTTAACCGTATTCAGAGCCCGGCGACGGCAAGCAATTCGTATTTAACTGATCGGATGATCACGACACGATAGAGTCCACAAAAACAAAATAATACTGAATCCAAGCTAAAGATTTTAACCCTACAAAAAAACCTGTGAGTACGATTGTGTTGTGTCATTATCCGCCAGACCATTGGGCTCTAAACGAGCCAAATAAACAGCCCAACGCGATCTAATAAGCGATCAAAAAAGCCTGACGAACACAAGCAATGAAACTTGAAAACAAGCCACTGATCGCAACGATAGCCTTCGGATTCTTAATGACGCTGTCATCAGGTTTTGGACAAACCTTTTTCATCTCACTGTTTAACCCTGAACTCAGAGCGTCTTTTAATTTAAGCCACGGTGAGATCGGTGGTCTGTATTTTGTCGGCACGCTGCTAAGCGCAATAACTGTCATCTGGCTGGGCAAGCTGATAGACCATTTTGATCTGCGGCTGTATATAGGCTTTGTCACCGTCGGGCTGGCAATAGCCTGCATAACAATGTCGAGCGTAAATTCTGCTGCCATGTTGGTGCTGGCGTTTTTCCTACTGCGCTTATTCGGCCAGGGGTTATCAGGTCATACTGGAATTACGACAGCCTCACGGGTGCAAGCCGGATTCAGAGGGCGCTGCGTAAGTTTGGTGGGTCTTGGGCATTCAGCTGGTGAAATAATATTACCTATTAGTACGGTGCTACTGATTAGCGCTTTTGGATGGCGACAAACCTGGGCCATTTACGCAGCAGTAATTTTAGGATTTATCACACTGCTAGCTCAACTGTTACTAACGCAGCTCAATACATCCATACACTCCACAGGTAATACTATCAGCGATTCAAAGTCGTGGGACAGATCACAAGTGATGAGAGACAAGCGGTTCTGGAAAATAGCACCGGCAATCTTTGCGCCTCCGATCATTTCTACAGCACTGTTTTTTCATCAACAGAGCCTCGCCGCAAGTAAAGGATTTACCTTATCTTATTGGGCTGCGGGAATAGCGGCGTATTCAATCGCAGCCGTTTTAACATCACTGGCGGTGGGCATATTGGTTGATCGATTCACTGGCGCCAAGGTCGTGCGTTTTTATCTTGTGCCCTTTATAACAGCGACACTAGTTGCAATTTTTTTCCAAAACCAAGCCCTGCCATTTATCTACTACGCATTAATTGGCGCCACTGTCGGCATCGGCACTCCGGCTGTTAGCGCCTTATGGCTCGAACTCTACGGCAGCCAGCACATAGGTGCTATCAGAGCCCTGACCCATGCATGCATGGTCTTCGGCTCAGCTGTCGGTCCAGTTGTATTTGGCTACTTACTTGATATGGAAATACACTGGAACAGCCTTTTGTTAAGCAGTGCTATAGTAATGGGGTTAGCAACACTATTACTAATTAGCACCAAACTTGAGTGGCTGGAAAGCAACGCCTCAACCACGATTCAATAGTTGTCATTACTACACCAGTGCAATAGTCACATGGCTAACTTTAATACGACTCTGGCTATCTGCTTGGCTTTATTCACTCGGCATAGCCGCTATGGACGTAGCTCACACTTTTCATTGCAAACTTTTCAGAATTGCCACAGCATTGAAAAGAATTGACAACTACACCATTCTGTCATTGTAAAGCCTTTGTTTAATGCTACATTCGTCGCTATAGCGGTGTACACAACGTAGCCGCATATAAGAGGATGTAAGCATGAATCCACTCAATAAGATCCAACGAATTATTCAAATAACGTTGCTCGTAGCATCATTACTACTAGCACCGATGGCCGCCATTGCAGCTGAAGTGGTCAATATCAATAGTGCCAATGCCGCAGCAATGATAGAAAACTGGAAAGGCATCGGTGAAAAGAAAGCCAATGCGATTGTCGCTTACCGAAAAAAGAACGGTAAATTTGCAAGCATTAATGATCTCGCCAATGTGACAGGCATGGGTGAAGGCCTAATTAAAAAAAATCGCAAGTACATGTCTGTGTCCAAAGGGCTAACTAAGCCTAGTGGTAAAAGCACCGCTAAAAAATCCAATACGACAAAAACAGACAGTAAAACCGCTAAAGCAAAAACATCGAAATCTAGCAGCAGCAAAAGCAAGAGTTCTAGCAAAAGCTCTAAAACAGATTCCAGCAAGGCTGCAAAAACAACAACCGCTAAGCCTAAAAAGAAAAGCTCCAAAAAAGCTAAGGTGGACTGCAAAGCTAAGCCAAAAGACAAGGCGTGCAAAAAAACCACAAAGAAGAAAAAAACCACTAAGAAAAAAACTAAGCCCACAACTTAATATTTCACTTAACTTGACTGTGGGCAGACACCCACAGTCATTTATCTGGCAAATAAATAAGCTAGTCTAGCCCTACTTCTGCTTTAATTGCAGTTTGCAACAGCCGCAAAAAGCCCATCGAATATTTTGCTTTAAGCCTTCCATGCACCGGCTTTAGTGATTTTTCACCTGTATCGATCGCAAATAGAATCTCTGCTTCAAGTTCCTCGCGTTGCTCTTCAGGAAGAGCTGCTGTGATTCTGTCAAGGCCCAACTCTCCTTCGCGCGCCAAAGCAATCAAGCTCGTATCAACTATGGATTGCTCTAACTGGCAGCCGACAGCTAAAGCGGTAATATCAGTACCGCGATCTAACTCAAGACGTAGCTTTTGTTTTATTTCCTCAGGATCTACCTCGGTTTCCTGATTGTTGATCACCTCAAGAAATGGTTTTCCATACTTAGTAAGCTTGGCATCACCAACACCTGAAATAGCGGCCATTGCACTTAACGTGCGTGGCTTGTTTTCTACCATTTCCATTAATGTAGCATCGTGAAATATCACGTACGCAGGAACACCTTGCTCTTTTGCTATCTCGGCACGTCGAGCCCGCAGGCTCTCCCACAGATCCGAATTTTCAGGCGATACTGTTTTACCAGCACTACGTGCTTTTTTACGTTTAGCAGGTTTATCTTCAACTCTAAACGATAATTGCTCTTCGCCTTTTAGCACCGGCCTGGCAGTGGCGGTAAGTTTTAAACCACCCCGACTATCCATGTCTGTTGTCAGTAAAGATCTGGCTATTAGCTGTCTAAAAACACTGCGCCACGTATTGTCAGTGTGTGCAGTGCCAATCCCGTAGACAGATAACTGATCATGCTTAAGACGGGTAATTCTGTCATCTTTCTTACCTAGTAGCACATCAATCAGATAAGAAGTACCAAACCGCTGCCCGGTGCGGAACACAGTCGACAACGCCATGCGAGCAGCCTCTGTGGCATCCCATGTATTAACTGGATTCAAGCAGGTGTCGCAGTTGCCACAAGGCTCACCCAGACTTTCGCCAAAGTAGCGCAATAAGGTTTTGCGTCGGCATTCAGTAGCCTCACAAAGACCAAGCATGGCGGTGAGTTTATGGCGCTCCACTTGAATGACATCTTGACTGGCCTCTGAACTACCCAGCATTTGCTGCAGCGAAATAATATCTTGCAGGCCGTAGACCATCCATGCTGTTGACGGCAGTCCATCACGCCCTGCACGGCCGGTCTCCTGGTAGTAAGACTCAATACTTTTGGGCATATCAAGGTGGGCTACAAAGCGCACATCGGGTTTATCTATACCCATACCAAATGCAATAGTGGCAACCATCACCACTGCCTCTTCAGTAATAAAGCGATTCATGTGATCAGCTCGAACCGAGCTATCTAACCCAGCGTGATAACACAGTGCATTAATATCTTGCGTTCTTAAATACGCCGCCGTCTCTTCTGTTCGTTTGCGCGATAAACAATAAACAATACCAGACACTTTCGGGTATTCGGATTTTATAAATTGCAGCAGCTGAGAGCGCGGCGTATTTTTTCCCTCAATTCGGTATTGAATATTGGGGCGATCAAAACTACTGATAAATAGTTTTGCATCTGCAAGGTGTAAATGCTTGCGAATATCATCGCGAGTATTTTCATCAGCGGTGGCGGTCAGTGCGAGCCGAGGTACACCTGGGTACTGCTCTGCCAGCGACCCTAGTTGCGTGTATTCAGGACGGAAGTCATGACCCCACTGAGACACACAGTGAGCCTCATCTATAGCAAAAAGGGCAATATTTAACTGCGAGAGCAAATGCTGACCAGAGGCGCCGACCAAGCGCTCTGGCGCCATATAAAGTAAATCAAGTTCACCGTTGATAGCTTGCGCCTCTACTTGCCGCTGTTCTGCTGAAGGCTGACTCGAATTTATATACGCCGCCCTTACTCCATTTTGCTTTAGCTGTTGCACTTGGTCTTGCATCAGGGCAATAAGCGGCGACACCACCACCCCGACACCATCGCGCAGAATGGCCGGTATTTGAAAACAAAGAGACTTACCTCCACCGGTTGGCATTAATACTAAGGAATCATGCCCATCAATGGCACGTTCGATAATCGATTGCTGCTGACCGCGGAATTGCTCATAGCCAAACAGGTTCTGGAGGCATTCAAGGGCTGGGATCTGAGATGGCAAAGCGATACATCCTGCTTAAAGTATTAGAGGCTCACTCCCGCTATAACGTAATAGCCGGACATTCGGGTGAGATTGCCTATTGTATCTCGCAGGCCGACGAAAAAAACCAAATAAATGCACGGGGTCTAACACCCCTTTGCGGTACTGGAAAATGCCAACTACCTCTCATTTCAATAGATGGACCCGTCGAGTTACAACCACCGCGTTAATCGTTGCTTTCGGCCTGTTGATAGCCAGCTGCGGCGGTGGAGACAACCTCTACGACGAAAACGGCATAGAAACCGGAAGTGTTAGCAGTACTTATAAAACAGACACAACGGGCGTGCCGGCTCTTGGCGCGGCATTGCCCGAGCGACTTGAAGATGACTACGCTGCCGCTAGATTTTTGCACCGCGCAAGCTTTGGCCCTACAAAGGAAAGCATTGCCCACCTGCGCGATGTTGGTTATGCGAGATGGCTTGTTGAAGAAATGCAAAAGCCGGCAACTTTCACGCTGCCTCAAACTCGCAAACGTAACCCACCCAGACACGCAGAGCATGTTAACAGCTGGCTAATAACCGCAACGAATGCAGATGATCAACTGAGGCAAAGAGTCGCCTATGCGTTATCCCAGTTTTTTGTAGTTTCAGACCAAAGTGGCCTTGGCGATGAGCAAGCGGCCCTTGCTAACTACTACGATATTTTAATTGCCAATAGCTTTGGAAACTTTCGTGAGCTAATGGAGCTTGTCACCCTTAGCCCGATCATGGGTGACTACTTGAGCATGAAGGGAAATCAAAAGCCCGATCCCGAAAGCGGTATCCGACCTGATGAAAATTATGCTCGTGAACTGCTGCAATTATTTTCCATAGGGCTTGTGCAAATGGACATGGGCGGTACCGTACTAACAGACAATAACGGCATACCTGTACCAACTTATGATCAACAGGTTGTAGAAGCCTTCGCACATGTTTTCACTGGCTGGAACTTCAACCAGGTCGATAATTGGAATTATCCCAAGAACAAAGATTGGTATACACCCATGGCGGCCTATCAAGAGCACCATGATACAGGTGAAAAAACACTGCTAAACGGCATTGTCTTGCCCGCCAATCAAACTGCCGAACAAGACTTAAGCGATGCGCTGGACAATATATTTAATCATCCGAATGTTGCTCCCTTTTTCGCAAAACATATCATCAGGCAACTGATCACAAGTAATCCCTCACCTGAGTATGTCAAGCGTGTTGCTAATGCCTTTAACAATGATGGCAATGGCGTACGCGGAAGCATTGCAGCAGTAGTCACTGCAGCCCTGCTTGATGAAGAAGCAATGACTGGCCATATTGATGACCCGCAAACCTATGGCAAGCTTCGCGAACCAGTGGTGCGGTTAGTTTCTTTGTGGCGTGCATTTAATGGCAACCCAGCCAACCCCGAGTTTGAATACGGCTGGCTGAAAGGTCGAATCGGACAAGCGCCTTTGCAGTCACCTTCAGTGTTTAATTTTTTCTCACCATTTTACAGTCAAGCCGGTGACATACGAGACATGAATTTAGTATCTCCTGAGTTCCAGATACACAATGAGAGCAGCATTATCAATATCACTAGCGCCATACTTGCTCATACTATTTGGAACAATACGGTATCAACATCAGAGGGCAGGCTAGCACCCATAAACATTAACAACTTGATGCTGCTCGATAACAACCGTGAAGCACAATTAGAAATGCTTAGCAAACTTGTACTGGCCAAGCCCGTTAGTGACGCACTGCGCGAGCAAGCTAACTTACTACTGGATACACGCAAGAACGCTTCATCAGAGGTGCGCGCGGCAGATCTACTTTTTCTGTTTGTATCCTCCCCCGAAGCCGCTGTACAAAAATAAGCCAAATACTATGAATCAATATACTCGCAGAAGATTTTTAGAACTGGGCTGTCGCACCATATTAGGTGCCGGGCTCGCAGGTGGTTCGGTCACTAATGTGGCTCATGCACAAGCAACAGGTTCAGACTATCGAGCGCTGGTATGCATACACCTAAACGGTGGCAACGATGGATTCAACATGATTGCACCAGCAGCCGGAGCAGCTTATACAGAGTACGCCCGGGGACGCGGGCATTTAGCTGTTGCCGCCAATGACTTATTGCCACTTAACCCTGCTACCGCCAATACTACAGCGGTCGGGCTTAACCCTTATATGGCGGCACTTAAGCCTCTGTTTCAAAGTGGTCAGATAGCGTTTCAATCTAATGTCGGCACTTTACTTGAGCCGGGTACAGCAGAAGATGTTCGCAATAAATCCATCCGCCTACCGGAACAGCTTTTTTCTCACAATGATCAAACCCGCCAATGGCAAAAACTAAATCATTATCATCATTCAGATGCCGGTTGGGGCGCAAGTGCTGCAAACATTATTGCTAAAGGCCAAATTAACCCAAACCTTGCAGCCATCAGCTTAAGTGGCAGCAACGATTGGCAAACCGGTGGTGAGCACGCCGCTTTTAACATCGATAGTGATGGTGTCAGAAGTTATGCGGGTATGGATGATTACCAGGCAAATTGGCAAATGCCACGCCGCGAAGCTTTTATTCAACTGTTACACGCTCAATACAATAATATGTTTGAGAAATCTTACGCCGAGTTGCAATCCAGAGCGTTGGTATTGTCTACCAATGTGGGTGCAGCACTTAGCAAACGCGGAGAGTTGCAAACCCAAGTACCAGTTGATAACCCACTGGCCGCGCAATTGGCAATGGTGGCAAAACTTATTTCAATTAAAGATGAGTTTCGCCTTAATCGACAATTATTTTATGTTGAGCTCGGTGGCTTTGATACCCACGACTACCAACTAAGTAAACAACCTGTATTGTTTTCACAGATAGCTGCAGCGCTAGAGTTTTTTAATAACGCATTGATTGAGATAGGCCATCAAGAAAACGTAGTGAGTTTTACTACGTCAGACTTCGGGCGCTCCGTCACCAGCAACGGTGATGGCACGGATCACGGCTGGGGCAATCACCATATTGTGATGGGAAATCCTGTTGCCGGCGGTGATATCTACGGCGCTATTCCAAGAATCCTGGTAGACGGCCCTGACGATTCAAGAAACGGTCGTATCGTACCCACAACGGCTGTCAGCCAGTACGCCGCCACCATGCTTAACTGGCTAGGGTTAGCACCCTCTGAGATTGACCAACTTCTGCCTACGCTCGCAAACTTTGATACCAGAGATCTAGGCTTTCTAAATTCCTGAAAGGCTTAACACCAAACATTGAAATAGCGTAGCTTGTGATCATCGCTTAGCCTAGATCTTGTTCATCGCTTTGCTGCATCTCCCAAAGCCGATGATACAGACCCTGCTTTTTCAGTAACTCAGCATGGTTGCCAGACTCCACGATTTTGCCATCGTCCATCACAACGATATTGTCTGCATCAACCACAGTTGACAACCGATGCGCTATCACCATTGAAGTAGCATTACTACTGGCCTTATTAAGCGCCCCTAGTATCGCGCGTTCTGACTGACTATCAAGGCTTGATGTCGCTTCATCAAAAACAATAATACCCGGTGCTTTTAAAATGACTCTCGAGATAGCAAGACGTTGTTTTTCACCACCTGAAAGTTTTAAACCACGCTCACCCACTACGGTATCGAGGCCTTCAGGCAAGCGTGATAGTAGCTCACTTAAATCAGCACTGTGCGCGGCATCTATTACTTCTTCATCGGTAGCATCAGTTTTTGCGTAGGCGATGTTATATCGAATGGTATCGTTAAACAACACGGTATCTTGCGGCACGATCCCAATCATGCGGCGCAAGCTTTGCTGAGTACATTCAGCAATAGATTGATCATCAATTTCGATACTGCCATCTGTCACTTCATAGAAGCGAAACAACAGCCGCACCAAAGTAGATTTACCGGAACCCGACGGTCCAACCACCGCCAGTTTTTGTCCAGCCGGTATTTCAAAATCTACCTGTTCAAGTATTTTTCTGTTGTCGTTGTAGTGAAAACTTACATTGCGAAAACGCACTTTCCCCTTTTTAAGCTCTAGCGGTGGTGCATTTTCAACATCTATTATCTCAGGGGGCTTGTCTAGCAACTTAATTACTAGATCCATATCAGCCAGTGAATACTGAAGTTGTCTATACACTGAACCTAGAATACTCAACGGAATAAACAATTGCAGCATCAGAGCATTGATTAACACCAAATCTCCAATAGTGATATTTCCGGCTGCAACTTCTTTAGCCGATAAAATCATAATCACAGTAACGCCAGTGGTCACAATCGCACCCTGACCAAAATTAAGCGCCGACAAACTGATTTGCGTTTTTAACCCGGCCTCACGCCACTCATCTAATTTCGCATGGTAGTAGTCGCGTTCCATTTCTTCATTATTAAAATATTTGACTGTTTCATAGTTCAATAAACTATCAACCGCCCGGCCATTAGCGGCACTATCGTACTTATTCATGGCATGGCGAAAGCCCATGCGCCATTTACTGATAAGTAGTGTGAAGATCACATAAACCGCGACGGTAATTATTATGACTGCCATCAGCTCCCAGTCGTAGCGCGCCAGCAGTATGGCTGCAACCAGTATAAACTCTGCAAAAGTTGGCAGAATACTAAACACCAGTAAGTTCAACACAGAGGCCAGACTGCGAGTACCTCGTTCTAAATCTCTGGAAATCCCTCCCGTATTTCTCTCTAAGTGAAACCTCAGAGACAAGCGATGCAGATGCTCTAATACATCCACCGACATTTGATGCATAGCGCTATAACGCACTCGCGCAAACAGAATATCGCGAAGCTCGTTGAATATGCCGCCTGCAAGCCTTAACGCTCCATAGGCCAAAAGCAACGCCATGGGCGCTACAAGCACTATATTCTCAGTAAGGGCTGCAGCATCCAAGCTATCGATAATGCCTTTCAGCACCAACGGAATACAAACAGTGGCAAGCTTGGCAAGTAACAGACAGGCAACCGCGAGCGCCACTCTTTTGCTGTAACGCCAAACATACGGCGACAGCCTTTTTAAGTTGGCAAAATCATCACGATTGGAGTGAGGCTCTTCCTCACGGGCGTAGCTACGCATTCATTGATCCATTATTAGCACGCCGGTAGATGTAGGCGCACTGTATTGGCTGTCACATTGATCAACCACTGTGCTACACAATTTACTCTATAAACGTTTTGGGTTGGTAAAAAGCCAGTTTTTTCAGGCCAAAAAAAAACGTGGCGCATTGCTGCGCCACGTTCTTAATAGTTACTTATTCAGCTAAGCTGACTAGTAACGCTCATCACGATAGTCATCGCGGTAGTCACGGTACTCACCACGATCAGGACCACGGTACTCACCGCCACGATCAGCATAGTCACGCTCAACTGCTGGACCACGATACTCAGGCTCACGGTACTCAGCGCGTGCTGGAGTTGGATCTTCAGCAGGTGCTGCGCCTGAAACGATCAGACGGTAGATGATTGCACCCAATACACCACCAACAATTGGTGCTGCCCAGAATACTGGAAGTTGAGTCAATGGAAGTTCACCACCTTCACCGAAGAAACTAGATACCAATGCTGGACCTGTGCTTCGAGCCGGGTTAACAGAAGTGTTTGAAACCGGAATAGAGATCAAGTGGATTAGTGTAAGACCAAGACCAATTGCGATCGGAGCAAAACCTGCCGGAGCGCGATCATCAGTAGAACCCATGATGATGATAAGGAAGAATGCAGTCATGATGACTTCCATCAAGATTACCGCGTTCATGCTGAAACCACCTGGAGATGCTTCTGCGTAGCCGTTTGAGGCTAGTGTGGCGATTGCACCACCGTTCAGGCCGTTCGCATCAGTGGCAGCACCACCGGCATCAGTCACAAACCACTGTAGAACGAAAGCAGCAGCGATTGCACCAGCAACTTGGAAAAGAATGTAAGGAATCAGGTGACCGAAACCAAAACGACCGCCAACCCAAAGGCCGATAGAAACTGCTGGGTTGAAGTGTCCACCAGATACGTGACCAACAGCATAGGCCATTGTTAATACAGTTAGACCGAATGCCAATGACACGCCTACTAGACCAATGTTGATACCCAGGTCTTTTGCGAATACTGCTGCGAAGATCGCAGAGCCGCAACCCCCTAGCACCAGCCAGAATGTACCGAAAAATTCGGCCAGATACTTATTATGAAAGTGCATAACTTATTTCCTTTAGCTCAGATTGTGTAAGTTTTTGTTTTAGTTAGTAAATTTTTGAGGGACAACTGACACACTCAGCACCAACCCCCTGATGCATAATAGATTGAGGCAGCGAGAAGCACCGCCCCGGATTGTCACACGCGCCAATTCTAGCCACTGACAACAAATGAACACAGTACTGTTCAGTAAACCTTTGTAAAGTTAGCTTTTGCACCCCTCTAACTTTCTCGGAGTATACAATATGTAACAGTGTTTCATAGGCCTAATTACCGCCCCGGGTTCGTTTCACTGCTACAACTTTAGACGCTAAATAGATAGCTCAGATCAAGGTAAAACTAAACTTCCGCTTAGCATCAGCGCAGCCATTAGTACATACTCGCTGTTATCTCGTAAATTGCAGGAGGGCTTGTGCCCAGACTTGACGTATACCAATCCCTTTGGGCTATGGACCCGGGCCATGGCAGCCACGACACGGGCACCACTGAAGAATACTTCGCGATGGTCAAGAACGCAGGCTACGCAGGCGTTGCCATCAACCTGGGCGCTGCTGACCGAGAGACCGCCTATACGACCATGCCATTGTTTAGGCAGCACGAACTTGGCTGCGTGATCAATGCGTTCCCCGCCAGCATGGAAGATGTCTTACCGGTGCTAGAGATGGCACGCGAGTTTAATGCGGTAGTAGTGAATATTATCGCCCAAGTGATCCCCAGCAGCCTCGAAGAGGCCACACTGATGGTTCAAGACTGGATGGAGGAAGCTGAAAAAGAAAACGTTAATATTGAGTTTGAAACCCATCGCAACTCTGTCACCAATGATCTCGGCTATACCGTCAAACTGCTTGAAGCCGTTCCAGAAATGAAACTCAGCGTCGATCTATCTCATTATGTTGTAGACCGAGAAATTAGCTTGCCGCTACGGGATGAAGAAAGTGAGTTAATAGACAAGATCTTACGTCGCGCTGATGCTTTTCAAGGGCGGGTGTCTTCAGCCCAACAAATTCAGTTACAACTGGAATTCCCGCAGCATCAACAGTGGGTGGTGCAATTTCTTGATTGGTGGGAAGCGGGTTTTCGTCACTGGAGAAAACGCGCTGCGGCAGATGACACACTTATTTTTCAAACCGAACTCGCACCACCTGAATACGCGATGACCGGACCAGACGGCATGGAAATGTCCAACCGCTGGGAAGAATCATTGGTTATGAAAGGTTGGATTGAAGATCTATGGAATCGATTAGAAAAAGAAGAAATTGATGCAACCGTTACTGGCGATAAAACCCATAGTTAATATTCGTCTTGCTTGTGGATAATCAGCTCCAGCACACTACCGGGCTTGCACCCACAGCGCACCCGAAGCTAGACATTATCTATCACGATCAAAATTTTATTGCGATAAATAAATCCGCTGGTCTACTGGTTCATCGAAGCTATATAGACTTTCACGAAACAAGCAATGCTGTTGATCTTCTACAAGCGCAAATCCAGCAACCAGTATATCCGGTGCATCGACTCGATAAACCTACATCAGGGGTTTTGCTGTTTGCACTCGACAAACAAAGTGCGGGCTTAATGTCTGAGTTGTTTAGGAACCATCAGATTACCAAGCATTACCTAGCGGTCGTGCGTGGCCATGCGGACCTACAAGGCACTGTAGATAATCCAGTACGTGATAAAGACGCACCGCAAAAACCAAGAAAAGACGCTAGTACATCTTATCGAGCACTCGCACATCTGGAATTAGGCATCGCTGTAGATCGCTATGCAAGTGCGCGCTATAGCTTACTGGAAGTGCAGCCTCTGAGCGGTCGCCGACATCAGATACGCCAGCACATGAAACACATTAGCCACCCGTTGATAGGTGATACCAGTTACGGGAAATCAATTCACAATAAGTTTTTTAAAAGCCACTTTGAATGCACTAGATTATTGCTGCATGCTCAGCGCTTAAACTTTATACACCCAGTGACACTCAAGCAATGCGACATCGAAGCAAGTAAGCTAGATGATCAATTTCGCCATGTCTTAGCACACAGCGACTGGCAATATTTAGAATGCGCTTAAGCGCTATATTGTTTATTTTTAGATTGCACGCGGCTTCGACGACGCATTAGACCCACAACACTTGCAAGTATAGTCATGCTCAAAAGCGGATCTCTTGCACCTGAACCACCTATAGTACAGCCACCACCCAAACCAACTCCAACAGATCCACTCGGAGCACTAACAGTTGGATCAGTATCGTCAATATCCAGGAAAGCAGGAGTATTATCGGCGTCTGCATCAACGAGTAACTCTACAGAATCAAGTAGACCATCACCGTCGCTATCGTCATCCAAAAAGTTAGCTATGCCATCACCATCTGTATCAACACCGGTTTCAATCAGGTCAGAGATACCATCGTTGTCGCTATCACCATCAAGAAAATTGGGAATACCATCAGCATCAGAATCAGTTGTTAATTCAATGCTATCTGGAATGCCGTCAGCGTCACTGTCTAAGTCAATGAAATTGCCACGCTGATCGTCATCGCCATCAGTCTGACCTTCATCGACATCGAGGATGGTATCGCCGTCGCTATCATCGTCGATATAGTTAGGAATACCGTCACCATCCAGATCACTATTATTTTCTATGGAATCCGGAATTTGATCGTTATCACTATCAGTGTCCAGTAGATCAGGCACACCATCTAAATCTGTATCACCATTACCTTCTAGTTCATCAGGCAAACCATCAGCATCTTGGTCTATGGTACCGCTTGATTGATCCTGTGTATCTGCATCTAGAAAGTTTGGTACTGAATCACCATCAGCGTCGTTAATACCTTCTATTTGATCAGATACACCATCACCGTCACTATCTGTGTCTTGACTGTTTGGGATGTTATCACCATCAATATCTCCATTACCTTCAATAACATCAAGAATAGTATCGTTGTCATCGTCGTCATCCAGGTAGTCTGGAATCAAATCATTATCTGTATCAATAAAACTCGCAGGATCCGCTGGATCAGTAAGATCAGCGTGTTCCACCGCATCAGGAACACCGTCTGCATCAGTATCAACAGTAGCATCGCTAGAATCTTGAAAAGAGGCGACACCATCTCCGTTAGGATCGAATAACCCTTGCACACGACCATCTGAATTACCTATTGACCAAATAAAATCATCATCATCAAGGTAGGCTGGTACACCATCGCAATCACGGTCGTAATACGGCAGCGCACCGCTCTCTAGCTGGTTCCATACAGCATCGTTGTCACCATCGGCATCTATAACATCTGGAATGCTATCGCCATCTGTGTCTACAAACGATGCAACATTTGACGGATCACTGCCCTCTACGATTTCCATAGCATCGGGAACACTATCACCATCTGTATCGGTGCGATGATCATGTGTGTTGTCTTGAAATGCAGCAATACTGTTTCCATCCGGATCAAACAAGTGATTGACCTTGCCATCGTCATTACCCACTGCCGCATCGGCATCGTTATCATCAAGATAAACCGGCACACCATCTTGGTCTTTATCAAGGTACGGGTTACCACCAAACTCGTTTGCATCCAAAACGTGATCACCATCTGAATCATTATCAACATAATCAGCGACACCATCACCGTCGCTATCAAGAAAATTGGCAGCATCATTAGGATTAGTAAGCTCTGCAATCTCAACGTTGTCAGGTACCTGATCACCGTCGGTGTCGGTGTCCATAGCAAATGTTGCACTCGCAGCTGACAGGAAAATTGCGCCACCAATCAACTTGGCACCAATGCGGAGTTGTCCAACGGCTAGCACTTCAGACATAAGGCTTGAAATCTGTGTCTTTTTATACTGATGTGAATTCATGGTGTTCCTTGTTACTTCTATATCTTTAATTACGCTGCGGCTATCAGTAATGTTGCCGTGAAAATATTTTTTTCGGTTTGGTAGTTTTGAATGCACCCTCACTATTTTGTGAGGGCTAGTTTTCTGAATCCGCTAGTCAATTACTTGTACGTAGTCTCTATTGGATAGTGCGAAACTCTACTCGGCGATTCATCAACCGGCCTTCACGAGTATCGTTATCTGCTATCGGGCGACTCTCGCCATAAGCACGTGCTTCAAGACGTTCCAAAGGAATTCCCTGCGCTGTAAGGTAACGCACCACTGACAATGCACGTTTACGCGAGAGCTCGAAGTTGTTCGCCTCGAGGCCTTGACTATCAGTGTGTGACTCAACAGATACTCGTATTTCCGGGAACGCCATTAGAGTATTCACTACATCATCGAGAATACTTCGTGAAGCATCTGTCAACGTGTCAGAGCCAGTTAAGAAATTCACACCTTCAAGGGCGCCATTAAACATCGCACAACCATCTGCACTTACTGGTGTGCCAGGCAGTGTCTGTGAACATGAATCAAGTGAATTTTCGACACCATCGCCGTCGCTATCTTCTAGTGATGCTGTTGGAAGCGAACTTTGCCCTTCTGGTAATAACTCAGGCGGAGGGGGTGGCGGTGGCGGAAGCGTTTCTAGTGGCTCAGGCGCCGGTAACACTGGCAAATCTTCTTCAGGCTCTGGAGCAGGCGCTCGAACCTTGCGACCGCCCAATCGATATAAAACACTTAAGCCTGCATATTTAGCATCGGTGTCGAAATTAATGTATTCGGCGCGAAAGCCTAATCCAGAATTCAACGCATACTCAAGGCCTAAACCGGCCATTAACTGTGCATCGTTTTTACGTTCAAAAACAACATCGTCTACGGCAGCATTTTCCATTTTGCCAATACCCAAACGACCATAAAGCGATAAACCCGTGCGCTGGTCTAAACCATCGTAATCAAGATACTCGCTTGACCCTAAGCCATTCCACAAGTAATACAGGCCACTCAGTGATACTTCTGAGTACTCGATGCCATCATCAGTAAGGCCTGCAGTACCTAGATCTGCGTATTGCAATTCAGCAGTCATTCGCTTACTGAAATCAAATCCAAGTGTAATGGTAGCCGCCGTGTCGCCGTCTTCGATAAGATCAACGTTCGGTACGCCACTGGTATCGGGCTTTAACGTTGAGCTTCCAGCGCCAACACCCAAATAAACTCGCTTACTAAAAGAACTGTCCCAAGAACCAGAGATTTGAGAAAAAGCGTTGCCGCTTATCACTGATGCACCAGCAACCAGCAGAGGGGCTATTAATTTTATATTCATTCTGTGTCTACACGTCCCAAGAAAAGTATCGTTGGCGTTTAAAAAGCTAGCCAATTGACTGCCAAGCTTCGTGCCATTTTTAGCGCGTCAAAGCAAATATATGCCAATCGCGGCGCCAATAACTGGCTGTTATGCTTGTATAATCTTTTTGAGTATAGACGGGTGTCAGAATTTGGCAGGCGCATTGGCGAAATTATTCACTCGTGAAGTTCAAGCCTTTCCAGACCCCGATTAAACACCGCTAGTCCTTTCCTCCGTTTAGCATCCGGATTGCGTCAATATCTCTCGCAGAGTGATCAAAATATCGGCGCTCATTGTCGTTTCACGTCAAATTATTGTTATGCGGTTTGCTGTATCTTCTAAAATCAACATTATCAGTTATACAGTCTTCTTAATTGATGACTCAATTATATGAACCTGGGTATTCCTTTGTCAGATTGGCTTTCAAAACTGCATGAGTTTCACACCCAAGGCTCACCATTTGTTGTCGCGACGGTCGTCTCTTTCAGTGGCAGCTCACCTGAACGACACGGCGCTTGTGTATTCTATTCTGAGCGGCAATCTGCAAGCTTCGTGAACTCACAAAGCCGTCGCGATCACATGCTGGCAAACTGCAAGTCGCTATTGAATTCAGGGCTTACATTCCAACTAGAAGAACAAGCGCTCGGTACCGTGGCAGGAACAGATAACGGTCAGTGCATTATTATTTATGAAACGTTTACAGCCGCTGACATTCCTACATGGTTAAGCGAGCTACGCAACAATCTGGAACAACGGATAAACACACAATGGCTACGAATATTCGATCCGACAAAAAGTGAAGTCCACAATCAACTCATCACAGCCCAAACCAGTAAGCGCGAACTCGAAGCGCTTGGTTTATCATTCAATGAGAATCTATCAAGCTGCCAGTTGATTCAACGTAAAGATTGCACAATGTTCCTTCGCGCTACGCTGAACACGACTGTCTCATTACTTCTGGTAGGCCATCACCCGGTAGCGCATGAAATCAAAAGACAACTATCGGGCCTTCCTATAATTTTTACTCATGTAGATTCAATTGAAGAAAATTGCCTTGGCAATTTGGCCAGGCCAACTCATGTCGTTATCATGACAGGTGATCACAACCTTGATTATCGCTACTGCCAGGCAGCACTACACCACCCGGCGATTACGTTTTTGGGGTGTATTGGCTCTGCAAAAAAAGCTCGACTTTTCAAAAGCCAACTGAAACAACAAGGCGCATCAACTGAACAGGCCAATCGTCTGACCATGCCAATTGGCCTGTCGCAGATTAGCGGCAAACAAACCGCAATAGTGGCAGCAAGCGTGGTAGCGCAACTGTTGTCACTACATCCGTGGTAACTGCATATAAAAAACTATTGATCAAAAAACTCTAGCGCACGCGTAACACCTAGCAATGAAAACTTTAACTCAGACATAACCTCTGATTCATCAAGCCATTCAAACCTAACCTCTGTACCTGCACGCAATTTAACTATCAGCTCGCGCGCAAGTTCTCCGGTGGTAATATCAACACCTTGTCGCATGGGAAGAATTAACGGTTCCTGCATGCTATTACCTAAAAAAACTGCACTGCCATCAATCTGCATTTTAAGTTTTCTTTCGATCACTTGATTATCTGTGGTTGAAATTAACTGGATTCTCCAATCACTTTCAAGCGAGCGATCTAGACGGAGCTGCCAATCACCATCACTGGCAAATTGCGCATCGGTTTCAGTGCTACACACAGTAGACTCTGTGACCGAACATGCAGACACCCAAAAATTGAAATAGCCATACTGGAATCCGGCTGAGGCATAGTCATCTACTGTTGCAGCAGTTGATTCATAGGATTCAAGCGCTTGTTCCGGGGCAACCAGCTGCGCACCAGCGATAACTTTCGAATTAACACAGTCTGTTTTTAGTACGGGTCGTAACAGATTTATGTTTTCAACTTCTAACATGGCGCTATAGTCAGCACCCGCCCCCACTTGTGGGGCATTTTTTACAGTGCCTCTTAGTTCGGCGTAAAGCAACGCTACGTCTGAACTGCTTGCTCCTCGGTTACTGATATCTGTGTAGCGTCGGTCCAAAGAGGCCATCACGGCGTCACGTCCAGTCACCCACCAATCCACTTTACGATCACAAGATTGAAACAGAGCACCATTATTGGTTTTAACGTAATAACCTCTATAACTACGCCCACCGTTGGCTAGCGCTCGACGCTTAGCAAGCCAGGTATTGAGCTGTTGAGCCCGCATTTGGGTTTGATCAATCAGGCAGGCTTGACGATAGACCTCTACCCTGTCGGTGGCGAATAGGCCCGCCTCCACCTTACAGTGCTGATCACGATAACTTCGAAAAAGTGCTGGCAGAAAACTAAACCGATCTTGGATCTCAACCTTGCCGAGCCTGGTCGATCCAGTACGCTGATCTGCGGTATCACCGTCGCTATCGACATTAAATGTGATTCCTGCCTGCGACGATAAACCTGACTGTATAGCCGTGTCATTAACAATATCTATTACAGTAGAGCCGGATTCGTCAGATCTACTCTCTTTGATACTGTTATTCGAATCATTCGCACCCGAGCTGTCTGAGTCGCTAAAAACAGATCCAATGCCAGCATTCTCAACATCAAGCGCTAGCAAACGCTGCCAGCTTGCTTCTATATTGACCAGTGCAAGCTCCACCTGTGCGAGCGATACAGCGAGACACTCTACTATTTCATTTTCATCGGTCGACGTTTGGCTGCACTGCATCAGCACTTGCTCGGCATCAGCGCGCGAGGTTTGCGGGCAAAGCATGAACAGACCAATCAAGCCTGCTAACATGGACATCGAGAAAGGTTTTGAAGTCAATAGTTTGGCACTATGCCGACTGTAGGCTGCTTCAGACAAAGGATAAGTTCTTTCGTTGGTTTACGTAATTCACCATACTGGTTATTGCGTAGTACCGCAGTAAGCAAAATAGTAAAAACAACAATACTTTCATTGTGGTCAGGATCAATTTTCCACAGTTTTGCTAGTCTCATGGAGGTTTGATGTGTTTAGACTACAATTGAGTAACACAATAACAAAAACCTCAATTGGAAATTCGCATCAGCTGCTAGACGACCCGTCCGGCAGTGCCGCAACCGCGAGCGGCGCTTGGTTAGCTACCGTTATAAGAAAAAGAAAAAGAGAAATACATGCATACTAAGAATTCCAGATCGCCGCGCGCGGGAGGCGTTGGCACTACATTGTCACTACTGCTGCTTGGCACTTTGCTTACAGCTGCAGCCGCAATGTTCTGCTATCAACAGCTAAAGCCAACGATCGAGCAAGATCTTACAACCGGCGTAACCACAGCGCTGCACAGCACCGGTGTCACCGGTGTCACGGTCGTAGGCCAAGATGTCTTTCTGTCTGGTGATGTCGGCTCGGAAGCCGTCAGTAACAATGCAATGCAAGCCGCAGCATCAGTATATGGCGTTAGCCGCGTGGTCAACAATCTCACCGTCAATGGCGAATCTGTTAATGGCAACAACCCGGTTGCTGAAATCGCTATGGCTGAGGAAAGCGACAAAGAGACTAAAGCTGTACCAGCCGCAGAACTAGTACTGAATAACATTACACCCGGCACCGTCGCACCTTCGACACTTACTATCGCGTCAAACGCTGGCATCATTAACGTTCAAGGCATTGTCTCTGACGATGAAACCATTAGTCGCATAAACAAAGCGCTAGTAGGTAAATTTGGTGCAGGCAACGTAAAAGACGGAATGTCTAGCTTTCAAGGTAGCGAAGCACCAGCGTGGATCGATGGCATGTTGTCAATGATCGATCAGCTAGATGGTATTCGAAACCCGATACTCAAAGTAACAGGCAAAGATTTAGTAGTTGCAGGCACTGTCAATGCTGAAGAAATACGTCGTGCAAAAATATCGGCTGCCACTCGCCTGCTTGGTGACGATCTGAATATCATTGATAATCTCTCAATTAAAGAGGAAGCAGCAGTAGCAGATCAACCCGCCGACAATACTTCTGCTACGGTTGTTAGCAAAGTTAATAAAAGACCTGCCTCCATCGAAATATTCTCTACGAGCGGCAACATTACCCTGAATGGATTTGTCGCCAATAACGATCAAGCAGACTCGGTTCGCAATGGTCTTAATGATCTCTTTGGTCAGGAATATACCGATAAGCTAACCGTTGATGATTCTGTCGCCACCGCCAACTGGATCGATGAAGCGTTATCGGTCACTTCAGAGCTGCGCGATGTTAACAACTTCGGCGTTAATGTAAGTACCGGCCAAATGCTTCTAACGGGAAGCGTAAGCGACAGAGATGCCGGTCGCAATCTTTCAATCACTGCCACCGAGATAGCCGGTAGCAAGCTAGACATACTCGACAATTTCTCTATCAGCAACCCTATAGCGTCTGGTGAAGAGGATCTCCTTGCACAATCACTGATGCAGGAACTAAATGCTCTGCGTACCAGCAATATAATTTTTAATAAAAACAGCACGACACTTGCCCCAAGTGCTCGTGAGGTATTAGATGATGTCGCTGCAGCCATTCTTGGCTATGATGATTTAGTCGTTGAGATCGCAGGCCACACCGACAGTTCAGGTGACGCAGTCACTAATTTAAAACTAAGTAAAGAGCGTGCAACAGCTGTTCGCGATTATCTGGTTGAAAAAAATGTTCCAGCCAGTCGTCTTAGTCCGATTGGTTACGGCGAAACCACACCGATAAGCGATAACGAAACAAGTGCTGGTCGTGCCGCAAATCGACGAATTGAATTTAATCTCTAACGGAGTCCCGGTCACATGTCATTCTTTTCATCAATGAGTCCGTCTGTGATGTATCTCATTAGCAAGATGCTGGTCTTCCTCGCATTGGCAGCGCTAATTGGGTTGCTTATTGGCTGGGCCATCGGCAAATTAGGCCAGCAAAACGGATCTAAAAAGCTCGAACGCGAATGGCGTCGAACTCTTATGGATACCGAAGAAGAACACTCACGCGTTATTGCTCGATTCAAAAAGTCAAACCAATCATTAGACGATGAAACCAATAACTTAAAAACAAAAATTGCAGCACTCAACGCAAAGATTGATCAAAACCGTGAAGAGGTTGAGCGCAATAAGTCGCAGCATCGCCAATTGAGCGGCCAGGTTAATCAATCTCGCTCCGAAATGGATAGCATTGCTCAGCAACTCAACGAAGAGCGTGCAAAAAACCATAAGCTGCAAAATCTCACTAAAGCGCTTAAATCTTCCTCTGACGAAAAAGAACGAATTGCTCATCAGCTCTCAATGCAATTGTCAGATAATCAGAATCTGATTCAAAACCTGCAATCAGCTGAGAACACTGAAGAATATGCGGCACTGCAACATGAAGTCACTGAGCTTCGCGTTGCAGATCGCGAAAATGCAGACTTAAGAAAACGCATCTCAATAGAGGCGCGTGAACGTGAAGATGCTCAAGCAGAGCTTCATACACTTAAACTCAAACTAGATAGCTTAGAACGTGAGCGTGAAGACTATCGCCAATGGTCTGTAAGACTTGAGCAAGAACAAGCGGGCTTTGATCAGCGCGTGAAACAGGCGGTATCTGAAGCGCGCAGCAAAGAAGGCACTGAGGCCAATGAGCTGGAGCTTGAAGTACAACGCCTACGGCCAATGGTCGTAAAAATGCGTGCAGAACTTGACCAGCTAGAAGATGAAAACAGGCGTATTCTGACAGAGCAAAAAACCAGTAAGCTAAGTGCTACGGGCGCAGGCTCATCAGAACACATACAAGAGCTGCAGGCCGCTGTTGACAAGCTGAGCTATGAACGCGATCAGCTTCGTACACGCTTAGCTGACCAACAAAGACAAACAGCGGCGTTAAATACACAATTGACAAGCACGGTTAACCCGCCCGATATCGCTAGCCTAAGACGTGAAATTGCCAACTTGTCCGCCGAGAAAGGAATAATGAGTGCGACCATCGACGAGTTGCAGGGGAAACTAGGAGTATAAAAAAACCTGACTAAGCGTTAGCTACAGTCAGGTCTTTTATCTGCACACACCGGGTTAACAAACCCGGTGGTTTTATTCTACAAAGCAAAAAAAAGCTTATCCGGCAGTTTCTTTCTCTATAAGCTCATTCAGGATCTTAATCAAATTCGGATAAGAGCCTGCCACTGAACCACTGGTTCGATACTTACCGTTAATAATCACTGTGGGCACCGCTGAGATACCAGCGTCCCGTGCTTGTTGTAGAGATTGTCGGATCTTTGCATCAACGTTAAAAGACTTCATTGTTTTACCAAACTTTTCGCCATCAAGCCCCAGTGAGTCAACCAACTTCATTACATCTTTTGGCTTCCGCATTGGTTTTTTATCAACGTGGATCGCGTTGAACATGGGCTCATGAAACTGATCTAAAACACCCAACACCTGGGCTGCATAAAAAGCCTGGGAGTGAACCTTCCATGCCGGGTTAAGTGGCGGTGCTACCGTTATAAACTCAACGTTGTCAGGTTTGGTTTTGTTCCACTCACTGATATGCGGTTCGAATTGAAAACAGTGAGGGCAGCCGTACCAAAAAAACTCGAGCACTTCGACTTTATCTGGGTTTGCAGTTGCCTGCGGTGTCTTCAGAAGCTCATAACCCGTTTGGGCATTAGCAGCCATTGAAAAGCAGGTCATTAGACCCGCAAACAATAGTCCGGTTAATGTTTTCATTTGTAATCCATGTCAGTTAAATTGTTGGAGTATCTCAAGCAAGCGCTGAACCAGCACTTACTCTATATGGCTGGTTGGCCTGCACGTGTGCGCAAGCCAACTACAGAAGATTACGAGTGCCAATCAGGTCACGTTTATTAATGTAAGCCCTGAATGTAATTCGCAACCGCAGCAATCTCAGCATCTGAAAGGCGCTCAGCAACCATTTGCATCATCTTGCCTGGGTCATTGGAGCGTGTACCGGCGCGAAAGTTCTGCAACGCTTCCACAATGTAGCCAGCATTCTGCCCGCTGAGGCGCGGAAACTTAGCGCTATCATTACCAGCACCATCAGGTGCGTGGCACCCCATGCATGCCGGGACTTTAATAGTGGTGATACCACCCTGATAGATTTGACGGCCCGCGTCTAAGTTCTCAGCAGACGACTTGCCTTCTGCAGGTGGCATTTCAGCATAAAACGCCGCCAGGTTTTGCATGCTGTCAGGGGTGAGGTTTGCCACCATACCGGCCATCACTGCGTTTTTTCGAGCGCCGGATTTAAATTCCATTAGCTGCTTCACGATGTAAGGCGCGCCCTGACCTGCCAGACTAGGGTAATTAGGCACCGCGGCCACACCATTAGCACCGTGACAACCTGCGCAAACCGCAGAAGCTGCTTTACCAGCCGCTGCATCGCCGGTGGCAATTGTCGCCTTAAGTTCAACGGGTTCAATCGGCTTACTAGCGGAGTCATCACTGGCAAAAACTGAATGGGATACAAATGTGCTCGCCATCGCGGCACACAAAGAAAAAACGAATAATGATTTACGCATCATCACACCTGAATAATTGCAATCGGAAAATGCGTTTCACAGTGAAACGCTAGCTTAAAATCTGGACGTAATTGTAACAAATACTGGTCAATGATTCCGAGCCTCTATAGGCTCTATGCACTGCTATGGCCAACTACTCATGATTAACACAATATATTTCAATACAGAATTCACAACCAGCGCCCACACCATTGGCCAATTGCCTAAGGACAGCGTTGCAGAAGTCGCCTTTGCTGGTCGCTCCAATGCGGGCAAGTCCAGTGCCATCAATACAATAACTCGCAATAAAAAGCTCGCACGTACCAGTAAAACCCCGGGGCGAACCCAGCTGATCAATCACTTTGAAGTTATGCCTGGCAACTATTTGGTCGATTTACCTGGTTACGGCTACGCCAAAGTATCGAAATCACAAATAAAACACTGGAAGGCCACCCTGGGGGACTACCTTCGCACGCGGGATTCTCTACGCTGCCTGGTAATCGTTATGGATATTCGCCATGCTTTGGCAGACTACGACTGGAAGCTGATCGATTCTGTGATGGAGGGAGATGCCGCCCTGCACTGCCTGCTAACCAAAAGCGATAAGCTCAGCAATAGTGCGGCGAAACAGGCGTTGATGAAAACCGGCAAGGCGCTGGAAGACCAAGGCATCGAATGCACCCTGCAGCTATTTTCAGCGCTGAAGAAAACCGGAGTCGAAGAAGCTCACGAGCTGCTGGATATGTACTTAACAGATGCGAAGTTTGCACAAAAAGCCAGCAGCCCAAAGTCTAGCAGCGATAAACCTTCGAGCTAATAATACGCTCGAAAGTTGAGCAACTGATATAAAGTTTACGCCCTTTGCCTGCTGGGCATTAATACCGATCTAAACAGCCGGTAGATCAGATACAAAAACAATAACGGAAACACAACCGTTTGCAGTATAAATACAACGATCAAATTAACGGCGTGCTCGCTTACGTTTTCTGCAGAATTTTTGTAATCATCTAACATACCGTCGAAATCGAACTTAGATGTCATGGAGTTATAAAGATTTTTTGCACGGTCTGCAAACGAATCACTTGGCACCGGTTCCGATTGTCGAGTGCTTATTTCCCTGATCCGTTCACTGGCAATCTCAAGCTGCTGAGATGACTCTTCAAAGCGTGGTTCTAAGAATTGCTTATAAACCCAATCGTTAGCGAGTGAACCCAATGGAATTAAAAATCGCACGAGTAGCATGAGCAGAAGTATTTTACCTGCCACATCCGCCATTGACGAAACCGCACTATTGCGAATTCTTGTTAACAGAAAAAATAACGCTGCACCAGCAAGCAACATGCTGATACCCGCCCAACTGCTAACCTCAAGCAGTATCTTTTGCACGCCTAGTGAGCTGGTAGCAAGCAACATTACAAATGAAAATCTTTCAACTAGATCGTTAATGGGATCAAGAATTTCACCCGGAGAAAAGTTAACCCCTACACCTGCAGGTTGTACTGCGAACTCTGTTCCTTGAGCCACAGAGATAACACCATTAAGCGTTCGGGCTAAACCAAAGCCAATCATGGCTCTTGTTAAAGCACTATCCAGCTGTGACTGGCTTGAGTGATCGATCGGCTTCAAAATTGAGACCGTCACCATGGCCACCATTGCTAGTGCAAGCAGACCCCACTTCACAGGCCCTTCAAGCTTAAAAGCTTTAAGCTTTGCAAAGACGCCTTTTTTCTCAGCGGTTGCGGTGTCTTGCTGAGCTGGCTTATTTTGCGGTGGTGACATTTCTGCATGCCGCGCACTAGCATGACGACTGTCTGCTGAATCGCGACGATTATCGCGGTAACCACGCGACTCTACTTGATCAGCTCTGTAAGTTTCCTGTCTGGCGACTTCATCTCTTCGGGCTGTTTCGTTTCTGGGTGATCGTCTAGTCTCATGCTGAGAAGAACGACGCTGTTCAGATCTAGTGTTGTCTCTTGCTGTTCTAGAGTCACGTTGCTCAGCGGCTCGATACTCATTTTCTCTGCGACGGCTATAACCACGATCATCCTGTCGCCCATCATGGCGAGCCACTTGCCTATTGCGGTTGCTATTGTCTGTTTGACGCTGCTGGCGGTTGTGGTCATCGACGCGCCGATCAACCGATTTTGAGCGCTTAACACGATCAGGTCCGGCTTGGCGCTTTGGCAATTTTTGAGTGGCATCAATATCAGTTTCAGAAGTTGAATCTGTATTGCTGTCGATGTTCACCATTGCAGCGATATCGCTACCACGATGCGCTTGAACCTCTTCAAGCTGTTCGCTGTTCAA
The DNA here is from genome assembly GCA_937927895.1 of uncultured Granulosicoccaceae bacterium. Taxonomy (GTDB): domain Bacteria; phylum Pseudomonadota; class Gammaproteobacteria; order Granulosicoccales; family Granulosicoccaceae. Next base: position 106,009 of record CALGKA010000018.1, on the reverse strand, counting down.
TTGACTAAGATGCTTATCACGCCATTTAGGGCGTGGCTTCGTAGCCGTTGTGGAGCGGCTGTCTGAACTCATAGTGATCTCTTGCGTTGTACTGGTAAATATTTATATAGCGATACATCTGCGCGCCATGATCATGCAGCGCGTTTTTATCCTTCTTGCAACTATTGCCACATCGGTTTAATTCCAACAGCGTCATAGAGTTCAGCCATAAACGGCTGACTTAACGATCGCGCTCGTGTGGCACCATGTTCTAGTACTTCTCCAATTAACTTTGGCTGATTCATTAGTTCGTCATACTTCGCTCGCGGCTCTGCGAGTAAGGTATTTAAGTGCTCAAATAAAAACTGCTTCATTTCGCCCCACGCTATTCCCTCGGCATACTGCACACGCACGGCTTCTATTTCTGCCTCTGAAGCAAATGCACTGTATATATCAAATAGCGCACTTCCTTCTGTATCTTTCGGCTCACCTGGCTCCAATGAATTGGTTTTGATTTTCATAAGTAGTTTGCGAAATTTTTTCTCAGGCGCAAACAACGGCACTGTATTGTTATAGCTCTTGCTCATCTTTCTACCATCAAGACCCGCCAAAAGTGCCGTCGATGTATCTACTTGGGCCTCTGGCAATACAAAGTGCTCACCGTAGTGATGGTTAAATCGTTGTGCCATATCGCGGGCCATTTCAATATGCTGCACCTGATCTTTGCCCACCGGCACTTTGTGCGCCTTAAACATTAAGATATCTGCTGCCATCAACACCGGGTAACTGAATAAGCCCATGCTGATGCCCTTGTCTGGATCTTTGGAGCCGGACTGTTCGTTATCTTGAACCACGGCTTTATAGGCGTGTGCGCGATTCAACAGCCCCTTAGCTGCTTGACAAGACAACAGCCACGCCAGGGCCGGTATTTCCGGAATATCTGATTGGCAGTAAAAAACAGCTTTGTCGGTATCCAGGCCTAGCGCCAACCAGGTTGCCGCTATTTCCATCCGTGATTGCCTTACTTCCTCAGGTGAAATGCCTTTTATTAGAGAGTGCAGATCAGCGAGAAAATAAAAATGCTCAGTGCCAGGTTGTTGACTGGCAGCAATCGCCGGGCGTATCGCACCCGCGTAGTTCCCCAGGTGTGGTGTGCCTGTGGTGGTAATTCCTGTTAGGTAAACCTGATTCATCCAGGCAAAAATCTCTTCTATTTCCGGCCGAATTACCGGTGCACTATGTTACCAGCTGTCCACAGAAAAAATGTTAAAAGACAACATCATAGCGCCGATTATTATTACGAATTCTACACTTCACTCAGAGGCGAAAATCTGCTTGATACCGCTCATCTACAGTGTGGATCAAACAATTTCCATAAAAACCGTATATTTCATTCTTGTCTTGGACAAATGTGCCGATATAGACCTGAACGGTTAGGCTTAGTAAGTAGTTGCTTTTATTAATCGATCCATCGAGTTGCAACTATGCGGCCATGCTGTGCAGTTCGCTAATTCCCAACTAGACTTACATAGAGGTTTGTTCACGTTGGACTGTCGTTATTTCGGTTAGAGTGACATTAATACAACCTAACGACAGAAGCGGCAAACGCACCAAAGATGTTTGTCAATTGCCCGACTTTGTACTCCGGACTGTCCGTAAATGAATAACACAAGACGATTTGACACAAAGCGCAGGGACAGCCAGCTCAAAGTAGCGATCGTCCACGATTGGCTGCCACTGGTAGGTGGTGCCGAGCGAGTGCTTGAGCAGCTTTTAGAAATTTACCCGCAAGCGGATATCTTTACGTTGTTTGATTTCGTATCACGCAACGATGCACCTTTTCTGGCAAACAAAAACGTCACCACAAGCTTCCTGCAGAAATTTCCCAAAGTAAAAAAATACTACCGTAATTTGTTGCCGCTATTTCCCTACGCGATTGAACAGTTTGATCTTCGTCATTACGATCTGATTTTGTCTTCCAGTTCAGCCGTGGCCAATGGTGTTATTACATCCCCTGATCAATTACACGTGTGCTACTGCCATTCACCGATGCGTTATGCTTGGGATCTTCAAGCACACTATCTTAAACATACCGGACTAAGCTCTGGTGTGCGTTCTGTCTTTATTCGTTATGTGTTGCACAAATTGCGCATCTGGGATGTAGTCTCATCAAATAGAGTTGACTCTTTCATCGCCAATTCTCACTACATTGCTGAACGAATCAAAAAGACCTATCGCCGCGAATCAACCGTTATTAACCCACCGGTTAATATTTCACGGTTCCAGTTGCAAACGGAAAAAGAAGAATTCTACTTTGCTGCTTCACGGCAAGTTCCGTATAAGCGCATTGATCTTATTGTTGAGGCTTTCAAGCATATGCCCGATAAGAAGCTGATTGTGCTCGGTGACGGACCTGAACACAAAAAGATTAAGGCATTGGCAAGTCCCAATGTTCAAATTCTGGGCTACCAACCCGATGCTGTGATGGTTGACTATATGCGTCGAGCAAAAGCATTTATTTTTGCAGCTCAAGAAGACTTTGGAATCTTGCCTGTCGAAGCACAAGCTTGCGGTACACCAGTAATAGCGTATGGCCGCGGCGGCGCTAGAGAAACTGTTCTCGATAAGCGAACGGGGTTACTGTTTGACGAACAAACGGTTCCCTCGTTACTCAGTGCGATAGAAAGGTTTGAACGCCTGCAAGAAAAATTCAATTCCAGTGATATTCGCCGACACGCTATGAGTTTTTCAAACGATAGATTCCGCGCAGACATTAAACACCATATCGATTATCAGCTGAATGAGCGAGAGCGCACTAAATTTCGACCGAAAGCATTGGATGGAGTTGAAAACATTCCCAATCAACCCAGGTAATACACAATTTAAGTCTGCAAGACTTAGCACAGATTAGTAAACTTAACCCCCACCCGATTTAACACACTAGCGAGATCACGACCATCCTTAAGGCACTCGGCGCAACCGTTTCTGGTTCACTGGTTACACTGGTGTGCCACTTTTTCACTCTTATGTTTCTAGCGCGGAAACTAGAAGAAGAAACTATGGGTCTGTATATCATCGCCTTAATGGTGGTGTTTCTGCTTAAGATCGTCAGTGACATGGGTGTTGACCTCGCATTTGTAAAACAATACCCAGAAGCAAATGAACAGGAAAAAAGCAGCTTACTACGCAGTTCATTTGCCATTAGAACAGCCTCATGTATTTTTTTCACGCTTATATACTTGCTGGTAGAGCGTTCAGGTAAAGTCTCTTTCATCAATGACATTGCTCATGTCACAGCCCTGACTCTACTGATGTATTGGATGCACAGTTTTAGAGAGTTAATGCTCAGACTACTGCAAGCAGAACAACTGTTTACCATTTACGCTATTGTGCAAGTACTTGCGGCCGTCATAAAAGTATTTTGCGTCTTTGCTTTGTTTGTATTTCAAGACGTGACGGTTGGCATGGTACTCGTGTGCGAAGCAATTGCATTTGCCGCCTCTATTATTTACGCCGCGATTAAGTTAAAAAGCAAGTTAGTCGCAGCTCTCAAAGCCAAATTTGTTGGCGGTGTACAGCTTATAAAATTCGGCTACCCGCTTTATCTAAACGCGATTCTCAACCTTGGTAATGAAAAAGTCTCACAGTACATCGTTGCGGGATTTGGTGGCCCGTTAACCATGGCCTACTTTGGCATGGCTGAGCGATTATCTGATGCCGGCACTCGCATATTTGAAGCATTTGCAAACGTATATTACCCCTCACAAACCAATCATTTCGCTAACAACCAACAGCAACTCGCTCTCAATATGGCAATGCGCTCAATGATGTGGGTAACGTTTGTAATCACGTGCGCGATTGTTGGTTTCGCGATTCTACGCGAACCTGTGATTAAACTATTTTTTAGCTCAAAGTACATTTCAGTGGCCAATGCTGCCGTTTTGTTTTTTGGCGTGCTGTTATTTCGTTCAACCCAAACTCTTATGGGGTATTTTGGCGTGGCTGCCGGTCTAAAGTTTCTACCGGTAAGGGTCAGCACAGTCTCAAGCGTTGTAAACGTGAGCCTGTGTTTTATTATGTTTAAAATGTACGGCTATCAAGGCGCAATTGCCACCTTATTACTAACGCAATTGTTAATGAATTTTCTTTATCACTATTGGCTTAAAAAAGCAGGATTTCATATAAATGTTGAGCCAGTAATAACGCTATGCAGCATTACAGCAATAGCCATAGCACTCACCTATTTCTTAGAAGATCATTTCTTTATTAGCTTGTTTGTTTTTCCACTCTTTTTTGTGGCTTGTTTGTCAGCTTTACCAATCCTTCGAAATGATCTTTTTGAATTTTCTGGCAAAGCTATTGTTGCTGTACAAAACAAATTCTCTGGCACTCAAACCACAAAAGCCTAACGGCTAACTATAATTCAATGAAGATATTATTTTTAACACCATATCTACCATACCCGTTAAACAATGGAGGACTCATTAGAGTCCACCATTTATTGGTCAACCTTGCAGCTAAACATCAAGTGACTGCACTTTGCATGGAGCCTGATAACGACGCCCAAGCCCAGGGTATTGACGTAATAGAGCAACGTGGCGCTCGAATCGAGACGGTAGCGGTTGCTAATAACCAAAAGAAAGAGCTTAAAAGATTTTACCAACTTTTATCTCTGGTTTCCTCAAAGCCATACCAGTATAAGCAGTATCACTCCAAGGCAATGCAGCAGGCAATTGATAAACACCTTGCTGAGGGGGACTATGACCTTCTAATGGTCGAGTTCTCCCAGATGGGGTACTACTCTCTTAACACTGATATTCCAAGTTTTGTTGATCAACACAATGTTGAATATGAAATCATGCATCGTACTTTTCAAACAGAGAAAAATCCGTTACGAAAATTACTTGCCTACTCAGAATGGAAGAAATACTACACACAAGAGATTGAAAACTGCAACAAGTTCACAGGCTGCCTAACCACCTCACAAAGAGACGCTGACATTCTCCAAGAGCGTTCACCAAACATGCAATGCCATGTTATTCCCAACGGCGTCGACAGTGAATTTTTTCAAACAAACAATTCCGATATTGACCCCAACATGGTGCTATTCACTGGCACCATAAGCTACTACCCCAACACTGAAGGCGTGCTTTGGTTCTATAAAGAGATCTGGCCGCTAATTAAAACTAAAAATCCAAACGCGACTTTTTGCATTGCTGGAAAAGCACCTCCGCCTGAAATTCAAAAACTGGCAGAGAATGATCCGTCGATTACTGTCACGGGAATGGTGGATGATATGCGAGATTACTACAACAAAGCAGCTGTAGTGGTAGTGCCACTTAGAGTCGGCGGTGGCACGCGCTTAAAAATCCTTGAAGGCATGTCAATGTCTAAGGCAATCGTATCAACATCAATCGGGGCAGAAGGCATAGATCACACCGACGGTAAAGATATTTTGTTGCGTGACACCCCAGAAGATTTCAGCAATGCAGTTGTAGCGGTAATGAAAGATAACGACCAACGACGGGCGCTTGAAACGGGTGGCCGTACATTGGTAGAAGCCAAATACGATTGGCAAGCACTAAGCGCGAAGTTATCTGACGTATATGAGGCGGCAATCAAATAAACAAGCTGTCTTTTGGATAGCTTTAATAGCTTTACTAAACGCGCGACTACTTATTACCGTATAGCTCTACGGTATTTTTGTTACCAAGCATTGCTGTTTTGATCTTTTCAATATTGCGTATAAACAAAACATACCATCGTAAATACTTTTTCTTGCCGAGCGGTAGACTTAGCAATGTTAAAACACCGTAGCCCGCTATTTGTGCCAGCACAAACAGCCCGGTCTTTAAATACGCGAAGCCGCTTTGCTTTGACCATAAATAGCTGTAGTGCGTTTGGCCTATACGCTTGTTCTGTTTCTTGATGTACTCAAGGTTCAAACGATCTTCTTCTACAGTCTCTTCCACAACTGCGTGAGCATCATAGATGAGCTTGCCGCCAGCCTTGTAAATACGATGAAAAAGGTCTGTATCTTCACCGCCCGATTTACCGAAAAAAGGATCAAACTTAAAGCCTTTCTCTTTAAACCAATGGGCTTTCAACAGAGCATTTGATGTTGCACCTTTTTTTTGGCGAGAGCCATGCGGATGAGAATCTTTGCCGAATAGATCACCTGCTACTATCCAGCCAGGTGCAGATTCCGGGTAGTGCACAATAACCCTACCGAATACAACATCTGCCTGATGCTGATCAAGCGTCTCTATTAAACGACCAAGCCATTGATCGTCTCCAGCCCATTCATCGTCATCAATAAATGCCAGCAGATCACCTTTGGCGTTTTCCATAGTGCTGTTACGCACCTCAGATAAATTTCTTATGCTGTTAGTAAAGTATCTTATTGGAACAGTGGCAGACTTAAAGTTTTCACAGACACCACGCCCTGACTCTTCAACATCATTATCAACCACCACCACTTCCAAGGAGTAACCCTCAGGTAGTTTCTGAGTAACAATACTCTGGAGCGTTTTTATTAATGTGTCTCTTTTATAGGTACACATGCAAATACTGACAAGCATTGCTTTATCCAGTTAGCTTTAAGTTAACAATTCGGGCGAGATCATAGTTAGTGATATCGTGAGCTTCAGACAACACATTGTCTGAAATTATTTGCTCATAGTTGAGTACCGGGAAAACATCATCGGGAAAAACCACCTTCATTCTGGGGCTTTTGAGCTCAGCCGCTATTTGCAGTTGATGATCATCTGAAAACTCTTTGTGTTTAGCTACTCGTGGTACAAAAATTACACGCTTACGATATTGAAGCATTAGATTTAAGCTACCGATACCGCAGTGGCTTATCACAAGCGCGCTACGCTTAACTAAATCTTCCATATCTGCCCGTGGTATGAGAGTCTCTACCACCCCGGAAGCTGGCGCTTGATCAACTTGGCATGACCCCGTTTGTACAAACCATTCACAGCGTGAATCGTAATATAGTGGATCGTTTTTGATGTATTCGTATAGTCGGGTGAAGGGGTAATCATTGGTACCCATTGTCACCAAGATCAAAGGCTTGACCATGGTATTCAGCTCCACTGTACTTGTTGGCTGTCTCTTGCCATTGGCAGAGAAATGAATCGGCCAGGCCGAATTTATTGATCAATTTGCCAGAGTTAGATAACTCCGTCACTCGCGACATTGTGTCTAGAAAGACAAATCGGGTTCCCGTCAATTTGGCCAATAACGCAAACGGCAAACAGATAGGTCCACCGGTACTGAACAACGCTTGCGGTTTCTCTTTCCTGAGAATTCGCGCAGCCGTGAATACATTCATCGCGTGAATCAACGCATTGCTTTGCGTGTCTCGAATGGTATGGATACGCTTGAATCGACTGCCTTCAAGCATGTTTTTATTAGTCACTAGTACCAGATCAAGCTCCACTGTGCTGGTAGCACACATTGCTTGAGTAAGATGGCCTCCCGACGAGGCAATCACTAAAATGATTGGATTGCGTTTCATACTTCAACTCGATAGCGACCGGCGCAAACACACAGCTCACTGAATAACTACAACCCTACGCTATTTATGTCTGACAAATGCGTTCGGCGGCAGTGCTCTAGGTCCATCAGCATTCGGTACATGATTCGCGCCAAATCTTGCTTTAAAATTAGGCCTGTGAGCATGGGAGTACAGAATATTCATGATTCCCATCAGCATCAGAACCCAAACGAAATGCAGCCCGTGTGCAAACGAAGTTTCTAAGCAGTTGTGCAGCATCGCGTAAGCGATCACAACTGACGACAAAGGATCAGCAGAGTTCCTGGTGGTTGTTAAGAAAACCCATAAGCCGAGCAACCAGAAAACGGTAGCCAATACACCCATCTCTAATACCAGGTCTACATAACCACTATGAGCCGTATGCAACAGCTGATAGTAAGACCATTTTATATCAAGCGCTTCAGGGACTGCTCCAACACCCCAATACGCACCGTAGGCGGTGCCAAACATCCAATTCTTTTTAATATCAGTAAGCAGATGAAACCAAATTCCGGTTCTACCGGTAAGTGCTTCTTCAGGCAAGATACTGCGGTAAAACTCTATAGGTGATTCACCAAGTCCCACCAGCAACATGGGAAAGAACACCAAAATAAAGAGCCAAATACAAATCACCATAATTGAAAAAAATCGCAGTGCATGAACTGAAAATAGTGCGATAGGCGCCAGTAGCAATACAAAACCAATTGGTGTTTTAGAGGCACTGATCACCAACAAAAATCCCCAGCCAAAAATGCAAAAGATTGACATTCTCTTTTCCATTATTGTTTCGGCGTAATAGCGGTAAATACATACGGCGATCAAAAAGAAAGCACCAGCGATACCACCAAACTCGTTTTTAGCCGGATGCAGACCCGTAAAATTGCCATAAACATCAAAGGAAATATGCGGCACCAATAGAAACAACATCTCAAACACCAACAGGCATACCGAGAAAAACTGTAAGTGACTGACAAATTTATTTTGGTGGCGACTAATCACCACAGCACCCGCAACCGAGGTGAAAAGCAGAACTTGCCGAATGGCTCTACGCAGGGTGTCATCAGGGGAATCTGACCACAACACTGAAAACAATAAAAAAGCACCAAAGATCAACAATGGCACCAGCACGCTTATGTAGGTGCTAAAGACTTTTCGTGATCGAATAATCCACAACAGACAAGCGCAGGTAAACATCGGCAACAGCAGTTGCTTCCACAGCGCCGCACTGCCACTAACAATCTCTAAACGCAGTTCTAAATCACGCGCCATCAACGCAGACTTTGCGCGCAGATCAGGGGTAAATGCTTTGGTTACCCAAGCAAGCATTAGGAACAGCGGTAAACCCTGCAACACAAGACTGAGCTTGCGAGACGAAACACGCAACGGACCATGACTACGTACATGGTTCATTCTCGTGCCTCCAACTGATGCGGGATGTTCATAACAAATGACACTGAATTAGCAGCCACAGTCGAGCAGACAGTCATTGCCTGCTCAACTTGAAGTGCTTTAGGCATTGCCATAGCTGTAGTAAGAGTAGTACGTACCACCCATTTCAAGCTGATTTAATACAACACCTACAACCGGTGCTTCCACTCTTTGCAATGACTGCATGCAACGACTGATGTGTTGATACGGTGTAGATCTAGCACGTATGGCATAGATCACAGCATCTGCATACCCTGACAACACTAATGGATCACTCACCGGTAATACCGGTGGAGCATCAAGGATTACATATGCATACTTTTTAGCAGCTTCTTGAATATGTGATTGAAAGCGTGGAGAGCTAATTAGCTTAAGTGGATTAAGCGGCGTGAAGTTAGCGCATAGCAGATCAAGGTTGTTATCAATCCCAATCACACATTGCTCTAGTAAGGCTTCAGCCGATAAGACTTCACGCAGACCCATGTCTGATTTATTCACACCGAACATGCTACTGACACCGCGAGTACGCAAATCACAATCAATAAGCAATGTGCGACCAACATTTGAGTAGCTGTAAGCTAAGTGACCGGCGATGGTTGATTTACCTTCACCCGCGATGGTTGATGTCACCATGATTATTTTATGCGGTCTATCAACACGATCTAACATCATGCCGGTGCGAACTGTATTCACAGCCTCTTTAAAGATAGCCCCCTCTTTCGAGCGCTCCCCTTCTTCCATGGAATTCAACACCACAGGACGAATAAAGTTTTTCTTAATGATTGGCAGCGAACCAAGCAGTGGCAAACCGATGCGCTGGTGTACATCTTCTCCGTCACGGATGCCTGTATTAAACAGTTCACGCAAGATGTAATAAAGAATTGAAAGCATCAAACTGCCCAGGCCTGCCAGTAAAAATAGCATTGCCTTTTTCGGCTTAGAAGGCTCTAGCGGATCTTCTGCCTGGGACAAAATACGCGCGTGTGCACTTTGAAGATCAATCGTTTCTGTAGTCTCTTCCGTACGTTGGAAGAAAAGATCAAACAAACGCTGGCTGGATTCTACTTTGCCTTTTAGCTCAAAGTACTTATCACCCTTACGATTGCCTTCGTAGAACTTTTCTTCAGCAAGACTTATACGCTGCTGCGTGCTGGCTTCTTCTGCAAGGGCTGCATTGTATTGAAATTCAACGGTCTCAAGTATCTTGTTAATTTGTGCTGAAAGCTCCGCACGTGCACGACTTAAATCGGAATTAGCAGCGACCATTTTCGGGTGCTGCGGTCCATACGTTTTGCCCGCCGCAGCCACTTCTTGCTTGGCGACTACTACATCTAGCTTAAGCTTTTGAATGATGGGGTCTCTCTGAACCACTGGCAGAGATTCTTTGTTTCTACCGGCACTACGAACTTGATCACGGGTAATTTTTGCATCGGCTAACTTGGCCTGTACACCAACAAGTTCTACCTGCAAATCTTTAAGTTCTTGCGAGATTCTTTCCTGTACACCTTCACCACCAATATCGACGATACCCTGTGCTTCGATGTAATCGGCTAGCTCTTGCTTAGATGAATTCAAATCAGCTCGTAAGCCTTGCACCTGACCGGCTAACCAGGAAGCTGCAGTTCTTGTTCGCTCCAAACGCGCTTCAAGATCTGATTCAATGTAAGCCTCAGCGTGTGCGTTAGCGATATCACGGGCCAACATAGGCGTAGGTGCTTCAAAACTGACTTCTACCAATTGCGTTTTACGCAAAGGAAAAATACTTAGTCTTTCTACGTAGTCTTTGAGTAGTTCACGTCGAGCAATTTCTCTTTCAACTTCAGCAACACGGGTCATTTCTTCATTAGATTTGCCCATGCCAACCCAACCAAGAATGGTTTCTTTTATACCACCCATGCTCTGCAGCGAAGAGAGAGATCCTTGCTCACCAACAAAGGCCTCTTCCGTTGCAAGATCGAGTTTTCTGACGACTTTCTCGGCAAGCGGCCTGGATTTAAGCACCTCGAACTCAGTCGCAAGATACTCATCACTTTCAGCATTTAATCCATACAACGCATCTACTGGGACTACCTGTGATTCCTTTCTTTCGATCAGTAGGGTGGCAGTCGCCCGGTACTGCGGCGTCAGACTATTAATAATGAAATACGATGCGAGTAGCACCATAAAAACAAATAGCGCAATGCGCCATTTGTTATCTAATAAGGTTTGCCAATATCTTTCAAAATTAAAGCTGAATTCGTCTTTATTAAATTCAGCCAAATTGTTATCCATCGGATGGAGTGATTTCATGTAAACAAGCTCAACTAGAAGAAGCCTTCTGGCACGGAAACTATATCTCCCGGATAAACCGGATCTCGCATTCTGATTTTACCCTGCTGCTGCTGACCATCGACTTCACGCGATACCTTGATGCGTTTTTTCGATGCTCTACCTGTAAAACCGCCTGCTAGGGCAATGGTTTTCTCAAGTGTTAAGCCGGGTTGGTAAGGGTAGTTACCAGGGCGCTGAACTTCGCCGTTGACAAAGATCTGCAGGTATTCTGCAACATCGATGATGTCACCAGGCAGCACGGCATCTGTTGGGCGCATGCTAAAAAGCTGTGATTCGCCGTTAATAACCCGGGTCAAAGTGATACGTTCTTTAGAGGCTTTCTCTGCAAAGCCACCTGCAAGCGCAATAGCTTTATCCAGCGTTAACCCTGGCTTGTAATCAAAACCGCCTGGGCTATTTACCTCACCGTTAATATAAACTTGTCGATACTCAGCCACTGAGACTCGTACGTCCGGGCTTACTAAGTAGCTGCCAGAAAGCTCACGGGTAATAGTGCGCTCTAACTGCGACACGGTAAGACCACCTGCACTCACAGCACCTAGCAACGGATAGTTCAACGTTCCGTTTTCATCGAGCTTGCCAGTTATCGACAGATCGGCCTGCCCAAAGACAGTCACCGAGACCTCATCGCCAGGGCTTAACTTATATGCTTCTTGAGCATATAGGTTAGCGCTGAATGTGGCAGTCAATAGCGCTACAAACCCGAATATGTTGCGGACTAATGTTTTCATAGAATTTACCCTATCGCGGTGATTTCGCGCAGCTTACGTCTGTGTCACTGTCTAGAAACTGAAATCCGCGGAAATTTGAATCTGCCTTCGACAAATTATAGTAAAAAGAACGCCAACCACATCACAAACGCACCCTAGACGGGCATGCCGTATAACATACGAACCAGAATGCGGCGGGTTCCTAATAGTGTTTATGTCGGCTGAGTAACCAGCTTACTTACCCTGAATTCGTAAAAAAACGAAACGGAAAGTAGGCATACTCTCCCTTTTGAGAGAATGATACTTCAAATCAACCGCTGGCGAACCTACTTCATTGTTACATAAAGTTGATACTGTGTTATCCGCGAGTTACAAGCGCTACTGCAAAAACCAAAAATCAGTGGCTGGGATGTTGAACAACCTCACTTATCGCCTCATTGAGCACCGATATATAAGCAAATAAGGCGTGATGCGCTTCCGGGTGGGCTTGCTGCAAGCTTTTCGATTGCTTCTTAAAGTGAGCCACGGCCTGATTATGATCAAGAAGCAAGCTTGCCAACAAATCTGACTCATCCTGGGTTGCGCTTAGATTAAACTTCTTTTGTTTTGCCTCCAGTAGATTCATGTAGTCAAAATGCCGCCGCTTGGTGGTCTCCATCGCATTATAAGCGCCCAGCGCGTCTGCGGTAACTTCACGGATATTGGTGTCTAATAATGCGAACACTTAATATTTACCTATCTTTAAACGCTGCATGCTGATTATCTCTGACCAATGTACCAAGCCACCAACTAGCCACCAACTAGCCACCAACTAGCCACCAATATGGGACATTTCTACTTTTGGTCGTAAAACCGACTCTACCGTACGGGTCTCAGAATATCGGTCGCGGCGGCGCTGCCATAGAGCACTGAGCTTTTCGTTCAGATCAGCATCACTTGCTCCACCACGAATTAAGCTCATAAGATCATGACCATCCGCTGCAAACAGACACGTGTAGAGCTTGCCCACCGCTGAAAGACGCGCACGACTACAATCGCCACAGAAGGGCTCACTAACAGAGGCAATGATTCCTATTTCTCCGCCGCCATCAACATAACGCCAGCGATTAGCTACCTCACCACGGTAGTTAGGCGGGACTTTTTCGATCGGGTTTTGCCTATTAATCTGTTCAGCTATTTCAGCAGCAGTAATGACCTCACTGTTTTTCCAGCTATTGGTATTGCCAACATCCATAAACTCTATAAACCGAAGTATCTGGCCGGAACCATGGAAATACTCAGCCATTGGCAGAATACTGTGCTCATTAAGGCCACGCTTAACGACCATATTAACCTTCACTGAGTCAAAACCTGCAGCGGCCGCCACCGAAATACCATCTAGTACTTTTTGCACTGGAACTCCGACATCATTGACCGCCATGAATGTTTTATCGTCCAGTGCATCCAGGCTTATGTTTACACGACCGAGGCCTGCATCTCGTAAACTACGGGCACGCTTCTCTGTGAGTAACACGCCGTTAGTGGTCAGGCTGATATCGTCTATTAAATCAATAGACGCTATTTGCTCAACGAGTTTCTCAAGCTCACTACGCACCAGAGGTTCACCACCGGTTAAACGTATTTTGCGAACGCCTATAGCTGAGAAGGCTTTTACAATACGAATGATTTCTTCAAATGAAAGTAATTCTTTTTTAGCTAAGAATTGATAGCCCTTGCCAAATTTCTCTTTTGGCATGCAATAAACACAGCGGAAGTTACAGCGATCTGTAACAGACACGCGCAAATCGTGGATCGGGCGATTTAACCCATCAGTGATAGCGGCTGTAGTACTTGGCGTGTCCATTGAATTTAATTAGGTTCCTTAAATTTACTTATGATCTTAAATGATGGTTTGCTGTGTGTGTCAGTTTGACCGAATACGCTATCCATTATTGCACTGTTATTCACAACTCACTGCAATTTTCAATAACCTAACCACCACAATCTAACCACCACCGCGCTGGTAACGTAGGTCAAAATATCGCATAAATAGGGCTTGCTCGTCAGGATGAAAATTCTCAAATGCGAAGTCAACTTTGACATAAGGTAAAGAAAAAGATGCAATCTTTCGCACTTGCTCTTCGCCAACATCAATTCTAACGGTCCCAGGCGCCGCATCTACTGTTATACCAACAGCGTCTTGCGTGTGCGGCCGATCATTAATTGCAGAAGGTAAAAGACGAAAAAACTCTTCGCGGGTATAGCCCATTTCACGGCTAAATTTATTGTCCATCACTTAGTACCAGTTTCAATCAGACTATCCACCGGCAACAGGCGGCCAAACTGCTATGACATCAGTCTCTTTTAGAATACCCGGCTGATCTCGTGCTTCCTCGTCATAGTATCGGCCATTTACAAGCACCAAGTGGGCATCTTTATGTTGCACGTTAAATCGATCAATAACCTGATGCAGTGTTACATCATCTGGCACCTCTATTTCTATTGCATTATTTACCGCATCGCTCGGCAAAAGATGCTGAAGCGTCGCGTATAGTTTGAAAGTAATCTTCATTCAAGCCCTAGCTAAGCACGCGTATCACAAACTATTTGCGTACGGTATTTTTTCTTAAAGAGAGGCAGCACGCCTCGTTAAAGCAAACAGTATTTACATCGGTTAAACACGTTATTGTTTTTGTATTTAGGCAACACCCACCTGAGACTGCGAACATGCCAAATACGCTTCCATGATACGCATAGGGTCTTTCATAAGTTTTTCTTTCCAAGCGCCAAGCCGTGTCTTAGATTGAATCAAACCACGCAACACTCCCACATGCTGAGTTAACCCCAGGCTGCTCGCACCGACTAAGATATCGTCCTGGAATTGCAAGCTCAGATACTTATGTTCGTCCTCATTAACCAGCTCCGTAGAATCACCACCGGGCACACCCATCCACATACCAAATGATGCAGAAACCAATCCTAAGGTATCTAATACATTCATGTTTACATTGCCGACGTGTTCAGTACGATGCCCCCTAACCATATTGGTAGCCGCTACTTTGGCATGCTCAACGGCTGTTGGCTGGATTGCCTGAACAGCGTACTCACCGGTATTAAAATCTTTACCCTGGCAAACATCACCAGCGGCATAGATATCGGCATCACTGGTTTGTAGGTAATCATTTACAACGATACCCTGATCAATTTGAAGCCCGCTATCGGCGGCGAAATCCATATTCGGTGCTACCCCAGTGGCACTGATCACAAGGTCTGCATCAATAGATTGTCCGGTACTTAGACTGACACGTAATTTGCCACCACTGAGCTGCTCTATTGAATCAGCACGTGTAGAAGTATGTACATCTACACCTTTTTGCTCACACCAGCTTTTAATCATGTTGCCAGATACATCGTTCATCATGCGTGGCACCATGCGATTTTCCATTTCAACAACTGTAAGGTTCACCTCACGCAGTGCCAATGATTCAAGAATAATGCAACCAATGAATCCAGCTCCCATTAACACAACACTTGCACCGGGCTTTGCCAACTTAACAATCTCTCTGGCATCTGCAAGTGTCCAACAATTGTGTACACCAGGGGAATCGATACCAGGTACCGGCGGCACTACCGGGCTTGCACCGGTGGCAATCAGTAATTTATCGTAGCGTCTGACTTGACCATCATCTGTGATCAAACGATTTAGCTCTGTATCTATGGATGTAACGCGCTGACGAACAACATCGACTTTATAATTTTCAAAATGACTTGCTTGCTTACGTAAATAAGTTCCGCTTTCATCAATTTTACTGGTCAGATAATAAGGAATGGCCATGCGCGAGTAAGGTGGCTCAGGTTCGGCACCAATCAAAGTAATATTAGCCAATGGATCTAGCTTTCTTAATTGTTCAGTAGCCACAACACCCGCAGGCCCTGACCCTACTACTACATAAATCATTTGCGTTCTCCCTAGCTGAAAGTTGAATTCCCGAAGGTGTATTACACAATGCTTGTAAAAGCGGTAATCAACTCAAACTCAAACAAAACTTAATCGAAAAAAAAGAGCGGCAAATGGCTTGCCGCTCTTTCTACTTTATAAATATAGATACTCACTGCAATGTAGTTTGCAACTCATCAACCTAAGCAGGCAACCCGAACTTGCTACGAGTTTCAGGTGTTAAGCTACCATCGGGAGTCCAACCACGAAGCTGATAGTATTCAGGCAACATATTACCAAGCTCACAGACCTTACCTTTTGCAGGCCCGCTTTTAGCGGCATCCTTAAGCAATCTATCTGGGAGCGTATCGTCAGCACCTGTAAGACCCGCCTTCATGTTGAAGTCACGCTCAAGCTGCCAAATTCTCTCACCTACTTCAACTAGACGCTCTGGCGACCAATCACCATCGCATGCAGAATCAATTTGTGGCGAGATATCGTCAAGTGTCCATGCAAAAGTAGTGAACACACAAAGCCCGGCTGAATCAACAGCAGCTGTTGCATCTTGAAAAGCTTTAACTAAACCCGCTTTTCCTTCAGTTGCCAACGGGTCCATTTTTTCAGGAACACCTAGAACCTCCGCAGAAACTGTGTATCCGCGTAGGTGGCAAGCGCCACGGTTAGACGTTGCGTAAGCTAAGCCCATACCCTGAATACCACGTGGATCGTAAGCTGGAAATTCCTGACCTTTAACCGTCATAGACATCTCAGGTCGACCGTACTTTTCACACAATCTTTTTGATCCAAGGTTTAAATCAGCGCCAAACCCGGCACTGACCGCTGATTGTTCAACCGCCCAACACAGTGCCTCAGCACTGCCAAACTTAAGTTCAACACCATCAGTTTGTTGCTTAGTGATTGAGCCGGCTTCGTATAGCTCCATTGCTGCTGCAACGGTCGCACCGAAGGTTATTGGATCCATGCCATCTTCGTTGCATATGAAGTTCACGTAAGTCAGTGCGTCTAGATCATCAACACCCGTGTCAGAACCTAGTGCCCATGCCGCTTCATATTCAAGGCCACCGGAATTGCCCCAATATTGTGGCTTGTCTTTCACTGAAAAGTGCTGTCGATCAACGGTTGATATACGACCACAAGAAATAGTACAAGCAAAGCAGCCACCATTGCGGGTTAAGTTAGGCTTGCCATCACTCGCACGTGGTTCAAGCATCGCTTCACCTGATATTTTATGTGCACCTTCGAACTGTACTTCCTGCATGTTTCGAGTCGGCATCGCGCCAACTTCATTAATTACATTCATCAGTACTTGCGTACCAAGTGCCGGTAAGCCTTCACCCGTTACGGCATTTTCAGCGAGTACTTTTTTACCCGCAGTTACAGACTCCATAAAGCGCACAGGATCTTTGATATTTCCGACACCCAGCGTTCCGCGAACCGATACAGCCTTAAGGTTTTTAGAAGCCATTACAGTACCGACCCCTGAACGCCCTGCCGCTCTGTGCAGGTCATTTACGATCGCTGAGAATAAGCAACCCGCTTCAGCTGACCGGCCAACACTTGCTATACGCATTTGTGGTTCTTGATGAGCCACATGTAGAAGTTCTTCTGTCTCCCAACACGTTTTACCCCAAATTTCTGAAGCATCTTCGAGGGTGGCCACTTCATTAACAATATTCAAATAAACCGGGCGTGGTGAAACACCTTCGAAGATGATCATGTCCCAGCCGGCGCTCTTAAGTTCTGCACCAAAAAAACCACCCGAGTTAGAACAAGCAACACCACCGGTGAGTGGGCTTTTTGTGATAACTGAATACCTACCACCCGTTGACGCCATGGTGCCGGTTAATGGTCCGGTAGCCATAATCATCTTATTGTGCGGCCCTAGCGCATCACACTTGGGATCAATTTCATCTACCAGGTACCGGGTCGCGAGCCCGCGTTGGCCTAGGTATTGGTTGGCCCAGTCCATGTTTAAGGGCTCAGCTATGCAGGTCCCGTCAGTCAGATTTACACGCAGTATTTGTCGAGTCCAAGCCATGATTAACCTCCTACCGTTGTGTCTGTTTTACCGGCCCATTGACGCATTTTATCTAAGCCGGTTGCATTTGCATCTACGTAAGTAATGGCGTCCGTTGGGCATGCGGCAACACACTGGGGATCACCACCACAAAGATCACATTTCACTACTTTACCAGAATCTGCATTGTAGTTGACGGTGCCAAACGGGCACGCGATGGTGCAGACTTTACACCCAACACATAAATCAGCGACAACATCTTTGGAGCCCGTAGCCGCGTTCACCACAATGGCATCAACTGGGCAGGCATGCATGCACCACGCTTCATCGCATTGGGTGCAGGTATAGGGTACGAATTTACCTTCTTCGTGAAAGGTAAAGACTTTGATTCTGGATTTAGAAGTGTTGAATATACCTTCATTCTCTAGAGAACAGGCCATTTCACACTGTAGACAGCCAGTACACTTAGCTGGGTCAATATTCAGGGACTTCTGCATTTATTTTTCCTCCGAAGGCTTTGGTTTTCTTTTGCAATTTCGGTTGGCGAAAGCGCGAAGCCATCCGCCTGCTTCGAACATATCACAGAAAACGGCCTAGTGCTTAACTGTAACTTAGCACTGATTTGGAGGAGTTTATTACAGTAGGTCAGGAGGACCCTGACCTACAAAGCAGGTTTGGTGTTAGGTACCAAAACCCTTGATAGGTCCGCGAGGTGTGGTCGCGTACTGGCCACTGCGCGGGGATGCTGGTGGTGTCCAGTTTTGCTGTCGTTTCTGACGGCCAAACTTATGCACGTACTTTTCTTGATCGTCGGTTTGAATGGCTCTTGGCCGCACTTTACGTACTTCAGCCACGGCTATTGCCGGACTCATGCCCATATCTACAAGCAGTCTAGCAGCGATCATTCCGGTGCGGCCAAGCCCTGCAAGACAGTGCAATACAATTCTTTCACCTGCTATTAAGGAGGCTACCAACTGCTTACCCTCTACTGCCCAGGCATCTTCAAAGGCCGCATCCGGGACATTCATATCAACGATCGGTAGATGGCGCCACCAAAAACCGGAATCCATGATGTGATTGCCTAAATCACCCAAGCCCAGCCCGTGCAACTCGTCCGGCTCATTGAAGGTGACTATTCCGCTTGCACCCCACTCTTGGCAGGCCGCTAGATCTCTGCGGAGATTTTTTTGCACATTACCTCGCCGCGCAGATTCAATTCGAATACCTGGACAGGCGGCCATGCCGATCACACCTCTACGGCCGGGAATGCTCACGGTGTGTATCTTATTTGAATTGTTATTAACTATTCCAAGCATTCATATAGCTCCAGGGACAAATGACACGGTATTTAAAAGGGCTTGGTGCACCACTTTTGCGGACTTCCATTTTCTGTGTCTTACCGGTTTCTCAACCACGGACCATTATATCGGCCCACAACCAAAATTACTGAAACCAGTCGGTCTTACTTTATTGTTTTTTTACTAGTTTGCACTTTGAGTCATCGCATCACCGGATGTGTTGGCGACGACTGTATTGTTGCTATTTTACCGTTGTTAAAACAAGTTTTTAACGTAAATGAACGCAAAATCTCAAAAAATCAGGTTCTTAAGGCTCAAATACACCGCAGACTTGGCAAAGTTAAGAATAATAGTGTCTAACTAAAGTACAACACCATGAACCTCTTCCCAAGCTCGACCGCTTATTTCAAGGAGCCGCCATTTTTGCCGATCCAACGTTAACGTACCGTGAACTTAGACAAAGTGATGCCAACTAGAGCCACCGCAGACGAATACCGCCAAATTGATTCTGTTGTAGCGCAGCTAGAATCAATAGTGATTGGCAAGCAAGACGAACTCAAATTGGCGTTCGCCACCATGCTCGCAGCGGGTCACTTATTAGTTGAAGATATCCCGGGCGTTGGCAAGACTACTCTTGCTAGAGCGTTGGCCGCCACCCTTGGGCTGCATTGGAATCGAGTTCAATTCACTAGTGACTTACTCCCCGCAGATGTCATAGGCATTTCAATCTTTGATGTCGCCAAACAAACGTTTCGTTTTCATGAAGGCCCAGTATTCACCTCTTTGTTACTTGCAGATGAACTTAACCGTGCGCCACCAAAGACACAAAGCGCACTTCTTGAAGCCATGGAAGAGCATCAAGTAACGGCCGATGGAATCACCTATCAGTTGGGCAAACCTTTTTTTGTAGTGGCGACTCAGAACCCGCAAGAGCAGCTGGGCGTATACCCACTACCAGAATCTCAGCTCGACCGTTTTATGGTCAGCATAGAATTGGGTTACCCGGACCGCCAATCAGAAAGAGAAATACTGGCAGGTATCGATCGACGCGAAATGCTGGATACCACAGAACCTGTGATGACAGCTGAAAGCCTGCTTTATTGGCAAGCACTTGCGAAACAAATTCATACCGCAGCGCCAGTATTGGATTATGTACAGGCGCTATTAGATGCGAGTAGACAAATGGCGCTTGATGGCGAGTGCGGCAGCGGCTTGAGCCCACGCGCAGGTTTGAGCCTTTTAGCCATGTGTAAAGCATGGGCACTGTTGCACGGTAGAGATATGGTGTTACCAGAAGATGTACAAGCGGTTTTTCCAAGTGTGGCATCACATCGCCTAGCGGGCTCACTACGCCGCGGTCTGCCACTTAGTAAACAACTGATCAGCACTATCAACGTTAGCTAACGATGCGTAATCACGCTACTGAGGGCCACGTTAACGCACCAGGCGATAACACCAAGAGCCGTATTAAGCAACGCGTTTTTCGATCGCGCGCAGCCGACACACTGCCGCTTACTATTCATCATGAGCGTGTCTATATTTTACCCTCCACTCGCGGCATTGCCTTTATTGGCGTGCTAGCGATTATGCTGATGGCCTCGATCAACTACAGCCTTAACCTTGGCTACGCGTTATGCTTTATATTGATCGGTCTGTTTTGCTCTTGCCTGCTTTCAACCTATAGAAATCTTGTGCAAGTGAAGTTTGTTCACGCCGCAGCTAACGATACCTTCGAAGACACACCGTTAGTGTATAAAATAATACTCAGCGATGAACGCAAACGAGCTAGATGTTCAATACGCATCTGTTGTGAACAATCCGACGATACATTTGATATAAAGGCTAACGGCACAGCAGAAGCCAACCTACTCATAAAAGAACCTAAGCGTGGTATTCACTCACTGGGACGGCTCACAATATCAAGTGATTTTCCACTCGGCTTGTGGCGCGCCTGGGGTTATGTTCATACGCCGGTCACAGCCCACGTGTATCCAAAACCAGAGCACCCGACAGTGGCGCTTAATAATCAAACCTCTGAATCCGGCGGAAAATCAAAACCACGTGTTGGAGAACAAGAATACCAAGGTCTTAAAACGTACGAGAATACCGACTCACCTGCACACGTAGCATGGAAACAAGCTGCCAGTGGCCGCGGAATGTACAGCAAAAAGTTTGAAGCTGAAACAGAACAACAGCAAGTCTCTATTCGTTGGCAAGACACCCCTTCAAACCTTGCCATTGAACAACGACTTTCACGCATGGCAAGCTGGGTTAACAAAGCGATAAGTGAAAACAGTATTTATACCTTTGAACTGCCCGGCGGTGATTTTTCAAACTCTCAAAAAAGCCGCAGCGGTGCGGCGTATGGAAAATCGTGTCTGCGCGCATTGGCCGCTTTTACATCACCCAAACCAGCTGCAGAATAGTGTTTATAAGAACCACTGCAAAGGCGGCCAATAAGGACAAGCGCGCCAGCAAAGCGAGCCCGCCACTCACTAGCCAGACGCTGCGCATTTTGGGTATCACTGTGTTTCTTTCACAGTTGCCCTTGTTAATACATTTTCCGTTGTGGCTGACTATTCCAGGTATTGCATTAGTTCTTGCAAAAACTTTTCTACACCCCAGGCACCAATTCAGCCTACCCCCTGCCCTTACTATTATTTTTGTGTTAGTGGCAGTCATTGCAGTGTTCTTCCACTATGGCCATATTTTCGGGCGTGATCCCTGTGTAGCGTTTTTATATTTGCTACTAGGGTTTAAGTTCGTTGAAACAAAGCGCGCTTATGATGCAAGCCTGCTGATTATTCTTTGCGCGTTCCTACTGCTCACTCAGTTTTTCTTTAAACAATCACTGTTTGCCGCAATTTTATCTATACCAGCAATGTACTTTATTGGTTTATCACTTTTTGCTTTGCAACGTGGTGCTATAAAAACTGATACCCGCACCATGGTACATATGACATCAACACTATTCCTGCAGGCCATGCCAATTGCCGCACTATTATTCGTCGTGGTACCCAGGATCTCACAAGCACCAATGAACGGATTCGGCAATGGCAATAACGACGGACAAGCACAGACTGGTTTATCTTCACGAATGTCACCAGGTAGCATTGCCTCTTTATCAAAATCTAATGAAGTCGCTTTTCGTGTTGAGTTTAAAAATACACCACCACTTCCCCATCAGCGCTACTGGCGGGGACCGGTTTTAACCGGCTTTGACGGGCACGATTGGTTTGCACTGCCAAGGCACAACAACCCTGGCAGCGTATCGGTTAGTGGTCGCAAAATTGAATACACCATCACCCAACCAGCAAGCTATCAGCCATGGTTGTTAGCGCTCGACACACCATCAGAAACACCGGTAGCCATCAACAACCCCAAGCTACTGATAAGCGTTAACGATGAACTGCAAATAAACACTGCAAATATTATTGATCAACCGCTGCGCTACACGGCCAAATCAACAATCAGTGACCGCTTCAAACCAAGCCGTGCACCTGACAGCACAAACCTACTGACTACCACAACGAATCCGAAAGCCCAATCATTCGCCCGTAAGTTACGAGCCAAATACAACGATAACGCAGACGTAGCCGAGGCTATTTTGCAATGGTTTAACCAAGAGGCGTTTCACTACACGTTGAATCCACCGCAACTAGGCAACCATTCTATAGATGAATTTATTTTCAATACACGCAGTGGCTTTTGTGAACACTACGCTGGCAGTTTTGTTTTTATGTTACGAGCGGCAGGCATTCCAGCAAGAGTCGTAACCGGCTACCAGGGTGGCAAAATGAATGCAGGCTATATGATAGTGCGACAATCCGATGCACACGCATGGGCTGAAGCATACATCGGTGGCCACTGGATACGCTATGACCCAACATCTGCTGTAGCGCCTCAGCGCGTTGAACAAGGGTTAAGTGATGTACTAGGTAATGATCTATCACAAAGTTATTTGGAAAGACTAGAACTGCCCATGTTAAGTGCTGCGAGCTTACAGTGGGACAAAATCAACTTTGCCTGGCAAAAAATGATCATTGATTTTGATTCGTCAAAGCAACAGGCCATATGGAAAAAGCTTGGCATTGAAAAGCCCAGCGCCTTAATGATAGTTATTGCGTTTATTTTAGCAGCTGTTGTATGGGCTCTTATCATTCTCAAGCCACTTTCAGAGCTACAGCGACAAAAGCTAAAGCCATGCGAAAAACAATGGAATGTGTTGTGTAATAAATTGGCGCGCTTCGGCCTTAACAAAAACCCAGCCGAGACTCATTCAAACTATATTGAACGAGCATGCAAAAAATGGCCGAACTATTCACAACAACTGCGCGCCATAGTACACAGCTACCAGCGTGGAATGTACGCTTCAGAGGGAAGTGACCCACGCCATCATCAACAAATGGCGGGGCAAATGAAATTGGCGTTTAATGAAATTAAACGCCTAAACTAACAACCGCATATTAGTTGTGGCAATAACTAGTGCCCATCCATAAACAACACTACTGCGGACCACCCAGGATGCGTGATCTTTCGCCGACCATATATAGTTATTTAGAATGACTAAACGCCTATGTATGGTAGGCAAATCTCACGCGCTTGAGACAACCTCGCTACGCGCTGTTTATGGATGGGCACTAGCTAGCAGGCAGTGGCCAACTCTCGATCACTGAAAGCGAGAAGATTGCTTGAATGTTTAAAATCAATGTTTTCAACTTCTGCATTATGCTTATTAGCCGTTCGCAAACTCGCCCAACAGCGATCAATCGCAGCTTTGCGCCATCCTTTAGATTCACGCAGTTCCGGGAATGACATTCCCGCACAGACTAAGCCGCCGTTAAACAATAAGTTGTCACTGGTTTTTTGTTGCTTTAAAAAACGCGCCTGATCAAATATTGCTCTTAACATCTCAAGCTTTCTTGAAGTATTAAAGTACGGTGAGCTATAAAACATTCCAAATGCTGGAATCCAGCTGACACGAAGCCGAAGAGCTACTTGCTTGCAAGACCACACCGTCTCATCAGTAGACTCCAGATGTTGAAGATTAGCCACCCAGGTTGAGAGCTGGCGTGAAAAAGCCATGGCATAACGCTCATCACCGGTGAGTTGATAGGCACGCCCTAGTAACGGCCACCAGCTATGGCGATTTAAACGCGCTAACCATTCTTTGTTCTCAAGAATATTCTTTTGCCAGTCAATTTCACCACCGCAGCTCAGCTCTGGAGGAACCCCACTCCAATCTAGATCATAGTTCAGCACTTGATCTGCACGGGCTATTAATTCTTCTTCACTACAATGATCCGTATTAAACCCAAGATCTGCTAAATACGCAGGTGCTTGCAACCACTCGCTATCTACTCGATCTTGAAAGTGAGCCACAAACGCTTTTGTTGACCTGAGGTTGTAGCCGTTATTCAACGAAGAGCTTACTGCGGGTATATCGAACATTGAAAGAAACTCAGCATCGCTCAGTTCTCTCACTGACTTATACTTACTTCTAAAATAACGGGCAACATTGTCTAGCAATGTAGGCTCGTTATTGTCCACAAGCAAACTGCCAGCACCACCCCGCGTTTCACCACCAATTTTAATTTTGGTTCGCATCAATTATTTTCCGAGTGAATATCATTCTCCAACCGCCAGCATCTACGCTAACTGGAAGGCTGCTTATCACCTATGCTGTGCCGCATTTTGGTCGTTAAGCAGTGGTACCGAGAATACTAGTTATCTAAGACACAAAGCGGACTTGCCACAAGCTTTACAGGCTTGGTAATGCAGCAAGGCTCAATTTGTGAAGCAGCACAAAGACAGTATTCTAAGCGTGTAACACATGAGTTCATCTTTAGTCACTTTTGAGTCAGTTGTGTGACGTCAAAAAATTGCCAACAACATTTTCAACGTATCTAAAAACCAGACAAGTGTTAGCTAATACGCACACGAATGAAAGTTACCCCCACATCTTGTAATACTAAGTGATGAAACATTGACGGATGGTTATCAAAGGTTGGCCAGAAATTTGCGCCACTTCACATTTAATTCTAAATTAATTCAAACCAACCTTTTTTTCACGTCTATAACCATCAATTCCAACGTTTCCGAATTAGCTTATGCATAACAAATTTATATCTGGTTCCAAAGAATGGTGTGCTTTACCGAAGCTTGATATAGCAGCCGTGAAAGCACGTATCGACTCTGGCGCAAAGACATCATCCATTCACGCCTTTAACATCGAACCGTTCACGCATAACTCAAATCAATGGGTTCGTTTTGATCTGCATCCTTTGCAAAAGAGCAGACGTGCCACGATAAGATGTGAAGCACCTGTAATAGATCGTAGAACAATAAGAAGCTCCAACGGTACTACCGAAAAGCGCTTCGTGATCAGAACACCCATGACCCTTAACAACCAAACCTGGGAGATAGAACTCACTCTAACCAACAGAGATTCAATGGGTTATCGAATGTTACTTGGCCGCGAGGCTATGAACGGACGAATGCTTGTTGATAGCGAAGAAAGTTATCTACATGGCGATGTCACACCAGAACAAATTGACCTGATCTACGGCAAAGCGATCCCGGTACCGGGCGCGGGCTTAAAGATTGGGTTGCTAGCTAGCAACCCAGACCTACACAGCAATCGCCGCATCATGGAGGCAGGTGAGAAGCGCGGTCATGAGATGGTGTTTCTCGATATAAAACAGTGCTACATGAAACTAGACGCTGATAGCCCGGCAGTGCACTACCGTGACGGGCGCATACTGAATGACTTTGATGCTGTTGTACCCAGGATTCGCCCATCCTTAACATTTTACGGCTGTGCTATCACACGCCACTTTGAGAGCCTTGGAGTTTAT
This sequence comes from uncultured Granulosicoccaceae bacterium, assembly GCA_937927895.1. GTDB lineage: Bacteria > Pseudomonadota > Gammaproteobacteria > Granulosicoccales > Granulosicoccaceae. The sequence goes on along the minus strand of CALGKA010000018.1, from coordinate 79,909 downwards.
GCATTGAATAACTCAGCGGCGATTACTCAATCACGAGACAAGCTCTACTCGCTACAAATGTTGCAGGAACAAGGGCTTGATATTCCAATCACAGGCTATGCAAATTCACCCAACGATACCGACAACTTGATCGAAATGGTCGGCGGCGCACCTTTAATAGTCAAGCTACTGGAAGGCACACAAGGCCGTGGAGTGGTTCTAGCAGAAACTACCAAAGCCGCCGAGAGCGTAATAAACGCAATGAAATCTTTACGCGCTAATTTATTAGTCCAGGAATATATCCAAGAGGCAGCTGGTAAGGATCTACGCTGTTTCATGATAGATGGCAAAGTGGCGGCAGCCATTCAACGTGAAGCCGCCCCCGGAGAGTTTCGAGCAAACTTACACCGTGGTGGTAGCGCCACCTTGGTTGATATCTCCCCTGAAGAAGAGTCTCTGGCTGTCAAAGCCGCGAGAACCATGAATCTCAGCGTCGCCGGTGTCGATATCGTACGCAGTAACAGAGGACCGTTATTGCTGGAAATTAATTCTTCCCCAGGCTTGCAGGGGATTGAAGACGCTACCGGACAAGACGTGGCTGGGGCGATGATTCAATCAATTGAGCGCCAGCTCCGCCCGGCAGCACGACCAACAGTAGTTGAAACACATGCGAGAGAATACTCAGAAATGGATCACGTCATCGGTTTTTAAGGTCGATTCAAGCGCCACCCTCATTGGCGCTTTGCAAAGTTCTAATCTTTACCAGGCGCTGTTATAGCGCCTTCAATGATTCACTAAGATCGGCAATTAGATCATCAACGTTTTCAATTCCCACCGCTAGCCGTAGCTGATTTTCCGGAATCATATTCTCAGCAGGCTCTAGTGTGTGACGGTGCTCAATCAACGTTTCAACGCCGCCAAGCGATGTAGCGCTGGTAATTATTTGCAAACCACCGGCAAGCTTTATCGCTGCAGATGCATCACCATGAACGGTAAACGATAACAACCCTCCAAAGCCTCCATTCATCTGACGCTTGGCAATCGCATGGCCTGGGTGACTTGCAAGCCCCGGGTAACTGACAGACTCAATAGCCGGGTGTTGCTCTAAAAACTCAGCAATCTTCATTGCATTGTCGGCAGCTCTTTGAACCCGTACGTATAAAGTGCGCATGCCGCGCAACAATAACCACGACTCGAACGCACCGACTACAGAGCCCGCCATCTTTCGCTCATTGCTTAATAGCTCCCACAGCGGGTGTTCATCACGCGTGACGATCGCACCCGCAAGCACATCACTATGGCCGTTTAAATACTTGGTTGCCGAGTGCATGACTAAATCTGCGCCATGATCAAGAGGTTTGGTAAACACCGGGGTGGCCGCCGTGCTATCAACACAAAGCATTGCATCGTATTCGTGGGCAATCTCTGCCGCCAGCGCAATATCAGTCACGTGCATCATCGGATTAGAAGGGGTTTCCACCCATACAAGATCCGTTTTATTTTTATCTTCAACGGCTGCTCTGATCGTTTCAGCATCTGCTGGATCATACTCACTAACAAAAATATCATGGCGTTCACAATGATCGTGAATCCATAGCTTAGCGCCCCAGTACATGGCCTCTGGCAGTACCACATGTGACCCGGGACTTAAACAATAGAAAATGGCTGCAATAGCCGCCATACCCGAGGGAAATAAGCGGCATTCTTCACCATTCTCAAGATCAGCTAAGGTTCGCTCTGCATGAACATAGGTGGGGCAGTCATCTCGCGCATAAAGATTGGCGGGGTTAATAGGAGCATAGCGATCATCACGGGCGAACGTGGTTGAGAGCTGGATCTCTGGCACCACCGCACCGCTGTGTACATCTAAGTAGTGGGAAGCTTTAGCCGCTAGAGTCTCACCATGGCGATCATTCGGGTTATTCATTAGTGGGCTTCCTGCCAGTTGTTGCCCACACCAATTTCAACTTCTAATGGCACAGCGAGTGCTCCCGCTGCCACCATCAAGTTAGTAAGCTCTTCTGATACTTTTTTAACAGCACTCTTTTTTACTTCCAACACTAGCTCATCGTGCACTTGCATGATCACCCGTGCATCAACGTTATCTTCACGCAACCACTGATCAACGTTGATCATAGCGCGCTTAATTATGTCGGCGGCAGTACCCTGCATTGGCGCGTTGATGGCCGTGCGTTCAGCGTAGGATCGCATTTGAAAGCGACTGGAATTAATATCAGGCAAATACAAACGACGACCAAATACAGTCTCAACATAGCCCTGATGCTTGGCGTTTAGCTTAGTCGAATCCATAAAGCGCTTGACGCCAACAAATCGTTCAAAATATAAATTGATGTACTGCTGCGCATCAGTGCGCGATATATCAAGCTGCTTGGCTAGACCAAAAGCCGACATGCCGTAGATCAAACCAAAGTTAATGGCCTTAGCAGCGCGTCTGTGATCTGCATTCACATCGTCAAGTGGCACACTAAAGACTTCGGCCGCTGTCGCACTATGCACATCAACACCGTTTTCAAACGCCGACAACAAACTTTTATCTTCAGACAGATGCGCCATAATCCGCAATTCAATCTGAGAATAATCGGCAGCTAAGATCTGATAGCCTTTGGGCGCTATAAAGGCTTCACGAATGCGTCTACCCTCCTCTGTTCGAATCGGAATATTTTGCAGATTAGGGTCTGAAGAACTTAACCGACCAGTAGCCGCCACCGCCTGATGATAAGAGGTATGCACGCGCCCAGTCTTTTTATTAATTTGCTGCGGTAATTTATCGGTATAAGTCGATTTAAGTTTGCTTAAACTCCGATAGTCAAGAATCATTTTCGGTAATGGAAAATCTACCGCCAATTGCTCAAGCACGTCTTCTGCAGTAGATGGCTGGCCCTTCGGGGTTTTTCGAATTACTGGCATACCCTTCACTTCATAGAGTAATTCACCAATTTGTTTCGATGATCCAAGATTAAACTCTCGCCCGGCATCTTCATGCGCGAGCTTTTCAATCACTGCAATCTTTTTTGCAATCTCTTCACCTTGCACCTGCAGTAGCTCTGCATCTACCAACACACCAGTACGTTCAATATTAGAAAGCACACTTAAAAGTGGAATTTCTATTTCTTTATAAACCTTATCGAGCGCAGGCTCAGCCGATACTATTTTGTTTAACTGATTGTGCAGCTGCAGTGCAACATCAGCATCTTCCGCCGCATAATCGGCCGCCGATTCCAACTCAATTTCATTAAACGTCAGCTGCTTTGCACCTTTACCGGCAATATCTTCAAAGTGCGTGGTTTTAATATCAAGATACTTATCAGCCAGCACATCGAGATCGTGGCGATTAGCGGAGGCATCACAAACATACGATTGCAGCATGGTATCGTGCTCGATACCGCGTAAATCTATTCCATGATTAAGCAATACATTGCGATCGTATTTTAAGTTTTGGCCAATTTTTTTGATTTCATCGCTTTCAAGGATCGGCCTAAATTTCTCTAACACCTCATCTCTGTCAAGCTGGCTTGGTGCGCCTTCGTAGTCGTGTGCTAATGGCAAGTACGCAGCCTCCCCTACTGCAACCGCAAAAGACAACCCTACTACTTGCGCATCCATATAGTTAATGCTGGTGGTTTCAGTATCAAAGGCAAAAACTTTGGCTTCTTCAATTCTTTTAAGCCATTTGTTAAACACCGCCTTGGAGCTCACTATTTGATAGTCACGCTTAGTGATTTTTTCAGCTTTTGGAACAACAGGCGCAGTGCCACCTGTTGGTGCTGCAGTCTTACCATCTAACTCATTCAACCAGGCTCTAAACTGATAGCGCTCAAGCATTGGCCTGAGAGTGTCCATATCGGGTTCTTTTATCGCCAAGCTATTAATGGATTCTTCAAGCTCAACATCTAGCTTGATGGTGGCTAGATCATACGATAATGGCAATGTTGGCAATGCTTCGCGCAGGTATTCACCGATTTTGCCTTTTACTTCATCGGCCGCCGCCATCACGCCTTTTACATCATCATAAAGTCCCAACCACTTGACCGCTGTTTTTGGCCCGCATTTCACGACCCCTGGAATGTTGTCTGACTTATCACCTACCAGCGCTAAGTAGTCGATTATTCGACTCGGTGGCACACCAAATTTTTCGATCACACTTTCTATGTCATACGTTTTATTGCTCATTGTGTCGATCAGCGTTACGTGCTCGTTGACCAGTTGTGCAAGATCTTTATCGCTGGTAGAAATCACAACCTTGCGCTTAGCTTCAGTCGCTTGTCGCGCGAGTGTACCGATCACATCATCCGCCTCAACTCCCGATACACTTATAAGTGGTAGGCCCATGGCGCGAATAATCTCGTGCAGCGGTGCAATCTGTGATCGCAGATCATCAGGCATAGGCGGCCGCGTGGCTTTGTACTCTGAGTACATCTCATTGCGAAATGTCGGCCCTTTAGCATCGAACACAACGCCGATATCGGTCGGTTTATAGGTATCGAGCAAGCGCCGCAACATATTTACGACACCCAGCATGGCGCCAGTCGGCTCGCCGGCTTTGTTTGTTAGCGGCGGCAGAGCGTGGAAAGCTCGGAACAGATAGGAAGACCCATCGACGAGTATCAGAGGTGGCGTATCTGACATTGTTTAGACTCTTTTATTTTGCGTGTGGTTGGCGAGAGAATACCTACATGCTGGCGTTTTATCGAATCCGCGTGCGCCAAACTACACAAACGCTAACGGGGACTGAGCAAGACAATCAGTTATACTGCCCGGCTGTTACAGACAACCTGAAATCCGGGTCACCATAAACGCCACGAGAACGGTATCCAATCGATACTGTACACGGAACAATGAGCACAAGAAAAAAACCACAGCTTCAAAAAGGCGCGAACATTGATCACGCTCTGAGCCGCGAATCCTGGAAGATTTTCCAGATCATGGCAGAGTTCGTCGAGGGCTTTCAAAAGCTCGCCGCTATCAGCCCATCGGTCAGTGTCTTTGGCTCAGCCCGATTTGCCCCAGACCACAAATACAGTTTGCTGACCGAAGATATCTCTCGCAAATTGTCTGATGCAGGTTTTGCAGTGGTCAGTGGTGGTGGTCCTGGCATTATGGAGGCGTCTAATAAGGGTGCATATGCAGGTAAATCTGCCAGCGTCGGGCTGAATATCCAACTGCCATTCGAGCAGTCTGGAAATCCGTATCAAGATATCGGCATTACTTTTAAATATTTTTTCGCACGCAAGGTTATGTTTGCAAAATACGCATCTGCCTATGTAGTGATGCCGGGTGGTTTTGGTACGCTCGATGAGATGGCAGAAATTCTTACCCTGATTCAAACCGGCAAATCGCGTAAAATCCCTGTGATTCTGGTTGGTACTGAATTTTGGAGTGGCTTTGTGCAATGGCTGCGAGACTCAATGCTAATGATGGGCACCATTAGTGAGAAAGATCTAGATCTATTCACCATCGAAGATGACCCGCAAAAAGTCATTGAAACCATCTTCGACTTCTATGAAGGCGTAGACATGGATGCCGTATTTGCCAACGACGACGTATCATTGGATATATAAGCAGCGGTTGTAACCCGCTTTTCTATAAGCTGCTTTTGCAAAGGCCGCTTTTAATTCGGCAGGCCCATGTCAGTTTTCACCAACATAAATTCGCAACAACTCGAAGAATTCATCAATGGTTATCCGGTAGGAATACCCACCGGATTCACAGGCATTGAAGCTGGAATTACTAATAGCAATTTTTTTGTGGATACCGACACTGGCCGCTATGTTCTGACCATTGTCGAGCATGAACACCCAGATGATGTCGAATGGTTTATGCAGTTGCTGGCCTTTTTAAACAGCGAAAACATACCGTGTGCACAACCGGTAAAAGCGAAATCAAATATATACACCACCACTTTGGCCAACAAGCCTGCGACACTAGTAGAGTGTTTATCGGGGCGCGATAAAATTGATGTCGACGCAGAAGACTGCCATGCAATCGGTCAGGTAATGGCACAGTTTCACGTTAGCTGCCGTAATTACCCGTCACAAAGACAAGACTCACGCGGCACCATTTGGCGTGCGGCAACAGCGTCAAAGGTAAGAACAAAACTGACCGATCAAGACCAACAACTTCTTGATCACGTAATGCGAACAAACGACGCTTCTTCGCTAGAAGCACTGCCGGCAAGTGTAATCCACGCTGATCTATTTAGAGACAATGTCTTGTTCCACGATGACGGCAGCCATCAAGGCGCTAATCGCATTAGCGGCATTATTGATTTCTACTATGCCTGCAGCGGTTGCATGCTGTATGACCTCGCTATCACATTCAACGATTGGTGCCGCACGGAGAGCACCACCATTGATCACAACAAAGCAACAGCACTTTTAGCCGGCTATGAAAGTATCAGGCCGTTAGAGCAATCAGAACACAGCGCTTTTGCCGATGCTGTGCGATGTGCAGCGCTACGCTTTTGGCTGTCTCGCCTCGAAGATCTGCACTTCCCGCCGGTGGGGCAAATGACCTACACCAAAGACCCATTACCGTATCAAAAGATACTCTTACAACCAGCAGCCAACTATTCAAACTTCACAACATAGCGGTGCTCAAATATTCGAATCGGGCTCCACCTGATATAGCAAAAGTGATACTCTCAGACACAATTCGGCACACTTAACTGACAATTTAGGTCCGAATGCCATCACCGACGCTACACAGGTGATGACTTTAAACTAACAAATCTGGGGAACTCAATGAAAAGAAGAGATTTCATTAAAACAGGTGCCGCTGCAACCGCAGCTGCTGGCGCCACAATCACTGCTGCACCGGCAATTGGCCAATCCAAAACTGAGCTAACAGTCGTCTCAACCTGGCCGCGAGATTTTCCCGGGCTAGGTGTTAGTGCGCAGCGCCTTGTAGAGCGCATCGGTGAGCTTTCAGACGGAAAAATCGTAACCAAATACTTCGCTGCTGGCGAACGTGTTGGTGCCTTTGATGTATTTGACGAAGTTGCCGGTGGCAACAGTGACGCCTACATCGGTGCCGACTACTACTGGAAAGGTAAGCACCCGGGTTTTGCATACTTCACTTCAGTACCCTTTGGCATGACATCCCCCGAATGGAACGCCTGGATCAAATTCAAAGACGGCCAAAAATTATGGGATAAACTATCAGGCGAGTATGGCCTTAAGGCTCTTACTTGTGGTGGTACCGGCACACAGATGGGCGGCTGGTTCAACAAAGAGATTGAAACAGCAGATGACCTCAAAGGTCTGAAAATGCGTATCCCGGGCCTTGGTGGCGATGTTATGGCTAAGCTCGGTGCTTCACCTGTATCACTTCCGGGTGGCCAGATTTACGAGAACCTTGTATCAGGTGCCATTGATGCTACTGAATGGGTTGGCCCATACAATGACTACTTCATGAAGTTCTATGAAGCGGCTAAATACTACTACTCACCAGGTATGCATGAGCCAGGCGGTGGTCTTGCGTTTGGCATGAATGCCGAGTGGTGGAGCAAACGTTCTAGCTGGGAAAAAGCCATTATTGAAGCTGCTTGCAACGAAGAAAACGCAGCACAGCCAGAAGAAGCCATTGCCAACAACGGTCTATATCTGGCCAAAATGGTTGACGAAAACGGTGTTGAACTTCGTTCTTTCAGCGATGAAATCTATGACAGCTTCGGCGAAGCAGCAGCTGAAGTCTTCGAGGAAACTCGCGACCATAGCCCACTGGCAAAAGAGATCAACGACAACTATCAGGACGCCCTTCGTGAGATGGGCAGCTACCTGAAAATTGCCGAGATCGGATTCTCTAATCAACGCAATCGCGTTCTAGATATTTAGAGTTACCTTTGGTGAGGCGGCTTTTTTGCCGCCTCGCTTTTACACCTTGGTTCTTTATCGCGATTCAATTGTTTTGCCAACAATCTTCCAGGTAACCGGTACACTTAAGTTGCCATGCAGTAGCGTTACTTAAAATTGAATATCAGTTAGTGGCCATTCGGCACAACTCGCTACAAGAGCCTTCCATTCACTCCTAACCGAGATATAGCGATGGAATCTGCAAATCAGCAGACATACTCAAGGGCTGAACCTGACATTGCCTACACAGCAGACGGAAAAGACCAACTCAGCCGTTTTTTTAGTTGGTCAATGCTTACGTTTTTGCTTGCCTACTTAATAAACAATGTACTTGTACTCTCAAAGGGCTGGCCTGGCATAAGGGCTGCATTTTCAACAGATTTCGATTGGCGTGCATGGCTGCAAATCGCAACTTACGCTGCGGCGCTACTAATTGCCTGGCTATTTGTTAAAGCCAAAAAAAATACCTTACGCGCTGATGCTGCGACTATCACAGCTATTAACACGTATTTAATGCGCTCTTTATTCTGGGCAGTGTTCTTTATTGGGATTGTCGATATGGCAATTTCATTCTTGCGAGTAGAGAACCTACTTCCACTTATTATCGATGAACAACTCGCCAAAGACTTAGCACGACCACAGTTCCGTGGCTCAATGGTTCACTTACCATTACTCGCGTTAGGCTTTTTGGTAGGAGCAGTTACTCGAACCCTTGGCTTTCATTGGCTTGCACTTCTCATTGTTATTGCAGAGCTTGCGATTGTTATCACACGCTTTATTTTTTCATACGAGCAGGCATTCATGGGTGACCTGGTACGCTTCTGGTACGCGGCGCTTTTTCTCTTTGCAAGTGCCTATACACTTTTACACGAGGGGCATGTAAGGGTAGATATTTTTTATTCAAGCATGCGTCGCAGCCGCAAGGGAATGGTTAACTCTTTTGGTGCTGTATTTTTTGGAATGGCACTTTGCTGGACCATTATTGTAATTGGCCTCGGTGGCAAATCAGCAATCATTTACGGGCCGATGGCTAACTTTGAAGTATCACAATCGGGCTTTGGCATGTACACAAAGTATTGGATGGCAGGTTTTCTTGGTGTGTTTGCAGTCACCATGTTATTGCAATTTGTCTCACAGTTTCTTGAGTCGGTGGCGGACGTTAGACGTCACCCCGGTGCTAGAACTGTCGCTACAGAAATCGCACACTAGGAGCGCATCATGGAACTATTATTTCTCGCGTTACTACTGATTATTCTGGCTATTGCCTTAGGCTCCGGCTATCCAGTGGCGTTCGCGCTTCCCGGTGCTGCAATTGTCACCATTACACTTGCCGCTGTCAGTGGTTATTTCTTTGCAGGCAGCGTAGACGCCTACTTTGCACAAGATGGGCCCAGCCAATGGCTATCTGCAGGTGTCACCAACTTACGCGGTATCTATTGGGAAGTAGAGCGCGATACGCTAATCGCGATTCCACTCTTTATCTTTATGGGCATCATGCTTCAGCGCTCAAAGATTGCTGAAGATCTACTCATGACAATGGCGCAGTTGTTCGGGCCTGTACCAGGTGGCTTGGGCATCTCTGTGGTTTTTGTTGGTGCCTTATTGGCGGCGACCACCGGTATTGTCGGTGCCACGGTAGTGGCAATGGGCTTAATCTCACTACCCGTAATGCTGCGCAATAATTATTCACCATCGCTTGCTACCGGAACCATTGCAGCATCAGGCACGCTCGGGCAAATTGTTCCACCTTCAATTGTACTGATAATTCTGGCTGATCAACTCGCTAGTGCCACTGACCAAGCCAGTACAGCGAGAAAATTTTTATACAAAGCTTCTACCGGTGAAATATCAATGCCGTCGGAGTTTGATGTTGGCTCGACAAGCGCTGGAGAGATGTTTCTAGGGGCCTTTGTACCGGGTATTGTTCTAGTGTTGCTATACATGGCATACATCTTAGTCTATGCCTTGATTCGCCCTAAATCCGCACCGTCTGTTGCTAGTGAAGCAGGCTTTAACAGAACCTTTATCACTCAAGTGTTAGCGACATTAGTTCCACCACTTGCACTAATATTTTTAGTACTGGGCTCGATTATTTCCGGAATCGCCACCGTGAATCAGGCAGGTGCTATTGGTGCCGCTGGTGCATTGTTAATGGCAGGTTATCGATTAAAAGATGATGGCGCCACCCGCTACCTACCGGCATTGCTTGCAGTATTAGCCCTGATATCGATTGGAATTATTCTGTTTCTATTCGATAACAATATTAAAGACATAAAAACTGAACAAGATCGCCTCGGTATAAATCTCGCCATTATTGCTGTTGCGGTACTACTATTCGCATTGCTTTGGAGCGGCATTAGAGTAATGCGCATAAACAACACGCTCTATGAAGTAATGATCGAAACCGCCAAAACCACCTCACTCGTTTTTATCATTCTATTGGGCGCTGCCCTTTTAACTGCAGCATTTAGAGCCTTCGGTGGAGAAGAACTTGTTCGAGACTATTTAAATGCACTGCCTGGCGGTTTTTGGACCAAGTTTATTATTGTAATGGCGGTCATTTTTATTTTAGGCTTCTTTTTAGACTTTATAGAAATTGCAGTAGTGGTAGTTCCGATTGTCGCGCCTATTTTGTTAGCAGACCCTTCAGCCAATATTACGGCTGTTTGGCTAGGTGTAATGATCGGCTTAAATATCCAAACATCCTTTTTAACCCCGCCTTTTGGTTTTGCGCTTTTCTATATGCGAGGCGTGGCACCAGCCACTGTTAAAACGGTACAAATGTATAAAGGCGTTATTGCCTTTATTGCATTGCAAATTGCAGCCCTTGGAATTGTTGGCTACTACCCTCAGCTGGTTAACTACTTACCAAAGCGCATGCAACTAACAGCAGACACTGCTCCACCACCCAGAAACCCCAAACTTAGTCACTGCGTTGAACAGTACGTAACTGAACAGTTCAATCAAGACGGTGGCACCATAAAAGCCTCAATTGGAGCAACCAAAGCACTCGACTTCAGCATGCTGCCAGATAAACTTTCAAAATCCGTAACAGACAGCTTTGAGTCAGCTGAAAAAAGCATCGGACTCTTAGCTGAAGCCAACAAAAGTGCGGAGATTGTCGAACAGGGATCAGCTGCATTCAGACCTGTGCATGAACAAGTCAGAGACATTCGAATTGCTACTGCTGGTATCGACAATGAAATTGAAGAGCTAGAGTCCGTAATTGCGCGACTTCCTGACGACGAAGTTACACAAAGAGAATCACTAACGGCACAAATTGAAGCCCTGCATGCCGAGCATGCTGAAATCTCTGCTACCACACCTGCTGAGTGGGATCAGGTTCGGGGTGACTTCACTGAGTTACAACAGGCAGAGCGCAAACTGCGAACTGAATATAGAAAAACAGCTGATAAAGGTTATCTACCTATCGTTAAGTTACAGACAACGCTTGCCGCCACCGACGATCTAGGAAACCTGTCTGGTGAGTTTCAGATGCTCAGAGACATGATAGCCACTGGTGGCCAGGAAGATCTCACCATTGATGAACTCGCTGCATCGGCAAAACGATTTGGCAAGGTGGAAGGCGCTTCCGCTATCAGGTCTGAGATTTCAAAAGCGCGCAAAGCGTTAAGAGCAAAAAAACCTGACCCGGCAAAGGCGATACTGGCGCTAGAAAAAGCTGAAAACGAATATCAATCGGAAATGAAGTGGCGTGAACAAGCGCAAACTGCCATAGGTTCGCAAGTCGCAAGTTATGAAGAAACTATTCGCAACACAATTGGCATCAGGCAGCAATCTAAGCTTGCAAAAGAGCAAGCCCTATACGTTGCAGCCTGTGATGCTGGGCACCGCGATATTTCGCTTAACTTCTAAAAACATCCAACAGCAAACCAAAAGCGCCACTCAATAGAGTGGCGCTTGTAACTTAATTAAAGAGCCTGAGTTGGCGGCCTGCAAAACGATTTTTTTCGGAATATTGCGCGCCACTAAACCTCTGCAGCATCTCTTTGTACCGCCCGCTGCAATGCTCGCAAAGATCTCTTAGCTTTGGCATTTCCGTGCGCTGCAGCAGTTTCAAAATATTGCATGGCACGCACTTTATTTTTAGGCACTCCCCAACCATTTTGAGTTAACACCCCCATGTTGTAATTGGCTCTTGCATCACCTTGCTTTGCTGCACGGCGCAACCAGCGCACGGAGCGCGTATAGTTTTTGTCTAAACCACGTCCGTTGCCATAACGTAAACCTAAATTAACCTGGGCGCGTACATTGCCGCGATCAGCCGCTTTTCTATACCAAGAAATAGCAGTCTGTTCATCTTTCTCTATACCTAAGCCATGTTCATACATGCGCCCGAGATTATATTGTGCAGCGGCACTATCTTGATCTGCTGCCATACTGAACCAGTAAACTGCTTGATAAACATCTTTGGGAACACCAAGCCCCAAAGCACAGCCAATTCCGTAATTGAGTTGTGCTTGCGGGTGACCAGACTGGGCTGCAGATCTAAACCACTTCATTGCCTCTTTGTGGTTTTGCTCGCCTGCCACGCCATTGATGTAACAGATACCTAAATCAAATTGGGATGCTGTATGACCACCTTCAGATGCGCGGTGGAACCATTTCATTGCAGTTTCATTGTCTTGTTCCACCATATTGCCGGTGGCATACATTTTCGCGAGCAATGCACGTGCTTGAAGATCACCACGCCCAGCCGCTAGTTTGAACCAACCAAGAGCGGCTCTTTTATCTTTTGGTACACCACGCCCTTGAGCGTAACAAACACCTAAATCAAACTGCGCTACCACATGGCCTTGATCAGCAGCGGCGCGATAATAACCTACCGCGGCTTGTCGGCTTTGCAACACCCCATGACCGACCGAATACATGTAGCCAAGAAAACCTTGCGCACAGGCATTATTTTTATCTGCAGCCTGTTGAAAGTACTGAGCAGCCTGTTCGTAATTTTGCTCTACACGATGACCATCAAAGTACATAATGCCTAAAAATAGCAAACCCCACTGATCATTAGCCTTAGCACTTTTTAATATCCAGGCATTAGCTTTTTCGAAATGTTTATCTCGGTCTTCTATTGATACTTTGTCTTCACTTAAAAGCGATAGTGCAGCACTTGCTCCAAGGTGACCTTGGTCTGCTGCAATCTCAAATAGCTCTATTGCTGCAGGCTCATCCATCGGCTTCCCGACAGCGCCGCGGCGCAAATCCATAGCTTTTAAAAAATGATCGTGTGCATCCGGTGCGCGCACAAGTGTGAGCGACCCGCCACCGGGTAACGCTTTACTTCGCGCTGTTCGACGCGAGGCTTCATTTTTTGAGTCGTCAGATGTCATAGATTTCGTTCAACGCTTGTTAATTTGTACGCAATATACCGCTACATTTAACAAAATAGTGATAAATCTCCAGCCTGTATAACCGCTGTAAAGACGACGATACCAGCAATCATTCTTTCTACTTATACACACACCACAGCTCTGAAAGCTTTTTAGTATCATGAGTAGATAAATGAACGACCCGACCTTTTGCGATTCACAAAGCTTACAAATAGTTTCAAATTAGCAACAAGTTAATCGATTGAAATTTGTGTGGTCTCTTTTATAACCTCCATCACTATATAAGATCGTGTGTCTCGCACTCCGGGAAGATCGCGCAGAATATCACCAAGCAATTGCCTGTATTCGGCCATGTCGGCGACGCGTATTTTCATTAAATAATCAAAATCACCCGACAATAAATGGCATTCCAGCAGATGCGGAATCAACAATGCAGCGCGTTTGAATTTTTCAAAAATACGCTTGCTGTCATACTCAAGTTTGATCTCTACGTACACCATGAGCCCGGCATTCATGAGTTCAGGGTTCAAAATGGCGGTGTAGCCCGTAATGAAACCATCATTCTCTAGCCGTTTCACGCGCTCTAAGCACGGCGATGTACTCAGACCCACTCGCTCACCTAGCTCAACATACGATATTCGCGCATTGTTTTGCAGCTCTTGCAGAATGCTTCGGTCGATTCGATCTAAGGCTTTCATGAAATTCAGCATTAATTATCAAAGATCTAATTTATACCAGAATATATTCCGCATTTTGAAAATATACCAAACATTTTTCCGGCTATCTTGACCTAAACTCGCATAATGTTCGGCGAACTCTACTATTGCCGCTAAATTCAAAATTTTAATCAATCTGTCCTCTGCCGCGCGGCTCAACTTATGGTCAGATCACACTGGAGAATGCATTATGTTGATTGGATTACCTAAAGAAATAAAAAACCACGAGTACCGAGTCGGCCTCACTCCGGTCAGTGTTCGCGAGCTGATTGCCCATGGTCATTCTGTACTCGTGCAAAGTACAGCAGGCGAAGGCATCGGCGAATCAGATGAAGCATATGTAAGCGCTGGTGCAAAAATCGCTAATAGCGCCGAGCAAGTGTTTAAAGAAGCTGAGATGATTGTCAAAGTAAAAGAACCTCAGCCGAACGAGTGCAAAATGCTGCAATCGGGTCAGGTGTTATTTACCTACCTTCACTTAGCGCCGGACCCACAACAAACCGATCTTTTGCTCGAGTCTGATGCAATCGCAATCGCGTATGAAACAGTAACCGATGACAACGGCGGGCTACCGTTACTCGCACCAATGTCAGAAGTGGCAGGACGCATGTCAATACAAGCTGGGGCCATGTGTCTGGAAAAATCACATGGTGGTTCCGGCAAGTTGCTTGGCGGTGTTCCAGGTGTAGCACCAGCCAACGTATTGGTCATTGGTGGTGGTGTTGTAGGCACAAACGCAATACAAATGGCTGTTGGTATGCAAGCCAACGTAACTGTACTTGATCGCTCAATAAAAAGACTGCGCGAACTAGACGCACAATTTGGTGGTAAACTTTCCACTGTTTATTCAAGTCAGGCGGCACTAGAAAGCCATGTAGCCGATAGTGATTTAATCATTGGTGCTGTGCTAATACCGGGCGCTGCAGCACCTAAGCTTGTCAGCAAGGCAATGCTTAAAACAATGCGTAAAGGATCAGTGCTGGTAGATGTGGCAATTGATCAAGGCGGGTGCTTTGAAACCTCTAAGGCTACAACCCATCAAGATCCAACTTACATTGTTGATGATATTGTTCACTACTGCGTAGCCAACATGCCGGGGGCTGTAGCCAGTACTTCAGCACATGCACTTAACCACGCT
This sequence comes from uncultured Granulosicoccaceae bacterium, assembly GCA_937927895.1. GTDB lineage: Bacteria > Pseudomonadota > Gammaproteobacteria > Granulosicoccales > Granulosicoccaceae. The sequence continues at coordinate 64,851 of CALGKA010000018.1, read as the reverse complement.
ACGCTACCCTTTACACTGGCACTAGCCAATCATGGATACAGTGATGCTTTGCTGGCTAATCCACACTTACTTGAAGGTTTAAACGTGCATCGTGGCGTACTAACCAATGGGCCTGTGGCTGAAGCACTAGGCAGGGATTTTGTTGAGCCAAGCACTGCATTGAATACCAAAAACGCTGCGTAATTTTTAATTACTGACGACACTAGCGCCGGCAACATAAGTTGCCGGCGAATAAGTTATTGGTACTATGCAGCATTTAGTAACTTTTTCAGTCGCCCCCTAAGTTTGGCGCTTGATGTGCGTTCAATCGCTATAGATTCACACTGATTAAATTTCATAAAAGCTGTTAGTTCTTTTACCAGCGCTTTGATAAATTCATCGCTTTCTATTTCATGCTGCAAAAATAGCACTTGTAACACATTGGTCTTTCGGTGGGCCTTACAGTCAATTCGCCCAACTAAATTATCAGCGTATAGAATTGGCAAACAAAAATACCCGTACAGTCGTTTGGGTGCAGGTACATAGCATTCTATTTGATAGTCGAAATTAAATACCTGTCGACCACGCTCACGCTGAATAACAAGATTATCAAATGGCGATAAAAATCGTACGCGCCTACTCGCTCTAAGTTTCTTATCAAGCAACTTGGCTTCAATATAGAATTGATCGCATGCAGGTGTTTGAATAATCGTGTGCAGACCATCTTCTACAGACTGATCTAAGTACTGCTTAATGGCTACCCGTAATTCTTTGCCTTTGCGCAAGTAAGAAAACGATCTAACACCTGCAAAACCATGTGCCCTTATGGTTGTGTCTACCAAATACTTTGCTTGTTCACTTATATTCGGGGTTCGAGTATCTACGCTCGAAGGTAGTACCCGTGTCGTTAGATCGTAGCGCTTTTGAAACCCTTCACGCGCAACTACCATTAGATCACCTTGCATAAATAGCTTTTCAAGCGCCTGCTTAGCAGGCTTCCAGTCCCACCAACCGGTATTTTGTTTTCGAGTATCGGCAAAGTCTCTGGCGCGCAACGGCCCTTCTGTTTCTATTCGTTTATATACATTCCGAACGAGCTTCTTATCAATATTTTCAAACCAGTGCTTTTCACCGGCTTTGATGGCATTCATTCTGGGAAGTGCAAAACGAAAATCTTGTATCGGCAAAAATGCTGCAGCATGAAACCAGTATTCAAACACTTTTTTGCTCGCAACAAGCGTTGCCAAATGCTCTGCTGAGTAGTCATTTACACGGCTCCACAAAACATGATGATGCGCACGCTCTACCACCGAAATTGTATCTATCTGCACATAACCTATTTGCGCTATGCAACTCTCTACAGCCGTTAATCCTGTGCCATACGGATTGGTCTTTATCAATCCTTGCTGTGCCAAAGCGATTTTTCGCAGTTTTGGTAATGTTACTACCGGAATATTTGGACTCACGGAGGGCTTGTGCACAATAGTTTCTTTAGTTATCGCAGGCACAGAGGCGGGCAAAATTAATCTGCAAATTCATTTTGAACTATCTCAGCAAACTGTGATTAATTGAAAGGAAGACAGGTACAATAATATACACAATGATTGCACGCCCAGCACTGCTGTCACAACACTTTAACCACCGCTACAAGCACGGACAATCACCCAATGATTCATGTTCTCGGATCTATTAACATAGACTACTCAGTCAACGTAGTGAACCTACCCACCCCGGGTGAAACAATCGCTGGTAGCAAACTTTCTCTTACACCTGGAGGTAAAGGCGCTAATCAAGCATTGGCTGCTAAACGCGCTGGCACTGAAGTAAAAATGACCGGTGCCGTGGGCGACGATTCAGTCGCAGAAGCAGCGCTTGATTTATTAACCTCGAGCGGTGTAGATCTAACAGGTGTTAAAACGATATCAGGCCCAACGGGTTGCGCATTTGTTTTTGTCGATCACAACAGTGAAAACCAAATAGTGATCATAGCTGGTGCAAACGGTGAGGTCGGTGAAGAACACGCGCTGGCAATGAATATAAAACCGGATGACTTCCTGTTATTACAATTGGAATGCCCGCTACCGGCGGTAGTGGCTGCTGCAAAACACACAAAGCAAGCCGGTGGCAAAGTCATCGCCAATCTTGCACCTTATCAGTCTATCGAATCCGATTTATTAGACTGCGTTGACTACCTACTAATCAACGAAACTGAAGCCGAAAGCTTACGTCAAGAGTTAGGCCTCACTTCAGCAACAGTTGAAAATATAGCCAGCAAAACAGGCTGTGCTGTTATAAAAACACTTGGGGCGAAAGGCATTGAAGCCATAGATCACGAATTAAGAACATTTTCATTGCCCGGCATTAAAGTGGAAGCAATAGATACTGTGGGCGCAGGGGATACATTCGCGGGCTTTTTGGGCACTATGCTCGCAAAAGGCAACTCATTACAAAACGCCTGCAAAGTAGCCAACGCAGCTGCTGCACTCGCCTGTACTAAACCTGGTGCGCAGGCAGCAATCCCCACAATGCAAGATGTTATCGATCTCGCAAACGCCGGTGGTTAGGTTAGATTAGCCCAAGCTAACTAGCTGCTACACCATATTTATCTTTATGCAGCTTCTTCGCCTGATCGACCCAATTGTCTCGTTCAATGCGCCCCGGAAATTGCGGTATTTTCGCCTGTAATTCATCGATTCCATTTTTATTTAAGCTTGCAACCTGGCGATAAAAATATATCCCGGATTTATGCAGCAATTTCTCTAATACCGGACCCACACCTTTTATCTTGGTCAGTTGATCGCGTTCTTTTTTACTAGGCTTCACCTCGGGTATTGTCCATCCTTCGGGGGCATCAACAGGATTCGATGGCCTTTTTGAAGCGCTGGTTTTGCTCGAAATCGTATTAGTAGGTGACGGCTCAATTAGAAATTCATCAGCAATGGATACAACCGACAACTCCACAGACTGGCTTTTAACCGCTGTCGCTTCTGCAGTACCGCCTGGTGCGACTTCTGTGGCTACTTCAGCTTGTGATTCAGCAGCTTCATTTTCATCGTCGGACTTATTATCACGACCAGGATCGGCTGCGATACTTTCTAATTTTGGTACATCGGTAACGTTTCCTTCAAGTTTTTTACAGCGGTTATTTGCGTTAAGCAATTGCAGTTCAAACTCTCGTTTTTCACGCCTCTCAGAGTCAAGTGAACGAGATAAACTCTCAACGTTTTCTTTTAACAGCGCAACCTCTGCCTTGATAGTGGCGTTGTTATTGTTCATATCACCTAATCGCAAAGCTTCCGGTAAATCATCTGCCTCACTGACGACTGGATCAATATCCAATACATCGGGCTCTGGTCCAACAGCACTAGCATTGCGCTCTTTGAGAAGCACTTCTAGCTCTTCATTGCGAGATTTGAGCTGCTGCGTTTCGCTACACTGCTCCTCGAGAGCAAGTGTGGCGCGATCACGCTCTTCAATAAGTGTGATGTTGGCAGCTTCGAGTTCTGTTAATGCGCCGCTTGATTCTGAATCATGTTGCGATTTCTTATTAACATCTCCAGGGCGTGCTGAACCATCGCTAATAGCCTCACCACCCAATACCGCGGATTCAACTTCTCGCTGATCAATTGCGCTATCTTTTGGCTCAGTGTCTGCACCGGCAGAAAATAAATGTGGGAATACACGCCACGCTTGCCACGTTAATATGACACCAAGTCCAAAAGCCAGTAAAAGTGGAACTAATATATCCCACAATACCCAAGTCATTTTTTTTCCTTTGCTTTTAAAAGCTGTTGGTGAAAATATCCCATGCCTATTACCCTATTCATCAACCGTCTACATTTTTAGGCTGCTTTAACACAGTAAAATGCACCCGGCGATTAGCTTGCCGCCCTTCAGCTGTATCGTTCGTTTCAATAGGGCTTCGATGCCCATACCCAACGGCTATTAATCGATTACCGTCAATGGCACGTTGTGATAAATACGCTCTTACGGCATTGGCTCTGCTTTGGCTTAGCTTTTCGTTAATAACTGCACGCCCTACATTGTCGGTGTGGCCTTCAACTTCAACCAACAAACCATTGTATCTGTTAATTCGGGCAGCTACTTTATCGAGTGTTTGCTTTGCAGCCGCTGACAACTCAGATGTGCCACTTTCAAATACTACGTTAGTACGCACTTCACCGATCAATTGATCAAGTTCAGACTGCAAAGCCTGTGAATCGTCGAGCTCCAATTGCAGACGGATATTCTCGGTCACAGATAAGCCGACAGCACGTGCACCCTCAGTTGCGGCAGTTAGATATTCCTTTACCGCCTCACTTCCTGCATTTGCATTAATCACTAAGCTATCTCCAACAAGAGTCACTTCACCATCAATACCACGTGCAAAGCGAGAGATAACAGCTGCATAACTATCAACTTTAGCGTTCGATTCCGATGCGTTGGTGTTTGACTGAACAAGAATCATTTGATCGACTATGTTATCACCGCCAATCGCTTCTGTAGCTGCAAACACGATTCGTTTACGATGTTCTTCTGAACGGATGTCTCCCGACAGGGTAATGGATTCTCCATCGGCTTTTGCTGAAAGATCAAAAGAATAGTCGCTTATTAAATCTACGCCACCGGTGATTCTAAAGTCTGAAATATCATTAACTGCCGCCTGTTCGATTGCTAATGCACTGGCTTTGTCTAGCGCTGTAATACGATAGTACAGACCACTTTCGTTCATAGTGATCTCACATCTTTCAGCTTGAGCGGGGCCTGTCTGCGTTAAAATAGTTGCTAGCAGATCAACACGATCATTCACGGCAACTGTCGCCGGTATGGACATTACTTCAATGTTATCTTGCACATAAGTCACACCGGTTCCAATGACTGCTCTAGCAAGTTTTTCTCGTTGTGCTTCTGTCTGCACGGCACCATTCAGAGCCGCTGTAGTGCTATTACTACTAATAGAAAGTGATAAAGACTCATCACTTAAGCTGTTTTTGAAAGTTGGACCAGGACCGCTACTTTGGAAAGTACCATCATCCAAAAACAATCTAACGTGCCGTACGCCTTCAGCAAACAAAGCAGATTTCGGCGCGGCGGTTCCGTACAGAATTGTACTTAACTCCTCAGGACTAACATCGTCGGGCAAGTAACCTGTAACAGTTAGGTTTCGGTAATCCCAATTAAGTTTTAGTGTAGCGGGGTCAATGCCCGCATCACTCAACCGAGCTCGAACTTCACGGTCGAGGTTGTACTGTATTTTTGGAGCAATCAAAAAAAACGTCGCTATGAACAGACCCACAAATAGCGCTGCGATCCACCAGAGACCCGCCGCGCTATTGGCTACGCGTTGCTCATTACTAGCGAGCACAGGCGTAGCAGGTGCGTCACTGGTTGATGAATGTTGATCTGTTATGGTTTCAGCCACAATTCGACTCTTTGGGAATTTCGGCCAATCGGGCCGTTTTGGGTTATCGAAAGCTTCTAGCGAGTGGCCGTCCATAAACACTCTACTGCGGACCACCCAGGACACGTGAATGATCCTCGCTTCACGCTGTTATGGACAGACGCCAGCTATGATCAAACTCAGACTTTAGTTGGTTTCCCACTGAAAGCCCAAACTCACAACAATTGTTATCGACAAGAAACAGGTTCCCCAATTTACGTACTCTTTAGTATCGTTGACCATTACCTCTAGGTTACTGTTGAGATTCATCACTATCATTGGCCAACTTTATTTTCGATCATAAATGAAACCGAATACAAGTTTAACTACCGTAAACCTTGCAAATCTTTGCCTGAAATTAAGAGTAAGATTAGCGCTTTACCATCTGCAACACCACTGGAGTCAATTAATTGCCTGCAATGAAAATTCAAGTTAAAACAAAAAAAAATCAGGCCGGTAAACTTGGTTGTCTGGCGATCGTGGGTTTACTTTTGTTAACAATCATCGTGACCGTCGGTGCGACAGTCTGGGCCATTCAAAGCCAGCTGTTTAGTAAAAATTTCAAACCCGTGGAACTCAGCAAGACAGAGCAACAAACCCTGGAACAAAAACTTGATGCCCTTGGAAACAACGATACAAGCACAACCTCTGCATTCGCAGCAATCGAAAATGATGCTGCAAACCAAGACATCAATGACGATTTTAAAGCAGACCTAAGCGCCAAGTTCAACACAGGCGAATTGCAGCCAGGCGACAACGGCGAGCTAGTACCAGAATCCTATAAAGAAGATGACAGCAAACGGCGTATAGAACTTACCGAACGCGAACTCAACTCCCTACTTGCCAAGAACACTGATCTAGCCGAGCAGTTAGTTGTGCACTTAGGTGATGATGTGGCAAGCATTAAATTGCTATTGCCTCTAGACCCGGACTTTCCTTTCTTCGGTGGTAAAACGCTTAAAGTGAGTGGCGGCACCGAAGTATCTTATAAGAATGGTAGACCAGAAATTATTATGCAAGGGGTAAGTGTTTGGGGTGTACCAATACCTAATGCCTGGCTGGGCGGAATTAAAAATATCGATTTGGTACAGGAATTTGGTGGCTCCGATGGCTTCTGGAAATCTTTAGCAGATGGTATTGAAGATATCGAAGTGAAAGACGGCAAGCTTTTTATACAACTGGCCGAGTAACTCGGCCAGTTTTTATTACTGATAATGCTAATTGAAAAGACGTGTCGCTATGAAATACCCCCCATACACAGATACTTCATCTCTACATAGTCTTCGATGCCGTAGAGCGAACCTTCACGTCCAATACCTGACTCTTTCACACCACCAAAGGGTGCCACTTCTGTTGAAATAAGCCCGTCATTGATACCTACCATGCCTGTTTCTAAAGCTTCAGCTACCCGCCAAACCCGATTAATATCACGGGCATAGAAATAAGCTGCCAGTCCAAATTCAGTTGCATTAGCGAGTGCCACACCTTCGGCCTCTTCTTTAAATCGAAATACCGGAGCCACAGGTCCGAAGGTCTCTTCTGAGGTGATTTTCATATCAGTAGTGACATCCGCTAGAACGGTAGGCTTGTAAAACAAGCCTCCTAGTTCATGAGCTTCACCACCCAGTATCACCTTGGCACCTTTAGATACAGCGTCAGTGACGTGATCAACCACTTTATCTACAGCTGCTTGATTAATTAGTGGACCCTGCTGCACATCCCCGGAGTCAGCTGCACCGACTTTCAGTTGTGCTGCGGCGGCGGCAAGCTTTTCACAAAATTCATCATATACTTTATCTTGCACTATAAAGCGATTTGCACAAACACAGGTTTGACCAGAATTGCGATACTTGGAAATCATTGCTCCAGCGACCGCTGCATCAATATCTGCATCATCAAAAACAAGAAATGGCGCGTTACCACCAAGCTCCATTGAAACCTTTTTAACCGTCGATGCAGATTGCTCCATTAACAATTTGCCGACTCTTGTTGACCCGGTAAAAGACAGTTTACGCACAATCGGCGATGACGTTAACGCACCACCTACCGCCGCAGCATTGTTGGTAGGCACAACGCTAAATACCCCTTTGGGAATCCCTGCGCGCAAAGACAGCTCTGCCATAGCCAAAGCAGAAAGTGGAGTTGCCTCAGCAGGCTTAACCACCATAGTGCACCCAGCCGCGAGAGCCGGGCCCACTTTACGAGCAATCATGGCGTTAGGAAAATTCCATGGCGTGATAGCCGCGGTAACTCCCACAGGTTGCCTTATCACAATTAGGCGTTTATCAGCAGCGTGAGCAGGTATAACATCGCCGTAGATTCGTTTTGCTTCTTCCGCAAACCATTCTATAAAGCTTGCACCATAGCCTATTTCACCACGACTCTCTGCCATTGGCTTGCCTTGTTCTGCACTTAAAATAAGCGCTAGATCTTCTTGGTTTTCAAGAATCAGCTTGTGCCACTGCTTCAAAATTTGTGAACGTTCTTTAGCCGTTTTCGCACTCCATGCTGATAGTGCTGCGTTGGCAGCTTCAATGGCTTTTTCTGTATCGGTTGCTCCACAATCAGCAACACTTGCGATCTCTTTGCCGTTGGCAGGATTAACGACAGGGAAAACGCCGCCGCTTGACGCCGCTTGCCATTCGCCACCGATAAAAGCATCTGTTTTAAGTAGTGATTGATCTGATAATTTCAAAAGTTTTGTTTCCGCTTTTTGGGCCACTTTTATATGGCCGCTTGTTTTGACCACTGACCAGGCCCACCATAATAATTCAATTCAAGTACAAAGACCGCTCAACTAAAGCACGTAAAACGACCTGAAATTAAATTCGGTTCAAACTGTTCCACACTTTTGATGGCGCCACAAAACCCACTACAGCTTGTTGAGAATTTATAATCGGTGGGCTAAACCATTGGCGCATATTTTCGTATTGGGTAGCGTCTATCAACCCAAGGTGACGGAGCGCTGCACCCAGCATCGCTTCTGCTGCCCGATTGGCACCGTCATCAGCCTTAAGTGCGATAACAATACCGGACTCTATTGCCGCCGCTATAAATACTCCTTCAGCGCCCGTTTTGGCCATAAGGCCATTAACATTAGTCATAACACCAGTACAACAACGATTGCTTCCTGCCACCATCACAGGATGAGCGCGCATTGCATTTGAGATTTTGCTAAGCGCCACGCTACGCTTAGTATTGTTTTTATGTGCTGTTAAAAACGGTACGAACGATTTAGCAAATGCTGCCAATGGCAAGGCAATAGCGGGCAGACCACAGCCGTCTTTATCCCATGGCATATCGAATATATTAATACCGCTCACTTCACTGAGCACTGTCATCCAGCCTTGCTGTGTAACATGCCCGTACTCTGAATAGCCAGCCAATGGCTGTTCTAAAAAAGCCGCCATCGTTAACATGCCAGTATGTTTGCCAGAACAATTATGAATTTCCCGAGCCGCATCACCACCGCTGCGCAGCAACTGTTCGGCTGCCTCTTTATCAAACGGTAGTGCCGGGCCGCATTCAAGATTCGCAGGTGACAGACCGATACGTTGCATCCACTGAGACAGAACCTGGCGATGGATTTCTTCACCGGAATGCGAGGCACAAGCCAGCGCCAATTCCTGTTCAGTCATTGCATATTTATCACAAGCACCCGACTCAACCAATGGAATAGCTTGCAAAGGTTTTAACGATGAACGCGGAAACACAAGTGCGTCTGTATCGCCAAGCTCCAATACCGTTTTGCCGTCTGCGTTAAGTGCTATAAGCGCACCACGATGACAAGACTCACAGGATTCTCCGCGCAGTACATCAACCAGAATGGGGTTCAAAAATTAACTCCGAGATAAACGTAAATAAAAGCGGTATTACTTTATAAGTGCGACAAACGGTTTGATAGATATGAATAAAATAAAAGTAATCGCCAGTACCGACAAAATCATTGGCACTGGATTCGATGCAATCCTCTGTGTAAATGTTTCCGCTTCACCGTTGTCTATGCGAGCCTGCCGCTCGCTACGGATGCGCTCAACACGCTCGGCCTGATATTCTTCAATCAGACTACGAGCCTGCTCTTCCTGAGACTCATTGCGCAACCAGATTGCAGGAAAAGAGATCTGGAATCGCCCCGCCTCGGTCTCGTACCAATCGATGGCGTGGCGATCCAAAAGTTGCCGGACATCGTCGGCCTCGTCATCCGGCACTTGCCTTAGCTTGAATAGAATTTTAGCCATGTTTTACTGATCCGAGCGGGCCCATCAAATTAGATGATAAAACAACAAAGGTGGCACAAACTTGTCACTGCGCATTAACGATTGTGTACAAAAAGCGACAATAACGTGCCATAATGTGCCGATCAGTTCGTGAAAGTTACAATCATTGTATGTTTTTCTGGTGCTATCTGTGCATTATTACCACAGCTGTGGAGTAATGCACTGGGCGCGTTGCTGCCAACGAACGAAAACGGTATTTAAGTAGCTTGTGATAGAAAAGAATAATAGCCAATTAGACTTGCCTGATAAGTCCCCCAATCTAAGTCGCCGAACATTCGCGCTTGGATGTGCGGCTGGCTTATGCCTACCGTGGTCAGCGACCCGTGCTAGCGCAAAAATTGTCTATCCAGATCGAGTACTGTCACTGCACAACGTCCATACCGGTGAAGAAGAACAGATTACCTATTGGTCTGAGGGCAGCTACATCGAAAGCGGCTTGAACCAGGTTAATTGGTTACTGCGCGATTTTCGCACCGGTGATGTCAAAGCTATAGACCCAAGACTTCTTAACATACTCTACCTATTAACTAAGCGCGTAGAGACAAAGAACCCGGTACTGGTGTTATCAGGTTTTCGCTCTAAGAAAACCAACGACATGTTGAGAAAAACCACTGAAGGTGTGGCAAGACGCAGCTTTCACATGGCAGGTCGTGCCATAGACATCCGAATTCCAAAGGTCCGTACTGCATCGGTACAGAAAGCCGCACTCCGATTAGGTGGTGGTGGCGTGGGCTACTACCCGAACTCTAACTTTGTTCACCTGGACTCCGGCCCCGTTCGTACTTGGTAAACCGTACCGATAGCTGGTAAGGCTGCCAACCTTTGTTAGTGCGCATAGCTTATAGCTATGTTACTCCCAACACCCTAAATTGCCGTCTGGAACTGCTTACATTTGCGGTAGGCACAATTCTTTTCGTGACAAAGTGGCGATTCTATCTGCCCACACGAAAGCTTCACTATAATGCTCCTATCAAAGTCTTGAAGGATGTTCGAAGTGAAAGCTCCCTGTATCAAATTTATAAGTGCACTATCACTATTTGCCAGCGCAAATTGTTTTGCCGATTGGGACGGCGGCATAGAGATTGGAGCAAGCACCGATGAAAGACCAACGTTTCGACTTTTTGCGAAAAATCAGTCCGATCCACTATCACACCATGTCTATCTCGATTGGATCCGTGAATCTAACGGCAGCAGCTATCGACTGGGATACAACCCAACGTTTACCATCAGTCACTCGGTTTACAGTTTTGGGCGCTTCAGTATCGAGCAAGATAAATTTGGCGACATAGACCGCGAGATCGATGCACTGGTCGGGGTTGGCAACAACTTGTTTCAGCGGGGTAGTACACAGGTAAAAGTAGAAACGGGTGTGGGTGGCAGACTGCAAAAAATTGCCGAAATAGGTGATGAAAAAGATGGATTCTTTTTCTTATCCGGAAGCATGACTTCAAGCATCCTACCCCTGGTTCGGTTTGATGCATCAATCAATGCAAAAGCGGGTTCTAATCAAACCACCACTGATTCCGAGGCAGGTTTTTCTATACCGATAGGCCCTGGCACCGCACTTCGTTATGTTTATAGCGATAAGCGCCATCGTTTCGATGACAGACCCGAATTAGATTTAGACCGCAAAAAAACCTTTTTCAAAATCACCCACGGCTTCTAACGTTTTAGAAAGGCAAAAAAAGAGCTCGATAAATCGAGCTCTTTAATGTTATCTAGTACAGCCTGTTGTTATTGTGCGATTGAAGCTGCCACATTTACATCAACACGTCGATTCAAACTACGGCCATCATCCGTTACATTACTAGCAACCGGTGAGCTTTCGCCCATACCTTTTGCACTTACTGCGACAGTTTGCAAAGACTGCTGCAAGTATCTTTTAACTGTTTCAGCGCGCTGCTCAGACAATGACTGGTTATAGTCTTCAGAGCCGATGCTATCGGTATGACCGACAATTTCAATCTGCTTGATAGAGCTTTGGTTATTAAGCTTAGCAGTCAATATATCTAGTTGCGCTTGACCATCAGAAGACAACGAAGCGGAGTCAAACCCAAAAAGTGCGCGGCCATTAAAAGACACCATAGTCTCTCCAACCTCAGTCATTTTAACAGGTGCTTTATCTGCTACTTTTGCACTGCTGTTGCACTCAACCACTCGGCTTTCAGAATCCCAGCTGATTGTACGTACGCAATCTTCGCTCGACAGAACAACCTTATTGGTCGAATCAGTTACGTAGCTAGAATTTGCCAACAGGCTCGTATCGCTGGCGGTTTCATTGGCCATTTCAGTTGAGGTTGTTGCGCAACCTCCTATTGTCGCCAACAGCACGGCTCCAACAAATGTCTTAGTTACAATATGCATCGGTGTTTGCTCCAGATATTTTTCCATACTGCCGAGCCTTCACTACGCAGCTTTCATGCCTCTTTTACTAACCAATAGCCAGACGAATGGGTCCTAACAGCAGAAACCGATACCTCAACACCATCCAGACACAGACTTAGCGAGTATTTCGCAGTTGTGACACTTGGTTAAATATCGGCGGGTTTATTGTCGGTAGGTTAACAACCTAGGCCTCCGTCGCTGCAAATAAGGTCTTGAGTGTTATGATGTTATGTAAGCAACTCACCTTAATAGGAACAAAAGATTGTTCAGCAATACCTTCACTTTGACATTGGCCGCACTATTGATAGTCTCAGGCTGTGACAGCACGAACAGTGAGCCTCTGCCGTCAGAGCCCGGGCTGTATGCGTCAATGCCAAACAAAATTCGAGAGTCCCTGGCAATTGACTACAGCCAAGTTGAAGGCGTTGTAAATGTGAACGGTCAAAATTATCCGATGAGCCTTGTAGGCTCTCAGTATCGAGCCGTTATCGACGACATTCCAGCCAACAGCGATTTACAAGTCGACCTCTTATTTTCAGAGCGACAACCAGACGACCGGCTACTCCGATTAGCTCGCACAGAAAGAATTAACATCGCAATCAGCAATACTGACGTCACCCGTGTAATCCAACAACAAGACTACTCCTACGATTTTGACTTTGATAACGACGGTATCACCAACATAGTCGAACGTAATAATGGCTGGGATCCCTTTGTAGATGAACCGGTAGTGACTCGCAATGTCGCGGTGAACATAAGTATTCCGCAAGTAGTAAATGAGCCCGGTATTACGCAAATTATTGCCTTTATTGGCGGCAGTGTTGCGCAACCGAATCGTGTCGGAAATGGAAACCTGTTTACCGCCAGAAAATCTGTCCCAACCAGAGTTCCGTTTGATATTGATATCCGGCTCCAGCAACAATACCAGGGGCAAGCAATCATTATTGGCGGAGCCATTGTCGAAATACCCGCAGGTGACGACGATATAACCTACGTGATGCGAGACGACTTATACGACTTTTCATTCGACTACGATGGCGATGGGATATCTAACCTGAATGAGATTCAGTCCGGCACCGATCCGTTTTTAGCTAATTAGTTCCATCCATAAACAGCGCGTAGCGAGGTTCATTCAGGTGCGTGAGATTTTGCATACACTTTATAGGCGTTTAGTCATTCTACATAACTATATAGGGGCGGCGAAAGATCACGTGTCCTGGGTGGTCCGCAGTAGCGTTGTTTGTGGACGGACACTAACTAGCTATGTCTATTAATTCTAGAGATAAGCTCGCAACAGCGGATGATGAACCGATCCCTTATCGTGCACGGGTCAGGGAATACTATGTAGCTTTGGGTTACCAGCATCCGTATCAATGGGCGCACTTTGAAGAAGTGCCGTTTATGGCTTTGCCAAAACCGTTATCGCAATGCAAGGTAGCGTTAGTTACCACCGCAGCACCGTATAACCCGGAGGCAGGTGATCAAGGCCCTGGAGCTGAATACAATGGCGCTGCAAAGTTTTTCTCAGTGTATGAGTTTGATGCCAATGGTGCGCCTGATCTGCGTATTTCGCATGTGGCTTATGATCGCAAACATACTCATGCAAAAGACATCAATAGTTGGCTGCCACTTAAACAATTGCAGCTAGCCCGGGATAACGGTGTGATAGGTAGTCTGGCGGAGCAGGGGTATGGTCTGCCAACCAATCGTAGTCAGCGCCAAACGAATGAAATTGATTGCCCTGATCTTCTTGCCCGCTTGCAAGCAAGTGGTGTTGATGCAGCGGTGCTAGTACCTAATTGCCCTGTGTGTCATCAATCAGTGAGTCTGGCGGCGCGGTATTTGGAGGCTGCGGGTATAGCAACTGTGATTATGGGTTGTGCCAAAGATATTGTTGAATACGTTGGTGTGCCGCGACTGTTATTCAGTGACTTCCCGCTGGGCAACGCCGCAGGTAAACCCGATGATCAACAATCACAAAGTCAAACGTTGGCTATGGCCTTAGCACTGCTTGAGGGTGCGAGTTTTGCGCGTACAACTGTTCAATCGCCGCAGCGATTTGCAGCAAGTAGTGATTGGAAGAAAGACTTTTATAATATTGCGTGCTTAAGTGATGATGAGCTAAAGCAATTAAGAGAAGAGTTTGATCAGCAAAAACTAGCGGCTAAGGGAAAGCCTTAAAAGCCTTGGTGGCTAAGTAGCGTGGTTAGAAGTAGTGTTGTGATTTGAAAATTGCGCTAGTGGATAGGCTGGCGCAAAATAATCGAACTAGTTATCGAGTGTCGCAACCAGCTGGTCGTAGTCTAGTTCACAGTGCTGAACGACTGACCTAAACGGCAAATGATAGTTAGTCATTTGCGAGCGGTACATTTTGCATTGCGAATCTAGCCACACTTGATCGTCTCCACCTTCGCGAGCTGCAGCACAGGCAAGCCTTGCCAATGCTCGAGTCTCGAAAATTTCTCTGAGGCTGTCACGAGCGCTGAGACAGCTGCTGGTGTCGGTCGCTTGTGGTTCTGTGTAGTCCCAGCCTGGAACTGCTGGTTTTGCAAATCCGCAGCTTTCAACACGCTGGCCCAGAGAGCCTGCTCTAAGGTCGTAGTGGATCGCCGCTGCCTGGCTGCATTTTTGCCAGGCGCTTGGATCGCACCCGTTGATGTTTTCCACCAGGCTCTGCATGTTTGTATGCCAGTAGGCACTGACTCTAGTGCAGTTTTCCGCAATCGCTGAATTAGTAAACGCAAAGCAAAGACCAAGCGCTGCGGCGAGCACAGAGCGTTTTGATTTGGTTGATTTGAGCGAGGCAGTATTAACGGGATGCATTCAGATTGCCGGTGGTTATTGTAATTATCGGGTATATCGTCTGACTTGGTGAAAACATTCGTGCCAGATACGATCTGACTATCTGTTTTGTCACATTGCGGACTATATCACCCATGAGCTTTTGATTTATTACATCTGATCCCACGGTGGAATGGGCGTGAACTTCTCAATCAGGAAATCAATGAACGCACGGACTCTAGTACTCAAGTGTCTTCTGTGAGGATAGACGGCTAGAATATTAGATGTATCGTGCGTATGTTCAGTCAATAATGGGACCAATTCGCCGGATGCTAAGGAGGGCTGTGTCACGAAAGTAGCGAGTCGTGAGATTCCTATGCCAGCCTTTACCGCCTCATGAAGAGCGGATGCGCTGTTCGTTCGGAAATTGCCAGTAATACTATAGGTTTTAATTTCACCATCTTCGCGGAACTGCCAGTCATTGAAGTGATGAATTGAAGAGTGAGTGAGGCAATTGTGATTGAGCAGATCGGCTGGAGTTTCCGGCGCGCCGTACTTCTCAATATATTCCGGCGAGGCGCAAATCACTCGTCTGTTGGTGGCGAGCTTGCGGCTGATCAAAGATTGATCAAGAACTTCTTCGCTGATTAAGATCGCTAAATCTACGCGCTCATTGATAAGGTCTACCTGCCGTTCCGTCAGTGACAATTCCACCCGAAGCTCCGGGTGTTGTGCCATGAACTCCGGCATCAATTGGCACAGTTGGGTGCGTGCAAAAGCAGAGATTGCCGTAATATCCAGAGTGCCTGTAACGCTACTTTGCAGCGCAGACACTTGTGTTTCTGCGTCATCAATATCGAGAAGGATCTCTCGGCTTCGATCGAAGAACATATTGCCTTCATCGGTCAGGTTGAGTCGCCGGGTCGTTCGCTGAAAAAGCCTTGCAGACAAGCGATCCTCTAGCCTTGAGATCAATTTGCTGACAGCAGACGGAGTGAGATCAAGTTCACGTGCAGCGGCTGAGAAGCTCCCGAGAGTGGCTACCCGGCAGAAAACGGCCATTTCATTGTAACGATCTTGCATCAGTTTCTACCGTATATGTGAATATCATTCACAAGGCTTGATACGGTAACCTGATTGTTTAAGATCTGCAAATGGTTAGAATAGTCACCGTCAGCTAAGGATGTACCTCCTCCAGCATCATTAGCGATAGAGCTTGCAAGAGCTCAGGTCGGTGCAAACGGAGCGGATAACCTTGCCGGGTTTTCGCTCCAGCCGACCAGTAGTATGAACTAAGTTGTTGTAAAGGATTTATCTAACCCGGATCTTGTAGCGGGAAAACGGTTAGCGCTTTAAATTCCTCCAGCTTCCTGTGGCAGGGTGTAGAATTCTATCTTGCCTGCCGCAGGTTTTTTAAAGCCTCCCTTCAGTTCTATAAATATTCTCCCATTTTTTTCTCAAGGCCTCAAGCCATATTTGGCTGTGTTGCTAAGGTATTTTCCTGCGCGATATTCTTAGGTTTTCTTTTGAGCACAGTATCGCCGATCACCAATAAACAAGGTGTCAGAAACAAGGTAAGGATGGTTGCAAACGCAAGGCCACCAGCAATAGCGCTCGCAAGTTGTGTCCACCACATGGTCGAGGGTGCACCAAACTCTAAAACGCGTCTGAAGATATCAATGTTCATTGATAGCACCATGGGCATCAGGCCTAGAATGGTGGTGGTGGCTGTTAGGAATACGGGACGTAGTCTTAAAATTCCTGTTTCTAAGGCTGCAATTCTGGGCGGGTTGCCCTCGGCTCTAAAGCGATTATAGGTATCGATTAAAACAATATTGTTGTTAACCACAATACCCGCTAGAGCAATAATGCCTAAGCCAACCATAACAATACCAAACGATTGTTTGGTGATAATCAAACCAAGTAAAACGCCAGAGGTAGAAAATACAATGGCGCTCAACACCACAATCGCTTGAAACACGCTATTAAATTGCACGATCAAAAACAGCGCCATTAAAAAGATAGCCGCTGCAAAGGCCGACACTAAAAACATCATGGTCTCTACTTGGTCTTCATTTTCACCTGTGAACTGAATGGAAATATCAGGGTCAACCGCGCCATTGGCGAGTGCCTCTGTTAGTTCTTGAAGCTTCGCAGTAGGGTTGCCACCAGCCTCAACGTTGGCCTGAACGGTAACGGCTCTTTGATTGTCAACGCGATTCACAATGCCGGTTTTTGATGCCGCTTCAAGTGTTACGAAGTTAGAGATAGGCACCATGCCATTTCTGGTGGGTACGCGCAGTTGGTCTAGTTGATCAAGTTTGCGATCAGCCAATGGGTATCTGACTCTTATATCGAGCTCTTCATCGGAATCGTCAGGGCGATAGCCGGCTACTCTTATCCCGTTGGTCACCATTTGCACGGCGTTGCCAAGTAGCGCAACGTCAGCACCGTAGCGTGCCGCTTGTTCACGATCAACGTTTAAGCGCCATTCAATGCCGGGCAGCGGCAAATTATTTTCTACATCAATAAAGCCACCTAAATCTTTCATTAGGTCTTCAACGTATTGGGTCGCCGCGGGTAATTTCTCTGGCACCGTAGAGCTGATTTCCATGTTTATGGGTTTGCCGCCTGCAGGGCCGCCTTCCTGTTCCTTAAATTCTAAAATGATGCCGGGGATATCGGCAGTACGGTCAGCCATTTCACCGAGTATGACTTGCGCTTTACGTCTGGTATTCCATTCATTCAACTCTATTTGAATAACGCCTATCACATCTGCGGCCATGCCGGGTTCACCCACGATAGCGCCCATAGATTTTGCGTAAACAGATTTAAGTTCATCCATAGAGTAGAGTCGCTCCTCTACACGGCGAACGATTCGATCTTTCTCTTGCATAGATAGATCGCCTCTTGCATGTACTTGCACCAATACATTGTCGGGCTCAGTCTTAGGGAAGAACACCACGCCGCGGCCCATTACACTGTACAAGCCGTATGAGCCCACAAGCGCGATGATCGCTGCCAGTAGGGTAAGGCCAGGTCGCTTTAAAAGGCCGTTCAGTATTTTTGCATAGCTGCGTGTGACGCTACCAAGTTTTAAAGATTCATCACCAGTGTTCGCCAGCACTTTTGATCCACCAAAGCTGCCACCCAGTACGGGTATGAATATCAGTGCCATAAAGAGTGAAGCGATAAGGCAAATGATTACAGTCATTGGTAGGTATTTCATGAACTGACCAACTAAGCCCGGCCAGAAAATTACCGGAAAAAATACCGCAAGTGTTGTAGCGGTAGAGGCAATCACAGGCCAACTCATGCGCTGTGATGCAGCTTTATAAGCATCGCGCCGTGTCATGCCGCTTTTTATGTTTCGAGCGGCCAGTTCTACCACTACAATAGCGCCGTCAACCAGCATGCCGACCACCAGAATCAGGCTAAACAACACCACAACGTTCATGGTAAAGCCCAGGCTGTTAAGTACTAAGATTCCGGCTAAAAAAGAACCAGGTATTGCAATGCCTACTAGCAATGCACTGCGAAAGCCTAATGCCGCAATGATCACGATCATGACTAATATAACGCCTGACAAAATATTGTTTTGTAGGTCATTAAGCATGGTGACAATCTGCTTCGACTTATCGAGCTGAAACGATACCTTTACTGATTCAGGCCATTGCTTTTGTTGTTCGGCTACCAAATCGCGAATGGCTTGGTTGGTCTCAATAATATTCGCACCAATTCGCTTTGAGATCTCAAGCGCAAGGGCCGGTTGGCCGTCTACTCGTGCATAGCCATTGGCGTCTTTAAATGTTCGGTTGATGGTGGCTACATCTTGAAAGGTAATGACAGTGTCGCCGTTAACTTTCACCGGCATTGATAGAATGTCTCTTATATCTTCAACCACACCAGGTACTTTTAACACCATGCGTCCAGCGCCTGTATCGATCGCCCCTGCGGCAACCAGTAAATTGTTTGTACGAATTAAGTTAAATAGTTCATCAAAGCGTATGTTGTAGGTTTCCATAACTACCGGGTCTACAGTGATCTCTAGTACCTCTGCACGTTCACCACCAATAGATACTTCAAGAACACCAGCTTGTGCTTCTATTTTTTCTTTTAAGCCTTTGGCAATTTTAAGCAAACTTCGTTCAGGGATAGGGCCTGCAAGTGAAACAGTTAATACCGGGAAGAGGGCAACGTTTATTTCATTCACTGTTGGCTCGTCGGTGTCATTGGGTAAATTTGATTTAGCCATATCGACTTTTTCACGAACATCGAGAAGTGCTTCACTCGGATCAAAGCCTGCATCGAACTCCAGCATTACCGAGCCGTGGCTTTCAGAGCCCGTGCTGGTAATCTTTTTAACCCCTGCAATATTTTGCAGTTCGGCTTCCATTGGTCGCAGTAATAAGCGTTCGCTATCTTGCGGAGAGATACCTTCGTGGCTCATCGATACATAAATGATCGGTATAGCGACATCGGGTTCGGCTTCTTTCGGAATGGCGCGGTAAGCCAAAATGCCACTGAATATAAAAAATATCAGCACCAATATTACGGCACGGCTGCGGCTAAATGCCGCTTCAATTATGGCGTTCATAGCGCGGGGTTGCTCTCGGTGCTATCTGCAGGTGCGGCTACAGGTTCTACTACCTCACCTGGATTTACATAGCCCTGACCCATAGTGATCACAGTGACATCGTTTGGTAAGCCTGTGACCCAGGCGCCGTTATTTTCTGTTTTCACTATTTCTATAGAGTGAAAGACAACAGTGTTTTCATCGCCAATGGCCTTTATGCCAAGTGCGCCGGCGTCGTCCAGGGCCAAAATAGCAGGGGATACCCGATGCGCTTGTAAGGTTTCTACCGGGATACTAATTTGTGCGCTGATACCCGTAAGTGTGCCTGCTGGAGGTGAATCAATAAGTACCTCCACTTTGAAGCTTCGGGTGGTGTCATCAGCCATGGAAGAGATAAATTTTACTTCGCCCTCAAGTGATTCACCGGTAACAAGTTTTGCGATAGCATTTTGGCCAATTTTTATATCACCAATATGTTGTTGTGGTACTTGGCCAGTGACTAGAAGCTGGCTGTTATCTACCAGCATCGCAAACGGTGCGCCTTTATCAATGTAGTCGCCTTCTTTAGCCATAACATCTTCTATTAATGCATCAATGGGTGCGGTAATGCTTGTGTTGGCCAGTTCAATTTCAGCGGCTTGTAATTGTGCTCTGGCCGCTTCGCGTTTGGCACTGGCGGCTTCCAGGCTAAGGGTTGACTGCAAGCCTTGTTTTTGAAGTTTGCGTGCGGCGTTATATTCATTGTTGGCTTGCGCCAAATTGGCCTGTGCCACGGTAAGTTGTGCAGAGCGGTTATTAACCGCAATGTTTGCAAGCAATTGCCCGCGTCCAACTCGCTGGCCTTTGCTGACCATTAACTGTTGAATATTGCCGGCGGTTTCAGCCCGAAGCGAAAGTACTCTGACAGGTTCAAGCTGGCCTTGGGTCACGATCTCACGAGTGATGCTTTCAGCGATCTGCTGACGCGTTTGCACTTTCATTTTTACAGCTGGCGCTTCTTCAGCGGTGGTAGTGGCCTCTGTCGACTCCAGGTTCTCGTCTGATCCGATTTGCCCGCTTGCCATCCATAGCACGAGTGCTACTACTGCAAGTGCGGCTATTAAAGCTGATCTGCCCATTTTATATTTCCAAAGCTACATCTAAGGTTGAGGTTGAGGTGTCTTTTTGCTCTTTTTTATTTGAGCTATCGGTTGTTTTTATTGTCGTTTTTATTCTGGGTCCGACACTAGAGAGTATATAGTTTGTGATCGTGATGGTGGAGTCGATCTGCCTCTCTTGTTTTGTATTTTTATCGCAACAATAGTGGTTTACTGCACCCTTTAGGGTGTAGTAAATGCCATGCATTTTATTTATGGCTTCTGTTCCCCAGCTGCCGTCTTTGGTTCCATCAATAAGAATGCTTGTCAGTTCCTGTTTAAATTGTTCCTCAGCGTGCATTAAGCAAAGCTTAAGTTCCAGGTTCAAATTATTAATGAAATCTTCACGCTGGCAGTATTGGGTAATGCGTCGGTATTCAGTTCGTTGCTGGTAATAGGTAAAGACGGTAGCTATCAGAGTGCTTAGTCTTGTGCGGGAGTCTTTACCGGTAATGGTTTGGCATTTGGCCAGTAGATCGTCGTAAAACTGTAATGCTAAGCGTGCGTAAATTTCATGTTTGCTGGTGAAGTGCAGGTAGACAGTGCCCTTGGCGACTCCCGCCTGTGCTGCAATGGCCGCGACACTGACATTTTCCCACTGATCAGTATCAAAGCAGGCCAGGGCGGTATCGAGCAGCAACTGTTCTCGTAATTCTCGTTCTGATTTATTCACGGTGTTTGTAGGACGATTTCCTGGTTGTCTACCATTTTCAAGATTGTTGTCACTATTACTATAGCGCTCAGCCATTTCGCTGCTGAGTCAACTTTGTAACAGGGTGTAACGGCGATTCGCTCGATAGGCAGGAAATGACCGCCAGTCATCTAGGAGAATAGGTGACAATCAGCACCTTGCAAGCTTGTTTGCAAAAATGGTCTCGCGACTGTGCCAGTGAGTGTCTACAATCCATCGATGTTTTCTTTTATCTCTACGGCAGTGTCCAGAGCGCGTGTTCTATGACGGGTCAAACCCTGAGCAAGGTGTGCCGTGTACTTGTCTTGATGTTGATCACCGTAACGTCAGCGGCATGTGTAGCGCCTGCTTACAAGAAAATCGACGAAAGTGCAGACAAGTATGGCTTTGCCCGCTCAACTCTGCAGAGCGATACATTTAGACACGTAATCTATGCGCCTGAACGTAACGCCGTAGGAAATACCGTGCATGTATACATTGAAGGTGATGGTGTTGCCTGGCAATGGCGATACTTTATAAAGTCTGATCCCACGCCGCGCGCTGCTTTAATGCTTAATCTAATGCGCTTAGACAAAGCCAATACCCTCTACATAGGACGCCCGTGTTACTTCG
The DNA here is from genome assembly GCA_937927895.1 of uncultured Granulosicoccaceae bacterium. Lineage (GTDB taxonomy): Bacteria > Pseudomonadota > Gammaproteobacteria > Granulosicoccales > Granulosicoccaceae. The sequence continues at coordinate 42,974 of CALGKA010000018.1, read as the reverse complement.
GTATGGTGTTGGATGAAGAGTGCAACGCGGACTATTGGACGTTCTCACGGTTTTCAGAGAAAGTCGTTAACAGTATGGTTGACGTCATCGCGCAGCGCACTGCGCGTTATAAAAATGTGGTTTTGCTAGGCCACAGCGGCGGTGGTGCACTCGCTTTGCTAGTGGCGGAAAAATTACCTAAGGTAACGGCTGTAGTGACAGTGGCTGGCAACATTGATACTGATGCATGGACTGCACATCACAAGTACACAAGACTCTATGGATCGATCAACCCTGCCTTGCAAGCACCTTTGCCGCTAACAATAAAACAATTGCACCTGGTGGGGGGTAAAGATGAAGTCATACCACCCAGGCTCACAAAAAGCTGGGTGCTTAACCAGCCAACTGCAATTCTTCGCGAAGTACCCATCAATACCCATTTATGTTGTTGGGAAAACCAATGGCCAGAGGTGCTCAATTGGCTTGCGCGCATTGAGCATGAAACATCGGCAGTGTCTGCACGGCTGCTGCACTAAAGTTATGTGCTTACGGAAGTTCAGCAAGTAGTGTTTTAGGGTAATTGGTAAATACCCCATCAACCCCCAGGCTTATAAGTGCTTTTGCATCATCTGCGCTATTCACCGTATAGCAATACACGTGTAGGCCGTGATCTTTTAATTCCTTGACCGACTCTTCAGTTAGCAGGCTATTGGCGTGTAAGTGTATCGCGCTTGCCCCGACTTCTGTGGTTAATGATTTCCAGTCTGGTGGGGTAACTAAAAACAATGACGAACGTGCCAGCCAATCTAAGTGTTTAGCAGCATGCTGCATAGCGATATGACTAAAGCTTGAAACGACAATGGGTGGCAGTGTGTTGTCACTGTTCGCTCGCTTATTAGTGAGAAGTTTTGCGATCGCATCTGCGGTGGGCAGCTCCCAGCCACTGCACGGTTTTATTTCAAGGTTAATACCGAGGCTATATTCAGCAGCTAGCTCCAGGCATTCTTCTAACGTAATTATTTTTTCGCCTTTGAATTGCTCCGAAAACCAACTGCCACAATCCAGTGACTGCAGTTTTGTTAACGTATGCTCAATTACAAGCCCTTCGCCATTGCTGCATCTGCTGATTCCGTCATCGTGGAACAATACAGGAATGCCGTCTTTGGATATATTTACATCAATTTCTATCCAGGTTGCTCCATGTTCGGCAGCCATTTGAATCGCTGCACGGGTGTTTTCAGGGGCTGATCCACTGGCGCCACGGTGGGCGATTATCATTGGCATCTTGCTGTCAGACATAATTATGCTGTTCTCAGGTTCTGGCTTGCGTTAAGGCTTTATGTTTACTGCGATGTACGTGTCGATTACACTCGGGCAGTATGGGTTTTCAGTGGGTGCATTTTGCCCGCCAGCAAGGCTCATGCAAAGTGATAATTGCCAAGCGACAATTTCTTCGCCCGACTACTTTTGAGATTAAATTGGCATCTGAACCTGACCACACCCAGAAAACTAGCCAGCCCATGTGGCGGCAGCTCATTAGATTGTCCAGTGATCGCGGTGATAGCCTGCAAAGCCAGCTCAGGCGGGCCCTGGTAACCGCTATTCTTGATGGGCATATCCCGCACCATCGGCCGTTGCCGTCTTCCCGTGAGCTTGCCCGCCAACTAGGCGTTGCCCGAAATACAGTGGTACATGCTTACCAGCATCTTATGGATGAGGGCTATTTATTGGCGGAAGAGCGGCGCGGTTACTTTGTTAATTCAGAGCTAGTCAATAGTCGTTTAGCGCGTGCACCGCAACCGGTTGAGAGTGATGCAGAGTCACCTGATTGGGAAAAGCGTTTTTTAACTCGTCCGTCTAAACAACGAAATCTAGACAGTGTGTTGAGTCGCTGGCGTGATTACGAATATCCTTTTACAGCAGGGCAAACTGACCCTGCAATGTTCCCCATTAATGAGTGGCGGGAATGTTGTCGGCAGTCACTTGCCGTACAAGCGATCACCGATTGGATGCCAGACTCGGTAGATAACGACGATCAGCTGTTATTAGAGCAAATCCAAAACCGTGTACTTCCACCGCGTGGATTATGGGTTTCCACAGATCAGATACTGGTTACCATGGGTGCTCAAAATGCTTTGTATATTTTAGCGCGATTACTCATTAACGAAGGTGACAAAGTCGGTTTTGAGAACCCGGGTTATCCGGACGCTCGCAATATCTTTTCACTTAGAAACTGTGAGTTGATACCGCTTGATGTTGATGAGCACGGCATAATTATCGATGACCGCATAAATGAATGTAATGTTGTTTATTGCACGCCAAGCCATCAGTCACCGACCACGGCCACTATGTCTTTGGAGCGCCGAAAAGAACTTTTAAAGCGCGCCTCTGATCACGATATATTAATCATCGAAGATGACTACGAGAGCGAACTTAACTTTGCAGGCACTCCAACCCCTGCACTTAAAAGCCTTGATGGCAATGATCGAGTAATCTATGTGGGCAGTCTTTCTAAAACACTAGCGCCAGGTCTAAGGCTAGGTTATATGGTTGGGCCGCAAGAACTAATCAGTGAAGCACGCGCGCTGCGTAGGCTTATGCTGCGTCATCCACCGTCCAACAATCAAAATGCAGTTGCGCACTTTTTAGCGCTTGGTCATCACGACTCCCTGGTGCATAGAATTTCATCTAATTACAAAGTGCGGTGGAAAGCTTTAGACGATGCTTTGGCTGAATTTATGCCAAATTCAAGTCGTGCACCAGCCTTTGGTGGTAGTGCATTTTGGGTGAAATTGCCAGAAGGTGTAGACGCTGATGAAGTGCAGCAAGTTGCCAGTGAGAATGGCATTTTAGTGGTGTCGGGTAATGCTTATTTTATGGATCCTATACCTAATGAGTCCTACTTAAGAATTGGCTTCTCGTCCATACCATCGGAAAAAATCCGCGCGGGCATTGAAAGGCTTTCGAGTCTTTTTTAACCTATGTATATTAAGCGGATAAAGTACTTTAAATTTGTCTGCTCTTTGACCCTAAAGTACGACCCTCGGCTACGAGCAGCTGTACCTTTGTAATTATCAATACAGGTAAATGAGATAAACATGACTAATAAAGTAGCGTTCATAGGTTTGGGTGTAATGGGTTATCCAATGGCCGGGCATCTTGCCAGTGCTGGCCATCAGGTCTCGGTTTACAATCGTACGAAAGCCAAAGCAGATCAATGGGTAAAAGAGCATAAAGGCACTGCCTGTGATACACCAAAGCAGGCAGCCACGGGTGCCGATATCGTCATGGTATGCGTCGGCAACGACGACGATCTCCGCTCTGTAGTGTACGGTGATGATGGCGCATTAGCCGGTCTGTCTAAAGGTGCAATACTGGTTGATCACACGACGGCTTCTGCAATGGTTGCGCGAGAAATTAACGAAGAATGCGTTCAGCAAGGCGTTGGCTTTATTGATGCGCCAGTGTCTGGCGGTCAGGCAGGTGCTGAGAACGGTGCGCTGGCAATCATGTGTGGTGGTGATCAAAAAACCTTCGATACAGTCGTCGATACTTTAGGCGCTTACGGAAAGAATGTCGCTTTGATCGGCGCGACCGGTGCAGGGCAGCTGACCAAAATGGTGAATCAAATTTGCATTGCGGGTTTGGTGCAGGCTTTAGCAGAGGGGGTTAACTTTGCCAAAGCCGCCGACCTTGATATAGAAAAAGTAATGAGCGTGGTGGGCGGTGGTGCGGCGCAGTCCTGGCAGTTGGAAAATCGCTATAAGACCATGGCAAAAGATGAGTTTGATTTTGGATTTGCCGTAGATTGGATGCGCAAAGACTTATCTATAGTGCTCAATGAGGCGCGTAACAACGGTGCATCGGTGCCGGTAACGGCAATGGTTGATCAGTACTACGCAGATGTCCAGAAAATGGGCGGTAGCCGTTGGGATACCTCTAGTCTGATCGCTAGATTGACAAAATTCGGCTAATTTCTTTGCTTATTGGCCGGTCCGGCGCTGCAGGAGAAGTACCCGCCGGATTAAACGTGCCTGAGGATCGCTGAAAAATGCGATCCTTAATAACTGAGAGATTGGCTGTTGCCTGATCCTGTTCGGTCCTGCAAACTGTACAGATATATTCCGCAAGGTGTATCAAACTTGATACACAATCATAAAATTAACTGGATTTGAATGCCTGCAAAAAAGCCGCTGGTCCAATTCAAAAATGTTCAAAAGAGTTACGACGGTAAAGTTATTGTCGTTAAAGATTTGAATCTCGATGTTGAAACAGGTGAGTTCCTGACCATGCTTGGTCCATCAGGATCAGGTAAAACCACCTGTTTAATGATGCTCGCAGGTTTTGAGCCTGCAACATATGGCGAAATATATCTTAACGAACGCCCAATAAATAACGTGCCACCTCACAAGCGTGGTATTGGTATGGTGTTCCAAAATTACGCGCTATTTCCACACATGACTGTCGGTGAAAATCTAGCCTTCCCGCTAGAGGTGCGCAAAATGTCTAAGTCGGAACGTGAAAGTCGAGTTAAAAAAGCCCTCGACATGGTGCAGTTGGGTGACTTTGCTAATCGTCGTCCTGCGCAACTCTCTGGCGGTCAGCAACAGCGTGTTGCCGTGGCTCGTGCTTTAGTGTTTGACCCGGATCTAGTCTTAATGGACGAACCACTCGGCGCGTTAGATAAGAACCTGCGTGAGCAAATGCAATATGAAATCAAACATATTCACGAAAATCTCGGTGTAACTGTTGTGTACGTAACACACGATCAATCAGAAGCGCTCACCATGTCTAACCGTATTGCTGTTTTCAATGATGGTGTCATTCAACAGCTGGCGCCACCAAGTGATTTATACGAGCGCCCGGAAAACGCATTCGTTGCGCAATTCATTGGTGAAAACAACAAGCTTCGAGGCAAAGTAATAGACATAGACGGCGACTACTGTGTGGTGCAAACCGCAGAGGGTGTTCCCATTTATGCAATGGCTATTAATGTTCAGAGCCGAGGTGATGAATCAACGTTATCACTACGCCCGGAGCGCGTGGTAATAAACCCGGAGCCTGGTTCTGTACCGAATATATTTGATGGAAAAGTATTAGAGCTAATCTATCTTGGTGATCACATCAGAAGTCGCGTGGAAATACTTGGCCGCGATGACTTCATTGTAAAAGTACCAAATTCTTCAGATCATGCCTCTATGAAAGAGGGTGATATTGTCTCTGTTGGTTGGCTGCAACAAGATTGCCGCGCACTAGATGCCTGATAATATTCAAACTCCTTCAGATCAAATTCAGTTTGAAGTAGTAGGTATAGAGTTGAGGAAAGCTGTAAAATTTATTGTATGCCGGGTGTTCCGGATTATTAAAAACGAGGATAAACTTGATGAATAAAGTTACTACATTACTTGCTGCCGGTCTTGCCGTAGCAGCGGGTGCCGCTAACGCTGCTGAATCAATTACAGTTGTTTCTTGGGGTGGTGCTTACACCAAGTCACAGGTAGAGGCTTATCATAAGCCGTGGATGGCAGCGACAGGTAACACTGTTGTTTCAGAAGACTACAACGGTGGACTTGCAGAAGTTAAAGCACAGGTTGAAGCTGGCAACGTAAAATGGGATTTGGTAGACGTAGAATTATCAGATGCTGTTCGTGGTTGTGATGAAGGGCTTCTTGAAACCATCAGCATTGATGATTTCCCTGCAGGTGCTGATGGCACTGCAGCTAAAGACGATTTTCTTCCCGGTACTTTTCATGACTGCGCGGTTGCCAATATTGTTTGGTCAACAATCTATGCTTATGATTCAACCAAAGTAACAGGTGGAACACCAAGCACAATCGCAGACTTCTTCGATACTGCAAAATTCCCAGGTAAGCGTGGCTTACGTAAGAACCCAAAAGCTAACCTTGAAATGGCTTTGATGGCAGATGGTGTTGCAGCTGATGAAGTTTATGACGTCCTTGGCACTGAAGAAGGTATTGAGCGTGCACTTGCAAAGCTTGATTCAATCAAAGGTGATGTGGTTTGGTGGGAAGCAGGCGCTCAACCTCCACAGCTTCTAGCTGACGGTGAAGTAGTAATGACTACTGCTTATAACGGTCGAATCTTTAATGCCGTTGCATCTGAAGACAAGCCATTTGAAATTGTTTGGGACGGCCAAATTTGGGATCTGGATCTTTGGGTTATGCCTAAAGGTGCTCCAAACAAAGAAGCGGCAATGGACTTCATGAAGTACTCAACAAGTACTGAAGCACTGGCAGCACAGGCAAGCTGGATATCTTACGGTCCTGCGCGCAAGTCTTCAGGTTCGTTGGTTGGTTCATTCCACAACAAGCCTGAGCTTAAAATGGCGAGCCACATGCCAACTGCACCGTCTAACTTGACTAACGCTCTTCAGAACAACTTTGAGTTCTGGGCTGACAATCAAGACCAGCTGAACGAACAGTTCAACGCATGGCTTGCTAAGTAATTAGCACAAGTAAATCGCCTAAGTAATTAGGTATTAGCACCCCAGGGATCCCTTGGGGTGATTTACTTTCAAAAGATTCTCATCTGAATGACAGCAATAGCGAACAATTCTGCCGCAGGTCCGGTCACCATTGATGGGGTTCTCATTGATGACGCAGAGCTTAAAAAACGCTTAGACAAAGCGATGTTTCGCAGTCGGTTTCGGGCGTTCTTATTAGTATTACCGCTACTGTTGTTTGTATTCTTTTCGTTTATTTTGCCTATTGCATATTTTTTACTGCAAGGCATTTACGATAATTCGTTTTCAAGCAAAATGCCTGAAGTCACCCGCGCACTTAAAGATTGGGATGGCTCATCAGAGCCGACTGAAGAAATGTTTGCTGCACTGGCTACTGATCTAAAAGTCGTTAAGGCTGATAAAACCATTGGTAAGGTTGCGACTCGAGTTAATCGCGAATTCCCGGGCTCAAGGTCGTTGTTTACCAGTACCGGTCGAAGTATCAATAGTATCGAAGCACCCTATAAAGAAAGTCTGATTAACAAGAAAAAGAAATGGGCCGACATAAGAGTTTGGCAAGGCATGAAAACCGCCTCAAGAACCTGGACCCCGGGCTACTATGCCGCAGCCGTGGATTTAAAACTCAATGCTGATGGATCTATAGAGCAACAAGCCGAAAAACGCCGCATTCATATTAAGCTTTTTTTACGCACGCTAAAAATATCATTCCTGGTGACACTGTTTTGTGTGGCACTGGGGTATCCGATCGCGTTCTTGCTTGCAACGCTTCCGGCTAAAACTTCAAATTTACTACTTATATTAGTGCTGTTGCCATTCTGGACATCTATCCTTGTGCGCACCACCGCATGGATTGCAATGCTACAAAGTCAGGGAGTGATTAATGACCTGCTTGTGTACTTTGGCATAACGGATGACGGTAGTCGATATTCACTAATATATAATCAGCTCGGCACGCTGATAGCCATGACCCATATATTGCTGCCTTTTATGGTGCTGCCGCTTTATTCCGTTATGAAGGGCATACCACCAAGCTATATGCGCGCTGCAAAAAGTTTGGGTGCGTCTAACTGGACAGCCTTCTGGCGAGTATATGCACCGCAAACTATTCCAGGTATTGGTGCGGGTGGCATATTGGTTTTTATTGTTGCGATTGGTTATTACATAACGCCGGCCCTTGTGGGTGGTCAAGAGGGATCAATGATCTCAAACTTCATTGACTCGCATATGCGTCAGACACTGAACTGGAACTTAGCCGCTGCACTGGGTGGTGTATTGTTGTTTGTCGTACTTATTTTTTATTGGCTATACGATCGTATCGTTGGCATTGACAACATGAAGCTGGGGTAAGTGCACTGCAACATTCAAACGCTACAAATGAGTCGATCAATCAAAGTGCTCAAGGCATGAATATGTTCTTATATTTATTTCAGTGTGAGGGGTTTTTAATGAATTCCGGATGCATTTTAATTGACGCCCCTGCGGGAGCTTGTCATTCGGTCCATAGCGGCGTTATGGCTCTTGAAAAGGGAACGGCCATTTCCTGCGAGCCAAGCCTTGCTATGAACCAAATGACAAACTCTCATTCGCACCGTTTAAACGTTACAGTACACTGATATGGCACTACCAGCATATGCAGGATGGGGCGAGCGTCTTTGGTATTACACGTTTCGTTTTATCTGTGGTTTGATCTTTCTGTTTTTGATCTCACCCATCCTTATAGTTCTGCCGTTAAGTTTTAATGCAGAAAACTATTTCTCTTTTACACCCGGCATGTTGGGTCTTGACCCGGATGCTTTCTCGCTGCGTCACTACAGAGATATCTTAACCAATGGCATGGCCAACCCGGATCGCCTAACCGGTTGGTGGAGTGATGCATGGAACAATGCGCAATGGATACGTTCCATGCGTAATAGTTTTTTTATAGGCTTCTTTGCAACAGTAATAGCAACAGTATTAGGTACCTTGGCAGCGGTTGGCTTAAGCCGATCTGAAATGCCCTATAAAAAGAAACTTATGGCGTTGCTAATTTCACCCATGATCGTACCGTTGGTTATTACGGGTGCTGGTATATTTCGTGGCTTTAGTGATGGCGCAAGGCTGTTTAATCGCTTCGGTGCATGGATGGCTGAGTTTGGTGGTCTGTTTGCATGGATAGGGCAAAAGCTTGAAAATTTTGAGTTAGTCTACACCCACTTAGGGGTCATACTTTCTCACGCTGTGTTGGGCACCCCATTCGTAATTATTACCGTTACCGCCACATTGGTCGGTTTTGATCAAAGCTTGGTGCGTGCCGCATATGGTATGGGTGCAACCCCATTGCGGACCTTCTTTAAAGTGCAAATGCCGCTCATATTACCGGGTGTTATTTCGGGGGCATTGTTTGCTTTCATTACTTCATTTGATGAAGTCGTCGTGGTGATTGCCATGGCATCAGTTGAGCAGCGAACCATTCCGCGCCAGATGTTCTCTGGTATTCGTGAGCAAATTTCACCTACCATACTGGCGGTTGCTACCATTTTGGTTGTCATCTCTATAGCGCTTCTTGCAACGCTTGAGTTGATCCGTCGCCGTGGCGAAAGGCTGCGTGGAGTCACGCCTACCTAACTGCTGGTGCCTCTACTGGCATATTGTGGTGTTATATTGTAGTTCTGCGGTGTTTGAGTCGTTTTGGGAACACCGCAGTTGCCCAAATTTAACGACGATGCACGGTCGGTAGACCGGCTCCCGTTGGACCCATAAAGAAACTTCTATGAAAGCATATTCACTGTTTTCGCTTGCCCGTAATGCGATGTCTTACCATCGTAACTGGCAGCGCGTTTGGCGTAGCCCTGATCCCAAAAAACACTACGATGTTGTGATTATCGGCGGTGGTGGTCATGGTCTGGCTACAGCCTATTACTTAGCGACCCAATGTGGCATCACCAATGTTGCCGTTATAGAGAAGGGTTGGCTTGGTGGTGGTAATACAGGTCGTAACACAACCATAGTGCGTTCTAACTACTTGCTTGATGAGTCCGCGGGAATGTACGAAAGTGCTATGAAGTTATGGGAAGGCTTATCGCAAGAGCTTAACTACAATGTGATGTTTTCACAGCGCGGTTTGCTGCACCTGGCGCACAGCGTGCACGATATGCAAGAGATCGGTCGCCGTGGCAATGCCATTCATCTAAACGGTATCGACTCAGAGTTTCTAACACCAGAACAGGTGAAAGAAATGCTGCCGATTATTAACCTTAACTGTCGTTACCCTGTGATGGGTGGCTTACTGCAAAAGCGTGGCGGTACAGCACGCCACGATGCTGTAGCGTGGGGTTATGCGCGCGGTGCCGATGCCGCAGGCGTTGATATCATTCAAAACTGCGAAGTCACAGGTGTTCGCGTAGAAAACAATGCAGTAGTGGGTGTTGATACCAGTCGCGGGTTTATTGGCGCAGGTAAAGTTGGCTCTGTTGCAGCAGGCCATAGCAGTGTAATCGCGGAGATGGCGGGATTTAAATTACCGCTCGAGTGTTACCCGCTACAAGCGCTTGTCTCTGAGCCGATCAAACCCATTATTGATTGCGTAGTTATGTCTAATGGCATACACGTATACGTTAGTCAGTCCGATAAGGGTGAGCTAGTAGTAGGCTCTGGTTCTGATGCTTATAACTCTTATTCGCAGCGTGGTAGCTTTGATCTAATTGAACATACAGTTGGTCCACTGTGTGAGTTATTCCCGATTTTCTCGCGCCTTCGCATGTTGCGTCAGTGGGCGGGTATTGTCGATGTTACAGTTGACCGTTCACCAATCCTTTCAAAAACTCCCGTTAAGAACCTCTACTTTAATTGTGGCTGGGGAACGGGCGGCTTTAAGGCAACACCTGGTAGTGGTCATGCGTTTGCACATTCAATAGCTGCAGGCGAAATGAATGAAATAGCAGCCCCGTTCTCGATTGATCGCTTCAATAGCGGTGCGCTTATTGATGAGGGCGCCGCAGCTGCGGTGGCTCACTAAGTAGAACTATTATGTTTATTGTTAATTGCCCGTACTGCGGTGATCGCGACCAGACTGAATTTTCTTGTCATGGTGAAGCGCATATACCCCGCCCGACAGAAACTGCCAAACTAACAGACGATGAATGGGGTGAATACGTATTTTTTCGCAGTAACCCGAAAGGGTATCATCGTGAGCGATGGTTGCATGTACACGGCTGCAGACGATGGTTTAATGCCCTGCGCCATACCGTGACTGATGAATTTGTAGCCACTTATAAAATTGAAGATCCAAGGCCGCCCATCCCTGAAGGGGGCCAATCATGACTCAATCAAACAGGTTAGATAACGGCGGTCGTATAGATCGCAGTAAACCGTTAACGTTTACCTTTGATGGTAAGCAATACACAGGTTATCAAGGCGATACGCTAGCGTCTGCCTTAGTCGCCAATGGCGTGCGGTTGTTAGGTCGAAGCTTTAAGTATCATAGGCCGCGTGGTCTTATAGCAGCAGGCTCAGAAGAGCCCAATGCATTAATGCAGCTTGAGACAGGCCCGTACACTGAACCAAATACCCGAGCCACATGCGTTGAACTGTATGACGGCTTGGTGGCTTCATCGCAAAATCGTTGGCCAAGCTTAAATTTTGATGTTGGCGGTGTTAATTCGCTGGTTGCGCGTTTTCTGCCGGCGGGTTTTTACTATAAAACATTTATGTGGCCCGCCTCCATGTGGATGACTTATGAAAAGTTTATTCGTAAAGCTGCAGGTCTTGGGGTAAGCCCGGTTGAAAATGATCCCGATGTTTATCATGGAACCTACGCACATTGTGATGTACTGGTTATAGGAGCGGGGCCTGCTGGTCTTGCTGCAGCCACAATGGCGGCCGGTAGTGGTGCCAGAGTAATGTTACTTGATGAAGGCAGTGAACCCGGTGGTTCTCTATTAGGTACATCGAAAAATACAGCCGCACTAGAGTTTGTAAAGAACTCCATGCAAGAGCTTGAGCGCAATGAAAATGTGCGGGTCTTAACACGTACAACCGCAACCGGCTACTATGACTACAACTATATAACCGCACTTGAAAAAGTCACTGATCACTTAGGTCCGGGTAACGGTGGATCATTGCCACGGCAACGGTTCTGGAAAATTCGTGCAAAGCAGGTGGTAATTGCCGCAGGTTCTATTGAAAGACCATTGGTATTTGCAGACAACGACAGACCGGGTGTGATGTTAGCCAATGCAGTCGGTACTTATATTAATCAATACGGAGCGCTGCCCGGTAAAGATATCGTTGTGTTCACCAATAACGACAGTGCCTATCAAGTGGCCTTAGATGCATCTGATAATGGTGCAGTTGTAACGGTGGTAGATACTCGTTCATCGGTTGACCCTGCAGTCAAAGCGCGGCTTGAGCAAAACAATATTCGATTGTTTGAAGGTCACGCGATAAGTTCTGTGCAAGGTGCTAAGGGGGTTACAGCGGTACGTATTATGGAGTTGTCAGCCGATGGCGATTCTCTTCAAGGTCAAGCGTGGGAAATTAGCTGCAGCATTGTTGCAAACTCCGGTGGTTGGACACCTTCTTGTCATATGGTCAGTCAGAGCGGTGGCAAGCTTAAGTACGTAGATGAGATTGCAGGCTTTATTCCCGATGATAATCGTCAGAAAAAATCTTGTCCTAATATCTCAGCCGGTAGCTGTAATGGTAGCTTTGATACAGATACGTGTATTACGGAAGGTATTAAAGCAGGCCTTGATGCAGCACAGCGCTGTGGTTTGTCTGCATCTGCACCAAGCATTTCGAATTTAAATGTTAGTGAAATTCCATTGGGTGATATCTCGCCGATTTGGTTAGTGCCAACCACGCACCCGGTAGGTGAGGGTAGTGCCAAGCATTTTCACGATTTTCAAAATGATGTTACAGCTGCAGACATACATCTTGCGGCTCGTGAAGGGTTTTTATCGGTTGAGCACCTCAAGCGCTATACCACAACAGGCATGGCAACTGATCAAGGAAAGACCTCTAACCTAAACGCACTTGCCATAATGGCCAACATTCAAGGTGTCTCCATACCAGAAGTAGGTACCACCACATTCAGGCCACCGTATACGCCTTTGACTCTAGGTGCTGTAGGTGGTCAAGAGTCTCGTGAGTTGTTTATTCAAGAGCGGCAGACGCCTATGCATGAATGGCATGTTGCGAACGGTGCTAAGTTTGAAGATGTCGGTGACTGGAAGCGTGCATGGTATTACCCGAAAGACGGTGAAGATATGCATTCCGCAGTACAGCGTGAAACGTTGGCGGTAAGAGAGTCAGTCGGAATGTTAGATGCTTCGACACTCGGCAAGATAGACATTCAAGGTAAAGATGCTCTTAAGCTTATTGAGATGGTTTATACCAACAACTGGCAAAAACTTGCTATTGGTTCGTGCCGTTACGGCCTAATGTTAAATGAACACGGTATGATCTTTGACGATGGTGTCACCACGCGTCTTGGTGAAAACCACTATCACATGACCACCACCACCGGTGGTGCAGCACGTGTCATGAGTTGGCTTGAAGAATGGTTGCAAACCGAATGGCCTGAATGGGAAGTCTATTGCACTAGTGTTACCGAACAATGGGCGGTAATGGCGCTCAATGGTCCTAAAGCACGCGAGTTGCTGCAAAGTATCACCGACATAGATTTAGATAAAGAAGCGTTTCCTTTTATGACCATGCGAGAGGGCACTGTTGCAGGAGTTCCGGCAAGGGTGTTCAGAATTAGTTTTACGGGCGAAGTCTCATACGAGATCAATGTGCCGGCGCGTTATGGCAAACACTTAATTGAAGCCCTGGCAGAGGCGGGTAAAAAGTACGATCTTTGTCCATACGGTACAGAGACCATGCACGTATTGCGCGCGGAAAAAGGTTTTATCATTGTCGGACAAGATACCGACGGCACCGTGACCCCGCATGATATGGACATGGATTGGATCGTTTCGAAAACCAAAGAAGAATATTTAGGTAATCGTGCTCAAGAGCGTGTTGATACTAAGCGGGAAGGTCGGCCGCAACTGGTGGGCCTATTGACTGAAGATCCTACCGTGGTATTGCCAGAGGGTGCGCATATTGTGTCGGAAGTTTTAGAAGCGCCACCAATGCCAACCATTGGGCATGTTACCTCTAGTTATATGAGTCCCAATGCCGGGCGTTCCATAGCACTTGCTCTACTGCAAGACGGAATAAACCGCAAAGGTGACGTGGTGACTCTGTGTCTGATGAACGGCGATGTCATAAAGGCTACCGTTTCAGATACCGTGTTTGTTGATGTTGAAGGAGTACGTGTTCGTGGTTAATCCGATCAAAGAAACTCCGTTGAAAATAACGACACTTGATACCGATGGTTTTAAGGTGGAAGAACTGCCTTATATAAACAAAATTAACCTACGTGGTGATTTTGAATCGCAAGCCTGCAATGCAGCTTTAACAGGGTTGCTTGGTACAGACGACTGTCAGTTAGAAACCAATACCTATATGCATAACAATGCCAATACACTATTTTGGTTAGGCCCCGACGAGCGTTTGCTTTATACCAATAGTGATCCAGGCAGCGTTATAGAAAAATGGTGTTCAATGCCCGGCACCGCGGCTGTTGACCTTAGTGATTACTACACGGTGTTAAAGCTTAGTGGCTCTAAGGTGCGTGATGTGATCGCAAGCGGCACACCGTTTGATGTGCATCCGTCGCAGTTCAGAGTCGGTCAGTGCACCCAAACGCGCTATGGCAGTGCGACGGTATTAATGTCTAACCATGCAGACACACCGGTATTTCAACTGCAAGTGCGATGGAGCTATGCCAAATATGTATTCGGTTATCTAGAGCGCGTGTCTAACTACGTCTAGTTTGCAGGAAAGTAATGGTTGTACCAGTCTTCTTCCTGATTGTTGAGTGGTACGTCTGACAAACCCGGGCGTTGGAGTTCCTGCGACCAGCTGTTTAGGTCCTGGCGTAATTCTTCAGCAATGCCCGGGTATGCATCTAGAACGTTTTCCGTCTCTGGCGTGGGTGTGTTCATGTTAAACAGAAACTCATAGTCAGAGCCAGCCTTAAGATACTTCCATTCGCCTTTACGAATGGCCGCCTGATTCCAGAAGCGCCAGTAAATTGAACGTTCTTCAAGCATGGCATCGCCGCTTAGTTCTGGCAGCAGATCAGCGCCATCTAATTCCGTGGGAATTTCAAGCCCAGCTGCAGCCATGCTTGTGCTTGCTACATCAAGTGTGGTGACGGGCGTATCTGAAACAATACCGGTGGGTATCTTACCCGGCCAGGTAACAATATAAGGGACGCGTATGCCTCCTTCTGAAAGCATGCCTTTTTCACCTACCATAGGGTCGTTTAGTGAGCCATCCCATGCGCCGCCATTGTTGTCAATTGGTAAGTCTAATTTGTGTATGCCGAGCGGTGCACCGTTGTCACTGATAAAAAAGATCATTGTGTTGTCACTCAATTGATCAGCAGCAAGTTTTTCTCTTATCCGGCCAATGCCATCGTCAATGGCAGACATCATTGCTAAGCCATACTTTCTTCGAGTTTCAGCAGCATTGGGGAATCTTGCGAGGTAATCATCAGTTGCTTCAAGCGGTACGTGCGGTGCAAAGTACGCAAGGTATAGAAAAAACGGATGTTGCTTATGCCGTTCTATAAATGCAATGCCCGCATCGGTTGATGCATCTAATCGATAGTCAGTGTTTTTTCGGTGCTTGGGTGGCAGGGTGTTGCCTTCTAAGTCGAAGGTCGTCCACCACGTATTCCTATAGCCATAGTACACATCGTCAAAGCCGCGTTCATTAGGAAAGAAAGGTGTTCTTTCAGCGCTGGTTATTGTGCTGTTGTCATAATCTTGTGAGTTTTGATCAATCTCTAAATGCCACTTGCCTACCATGCCGGTGGCGTAGCCTGCGGCTTTTAGTCTGTCTGCAATCGTGGTTTCAGATAACGGCATCGGCGTATAGCGGTTATCATCGAGACCAAAGCGTTGTTGATACCGACCTGTCATTAGGCCCGCTCGTGATGGAGTGCATTGTGGTGCTGTTGCATAACCGGATGTCATTCTTGCACCGTCTGCTGCCAACTGATCCAAATGTGGGGTGACAATATCGCCCAGCACACCTTGCGCGCTTAGATCGGCATAACCTTGATCATCAGTAAACACCACAATGATATTCGGCCGGTCATCGGTGTCACGTGTTTCAGCCTGACTTTCTGTAGGCTCGGGAAATTCAGCTGGCAGGCTAATGGTGCTCTCGCCACACGATATCAGTGCGCAAGCCATCGCTATTGCACTAAGTATTCGAACGGAGGAAGATAAAAGTTGCATATACATAGGTAGACAAAGTTGTGTAGGCCATAGGGTTCGGCGCACAAATCATGCCTGTGATATTCAAAATACGTGGGGGTTTCTGGTGCGGTAAGCGTTTGTCCGGGTGATATCAGCGACGATAAATTGTCGTTTCACCGAGCCGCCTTAATCGGGAGTTCACTAGCTAGTGCCCATCCATAAACGAACGCTACTGTGGTTGCCCCAGGTACGCAATCTTTTAGCGACTACATGTAGTTATTTAGAATGACTAAACGCCTACATGTAGTAGGCAAAATCTCACGCACCTGGAACAACCTCGCTACGCGCTGTTTATGGATAGGCGCTAGCTACCGACAAATTGCGGCAGATAAATCAAGGTTCACGGGTAAATCAGCAGCGTGTAGTGGCCTCGGTTAGTTCGAGTCAAATGATGCTTGCAATTGTAAAAAATAGCTATGTTACTTCGTAGGCGTGTGCAGTTTAGGTACTATAGAGCCAGGAACAGTTACGGAACGCAGCATGCGAACACTAATTAAAAATGCTATTTCTGCCACTAAAGCAATCGCGTTTGCGAGTGTAGTCTTGAGTGTAATCTTAGTGGCTGGATGTACCTTCACACTGCCCACCGATGAAGGCGTCGAAGTGGTACCGTTTAACACTATAAAGCCTGAGCTGGACTATTCTGCTGAATCACCTGATTGTGAGCTTGCCGCACAAAGAATAAAAGACAATCTTGTTGTGGGTATGACGTTGGCGGATGTCAAGCGCCTTGTTGGCCAACCGAGATTAATAATGCCTGGCTCCTGGTGGTGGACGGCAGGTTTTAGCAAAAGCACCGGTAAGCCAAGAGTTAGCTACCCACTTGGTCCCAGCGCCGATGATGTTCCAATTACGTCTTTTAGATCCAATACTGACGGTTGTTAAGGCTATATTGGCGCAAAATGTCAGGTTACGTATTGCGATTTTGCAAATGATTTTCAAATGCCGCTAAGCCTTCGTCCAAATTCTTACGGCCAAAGCCTAATCTAAAATGATTATCAGGTGTACTGCCAAGCACCGATTGATAAACAGAACCAGGCAGTAGCAGTACACCACTTTGCTCAACTAAGTGTCGGGTAAAATTCTCTACACCGTCTTTGCCTTTATAGCGTGGGAAGGCCATGCAAGAACCGTCGGGCCTTTGCCAATCGAAGAGCTCAGAGTGTTTTGCAAAGAACGAATCCCATTTTGGTAGGTTCTCATCAACGATTGTGCAGTTGCGTTGAAGAATTTCAGTCCGATGGTTTAAAGCAATTTTGGTCAGTCTTTCACTTGGCCCTGAATTACAAATAGACAAATAGTGTTTCAGTTGTTCCATCTTAGACAGCACTGCATGGTCTTTACATGCTATCCAACCCACTCTGAGGCCGGGTAAACCATAGGCCTTAGACATCACATTTAGAGATAAGCCTCTTTCATAAATGTCTGCAATGAAGGGGAGGTGTTTTGTACCAGTTGCCCCGAGTCCGTTAAAAATTTCATCATGTAAAATATAGATGCCGTGTTTACGGCAAAGCTCCACCATTGCTATGTAGCGATCCAGTGGCAATATGCTGCCGGTAGGGTTATGTGGAAAATTAATAGTAAGTAGGCGGGTATTGGGTTGGATTGCATCAGCTATGCGATCAATATCTAAAGACCAATTATCTGTTGGGTCAAGCGGTACACCGGTTGCCTGGCAAATTGCCATTGGCAGTGATTCATGTGATTGATAATTTGGCGTAACCACAATGGCGTGGCTGTCTTTATCAAGGATCACATGGTTGGCGGCGTAAATGCCCTCGCTTGCGCCTGCAAAACAAAGAATGTCATTAGAGTTGCACGTGGTGAATGTTTCGGTGATTGCGTTGCGTACATCCGGGGCGCCAAAAGTTTCCGTGTAGCCCAGCCACATGTTTTCAAATTCTTCGCGCTCAGCAGGTGTTGCCATTGACAGCAACTGCTGCAAAGACATGCTCTCTGCATCAGATGCCGCCATGTGATAGCGCGCTTTGAATTCCCATTTAGAGAAATGAGTCTCAAGGCGAAATTCAGGGAGCTTATTCATGCGTCTTTAAGTGACTATTTTGATCTTGCAAGTGTATCTGATGAAGGAGTACGTGACAGCTATACTTGCGCTCCCTTTAGAGCTTAATAAGCCAATATGGACGGCAGCCGTACTTCGAAGCGTGCGCCTTTTAGGGAAGGGGTCAGCTCCAATGTTCCTCCGTGTACCGATGCGATTCTTTTGGCTATCGCAAGCCCCAGGCCGGTACCGGCATTTTTTTTACTACTCACTGAAAAGCCTGGTGTAAATACACGTTGACTATTTTCTGGAGCAATGCCTGGTCCAGTATCGGCAATGCTAATGCATATTTTGTGATTTCTTTTATATACACCGACATCAATACGTCCTCCCTCGCCGGTGTGAGCGATAGCGTTAGTTATCAGGTTGTCTAGTAGCCGCTCTATCAGTTCGGTTTGCCCTTCTAGCAGGGGTAAATTCGAATCAACGCTTGCAAGCAATTCAATATTCGATGGGGTGCACAGTATTTGATGTTTATGCACAACATCTTGAACCAGGTCGCCTATGTGGATCGTTTCGAGTGCAATTGGTGCTATTGGATTTTCGAGCCTGGCTAGCTGAAATAGATCTTGTATTAGCGCCGCGAGAAGGTCAGTCTGCCGCTTTGCGGTTTTAATATGATCGAGCTGTTCTGTTTCAGTGAGTCGTGTAAAACGTAGTTGGAGGCTTTCTAGATTACTGACGACAATGGCGAGTGGGGTTCGCAAATCATGGGAAATATCGGCTATAAAACGACGCCGGAGTCGATCTTGTCGTTGTATTTCTTTTGCCTGAAAGCGAATCTTGTCGCTCATAGAATTAAACGAAAGCTCAAGAGCTGCCACTTCGTCGTTTGGGTGTTTACTGATCGGTGCGCTTAACGTTAGTGTTGGCGATGCTGAGCTAACCTTTTCCGTTAAGCTTTCTAGTGGTCTTCCCAGCCATTTAAACACCGAGAGTGCTATAAACAAGCCGCCACTGAGGCTCAGCAATGTAGTAATTAGCAATCTTTGAATAAGTTTTGAATTACCTACGGCGCGCTCTATGGAGTCTACCGCCTCACCACGTAGTATGACGTATAGATAACCAAATTCAGGGTTTTGAGGTGAAAGTTGTGTTGCCGAGAATATCTTTTTCTTTGAGAGTTCTCTTGGATCTTCACCAAGAATGGGTGCGGGGCGCGTATTGTTTATAAATGCAATGATTGGCTCAGTGCTGATACGGCTTTTTTTTACCGCGTTTTTCTCCGCGGAAAAAGCCAGAATATTCCCTTTTTTGTCTAACTGGTAGATTTCCAGTGCAGGGTTCAGCGCCATGTATCGATCGAAAGTTTCTTTGATAGATACCTGGTCAATCATTTGGTTATTTGAATAGAGAAATTTGTTTTCTTTAACTATTTGAGTGGCGAGATTTCTATACAGCTCTTGACTCGAAATATTTAGATGTTGCCGTGCAACAAACCATCCTACAAGAGCGAACAATAAAGCGGTTATTAAAAAAATAAGTAGTAACGCGATAGCATGTCGGCGATACATTTTACCTGCAATTTTCACGGTTTGGCCTTGGTTTTTTTAGGGCTACTGAAAAGCGTACCCGACACCCCAGATAGTTTTGATGTATTGAGGGTTGCTGGAGTCTACTTCTATTTTATTACGCAGTCTGTTGATATGGGAATTTACCGTGTGCTCATAGCCTTTGTAGCCTCGACCCCATACGTTATCTAAGAGTTGTGAGCGGGTAAAAACACGACCCGGTTGGCTCGCAAACCAGGTAAGCAAATCAAATTCCAAAGCGGTCAGATTAACCGGGTGATTATTCAGAGTTACTATACGAGTGTTGGTGTCGATGCGTAATTCGTTTGAAACAAAAATATCGGGTTCTAGTGGTTGAAAGTTACTTCGCCTTACTTGTGCATTAACGCGTGCTACAAGCTCTGTGATGCTGAATGGTTTTGTCACATAATCGTCAGCACCAACATTCAAGCCTAAAATTTTGTCGGCCTCACTTTCCTTGGCTGAAAGTATAATAATCGGAGTGTAGTGTGAGTACTGACGCAAGCGACGGCAAATATCCAGGCCACTTCCGTCAGGGAGGGTGATATCAAGGATAGCGACATCGAAAGCCTCTCTGTCAATACAGGGAACGGTATGTTGCACTTCGCCGAACTCTGATACATCAAATTCTGCTTCACGAAGGTGAGTGGTTAAGATGCTGCGCAAGTCGACGTTATCTTCAACAACTAATGCACTGTATCCCACGTTAAAAACTCCAAGCCGGTATTTGCGTCAGACATGGTTTTCGTAGCAGAGTTCAATGATTCATCTAATAAAGTTCAAAATGCCAGGTGGTATACACACCACCTGGCTACCGTAATGCTAGTTGCGGGTAATGGTCACTTTTGCGACCGGATTTAACCACGATTGCGTCGCAGCGTTTAAGTCACCCACACCTTGTAAGCCGCGGTGTACATGTACAAAGCCTTCACCAGTGTCATCAGGTGAGCCACCAACTCCACCACAGGCGGGGCCAGGAATATGTGCACAGATCTCATCGTTAGTCTCGGTGCCTGCATCATAGGCAACAGCATAGGCTGATGTAGATTCGCCGCTTGAAGACGGAAGGGTTAAAGACCCAACATACATGATCGCATCGTTCGTGTTGACCAGCATCGAGACAATACTAATGACATCACCGTGTGAGCCATCAATATGAAACTCAGTGCTTTGCGCGTAGGGTACCGGCCCGCCACTAACCGCCACTCCGTTCACACCATTGACTCCAGACAGTGCAGATTGGAGTACTGATGTATCACCACCTTCAGCAATGGCCGCGATACCGTCACTTGCCGGTTCCCCGGCATTCAGAAGTGTTATGCCAGAATTATGAGTTACCGCCATGACTGGTGAAAACACTTGTTGGTAGGTTAGGTTTTGTACTGATACTGTGTAGCGGTTTGAGCTGTCTGGTGCGACCAGGCAAGTTTGCAGGTTTTCCCAGCCATAGCCGTCGCCATCGCTGTCACTTGCAGCTGTGGTGCAGTAAGGGAATCGATTATCTGCGGCACTCGCCGCGCCTGCCTGTATGCCAACTGCTAAAACAGAAATCGTTAACATAGATGAAAATATTTTATTCATTTGCTTGGCTCCTAATGGGGTAATGGAAGTAGGAGCTTAGCGAGCCTGTCAGCAAAATTAATCACAGTTCTATAACAGGCTGAATATACAGCTGAGAGAGGTTGCATAAGTTCGCGCTGTAACCCCGTGTGTTTTGACTTCTGTCTATCTGTAACAAATCACACTAGACGCAAGTTGAAATGTCTGTATACTGGCGCGCCATGAACAACCTATCCGCCATAGTGCTCAATGAGCAAGAGAACTTCCATAGCCGCCAAAAGCGGGATGGCAAGGTGTTTTTGTGGGTCTGGTAGTTTCATATTTTTGAATTACTGAGAAAGGCCCGCTACACGCGGGCCTTTTTTTTGCCTGTGTGTATCACCTGAAAATCAGTAGTAACAATGGCCATAAGCCAAAAGAGTTGTCAAAAGCAACGTCAACAAGGAGATGATCGTGGTAGATCAAATGAAGTACACAGGAAAAATGCTACTAGCAATGGGCGGTGTTTCAGGCCCGGAGTTGGGTGAGATTTTGCGAATAGTTAACGCTAGCTCGCATTCAGAGGCAGAGGTTCTAGCACTTATAAAGCAATATGAACCCGCACCTGTATTGCCACAACGTGAAACGCCAGCACCTTGCCAGTACAACATCACAGCTAGTAATGATCTTGAGGCTGCAAATGTTGAAGCCGTGCATAAGACAATGGACGTTGTATTGCGAACACCTGTGGTATTAGAAGGCGCGGTAATGCCTGATGCGTGCCCAGCAGGGCCTGTAGGTACCATTCCTGTTGGTGGTGTGGTGGCTGCACGCGATGCGATTATCCCTGGTATGCACTCAGCCGATATATGTTGTTCTTTGATGGCTACCGTATTTGAAGATTCTACCCCTGCACAAGTGATGGAAGCGGCACATAAAGCAACGCACTTTGGCCCTGGTGGTCGTGAAGCCGCGCGAGCTTTGCCGTTGTCTGAATCACTAGCGGCGTCTGTGGCTGCATTGCCGTATAACGGTTTGGCAGATATTGCCCGAACGCATATGGGAACACAGGGTGATGGTAATCACTTTATGTTTATCGGGTCGCTTGAATCTACCGGGCAAACAGTGCTGGTAACGCATCATGGTTCACGTGGTTTTGGTGCACGTTTGTATAAAGAAGGTATGAAGCGCGCATTGCAGTGGCGTGAGAAGTTATCGCCATCTACGGCCAAAGCCAACGCATGGATTCCGTTTGAAAGCGATGAAGGTCGAGCGTATTGGAAAGCATTGCAAGTAGTACGTGATTGGACAAAAGAAAACCACACTAGCTTGCACGATCTTACACTTGAAGCGGTTAACGGTGAAATTAGTACACGGTTCTGGAACGAGCATAACTTTGTGTTTCGTGAAGTTGATACAGACGGTAGTAGCATTTTTTGGCACGCAAAAGGTGCGACTCCCATTCATAATGACTTCATGCCTGATACCAGCAATGTACAAATTGTACCGCTGAATATGTCGCAGCCAATCTTGTTTGTTAAAGGCGAGCGTAACGAAACTAACCGTGGCTTTGCACCGCATGGTGCAGGCCGTAACATGAGTCGAACGCAGCATAAGAAAAGAATGCATGGCCGCACAGAGGCTGAAATTATGAAAGCTGAAACTGCGGGTCTGGATGTTCGATTCTACAGTGGCACGCCAGATATATCGGAGTTGCCAAGTGCTTATAAAGACGCCGGCAACGTGATGCGTGATATGAGTGACTTCGGTCTTGCCGATGTGGTTGATAAGGTCTTGCCGTATGGCTCTATTATGGCCGGAGACAATCAACGCAATGTTCCGTGGCGTAAGCGCGCTAAGCGACGAAGCATAGAGAAAAAAGAGCGCCAGAAAGAAAAGCAGCGATTGTCTAGAATGTGATTGTTGCTGTGCTTTTGTGGTTGTGTGCGTTTTTATCTCAGGAGTGGCCACTGACAACAGTGTTAGTGGCCCTGTTTTTATTGCTTAGGTACTATCGTAAAACCGAGCGCTTGGGCCATCGTTTTTTAATGTGATGATTCCAATGTGTGGTAGCAGGTAGTCGAATTTCTTCTACGCATGCACTACCCACTAGATGGTTAGACTAATTTAAGCTTATCCCCAACCGTTATTGTCGTTGTTTCAAACCCTGACACTAACTTGGCGTTCATGCCCATTATTGGCTTGCCAGACTCATTAGTATGTTTTTGCATGAGTACTTTCATGGGTTGTTTATCAGGGTGTGCTTCACCTGTATCGGGGTTACGCGTAGTAAGAATACAGCGTGAACAGCTTTCCAGCATTTCGAAGACGGTGTCGTTAATACGGAAGCGATTCCATTGTTCTTCTTCAAATGCATCAACACCGCTTATAATAATATTGGGTCTAAAACGCCGGGCATCATAAGGAATGTCGGCCCAGTTACACCCTTGCTGCATACTGGCTTCGCTTGCTATCAATATAGGGGCTGCGTCTGCAAAGCCAGTAGCCAGGTTGTATTTGTTGGAATGGCGTGCCGTGGGCCTCCATAGTGCGACTCTGCAATCTTGGCCTAGTACTTTACTTAGCCAATCAGAGGCTTTATCACCGCCGTCTAAGGCGTTAAACGTATCACTCCAGATTTTCCCGGATATAGTCAATTCAGACGGATAAATAAGTAGTGAATTGGTTTGCTTCGGGTGTGAGAGTTCCCAACCGTTTGCGCAAGGTTGACAGTTAAGTTGCAGCAACTCTGGTGATTGTCTGCTTGTCATAACGGTGCCGTTGCGGTCCACGGCAGTTAAGCGGCGATCATTCAACAGGCCCTCTGTGTCGAAGCCCGTTTGTTTAACTGGTATGCCTCTGCACGATTTGAACGGGTAGACGATAATTTGACTGAGAGTGATCATGGCGAGTGAGCCTTTGGATGGGCACGAGCTAGTGGGTTACGGTGCTAGTGGGGGTAGAGTGCCAATTGTGATGTAATGTTGAGTGGTTAACAAGGCTAAGGGTTTGCGGCGCTGTCGCCATTGCCAATGCGCGAATTGGATTTTTCAAACCGATTGGGTGACACTATAACGATGTTAAGCTTCAAAAATACCAATATGATGAAACTACTCGGTGGACTGTTCCTTGTATTGATTTTTTCTAATGCCAGTGCAGATGACATTAACTGTGATGACTTAATCGGCATTTGGTCGAATGAGCGACAAGATCTCACTCTATCCAGCCAGCGCCGAACGGTTGCCGTTTTAGATACTGATGGATCTATTTCAATAAAGTTCATCTACGATAACGGCGAGGAAATAGTTATAAAAGAAGAGTTTGGTAACTGGGCATGCGAAGGATCTACGCTCAGTATTGCCATTACTACAATAGATAACAGACCGACCTACAACTACAGTCAATATAAGTTGCTAGAGCTAAGCAAAACGTACCAGAAAATGTCTGGTGTTAACTCGAACTGTTCTAGAAGTGTAGGGGATTGCGGCGATCATATAATTTATGAATACTTTAAGGTTATTAATTAGGTATTCAAAAAAGCTGTTTTACTGCTGATCGAAGCAGCAGGTTAGCTGATATTTTCTATATGAAAGTACTAGAAGGCCCAGTGTGTGTTAAATTCGCGTGATAAACATAACCATGCTGATTGACACATTGGCTAATCAAAATATCCCGAGTCTATTATTTTCTGTGTTTCTGAGTCACCTGGAACAATCGCAGCCCAGCCTTCAGTGATTTGATTTCTTAACCTGGTCAGTTCAGTGTGTTCGGGTGAATAGTAATAGGCTTCTGCAGCGTCGAAGTTTTTGAATTTCAGGATTACCATGTGTGTCATTGCGGTACCTTCAACAGCTTTGACCGGGCTGCCGACTATTACCTCTGCGCTGTATTGTGAATTTATTGGCAAAGATAATTTTGTTAGTTCCTCAATTTTGCTGCGATCGGTAATGTTGTAGTTAAATACTATGTAGCTTGCCATAGGGAATCCCAAACCGTTTTGTATAGACAAGTTAGCACGCATATCGAGACCATTTTGTAAAAATGGCGCTTCCGATAGGAGTCGAACCTATTCATCGCGTTTCGTAGACGCAAGTCCATATCCCATGGCGGAAGCAATATGGTCAAGGTGGCAGGACTCGAACCCGCTACGGCCAGTTTAGAAGACTGGTATGCCTCCAATGGCATCTCACCTTGTTTGGTACTCCGTCAGTGAATCGAACACTGCACACCTTTCATGTAACGAAAGGTTCTTCCCGGAAGCCGGAGCTTAAAAACGGTTGCAGACTGCGAGTATCCAACCTGCTTTATCGGCTCTTCAAACCGATGCGAAACCATATCGGCATAGTCTGCAACTTGGAGGGACCGACAGGATTCGAACCTGCGTGCAGCGGATTTGCAATCCGAGATATAGCCTCTCTATCACAGTCCCTTACCTGGTATCTCGGACGGGAATCGAACCCGCTCACTCTGCTTGAAAGGCAGATATGCCACCATCACATCGCCGAGATATAAACTGGCACGCCATGAAGGAGTCGAACCTTCGTTTCAGGTTTTGGAGACCCAAACTCAACCACTTGAATGACGTTCAAAAACTTCGCGCCCAATGACGGATGTAAACTGCTAATCCCCTGCTTACAAAACAGGTGCTAAACCAGTCATCAGCCAATCGGGCTACTTATTTGGTAGAAGCGGTGGGCAACGATCCCACAACCTTCCGGTTAAAAGCCGGATGCTCTGCCTATTGAGCTACGCTTCTAAAATTGTTTGCACTGATTAGTTATCAACCGAAATATTCTTCAAAGGAAATTCAGTGCATAGTAAATTTTTGATTCCCGATGTAAGCAACAGATCAATTACAGCTGACTTATCAGCTCAGCGTCTCACTATTGGTTTGCCGGGAAAAACAATTGGTCGGAAAAAATGGGGTGAACGCGGGATTCGAACCCTGCCGAACTGATTCACAGTCAGTCATGCTGCCGCTACATTACATTCACCATTACCTTTTTCATTGTTTCTAAAGCAATATTTATTGACTAAAAAAAGTGTTCGTTATTTTTTCCTCTGTTATATAAAAATTTTGTTGTCAAAAAAATCAGTTGCAGTCCTACTGTCATAGAAATCCATCGGCAACAGTTATCCCCAACCTACGGTTAAGCAGGCTGCAAAAAAATAGTAGGTATGTGTAAAAACTACACCTGTAGTTTAAATACCTGACACAGTGAGAATCTAACTCAATAAAAACAGGCAAAAAAAACCCGCTTCAGTGAGCGGGCCTTTATAAAATAAATAGATGTATTAATAATCAAATCACTTTACAAGACCCACACACACCAACAGTTCCCCATCACTTGATGGCGAATGTTCGTGCGTTCTGTTGTTGGTTTTGTAAACATAGTAGGTGTGTTATACGCTTTTAAATTATGATGTCAATTGTTAGTGCAAAAAAAATTTGAATAAGTGATGCAGATTCAAGTTGTATTCATGCACTGACACTAAACTATATAAGCGTTAAGGCGCTTTTGTTTGTTTCACATAAATGTCACTAGGTTAAGTGGCTCATTAAAGATGTAAATCATGAAAACGGAAATTCTTAAACTAAACAAAGCCGGTTCACCGCAAGCGTGGATCAACT
This sequence comes from uncultured Granulosicoccaceae bacterium, assembly GCA_937927895.1. Taxonomy (GTDB): domain Bacteria; phylum Pseudomonadota; class Gammaproteobacteria; order Granulosicoccales; family Granulosicoccaceae. The sequence continues at coordinate 16,384 of CALGKA010000018.1, read as the reverse complement.
ACGAAGATGCAGCAACCGCTAAATCAAAAGGCCAGGTGCTGTGGGAAATGGGTAGCCTAGCAATCAGCCTGCGCGGTGGTTTCCAAAATAGCGGTGAACAATCGCAACTCGATATCCCTGCGATTATTGCGGTGAAAGGCCGCGTGGTTGAGCAAATGGTTCCGCAGATCAGTAACCCGGTGTTGTTCGCCAGGGATGATCACATGTGTCTGTACTGCGGCCACACGTTCGTAGCGCGTGAACATTCGCGTGATCATGTGATCCCACGATCACGTGGCGGCAGAGATGTTTGGGAAAACTGCGTAACGTCTTGCCGCAAGTGCAATAACTACAAAGCAGATAAAACGCCTGAAGAAGCAGGGCTTGAATTGCTGGCAATTCCGTTCGCGCCGAATTTGTACGAATGGTTCTATCTTGATAACCGCAACGTGCTAACGGATCAAATGGAATATCTGAAATCGAAATTCCAGAATGTCTTTGTAGCGTAAGTCTGTACGCAGTGGCACCGGTTACGGTGTCGCTGTGTTTGTGCTTGAAGAAACATTTATACACACGTTTGTTTTTATCCGGACAGTCAAGGGTGAAACAGTCTGCCTAGTTGTTATAGAGTAGCCATTCTGCACGTTGACAATACTTAAATGTCATGACAAAATGTGTAGCTCAGAGTATTTCGGCGAGAACCCTAAGCTTTTGAAGAGAGTGGTTCGCATTTGCCTGGTTTTATTACCCGGAACGTAACCGGGAACTATAAAGATTGGAGTCATAACATTGAATAAACAACTAATGATGGTGGCGCTTTATGCAGTTCTGCTGAGCGCATGTGGAGGTGATTCAACACCGGACACCAATAGTGGTAATGGAACACCGACAGAAGGCACTGTTAATAATGGCGACAGTGGTACTGGAACAGACGTTGGGACAGATACGGGCTCGGGAACAGACACTGGAGCGGACACTGGGACAGATACAGGCACGGGAACAGACACTGGAACGGACGCAGGAACAGATACTGGAACGGACACAGGAACAGATACCGGTACTGATGGCACCGGAAACGGTAGTGATACAGGTACCGTTGGCAATACAGAAACTGCAGTTCCACCAACTGGCGTTCTTGATACCGCGCAACCGGAATTTGTATGGCCGGCGGTAGCCAATGCGGAATCTTATAAAATTGTTGTAAAAGACGCAGGCGCCAGCGGTTACGCAAGGTCTCTTGATCCGCTTGCAGCTAATTGTCAAACAGGTGAGGGCATGTGTAGTGCTACCACAGCACTTGCATATTATGACAACAACTTGGATTGGTATGTAGAGTCAACAGTCAATGGTGTACCAGGCCCGGTCTCTGATACTTATAGCATTACTACTCCGTTTTCGGAAAACATGCAGCCGATCTTATCTAACACTATTGACGAATGTGAAGCGTGGGCCGCCGTGGCTTACGACAAGTACGTTGTGCTGAATAACGCGTGGAACGCTAAAACAATGGCGAATGATAGCTGGTCACAGATCATTAATGTTACTGAGAATGCAAATGGCTCCGTTACACCTGCCTGGTCTTACGATTGGCTAGGCCAGTACGATACCCTGACGGAATTTGGTGAGTATGAAGTAAAAGCCTATCCTGAAGTTTTATACGGTCCCAAATTAGGCACACATGTATCAGGTACAAAAGAAGAAACAGGTCTTCCAGAACAAGTAATGAACCTTCCAGAGTTTGTCGTGCGCTATGATTTCAGTGAAACACTCGATGAAGATGCCGAGCGTAATGTAGCGCTGGAATCTTTCTTTCACGATTCAGATGATATTCGTGGACCGTGCGATTTTGACGAGGCTGGTAATCGTACAGACAACCGCGCGTATGAAATGATGATCTGGGTTAACAACCCGACCATAAGAACACCGGGTGATCTGGCACTAACAGGTGTGATGATCGATAACCAGCTGTGGGATGTTTACATTAAGCCGCGAAGCAACAAACACTACATCGCGTTTACCGCGCAAACACCTACAACCAGTGGCACTCTAAACTGGAAGCGCTTTGTAGACTGGACACGTGACTGGACCGCTGCAGAATCAGTGGCCCGTGAGATTGATGTGCTTAAACCCGAATACTATATGGGGGCAATCGAAATTGGCACAGAGATGTGGTGGGGCTCTGGTTCTTTTACGCTCAATGAATTTAACGTAAGTTTCTAAAGAGTACTGTTATTACCAACGCTGTCAGCAATGGCTGACAGCGTTAAGTTTGTCGCCATGAGCGTGAGTTTTACTATAGGCATCATCTTTTAGGAAGCCCGCCAGCGTCAGCGAGGGACTTTATTCCCCTATGATTAACTTCTATGGGGTACTTAAAAAAGAGATGCAGTTACATCAGTGATATTTTTCAAAGCCAGCGATACCTAAGCACCCACTTCTAAAATCCCTCGCTCACGCTGGCGGGCTTCCTATAACGAACCAAACGTCTCAAATACAGTCCGTTTCGATTGTGGTGCTATCAGCGCGCTTTAAGTTGTAATAGTAGTGGCTTACCTGTTACCGGGTTCCAGGTCCTTTACTGCAAGTAGTCCAGCGGCTGTGATCATCAGTGCGCCGCATATCTTATTGATAAGGGAGAGATCAAGTGCTGTGATCCGTTTTGATGCGTGAACTCCTGTTAAGCCCCAGGCAAGCAGAATCAATCCATCTATAACAATATAAGTGCTGCCCAGGATTAATAACTGCGGAATTATTGCAATGCTTGTGTCAATGAACTGAGGGAACAGAGCGGCAAAGAACGCGACAGCGAAGGGATTAGCCAAAGACGTAAAAAAACCTTGCTTATACATTCTTAGTTTTTCACCAGAGTGACTATGTTGTATATTTGATGTGTGATCTTTTGATATTAATAGCTTTGCACCAATCCACGCAAGGTAAAGCACCCCCATCCACTTAATAATAGTAAACGCTGTTGCAGAGCTAGCAATTATTGTTGCTAAGCCAAAGGCTGCAGCTGTCATTTGTAGGCAGTTAGCAGTGAGGTCCCCCGCGATTGTCCATTTAGTGCGCTTTAACCCGTGGCGGATACTGTTTGAAATGATTAACAGCTGGCTCGTGTCTGGTGGTGTTGCGAAAAATACCCCAACAGCTACTAGATAAAGTAAATAGGTTTCAATGCTCATTGTTGTCCCTCTCTTGCATTTTGTACTTTAAACATAACAGATTTATATTCTGTGTAATGCGCGTATGGAGCGAAGGTTAATAACTCAAACAAAACTAGTAGTAAACGGGCACTTGCCTTCTTCGACGGTAAAAGATCTGCGCTTAAAGGATTCATCAGTAACAGTTCTGCGTGTCTGCGCAAATGCGGGATCTACACAATGTTGATGGCTTCGAATTTCATGGTGTAGGCTTGGCATGTCTGCAGAACACGCCCAACAAGGGTTGGTTGCTTTCTATTCAGTTGATGAAAAAGAAGTGTGTGTCAGCCGGGTTAAATCGCATATGCCAATTACCGAACAACAAAATGCTCCGTACCACATTATGTACCGAGCAGATGAGCACCTGTTAGAAGTAAAGCGTTAGTTTCTAAAAATTCTGATGCGGTAAAATTGAAATGTAAAAACGACACCTTCGATGTAAGTAAAGACTCGGTGCTAGGGCTGAAAAATATCTGACCGAGCGGTGAATACTATAGCAAACTGTTAACAGAGCCCATATCGATGCTTACAATAGTCCACTGTCCCGAGCTTTCTTGTTGTAGTGATACTTTAACGCCATAGTTAAGCAATCACTCAACGTATCCGTAGGCAATGCTTCGGCAATCGGAATACGAATTAGCCGATTGTTTTCACAAACAAGCTCATCAGCATACTTTTGCTTTATGTCTTTAATCAGGGTTGTCTGGCAATTGAAGTAGATATCCACTGAATCAGGTGTTTTATCTTTGTATCCCAGTCGTATAGTGCTGCCACTACCGGTTTCGTCTGTTAAGTAAGCAGGTTCTCCCCACTTGAGTGTCTCGGTGACGGTGCCTATAGCGTTGTCTTCGGCAGCTGCGTTGAAGATTAGCTGCCTTATTTTCAGCAGCTTTTCTTTTGCATCCGTTGGAAAGCTATCGAATACACTTTTTACGTCTTTTGAGATAGTCTGTTTCATGAGAGTCCTGCCAGTGGCAACATGATATCTGTCAGTAGTTCGGTGGGTGCAACTTGCTGTGGATTGTTTAAGTAGCTTTCAATGCATGGGGAATCTGCAGGCTCGTACCCTGATTCTGGTAGCCACACTCCATAAAGCCATTGATACGCTTGTGACATGTCTGCATACGGTCCTTTGTATGTAAGCTTTGCTACTTGTCTTGCTTTCAATGTTTTGGTTTCAAGAGCTGTGGGTAAGTGCGTTGAAGGTTCTATCGGGCTGCAGGCGAATGAACGTAATGCCTCTGTTTCTGTAAGCTCCGGGTCATCTAAAAACAGCGCCATCATTTTTGTATTTTCGTTTAGCAAATTCAGTTCTTTCAATAGTACGAATAGCTTACCCATGGCTTGATCTATTTGCATATAGGAGCCTGTGTGTGGAACGGCGGCGCAGAGGGTTTCTGGAAAGTCTATGATATTAACATTGAATTCGTTTGGGTTGTTTTTAGCCATGGCATTTTTAAACTGCGCATGGCTGCCGCGTTCGCGGTAGGCCGCAGGTGGTAGGTTGAACTCTGCTTTGAACGCACGGTTGAATGATTCGATAGTGGTGTATTGCGAACGGCTGGCTATGTCTGCGATGGGTAAGTCTGAGTTGGCCAGTCGGTCTGCTGCCCGCTGTAGGCGGAGCCTTTTAATCGTAGTTGCAATGGTTTCGCCTCGCATTGATTTATAGACTCGGTGCCAGTGGTAAGGTGACAGGCAAGCGACTTCGGCCAATGTGTCTATACGAATGTCTTTCTCAAGATTGGCGTAAATGTAGTCTGTGACTTGATCTAACTTTTGCTGATAGCGCTTTTCGGTTTGATTCATCTTAAATTTCCATTTGTCTGTTGTGGATAGGACGACTGCAAGTGTCCCACCAGTGGAATTGATAAATCCTGCGGTTTTGATTTTCCTGGTTTACAGTTCAAAATAAACACTGCGATGATCCTTGCGCTTTTTTAGTACGGTTGCAAGCGCTGGTAGCCATGGGCTTGTCATGGCTGATTCTTCGTTTATTTCCTTCACGGTCATTTTGCCGTGGGTTTTGACCAGCTGTACGCATGGGGCTAGCGCTTGTGTTATCTCGCTGTCTTGCGGGTCGAGATAGAAATGCAACCGTCCGCCGTTGTTTTCAATAACCAGTGCAAGTTTGCCTTTATAAAACGCCAGGTAGTTTTGCTCGCGCCGTTGCGGTAATTCTGGCCAGTCAAGGCCAAGCCCACAGGGCGATACAGGGTCTAATGCGTTGCACCAAAAGTGCGCAGGGGCTGGCTCGTTTTGTTGTAGGCGCGTGAGTGCTCTTGGTGATATAAATTGTGGGCCACTGAGTTCATCGAAGAACAAGCCTTGCATAACTTCACCGGCAAGCTCCATAACTCTAAGCGCCTTAAACAGTTTGCCAAAACGCAGGCTGTCCATTTCACGGTTGGCAAGCTCACGGGTAATAACACCATAGCGATCAAGCAACAGGTGCACTCGCTCCCGACATTCTTCGTGTTCAGTGAGCGCATCAGTTTCATTGTTGTTAAGCTGTATGAGTTGCCAGTTACCGGGCCAGGCGGCGCTTAAACCACGGGCTCTACGGCGGGCATTGCCAATACGGCTGGCTGTGTTGTTGCCTGTGCTTAGCTTGTAGCTCTTTTTAGCGCCTTGTCTTAATGGCGCCAGAGTGTCAGCGGTGAGCTGGCCTGCCCACACACCTTTCCACCATTGATCGTTAACGGTATCTTCGTTGTTGGGTTCGTCGTGTTCTGCTGCACTAGCGTGTTTATGCTCACGTGCGGTCGTGGCTATTTGTAAGTAGTTGTAGCGTGCATTGATATCGCCAAAGAATTGCGCTAACTCAAAAAGCCTTGCAGTATTACTCTGCAACAGCTCTATGTCTTCAGGGTAACAAAGGCAGCATTGGTCTTTGTCTGTACCTAACCATGCGAGCTGTTGGTGTAGAAAAACATTGTCCAGAAGATGTTCTGAAAAATCAGTTAGGCGTGCGCTAAATAAGTCATTAAGCAGTGGTTGCACTCGAGTGCGATAACCGCGTAATCGTTCAAAAGCCTCGGTTACTGATTGTTCGTTGGCGGGACGATTAAACTGATGCCAGTTAGCGAGAATGCCGGGCAGGGATTTAGGGTCCAGTGGTTCAAAGGCTGGCCGTCTATCGGCTCTTTGCCAGCGCAGTAGAATCTCAAGATTCTCTGCATCGCAGTAAAGCGTTCTGTTGTCATTTTCTAGTAGCTCGCCGCAAATATAGCGTTCATCATCTAGCAGGCTTGCCGGAACTATTGGTAGCAGTTGATTGATATCATCTAGGCTAAGTGGTCCATAGTAGGAGAGAATTTCTGCCGCCAGTGTGTCAGCTGTGCGAGCATCGGTATCAATTGCCGGTAGTTTCTTTTTGCTGGCCACTGCGTTTTCAGCAAGGCCGCTTTTTATTATTTGCCTGGCATGTTCAATATGGCAAACCCATCGGCGCTTATCGAGTGTTAGTTCGCAGAGTAGTTTATCGTGCTTTGCAGGGTTGTCTTGCCACTCGGGCCACCATTCACTCTGTGGTATCAAGACTCTTTCTTTTACCCACTCGTTCCATTCTTCAGCATCTGTTGGCGAGTAATCTTCGAGCGTGCGTTGACGCTTTGCAATAAACTGTTCGTTAATTCTATTGTCTATGCGCGGTCGTAATTCACTGTTTTGGGCGGTTGCCTTTATTAAGTCACCTGACAGTGCGCTGACCTGCTGTTGGTCTGGCGTGTCATCGGCGTACATATACATATTGATATGATCAAATGACAGATTACTTGCGAACGGTGTTGGTGATGCTGTACGTATAAAGCTCCATTGGCAGACGCCATCAGCGACTTCATTAAGCATAGTGTTTAACGCTTGCAGTTCGAATTCATCGTTTAAACAGGTGCGCCATGTTTCCAGTAGTACCGGGAAGTCTTCAAACTGCATGGTAGCAGACATGAGTTTTTTAGCCTGCAATCGGCTCATCCATAACGGAAGACGTTGATTAAACTTTTGCCTGGGTAATAACAAAAACCGACCGGCACACTCTCTGAAGCGAGTTCCGAAGAAGCCAGAGCTTTCAAGTGAATGGCGTAAATGATGATCAAGGTTGGCTGAATTGACCAGTGATAACACCAGTGCCGGGTCGGGTACTTCAGAGACGGTAATGGCTATGGCATCGTTGTCAGCATGAATCTTTGGCTGTTCGTTGAACTTTTCCTGCCACGCGCTTTGTAGTGCAAGTGCCCATGGGTGGTTGAGCCTGCCGCCCCAATGGGTATGTATTACCAGTTGTTTTTGAACATCAGGACCACGGTAACCACCTGGGCCGGATTCTACTAGTTCTACTAATAGATGGTGACGGTGGGGCAAGTCAGTGGCGCTTTTTTCTCTTTGTCTTTGTAGGTAATCAATGAGTTTGTCCGATGCGCCGTCATCAAATGCAAGTTGCTCTGTTAAATGCAGAGCCAGTTGTTTTTGTTTGCCGGCGGCCAACAAAGTATTGGCTTTAAGTAGAAACTCCCCAATGCGAGTAGCATAGTGGTGGCTTCTATTATTGCGCTCGGCGCGCCAAAACGGTGGGGCAATTCCAGATTTAGATGGTTTTACCAGTACATCGTTATGGTTGATTTGCCTAACTTGCCAGTGCTGTGTACCCAGTGAGAATGTATCGCCAATTCTTGCTTCCCATACAAATTCCTCATCAAGTTCACCAATCTTAGCGCCCGAGTCTGCGTGGCGTATTTGATAATAACCCCGATCAGGAATACTGCCACCAGAATTATAGAGTGCAAACAGTGCGCTCTTTTTGGCGTTGATGGTACCGTCTATTCGGTTGTAAACTATTCGTGATTGCAGTTCACGGACCCGGGCACCTGCATAACGGCCTGATAATAACTCCAATACCAAATGAAATTGTTCGCGAGATAAATTTTGATAAGGCGCTGAGCGTTTTAGTAACTGGAATATGTCATCTGCGGTCCAGGTTTCATTGGCAGTCATTGATACAATGACCTGCGATAAAATATCCAGCGCGCCTTTTATTGGTTTCAGCGGTTCAAGATCACGTGCGATAGTCGCGGTAGATAATGCGGCTGCCTCAATAAAGTCTGCGGCATGTACCGGGTATAGTGAGCCGTGGCTTTCTTCACCAACACTATGACCTGCGCGCCCAATCCGTTGAATGGTGGCGGCAATGCCCGGTGGTGATTGCAATAATACTACCCGGTCAAGGTTGCCTATATCGATACCCATTTCAAGTGAACTGGTGGCGACAATGGCACGTAGTTCACCGGCTTTAAGGCGGCGTTCGACTTCGGCTCTTATTTCACGGGCTAATGAACCATGGTGCGCATAGGCGAGTAGGGTAGGTGATTGCTCGTTTATTTTTAATGTGATCTTTTCAGCCATGGCGCGGCTATTGGTAAAAAATAATGTGCTGCGGTTGTTAAGGGCTACATCGCGAAACTTTTCAGCTAATGGATCCCATACTGAATCACCTTGTTCAGCAGCTTCTTTTACTTCAACGGGGTATTTCACATTGAGCGATATAACTTTTTCAGATGCAGGGTTCACAATGCTTACCGGTCGCGCGCGGCCGGTATCGTCAAAGCCGCCAACATATTCGGCAATTGCTTCTAATGGATTAACAGTGGCGGATAACGCAATGCGTTGTAGAGAACCAGTTAGTTCAAGGAGTCGCTCCGCTGATGTCATTAACGATACTCCACGGCGACTATCGACCATGGAGTGCACTTCATCAATGATCATGGTTTCAACATTGCTTAATGCCAACCGGCCTCGTGTAGTAGTGAGTAAAAGAGCCAGGCTTTCAGGTGTAGTAATGAGTATGTCTGGTGGTTTTCGCAACATTCTTTGGCGATCGCCTTGTGATGTATCACCGGAGCGGGTTCTTACGCTAATGCCCGGTAGTGCGTCGCCTAGTTGTTTTAGTGGGTCTAGTAGATTGCGCTGAATATCGTTGTTAAGTGCTTTAAGCGGTGATACATACAAAAGTCGCGTCGCACCTGGTTGCCATTCTTTGGTCGCAAAGCGGTTTAGTGACCATAGGAAGGCTGTTAGTGTTTTACCGGAACCGGTGGGTGCTGTGATTAGTGCGTGCGCACCGCTTGCTATTACGGGCCAGGCGGCTTGCTGGACAGCTGTGGGGTGTTTGAACTGGTGGTGGAACCAGTTGCTGATATCCGGGTGGAAGTCTTTGAGCGCATTGCTCATAGTGGGATGTGCTCTGTTTTGATCTTTATCATAGGGGTGGGGAGGCGTTGAGACAACAACTGGGTTGTTTTTGTGTTTTGCCTGCTGGCGGCTGTCGCTTTTGCTTGTCCTGCGGACGGCTGCGTGCGCGGCATGCGCTGCCGGTGGCTGACGTGTGATGCGTGCCTTGCCGGCGGCTGACGTGTGATGCATGCCTTGCCGGCGGCTGATGTGCGATGCATGCCCTGCCGGCGGCCTTACTTTTTAAAAACAACAAAAAGCGCGGGTAAAGCATCACTTCGTGAGCTTTGCGCTCTACGTCGGTATTTTGGGATTGGGGCAATTGATGTGTTTGTGGTTCGCGACGCTCAGTTAGGTTGGTGATAGCTTAGAGATTTTGCGCTCGCTTTAATGGGTATTCGTGATTTTATATCCGACTACTACGCCTCTGTATAAAGCTTCTGTTGAAGCGTGTACGTTATCTTTTTTTAGAGGAAACCCACAAGCGTTAGCGTGGGACTGACCTGTCTAAATTCTGAGTTTGAATGATGTAGCTCGAACTATATAATTTTTGTTTTGTATAGTTCGTTTTTGGATAGGAAGGATGATGAGATTGGGTTGGCTAGTCCCACGCTAACGCTTGTGGGTTACCGTTGACGTACTTAACTTGTACACCGAAGCTAAGTGCATTTCTATGTTGTGCTCGTTGAATTCTGATGCCGTGATTGTTAAGAAGCTCACAAGCGTAAGCATGGGATATTAAAACTGTGAACCTTAATAATTATCTCGCTTATAAAAACATAGACCACTACATATCTCCAACCACAGGCAATTCATAATCCGCCAATCGATCATCAAGAAAATGATACTCGTCTCTCGCATGCTCAATCACTTGCCTATCAAGCGTTAATAACTTGCACTCTTCATCAGTCTCAGAAAACGTAACCGCGGGGTGTGTCTCATCTACCCATGGAGGCATGAAAACAGAGTTGCCAAAATAGCTTCCTGCTCTATTTAAACTCACTACATACATTTGGTTTTCCATGGCACGGGTTTTAACGAAGGCGTGCCAGCTGTCGAAGGAGGGGTCTCGGGCGTAGGCGCCTGTGTGTAGTATGCAGTCTACTTTGTGTTTTAATGCTAGTGTTCTGGCTAGTTCTGCGAAGCGGATGTCGTAACAAATGATGGGTGCTAGAGTGAAGCCCTTGCATTTGAATACCACTAGTTGGTTGCCGGCTATATTGAAAAAATCCTTTTCTTCTGATGCGCCGAATTGGGCCAGGTGGAGTTTTTCATATACACCATGAAGGGTGCCGTTTGGATTTATTATGCCTGTGGCTATGCTGTACGATGGTGTATTTTTATTGCTACGTCTTGCGTAGCCGTAGAGTGCCCAGCAGTTGTAGCGTGTTGCTACTTCACGCCATGTTTGGAATGACGGGCCGTTGTCATCTTCTGCGAGTTCAGATAAATTTTTAAATGTGTTGTTGCTGTAGTCGAGTGTTGATAACTCGGGCAATAGCAAAATATCGGCGGCGGTTTTGCTTAGCCATTGCGTGGCTTTTTTACTTGATAGTAAAAGGTGTTGATCGCGTTCGGCTATGTTTGTAGTAGCGGGTATGTCTATTTGACATCCTAGTATTCGAAGGGTTGTCATAAGCTATACCGTTGTTTACTTTTGCTAATTATCTTTGATGAATAGTATTGCTTGTGTGATCGGCGATCTGCAATGCCGCTTTTTACAGCGATCAATGGATTGGTCAATATACCACTGAATATTCGTATTCATATAGGGAATAAAGCGTTTTAGGAAGACTGCTTTTTATCTTAAAAGCACTGGCTATCGCCTGCGAACCTTGCGTTCATGGGTGAATATACCCCGACTTAGTGAGGAGCGGCATTTGCTGGTGATAATTGCATGGATCAGGCGTGACCTCACACTGAATTGTGTAGTCCTTCTGTATACTGACTGATTTCGGAGATTTGTCATGATTAGAAATTCTCATTCGTCCTTAGCGGTATTCGTTTTACGTGCGGTGCTTGTGGCGGGCATTGCCGGTGGAGTGCTATTTGGGCATGTGGCAGTTGCAGAAGACAAACTATCAAAGTTTTTACTGATCAAACTTTCGCGTGAGCAATCACAGGTGCTGTGTACTACAGAAGCGTTTACGTCTTGCATGGATTTTACAAAAGAGGTTTGTTTAGACTTGTCAGAGAAAGCGTTGCAGCAATGCATTGTTCCTTTGCCTGACACTATCTCTCTTTCTGACCTCGAAAACGAGACGCTAGAGTCTTGTCCGCAGAAGGTTTATCTTGAGGCAGGTTATAGTGAAGATAAAGCGGTGCAGTGTGTAAATGAAATTCTTAAGCAGTAATGTACGTTCTTAAGCGGTGATAAGGCTTTTTAATATTAAATAATTAATATTGGTTACCGTAAATAGACGGATCGTATATTGGAGTCTTGCAAGTGGATTCGATTCGGCATACATTGAGGCTACACAACAAAGACCATACAGGAGATGCACTCTATGCTTAAAACGAAACTTTTCGCCAAAGCGGCCGTTGCTGCTGTCATTACTTTAGGATCAATTGCTGCAACTGTGCAAGCTGCAGACCCAACCTTTTTCCGTATCGGTACGGGCGGTGCAGGTGGAACGTACTTTCCTATCGGTGGCACCATTGCTAATGGTATTTCGGCACCTCCGGGTTCGCGACCATGTGATAGCGGTGGTCAATGTGGTGTGCCTGGTTTAATTGCTATTGCTCAGTCAACGACTGCATCTGTTTTTAATAATGCTGCCGTTCAAAACGGTGAGCTTGAAGCAGGCCTTGCTGCTGCAGATGTCACGCGTTCTATGTTTATGGGTGAAGGTAAGTTTGAAGGTAAGCCACACCCGAAATTGAGAATTGTGGCTAACCTGTACCCGGAAGATTTACACCTTGTTATGCCTAAGGGTTCCACAATAAGTAACTTAGGTGATCTAGCTGATAAGCGTGTTGGTATTGCGCAGGCAGGGTCTGGTACACAGGTTGCGGTATTGCAAATGCTTGAGGCATGGGGTGTTACAAGAGATAACATGGATGAGGCAGAGCTTAACAATAGTCAAAGCGCAGAGCGCCTGGCTGATGGCCAGCTAGATGCCTATTTCTACGCTGCGGGTTGGCCGGTCGCTGCCATGGTTCAATTGGCGTCAACCAAGGGCATGGAACTGCATTCATTTAGTGCAGAAGATTTGCAAAAGATTAATGACATTATTCCAGCCTATATTCCTTCAAAAATACCAAGTGGTGTTTATGAGGGTGTTAGTAATGATGTGCTTACTCCGGCTGTAAGTGCTTTAATGGTTGTCTCTTCTGATCTTTCTGATGAGTTGGTATACGGCATTACCCAAGCCATGTGGAACGACAATACTCGCAAGTTGCTTGATAACGGTCACGCAAAGGGCAAGCAAATCACACCTGAAACAGCGCTAGATGGTGTCGCAGCGCTTGGTGTGCCATTGCACCCGGGTGCTGAAAAGTTCTACAAGGAAGCAGGTTTGCTTAAGTAAGCCTTTACCCACAGCTAGAACGCTAGATCGCAAGGCGGCCCCCACTTTGGGTGTCGCCTTTTTTATTGATGTCATATATGCTCATTAAAAAATCAGACAAAGGAAGTATTGCCAGTGATTGAAACTGTGAATACACCAAATGCAGGTCCCTCAAGTCAAGATTTAGCAGACATCGAAAGAAAGTATGAAGAGGGTGCAGCTATACGTGAGGTAACGCCCTTTGCGTTAAACGTGCTTAAGGCCGTAGCGTTGGTATTCGCGTTTTATCACTTCATTACAGCAGGTTTTGGATTGCCTGCTGACCATTGGCATATGGGCTTTCATTTATCAGGGCTCTTTATACTAACCTATGCTTTTTATCCGGTTTTCAAAACCGATGGCTTGTTCGCGTTAAAGCCAGGCCGCATGCGCATTGGCAATATTCCCCTCTACGATCTTTTACTGATGTTACTCGGTGTTGCTGCTGCTTTGTATGTTGGGTTGGCATGGCGAGGCATAGAGTTCCTGGGGATCGAGGAACAGACATTCCGCATGGGCAACCCGAATAAGTTTGATATCTTTTTTGGCTTGGTGTTGATCTTTCTTGTGTTAGATATCGCACGCAGAACACTGGGGTGGGTGTTGCCGCTGATCATATGCTTGTTTATTTCCTACGCTTTGTTTGGGCCTTACTTTCCAGGTTTGTTGCAGCACCCGGGAGTTAAGTTTAATACCTTTGTATCATCTATGTATTTTCCCCAAGAGGGCATCTTTGGTGTCACGCTGTGGGTGGTTTCTACTATTGTATTTCACTTTGTATTGTTCGGTGTGATTGCACAACGAACAGGCCTTGGGCAATTATTTATTGATAATGCAACCATTCTTGCAGGTAGATACACCGGTGGGCCTGCCAAAGTATCGGTGATCTCCTCGGCATTCTTTGGCACCATTTCCGGGTCGTCGGTAGCAAACACAGTATCAACCGGTGCGTTGACCATTCCGAATATGAAGCGCCTAGGGTATCCCGGGCATTTTGCAGGTGGAGTAGAAGCAGCATCGTCTGCGGGTGGTCAAATCACACCGCCTATTATGGGTGCGGCGGCATTCATTATGGCGGAATTCCTACAGGTGCCATACACCACCATTGTTATAGCCGCGATCTTCCCTGCTTTATTGCATTATGTGGGGGTGTTTTCTGTGGTGCATTTAATGGCTCGGCGATTAAACCTGCAAGGTATGAAAAAGGAAATGCTGCCTAAGTTTGCAGAAGTATGGCGCTCCGGATGGGCCAATATTATTCCACTGATCGGTTTGTTGGTGGTGTTGTTTGCAGGGTATACGCCTTTTATGTCGGCCTTTGTAGGTATTTCACTATCTGTCATTGCCGGTATGTCTCGAATACGTGCACCATTAACATGGGTTTATCCGGCCGCGTTTATAGCATTTGTATTATGGAAATATTCAGGTGGTGGTTTTGATTCCACTATGACAACGTTGCTGGTGGCAGGTTCGTTAATCGCTACATTAAACCCGCAGCCACGGATCAAAATACCTGAAATGTCTGACTCCATAGCAATTGGAGTTAAGTATGCACTAGCGGTAGGGGCGGCATCTGCAGCGGTAGGTATTGTTGTAGGCGTAATTAATACCACCGGTGTGGGTTTCCGGATTGGCTTTATGGTGACTCAAGGTGCGGGTAATTTAGCCAGTGATCTTTACGCGCTAATTACTATTGCAGATTTCAGTCTTTTTGCAGTGGAAGATCTGCAGTTATTCATATCATTAGTATTTATTGCTATTGCTTGTATTTTAATGGGTGCAGGTATTCCAACTACTGCTCTTTATATTATGTTGGTGTCAGTAGCGCAGCCTGCATTGGCGCAACTTGGCGTGCCGCCCATAGCCAGTCATATGTTTGTACTTTATTACGGTGTGGTGTCAGAAATAACACCACCGGTGTGCACTTCTGCTTATGCGGCAGCGGCTATTGCCAATGCTAACCCTTTTCGAACCGGTATCTCTGCTTTTACACTGGGCTTAGGTAAGGTCGTGGCACCGATGGCATTTGTTTATGCACCTGTATTGTTGTTTGTATCGTCTACCGGCTTCGATTTTATTGAGTTTAGTTATACCGCCGCCAGTTGTATTGCAGGGGTAATAGCACTTTCTGTTGCAGTGGTAGGGTATTGGTTAGCACCTATGGGAGTATTCTTTCGAATTCTCTGTGCGTTAGCGGGTCTTATATTTATTGCACCGTCTTTTAAAGCGGATCTGCTGGCGTTAGCGGTAGTGGCACCGGCGGTGTTGTCGCAGATGTATTTTCGAAAGCCTGTGCCAGTAGTCAACTAGGCTGTTTGCATATAGATCGTTGCTGCGTTCACTTGTAACATCATTAATCGCGTACAGTAGATAACATGAAACAAGCCATAATCCATGTAACGCTGGTAGTTGAAAACTACGACGATGCAATCACATTCTATGTTAATAAGTTAAAGTTTGAATTAAGCTGCGATACACTGCTACCGGATGGCAAACGCTGGGTAGTGGTAACGCCACCCGGTGATGCAAGTATGTCATTGTTGCTGGCTCAGGCAGCAACACCAGATCAAAGTAGCTGTGTAGGTGATCAAACAGGTGGTCGTGTATTCCTATTTTTAGCCACGGATAATTTTAAGCGCGACTATAGCCGTATGCTAGAGCAAGGGATAACATTTACCCGCCCGCCTGAAACACAAAGTTATGGCACGGTTGCAGTATTTGCAGATCTCTATGGCAACCTTTGGGATCTTTTAGAGCCAAGCCCTGAGCACCCGATGTATTCACAAGTGAAAGGTGGCAGTTAAGGTCATAAAGATGCGGTATTCTATTTGAAAGTACTTAGTACTAACGGAGCGTGCCATGATTGAAAAACAAGTAGTCAATCTTTCAGAGATAGAAATTAAACCAAGGCATCCATCCTTTGCAGCAACCGGCTTGGCCGCTGAAAAATATGACGCAAGCACTGGCCTTGTAAGCAAGCAATTAGGTGCATCAAAGTTGGGATATAACGTAATCGTAGTACCACCTGGCAAGTGTGCCTTTCCAGCGCATAATCACCATGTTAATGAAGAGATGTTTTTAATTTTAGAAGGTACCGGCGAGCTTCGTGTAGGCAATGAAACCACACCGGTAAAGCGGCACGACTTAATCGCATGCCCACCGGGTGGCCCCGAAACTGCGCACCAGCCTAATTAATACTTCAGATGCAGATCTAAAATATCTGGCCGTAAGCACTATGCTCTCACCGGAGTATGTTGAGTACCCGGATTCTGGAAAGTTTGGTGTATTCGGGAATAGGGCAGACGCCAACGAAAATCGAATCGCATTTTTGAGCCGTGCTGATCAGAGTTTAGATTATTGGGATGGTGAAGAGTAGTGTGTGGGTAGTAAACTAATAGCAGTAATAATAGGTAGCAATTTGGACTTGTTCTGACA
>CALGKA010000017.1 GCA_937927895.1 uncultured Granulosicoccaceae bacterium | reverse complement strand
TCAGATATATTTTCCCAAGCTGTAAAACATCTCTACAGTCTGAAAATGTAAATCCACTACGGGGCTGATTTTGCTGCATAATATTTCCTATGTAAGCCTTCCAAATAGCTAGTGTCCATCCATAAACAACGTGTAGCGTGCGTGTGGCGACCGCAGTAGTGTTCGTTTATGGATGGGCACTAGCTAGCCAATTCGCTAACCGACACAGCTAGGTACTGCTGCGTTCAGCACCACGCCATTTAAATACCCGATAAATAAACAACGGGTTACCAACAATATAGCGGCGCCATAATCGACCTGGCTCTAAATAGAGACGGTACATCCATTCCAAGCCAGATTTACGCATCCACATTGGTGCGCGCTTTTTATCACCTGAGTAGAAATCGAATAAGCCACCTACACCCACCAACAAATTGGTATCGATTTTATCTTTATTCTGGTAAATCCATTTTTCTTGTGCCGGTGCACCGAACGCTACCAGTAATACATTTGGCTTACTGGCGTTAATTTTTTCTATAACTGCGTCAGATTCTGTCTCTCGATCAAAATATCCGTGCTGCTCACCCACCACTTTTATACCTGGGTAGGTTTCTTCAAGCTTTACTTTCATGCGGCTCGTAACCCCGGGAGCTGCACCGAGTAGAAAAAAACGATAGCCTTTTGCAGGTGACGTTTCCCAAAGCTCTGGCATTAAATCTGTGCCATTAAGGTTTGCCACTAAACGCTCGCCGACCAAACGGCAGGCGATATTGATACCCGCCCCATCAGGCAGAACAAAATCTTGCGAGTTAAGGATTTGGTGGTATTCCTTATCTTTGCAACTAATATTCAGACAGTCGGCGTTTATAAAAGAGACGCATTGTTTATCACCACTGGCAATAACTTGCTCGATCAGCGATAACGCTTCTTGCATGGAAACACTTAGGAATTCCACATCAAGCACATTGAGCTTGTTAGCAGTGTCCATTGCAACCATCGATAAATTCTGCTGTGTGTTTTCCGAAAGGGTTAACAGACTTTGCTTCCTGGTTAAGCCCCGACTCTCTCGCGGCTGAAGTATTGTGTTTGAAAAAATCAGCCAGCGCACTTGGCGGCAGACACCCCGCCCGGACCACTGACCCACGCACCGCATCGCATGCCACCTCACAAAAGCGCATCATGCGTTGATTAGTACCTATGTCTAACTTCCGACCCATTATTCTTCTAATTACCTAAACCGCGCCGTCACAATTCGGCAATAGGATCGCTCATTGTATTGGATCATTGAATCGCCAACATGGGGACATTTATTGAGTGAAACATTATTAACTCTTCTTTTACCCGCCAGGCATTCAATTGTTTAACGGCCAAACCCAAACCTATCTCCAGGACGACCAACAGACCTTAAGGATTCGCGCATGCGTCCGATACTATAAAATCGTATCGTAACTTATTAGACAAACAAGCTCCATTGCATACAAGACAACCGGCCGAGGTTATTCGTACAGCTACTGGAACTGTTGAAATTATTGATAAAGTATAACTAAAACGACCTTACAGCGATTCTGTTTGAGCTTAAAAGGTTACCTAATTGCCTTTCAACCCTGTTTTACGGCAAGATGGAGCTTTACTGTTACCTGATATTTGGGTGGTTTAAACAGTGCAATGAAAGATTGCTAGAATGATAGATGCAAGCTCCTGCTATTTCAGCTCGGTAAGCAAGCATGTGGTTGACGGCGTTTTGTAGGATAATAGGATTACAAGTGTCGGTGTCGTGCCTTAAGGCCACAACGATCAATTTTGCTAGATCCATATTTGAGATTATTCATCGTTTGGCCACTGCAATTCCAAAACCTAGCCTTTCTATCACGTCGCGCAGTACCTGACTGTGGGTATACTATTGCTGACCAGACAACGCCTTGGTCTATTAATGTTCAGCCACTCTTTTTTCGAGAGCCGAATGGCGTGTCTTATTAAAGATCTTCGCATTAATTTTTGTTTTTACAAGGCTCTCTTAACGAGCACACAGCTTTTGATAAATGGCACCACTCAAGTTAAAAGACAGCACCTCACCAACCTTGATGGCGATCTAGCATGACTACAATGCTAGTAGCATCGAGCGGTGGGCACTTTACGCAGCTGGCAGAGTTATGGCCGCGCATTGAAACGGCTAGTAAAGATTGTGTTTGGGTAACTTTCGACTCTCCACAAACACGATCCATGCTAAAAGATCAGCCGCAAGTGGAATACGTGCCATACATTAAGCCTCGCGGCCTAACCTCCGTGCTTCGCAACGTACCGCAAGCATTCCGGCTAATAAGAAAATACAATGTTGATTCAGTTATCAGCACAGGCTCAGCCATAGCGCTTGCGTATCTTCCCTATAGCGCAGTGCGCGGCATACCTACGCATTACATAGAATCAGCTACCCGGGTAGAAGGGCCTTCCGTCACCGGAAAGGCGCTCAGCCGAGTACCAGGAATTAAGTTCTACAACCAACACGAAGCCTGGGCTAACGATCAATGGAAATTTCTCGGTTCCGTGTTTGACGGCTTTGAAGCTGTACCATTAACCCAGAAACCCACCAAGATTAAACGCGCCGTCGTGTCGGTAGGCACCATGGAAGATTACAGCTTTCGTGATTTTTTCGTACGTCTTGCGGGCTACTTGTCTGAGGCAGAATCAGTTTTGTGGCAAACAGGCTCCACTGATGTCAGTGACTTAGGCATTGATGGCAAGGAAGTCGTTCCAGCGCATGAGCTCGAACAGGCCATGCGTGAAGCAGATGTTGTTATTGCACATGCAGGCACTGGCACTGCGTTAACCTCATTGCGCATGGGCAAGCGTCCTATTTTAGTGCCTCGCGACAGCTCAAGTGGGCAACACATTGATGATCACCAGTTCCAAACTGCAGCACTGCTGGACAAAATGGGCTTGGCGCTAAGCCGCAAGGTTGAAGATCTAACAAAAGAAGATCTCCTTGAAGCGGCAGGTTTTAAAGTCATTCGCTCAGATAAGCCAAGAATTCTACACCTTTAAATTCGCACAATCTTTGGCCATACATTATTTATGAGCTGGCAATTTATTGGCGCATAGCCATCATTTAGCCTTGGTTATTGGCATATTAACGCCTAGCCCAATACAGCAATAAAATCACATTTCGTATCATTTATACGGCGCATGAATTTATACGGCGCATGAATTGCAGCCCAACAACGCACCCGAAATATCAGGTTGGCCATGCGTCATCAAGATTCAACACCCAAACCATTTCGACCACTCACGAAGCCAGTCAAATCGATCGTGGGTGCAACACTAATGGGATTAGCAATGACAATTGCCGCACCCGCCGCAAGCGCCCCCACCGCTTACTCAGAATTTGTAAAAGCGCTGAATATTATTGAGCAAACGCAATTGCAAATATTCACCGACACTGCACCACCAAGCAAAGAAGACACTATAAAAAAATATCAGTCACAACTAGAAACTGCTAAAGCGGCGCTTGATAGTTCTGATCGCGACTACAAGAAACAAGAGGAAGAGCTAAGCATAAAAATAATGCGCCAACTCCTCTACAGCACTGTTGATACCTATAACGATCAATACGCAAACTACATTTACCCGGAGGCATTAAAAAAATATAACTCCAGACGCAATGGGAAGTTTGTCGGTGTAGGTTTAAAGTTTCGCGCCTCTAATGATGACTACCCACAAGCCATAGGGGCCCTTTCAGGCGGACCAATGGACGGCAAAAATATCCAACCGGGTGATAAGCTCATTAGCGTTAATGATAAAACCCTGCTCAAGCTGAGCTCAGCAGAAATCGTAGAATCATTGAAAGGTCCCGAAAACTCAATCGCCAAAATAGAAGTCCAACGAGGTGACAATAAACATGTAGTCAGCGTGAAGCGTTCAGCAGTTGAACTGCATTATGTTGACTCTAAAATGCTTGAACAAAGCATTGGCTACTTAAAAGTGAGCCGCTTTGGCAGTAACACCCATGTGCGCTTTGAAAAACAACTGACCAAACTAATCAGGGACGGAGCTACAAGCTTTGTAGTTGATTTACGCGACAACCCTGGTGGCTCAACCCGCGCCGCAAGAGCCATTGTCTCGATGTTCAGTAAGGAAAAAAACGTCTATTGCGAACGATACAAATCTGGTGCAACCAAACAACTGCCAAGACACGGAGAACACATTACTGACCTTCCGCTAGCTGTTTTAATCAACGGCAAGAGTATGTCTTCATCAGAGATCGTTGCAGGTGCTATTCAATCTTACGAACGCGGCGTTATTGTTGGAGCGCCGTCTTATGGTAAAGGTTTGGTGCAAAAAGTATTTAACCTGTCTGCACCCCTGGGAGGTGCGGTAAGAACCACTATCGCCATGTTTGGCAGGCCCGATCACCAGCTAATCCAAGGGTCGGGAGTTGTACCCGATGTGTACGTAAAAACCGACAGTGACTTTATGTTCCACCGCACCGGCTCACTGAATATTTCAGAGCAAGCGAAGGCCTTTCAAAGAAAACTGCTTGAAATCGATGTGAAAAAAGACCACCCGGAGCGGGCCAGTGAATATATTGCAGCCGCTGACTTGCAATTACAGACAGCTATCAACAAACTTCTACTTCAGGTAAACAACACGCAATAGAGATCTCCCCCTTGGATCCCGAAAACAATCAACAAACTATCTTTGAAGAACTCAACGCACAAACCGGTGTGCTAGGCTGGCAAGAGCTTGTTAAACACTTCGCCCGAGGTGTGCTGGTCAACGTAGACCCTGAACTTGACCTTGTGAAGGTGGCTCATAGTATGTCAACTGATAATACAGAACAGATACAGCAATGGCTGGAACGCGGTACCGTTCGCCGTGCCACTGATGACGATGCCCGACAGTGGAACGAAGACACCCCTCAATTCTGGTCAGTAGTGGTAGCACCTTGGGTATTGATTCAGAAACAGGGCTCTGCAAAAGAACTGCACTGATTTCCACATCGCAAAATTTTGCTTAGGCCAGATGAGCTTAAAAAAATTGCTGAAACAAACGGATTGCTATGGCTGATAAAAAGCGCTGCACCTGGTGCCAAAACAACGAACTTGACAGAGCCTACCATGATAAAGAATGGGGTGTTCCTGTCTATGATGATCAAAAACTATTTGAGATGCTAATACTTGAAGGCGCACAAGCAGGTGTGAGCTGGCATGTTGTGTTACAGAAGCGTGATCACTACAACAAAGTTTTTGCCAATTTTGATCCAGACAAACTGACACGCTTAAGCGACAAAAAACTTGAGAAAATCCTCACTGATCCAGGCTTAATTCGTAACAGGCTAAAAATCTTTTCGGTCCGAAGTAACGCCATAGCATTTAAGGCTGTGCAAAAAGAGTTTGGTTCTTTCGCGAATTATATCTGGGCTTTCGTTGACTACGTACCAATACAAAACAATTGGAAGAAAAGCAGCCAGATACCTGCAAAAACAGAGATCAGCACAAAAATGAGCCGCGACCTTAAAAAGCGCGGTTTCAAATTCATTGGTGAAACTATCTGTTATGCCTATATGCAGGGCGTCGGTATGGTCAATGACCATACCGTTGATTGCTATCGCTACGCAGCCATTAAAAAGCTTAAACCTAAAAAGCTTGCACCTAAATAGCTAAAGCACCTGCCCAACCTTACAAAAACTCTAGCGCTTCTATCGTGTCGCTTGGCATAAACGTAAACACTTTACCGTAAAACCATAACTCAGCTTCAAACGCGCGCGTAATAGTGTCGGATTTTCTAAAACCATGCGCCTCTCCTTCAAATGGCAAATAAGCAACCCGCACACTATTGGCCAGTAGCTTTTCTATCATTGCATTTGCTTGACTAGGCGGCACCACTTTATCATCGAGGCCTTGTAGAAATAGCACAGGCGCTTCAATTGACTGCGCATGACTCAGCGGTGATCGTTGCGTGTAACGTTCCTTTTCTTGTGGATACGGCCCAATAAGGCTGTCTAAATACCGCGACTCAAATTTGTGGGTATCGGTGGCAAGAGCGGTCAGATCTGTAACACCATACAAACTGGTGCCGGCTTTAAAGGAGTCTGTAAGCGCTAATGCCGCTAACACGGTAAAACCGCCGGCGCTACCACCGCGTATCGCTATGCGTTCTTTATCTACCAGGCCGCGTTCAATCAGATACTTCACACCATAATCACAATCTTGCACATCAACCACGCCCCATTGAAGCTTCAAGGCATCTCTATATTGTCTGCCAAAACCGGTACTACCGCGATGATTCACATCAAACACAGCAAAACCACGATTGGTCCAATACTGTATTTTTAAACTTAAGCTATCACTGGAGGCCGATGTTGGGCCACCGTGAATCATAACCAATAAAGGTGGCAATTCATTCCGGTGACCTTGATATTCAGCATGAGTTGGAGGGTAATAGAAGCCGTGAGCCAACTGATTATTCTCTGTTTTATAACTGATAGGCTCAGCTATAGAGAATTGCGCTTTTTCAACATTGGTTTTAGCAGACGCGACCACCATCAGTTCACTTGCTAGATCACTTACATAAACAGCAGGAAAATCAACCGAAGACTGCGCAATAAAGCAGAATTTGTCTAACCCTTGCGTTGCGTCTGCTCGTATAGAACTGTACTGAGTATGCTCACGCTCAATATCTTTTAACAGACCAGAAAGCAGATCAATTGTGGCTAAGTTTTCCACCCCTGACTGACTGTACGAGGTAATGATTGTATTCTTATCTATAAATGCATAACGCGTCATTCCAAACTGCCACAAGGGCAATCCGAACTCGGCCTGCATAGCACAAACGGGCTCTATTGCATTGCTATTTAATCGACAAATATTCCACCAATTAGTTTTATCAGAGACAAAATACAACTCGCCAGAAGGACTCCACTCCGGCTGAAAAATTGATTCGGCAGAACCGCCCGCAACAACCCTGATATCCGTTAGCGTTTTAACGTTTGTAAACTCTGCTTGCCAGAGAGTGGTTTCATCCCATGGCATATTGGGATGCATCCACGACAACCAACATAGTTTTGTACCGTCTGGTGAAAAAGACGCCGATGCATAAAAATCCTGCCCTTCATGCAGATGAGTGATTTCACCATTACCTGTGTCTATTGCTACGAGACTATTAGCAGGTTCTGCAAAAGTATCATTGTGCTCTTCTGCAATGGCGATCAATGTAGAGTTTTTACTGTTGTAGTGCAGATCTGCAAATCGCACAGAGGGTGAATCAGTAAGCTTGCTCACCTTAAGCGCTGGGTTCACACAATAGATTTGCTGATCTGAATGACTAACAAAAAAGACCCCTGCTTGCGTGGGTAGATAGCTTGCACCACCATATTCGTGAACACGGCTACGGCAGCTATAGTCTTGTGAGAAAAGCTCTTGTTTATCACCAGTTTTAGTCATTTTTACAATGACCGATCTGCCCTGTTCCTGGGGTCGAGATTCAAGCCAGTAGATTTCATTTTGAAATAATCTAGCCTCTGACAAACCAATCGTGCCAGCGGTCATTAAGTCAGTGGTAATCTCTGAAGGCCACGACCCATACGGCGCAGTTTTTTTCATCGCCCTTTATCTCACGAGTATAAAGGTGGTTATTGTAAGGCAAATAGCAGTGCGCTACTGCCCAATAATAGCTGAACCAAACCTGTGGTGATTACGTTAGGGCCGCATCATTGTTGCTAACAAAATCGTACCACGCTTGTATGTGCTCAAGCATTTCATCTCTAGGTAGGCGCCTGTCTGGTGCTTCGTCATCGAAGTTAGCTTCTATGGTGACAGTTTTTGTAGAAATGTTCAGCGAGTGGGCATTGCCATTAAAATCTGCATGCTCTTCATTTTTAAGCAAGGTAATCAGGTCAGTGATAACCGAAGTTGCTCCCTGCAGATCTGTTTGAATGAAAGTCGCCAGCCGTTCATCTTCTCCACGAACACAAGCGTTTCCCTCTTCATCATGATAAAACTCAAGATCAGCCATAGTTATCTACCTAGTAAACGGGGAATGCCGTGTTAATACCACCACGATTAGTCGTATAGCCTTCAATGTTAAATCCATGACCTGAAGGCCCGCGCCAAGGCTGGCTGTTTTTATTTTTACTGTTGCTATAGGCATGAACTATGGCCTTAATGACTTCATCAGAAGACATGCCATCTGGAAAAAAACTTGAGAACTTCTCTTTCCATTGATTACCATCTTTAACTGCAATAATCGCCGTATAAACACCTTTACTATTAGGCTTATCTCTAATTCTGACTATTTTGGCGCCGGCAGGATCAACACCACCAGGCCTTGAATGAAAACCCGTGGGCTTACCTTTTCTATTGATCTCACCTTCGAATACATGGTGTAAATTTATTTCAGGAGAGGTCTTTGACCACTTTCCACTCGATTGGTAAGCGGCAGGCTTGTTAGTGTTTTTACCCGACGAGTCCGTAACAACAGGCTCGCTGTTACCGTCAAGCGATCCTAGATCAATGCCAAACTGCTCCAGGTTGACACCCAGCGCTAGTAACACTGCACCAATAATAGGAAGAATAAGTTTTTTATTCAGCATACGGCCTCAAGACTTGAATGTGTTGTGTGTAATAACGGTTTAAGATACGGTAAAAGCGAATCGTAGAATGTAGAGACACTACGCTTTACACGACTAAAGACTTGCCGTGCATTTTACACAAGCACATTAACTCTTTTACTTTGGCTGCTACTTTACAACTAATTTGCCCCAACCAACCTCTGGTGCACCCAGCCGATCTTACCTGAGGTTCCATAAGCACCAACGTGTACCCAGTTACCCTCGCGTTTAAATTCCATTAGTTCCTGCCCCTCTTCGAGTTGCAAGACTATCGGGTGCTCAATAGACGGGCCATCACGCATATTGACCTTATCTTTTATAACGATAAGCATGCTATTTTCAACTTGGCCTGCAGCCGCCTGAAGCGTCTGGCCAACTTCTACTTTTTTATCTATCTCTACCGACACTGGGCGCTCAACAGATGCCACAACATTCTTCGCTATCGCGACTTGTTGATTTCTGTCGTTCGATTTGAGCTCATCGCTCTGCAATGAAGCTGCACCCACCTTCTTAAGAGCGGTCGCACTGTCTACGGCATTACCTGCCGCGATAGGTGATAAATTCTGAGCAACACTACTAGATACCTCTGAAATTTCTTCAGCAACCAACGTATCTACTGTGCTTGTGTCTGTAAGCACCGTGGCATTTGGCAGCACTGCTTCCGGTGCTGTTGCGTTAACCGCCAAGACAACACCGCTTGGCAATTCAGCAGCCTGGGCCAATTCTGATGCAGCCGTTGGCGCCTGCATGGCAGAATCTACCGAAACATCAGCTTGCTGCAGTTGTATTGAACTGAGCTGACCTTCCACTGCATCAGCCTGTACGATTCTGGGTGTTTGCGCCGTTAATCGCTGGTATAGATCGTCTAGCGGACTACCACCAAGGATTCCTAGCGCGATAAAACTAACACCTGTAACACTTAAAATTAATCTCAGCATGTTGCCCCTTAATTCTTTGCCCGACACGAAACGGCAAGGTAGCGAGCGGCAAACCGCAACGCGATCCCAACTTTAAACGACACAGGCAGCGGTGGCTTGAAATACACCAAGGTGTAATTAAATAGGTGCCCAAAAGTTATTGCTGGGCGAGAAACCCGCCCGATTGCCGGCTCCACAATTCGGCATACAAACCATTGCTTGCGATCAGCTCTCGGTGACTACCCATTTCAAGAATGCGCCCAGCCTCCATCACAATCAAGCGATCCATCGCCGCAATCGTTGATAAGCGATGAGCAATCGCGATGACCGTTTTACCCTGCATAAGATCCTGCAGTTTTTCTTGAATAGCTGCTTCTACTTCTGAATCTAATGCTGAAGTGGCTTCATCGAGAATTAAAATGGGTGCGTCTTTTAGGATCACCCGAGCGATGGCGATTCGCTGTCTTTGACCACCAGAGAGCTTCACACCTCGCTCGCCAACATGGGCGTCGTAGCCCTGCCTGCCATCAGAATCGACCAGACCCGGAATAAAACCATCAGCCTGAGCCAACCTGGCAGCACTGAATATTTGCGCCTCTGTGGCATGCGGTCTGCCATAACTTATATTGTCACGTATCGAACGGTGAAGCAGCGATGTATCTTGGGACACCATGGCAATCTGTGCTCGCAAACTTGATTGACTTACGTCGGAAATATCCTGTCTGTCTATAAAAATACGCCCACTGTCTACATCATAAAACCGAAGCAGTAAATTAACCAAGGTAGATTTACCCGCGCCCGATCGACCAACAACACCAATTTTTTCACCGGCTGACACACTAAACGAAAAATCTTCTATGACCTTCCCTTGGGCAGCCTTGGTATTATCATCAGACAATTTTCGATCATCGCTGTCATAACGAAAGTGCACAGCGTCAAATTCTATAGACGCCTTCGACACTTCCAATTGGCGTGCGTTTTCTGTATCAACTATGTCATTGTCTACGGCTATGGTTTCTATGCCGTTTTGTACGGTACCAATGCTTTCAAACAATGAAGAAATAGTGCGCAGTATCCAGCCGGACATCTGATTTAAACGCAAGATTAATCCATTCGCAATGGCAATAGCACCAAGCGATATAGTGCCTTGCTGCCAAAACAATATGGACAACCACGCAGTCGATAAAATTAGCAGCGTGTTCATTACCACCAATGAAAACAACATGCGTAAGATCGCTCTCATAAGATTGCGAAGCGCTGTGGTGTGACGCTCAAAACCTACCGATACAAATTCTTCCTCGCGTTCTGCATGAGCAAATAATTTAACCGCTTGAATATTAGTATAACTATCGACGATTCTTCCCGTTAAAGCAGAGTTCGCCTCAGAAACCGCGCGCGACAACCCTCCTACTGGCGGCATCATTTTTATAATCACCACGACATAACCTAAGGTCCAGATCATTACCGGAATCAATAAGCGCCAATCCATATCGAGAAACAACCAAATGATTCCGACAATATAGATAAATAACAACCATACGCCATCAATCACATTTAGTACTGTCTCGCGGAACGAGTTACCTGTCTGCATAACCTTTTGTGCAATCCGACCTGCAAAGTCACTTTGAAAATAGTTAAGACTTTGCCGCACTACATAGCGGTGGTTTCGCCAACGCACCGAATTAGACAATCCTGGTGTCAGCGTTAACGAGATCAGGCATCGAGCTATAAACATAGAGCCAGGGCGCACTACCACCACTATAAAAGTCATCAGTAATAAACTACTGCTATGCGTTTGGTAAAACTGATCAGGTGCCGTGGTTGACATCCAATCCACTATTTGACCCAGATATACATATAAGAAGAGTTCAGCGATCGATGCGACACTTGTAAAAAACAATGTAGCCAGTAACAACCATCTAAGCGGCCACAAATAGTGCATATAAAAAGCCCGCGTGCCTTTTGGTGGCTGCTGCACCTGAACTTCTTCAAGCGGGTTTATAAGGTTTTCAAAAAACGAGAACAAATTAATCCCTAAGATCAAATGACATACAACATGGTTTTTTGTGGTTACCGCCTACATTAAAATTCTTCTTATTGGACAGCCACATCACCCTGCAGTCGTGTGAGAGGTTTTTCATTGATAGGCCAATGCAAAATGGCAGCAACAACACCAAAAAAAACACCCGCCCACCACATACCATTGTATGAGCCCGTCGTATCATAAAGACGACCACCCAGCCATACACCAATAAAGCTACCCACTTGATGACTAAAAAAAACAACACCAAAAAGAGTTGCAAGGTACCTAACCCCAAACACTTGAGCAACAATTCCAGTAGTTAAAGGCACGGTAGAAAGCCACAACAAACCCATAAGGGCCGCAAATACATATATAAGCATTTCCGTTTTAGGTAATAACAGCAATGCAGCAATAACAATTGCACGCGCCAAGTAGATAAAACTCAGGCTAGATTTTTTACTATATCGTTGCCCGACGACCCCGGATAAAAAAGAACCCGCTATATTGAACAAACCAATAATAGCCAGTGCCCATGCGCCCACATGGGCTGCCATGCCAAGGTCTTTCACGTATGACGGAAAGTGCACAGTAATAAACGCCACATGAAAGCCACAAACAAAAAATCCTAATGTAAGCAACACAAAACCTTTATGGCTCATAGCCTCATGCAGCGCTCCACTGAGTGACTGTTTATCACTAGAATTATCAACACTGGCAGCTGGTAAGAGCAAAGCCAATGGCACCAAAACCAGAACAATTGCGGCCTGCAGGAATAATGCTTGTTGCCAACCAAATGAACTGATGAAACCCTGGCTTAACGGCGAAAAAAGCACTTGGCCAAAAGACCCCGCCGCTGTACCCAGCCCAAGCACCAAAGATCTTTTCTCAGGGCCAACCACCCGCACCATAGTAGCCATGGCCAGCGAAAATGCGGTAAAGGCCACACCAGTACCAGTAAGAACGCCAGCTGTTAAATAGAGAGCATCAGAGGTTTCAGCCACAGACATACCGAAGATTCCAACGGCATAAATTATTGCACCGCCAAGAATAACTTTTGTCGCACCAAAGCGATCCGCAATAGCACCGGCAATGGGCAAACCTATACCCCACATCAAATTTTGCAAGGCCAGTGCTATAGAGAAAGTCTCGCGCGTCCATCCGCGAGCACCTGTCATCGGATCAAGATAAAGACCAAAGGTAGATCGGGCGCCAAAGCCAATAATGGCAATGAGACAGCCCGCGATCAGGACCACAATGGGGGTGCGCCAATTCGAAGGATTTTGCAGGTCAATAGTCGGGGGGGTCATTATTCTCTCACTGGCATACAGCCCACTAAAGTTGTCTAATAAATTGGAAATTGGCGGGCCACAGATTACTGTACGCAATTTTTCAATAGCACGTACACGATACTCACTTACGGAACTACATACTAACCAAATTATTGGATAGCCATCATCACAGATTGACTAAGGGCCCTGTCAGATCGGCGATTGATCAACTAAATGCCACGTTTCTACTAATCGCGCTTTCGATCTAAAGATAAAAAAAAATCGGTCGCTATTCCCCTGTGTGTTGGGCTAGTGCTGCGGTTACGGGAAGTCTGCGTCATTCCACACCTTGAGGCCTATCAACAGACATCAAGACTAGTAAGGGCGAAACAAACATGCACATAAAGAAGTATTACAAGAATCTATTGCAGATGTTGCCGAGGAAAACAGCCGCACTGAGTGTAGCTGCGGCGCTGACCCTGACATCAGGTCTCACATACGCCGACGATACCGAAATTTTTTTCGGCCGGCAGTCAAGCCAGCCCAATGTGATGTTTATCCTGGATCAATCTGGATCAATGGGTGCTATGGATGGCAAAGAATTTACAAGATTAAAACGCCTGCGCATTGCCATGACAGAGCTGATTAACAGCACCAACGATGCTAACGTCGGGATGATAATCTACAACGGTTTTGGTATCCGGTTCAAACATGCTATCAAACCACTTAATGATGAGACCAGAGCAGAACTCCTTAAGTCTATTGACAGCATGCGAAATGCTCAAACCACCCCTTCGGTCGCTGCCCTGTATGTGGCAATGCGTTACTTTGCGGGTGAAGATCTCACAATATCAAGAACTCGATCCCCTTACGACATACGATACGAGTGCGATAGCGTAGAAGACCCCTGGAGCGATAGGCCTAAGAAAGAATGCTGGGATGGTGATACAGAAATTCCCGCAAACCTTGGTTTAAGAGGACAAAACCTCGGGCCGGCTCATGGCATCAGAAAGGAGACGCACTTGCCAACGCCTGACAGTTACACATTGGAACCTGCTAACACTGCTACAGGACAAGAAGCAGGTTACATATATCGCCATCCACACTGCGACCCGTCAAATGTTCACAGGGTAAATAAATGGGAGCACAGCCCTGCTTGCGTCAGAGAGGAAATTCGAGGTGCTGCCAAGTTTGATTCTCCAATACTCAATGAATGCCAGGCTAATCACATTGTGTTAATGACCGATGGACAGCCGGTAGCTGACGACCCCAACAATAGAGCAGCGGATCACTTCGTTTGGGGCCCCTTGGCGGAACAATTTAGACAAGCAATGGGGCTGGACGCCTGCATAGATTTGCCTGAGGGTACTCCAGATGGTGGTAAATGCGGTGTCGATTTAGCAAAATACATGGCCAACAACGATGTAAATGCAAATGTCAGCGGTTTTAACAACGTCATCACTCACACTGTCGGATTAGAGCTTGAGTCCCAATGGCTGGAAGATATTTCTACTGCCAGTGTTAATGAAAATGACCCAGCTGGTCCGCGCGGCGGGCACTACAACACATCTACCGCAAAAGATCTACTCGAAGCTTTTGAAGATATTGTTTCAGTAGCATCTTCCGAATCAAATACTTTTGTTGCCCCGGCGATTACTGTGGATAGTTTCTCCGGCCTGTCTCACCGGAGCGATGTTTACCTGCCTTTGTTTGAACCTAGTTCAAGCGCAATGTGGCAGGGCAACGTCAAACGTTATGACTTCAGTGTTCCAACAGGCGGCACTGCGCCTGTTGTCACAGACTACAACCGCAATGAAGCGCTTAATGCAAGCGGGCAATTCATCGGAACCGCCAAGAGCTGGTGGTCGACCATCTCCGATGGCAGCACCATCACAATGGGTGGAGCGGCTGGCAAATTAGATGCCGAAAACAGAACTGTCTATACTGATTTAGACGGATCGACACTGATCGCTTTGCATGAAGACACTACCGCTATCACCTCTGGTATCCTGGGTGTCGATGAAGCACTACGAGACGACTTACTCAAGTGGTCGCGGGGTGTTGATGTACTGGACTACGACGAAGACCCAGCTACCACAACCAGAAAACAGATAGGCGACCCGCTACATTCCCAGCCAGTGATATTGACGTACGGACCGGGGACTCCTACCGAGGGATCAACAGATCCTGCTGATCCTGAATCGGTGGCTTTTTTTGGCACCAATCAAGGCTATTTACACGCAATCGATACACGAGAGGGTACGGAAATATTCTCATACGTTCCCAATGATCTGCTACCCAACCTAGCCTCTTTTTTTGCAAACCAACGCAGACTAACGAAAATCTACGGTATGGATGGTGACATAACCAGCTGGGTTGATGACAAAGACAGTAATGGTTATATCAATGGCGACGACACCGCCTATCTCTATGCGGGTATGCGTCGCGGTGGTAACAACTACTATGCACTTAATGTTTCTGACAAGAACAATCCAACGGTTCTTTGGACTATAAGCGGCGGTGGCACAGGTGACTTTGCGGAACTAGGGCAGAGCTGGTCAAAACCAACGCTCCGA
>CALGKA010000016.1 GCA_937927895.1 uncultured Granulosicoccaceae bacterium | reverse complement strand
AAAAACGGCGAGACAGTCAAGGGTTGACTGCTCTCGCCGAACAGGGGGTGGTATTGCTGTTAAATAGAATAGCTATTACCCACTTAACGCATTCTGAACTTTGTTTTTGTAAAGCTCATTAGAATGCATTCGTTAAGGTGTTCAACCTTAATGCAAGCTTAAAAGTACCAATGCCGTGGCCCAATTCTATAGCCACGTAACGCATGTCCTGCGCTTTCATCTAATTTATGGTGGTTAGTAAAAAAGCCTGAAGGTATTTCCTTGCCGTAGTAACTCGGGGCGGTAAATACTTTTTTGTCTGACGGCAGGCTCTGGCACCCAGTGAGTAGGGCGATTAGTGCTACTGCCATGGTCGCCTTGGTGAGTTGTTCCACTTGATTTCTACCTATAGTTTGTCGCTGGAATCTCACTGTAAGGGATTTTTTGACGGTGGCGAATGTCAATTTGGTAGCGCTTTGCTCGATCGAAAAATCAATCACTTAATTCGGGGTTTTTATCCGGCTTAGGGTTTAAATTTGTGAGCATATTCGTTTTTGCCAAGTTTGTTAACAGATGTGGCCGGCTGTTTGCACCGTATAGCAAACGGCACCATAAGCCGTGTAAAAGGGGCACTTTACGTAGTGATCGGCAACGCTAAAAATCTAAAAGAATCAGATTGTGCATTGATGCTGTCCTTCGCTGCAGGTGATGGCGATGGGTTTGATCTGTTATACCAACGCCACAGCGAAGCTGTGTACCGTTTTTTCTACTTTGGCACTCATGGCGATGTATCGCTGGCGTCAGAGTTGTTTCAAGATGTTTGGATGACAGTCGTTCGTGGTCGTGCGCGCTACACGAATGAAATCAATTTTACTGACTGGCTATATCATTCTGCATGGGCTCGCCTGCACGATCACTTACGTCTGCATCCATTAGAGCGAAAAGGTGAAGCCACACAAAAGAAATCCACACAACAGAAATCCAGTGTCGTTAGTCTTGAATCTTACAGAAAAACTGAAGGCCAAAAAACTGAGCTGTCTAGCGCTGAGCCAATGACTGCTGAACCTCAGTCTCCTAAGCCGAATGTGGAAGAATTACTAGTAGAGCAAGATGAGGTTGCGGATAAAGCCGAGGCGAGTGCTGATACGATCTTAGTTAAGTGCATTGAAAACATGAGCCCTGAACACAAAGAGGTTGTCTTGTTGCGGTTTTGTTTCTCTATGAGTTTGCAAGATATCTCTGATTTTCTTGATGTCGGGTTACAAACTGTTGAAATATGTTTTCGCGAAGCTGTGAAAATAGTGAGAGATGAACTGTCTAAAAGTGGCGATAGTGAGTTAGCTAATGGGTGAAGTCATTAGCATTGGTCGATCAAATGACGATGATCTTTTCGGTCACTTTGAAAAAGCTTGCCCAAAAGTTCCGACTGATATTGACGAAACTATCAGTCAGTCAGCTGCACGTGCCCTTGGTGGTGAAACAGAAAGTTATAAACCTTCTTTTAGAAATGTGTGCTTAGGCGTTGCTGGTGTCTGTTGTGTCGGTATTTTGTTGGCGCATAATTTCACCAAGCGTTGGAATACGGCGGTTGATACTGCCGCAATGTCCACGGTCACTACTGATTTTGCTATTTCAAATAAAGTCGCACAGAAATTGCCGGCGCAAGCTGAGGGTCTGCAACCAGCGCAGTTAGCAGCAGCAATCCCTGCCGTTGATAGTGATAAAAGCTGGCATCGTACCCGCGCCGCTTGGGTAGAATACATAACGCGCCTGGAAAGTGATCCGTTCTATCAGTATGTTGAGCGCGAAAAGCGACGCTTCAAAGCTCGTTATCCCGACCAGTGATTCGTGATGGTCTTTAAGCTTGCCAAGCAAGGCCGCATTTTAATACCACCTGCATTGTAATTCGCAATCCTTGTCTCATAGCTTCGCAGCAGTTAGCGTAGCGGTTTAAGAGCGTGGGAGCCTTTTGTGAAACTACGATTGAGTCGGGTGGTGTGCTGTGTTTAAAAATACCCCTTTTGATATGACCGGTAAGACAGTTTTAATAACCGGTTCTTCCGGCGGTTTGGGCGGTAGATTTGCCGAGCTAATGGCTGGCGCTGGCGCGAATCTGATACTCGCGGCACGCAACGCCGATAACCCACGATTACTGGTGCTGCAACAGCAGCTGGGAGAACGAGTGCGTGTTGAACGCGTAGCGCTTGATGTCAGCTCACAAGATTCAGTCGCATCGGTTATGGCTGATACCTGCAATGAAACAAATGGAATTGATGTCTTAATTAACAATGCAGGGATTGCGGAACCCGCAAGTGCGATCGATACCGATGAAGCACTTTGGAATCGTGTGATTGATACTAATTTAAACGGCGCGTGGTTGATGGCCAGAGAGTTTGCACGACAAAAGATCAACAATAAATCAGCCGGCGTTATAGTCAATATTACTTCTGTTTTGGCTCATCGCGTCATCAGCGGTGTATTGCCTTATGCAGTCTCTAAGGCAGGCCTGGAGCAAATGACCAAGGCACTAGCAGTGGAATGGGCGCGGCACAATATTCGTGTGAACTCGCTGGCACCGGGTTACATAGTGACCGACATGAATCGTGATTATCTACAATCAGAGGCGGCTCAGCCCATGATCAAAGCCATTCCGCAGCGACGGGTGGGAGAGCCCAAAGACTTAGATGGCGCGCTGCTGTTACTTGCCTCAGAGGCTTCCGCATTTATGACCGGTAGCACTGTGGTGGTGGATGGTGGCCACATGCAAGCTTCCTTGTGATTGTGAAGTTTGACCCCACATTTTGATTAGTATTAGTGAATTAACAGCGAAACTGTGAATTGCACTAAACATTTCTTTAATGCTGCCGTAATTGCAGATGAGTCCGGTAAGCCGAGTTTTCGGTGGATCGATATATGATTGGAAAAATAGTTTTTGCAATATCTCTGTTGCTCTTTGGTGCATCGCTTGTAACAGCGACTGTGACCATAGGTGACGGCAATGCTTTGTCCGGCATCCAATCGTTTTTTTCAGCCATTCGTTATGGCACAGCAGGCCTCTTTTCTGCAGGCTCATTATCTGACTTTATTACCTACTTTGTGACACTAATGGCCGCGGCCGCAAACTTTGTGTTTGTATTTTGGGCGATGTTGGTCTTTTCCCCGACCAAAGTGACTTCTCTTAAATGGTTCTGGTGGGTTAGCTTAGTGTTTATTGTCGCGGCGGTTTATACCGGTGTCCTGATTACACTAGATGAGCGGGCTATGTTGAAGCCTGGTTATTTTTATTGGCTAGCGGCTTTGATGCTTATGCTGCTGGCGCCTGTGGTGCGGCGAATTGAGCGGAAGCGGGCGCTTGTTAGTGCTCGCAAACGCTGAGGCCCTGGCCTGGGGCTTTGCCTTTGCAGTCGGTAGTCGCGCTTTTGCCCTGCCGGCGGCGTGTCGTTTTGACTTGTCTTGCAGACGGTTGACGATCGTTGCATGCCTGCCGGCGGCCTTACTTCTTAATAAAGACGAAAAGTAATTAAACAGTCTATTAAGCATTACTAAAGAAAGCCGCTCGTCATCTTTTTAGGAAGCCCTTAAGCGTAAGCGAGGGATTAAAGAACTGTGAAGCTTAATATTTATCTCAACTGAAAAAGAACAACGCCACCGAGCTTAAACCTGCTCGTCATCTCTTAAGGAAACCCACAAGCGTTAGCGTGGGACGTTCTGCCTTGATGCTTATTCAGCCTCTATGTTTAAAAGGTTTAAAAGAACCGATAGCTATCTAAGCTAAAACAACCACAACTACACAAAAACTTCCTTTTCACTTAGATGCTCATGCCCGAACACTTTTAAATATTTATTAATCTCACTTTCAGGGCCTGTCGCTTTAGCCAAATTATCTGAGAGCTTTACGGTTGGTTTGCCGTTGGCTGAGGTGATTTTTACGACTACTGAAAATGCTTTAAGGCTGTCGTTTGTATACGGTGCGCAGTCGCGGAAGTCGTTGGTTAGGTTGGTACCCCAACCGAAACTTGTTCTTACCCGGCCTTCGAAGTGATGATACGTTGATTCGATTGTTTCGATGTCCAGGCCGTCGGAAAAAATGATTAGCTTGTTGCTTGGGTCTACTCCCATTTTTTCCCACCAGGCAATGATTTCTTCGCCACCTTCTATTGGGTCTTTTGAATCTATTCTAAAGCCTTTCCAGTCGGCTACCCACTTCGGGGCGTTTTGTAGAAAGCGGGTGGTGCCGTAGGTGTCGGGTAGTACTATAAGTAAGTTGCTGTCGTAGGTTTTCTGCCAGCTCTCTAACACTTTGTAAGGGCTGTTTGCGAGGGCGGTGTCGTTGTCTGCTAACGCCGCTACTGCCATGGGTAGTTCGTGTGCGTTGGTTCCTATTGCTTCCAGGTCATGATCCATTGCCAGTAATACGTTGCTGGTGCCTATGAAATTTTGCCCCAGGCCTTCTTTTAATGCGTCTACGCACCAGCGTTGCCATAGAAAGCTGTGTCTACGGCGGGTGCCGAAGTCGGCGATTCTTAGGTTGGGTAACTGCTTTAAGCGTAGTACTTTTTCCCACATTTTGGCTTTAGCGCGTGCGTAGGTAACATCTACTTCAAAGCGGCCCATGCCGCGCATGGCGGCGCGTGATCGTAGCTCACTTATTATTGTGAGTAGCGGGATCTCCCACAGTGAGACATCGGCCCAGGAACCATGTATATCTATAATGTATTGGCCGTCGTGTTTAGCGAGTTCGAACTCTGGTAGTTGGTAGTCTTTTAACCATTGAAGGAACTCTGCGGTGAATAGTCTTTCTTTGCCATAGAACGTATTACCCGCTAACCAGATGCTTTCTTTTTTTGTTAGTCGTACTGTTCTGGCGTGTTCAAGTTGATCGCGTAGTTCTACTTCGTTTATGTCGTCTGCAAGCTTTACTGTTTTACTTCTATTAATTAAAGAAAAAGTAACGGGTATATCGCGCCACTCTTGTAAGATGGTTTGCAACATTAAAAGCTTGTACACGTCTGTATCTAAAATACTTCGGACAATAGGGTCCATCTTAAATGTGTGGTCGTGTACGCGTTTAGCGATATCTATATTAGCCATGATTATTCCGTTACAGCTCGGCCAATCTGGTTAATGCGGCCGTAATAAAGTATTAAGTGTTAGTTGGCTTTTAGATCCAACATGCCTTTTGTGGGAGGGGGCGTTATGCGCTGTGGAGGTATGGCATCAAGCTCGACGTTTTGATCGCCATGATAAACAAGGAAATGCTTGCCTTTGGCGCGGGCGATCATGGTTAAGCCAAGATGCTCTGCCAGCTCAAGGCCCATGTGTGTTACGCCTGAGCGTGAGACAAGAGCAGGTATACCCATAAAAGCAGTTTTCATAACAATTTCTGATGTTAATCTGCCAGTGGTATAAAAGATTTTATCAGCACCGTCTATGCCTTGTAACCACATGTGCCCGGAGACAGCATCAGCGGCATTGTGCCGGCCGACATCTTCAACGTGAATAAGTGATTCTGTGCCATGGCAAAGCGCGCAGCCGTGTACCGCACCCGCACTTCTGTAAATGTCATTAAGCTTGCCGACTTCGCGAATCATTTCATACAGTTCTGATTGTTTGATGCTCGCCTTGGGTAGTTGTACTTCGTAGAGTTTATCAATGGTGCAACTAAATATAGTGCCCTGGCCACAACCACTGGTGACAATCTTGCGGCTGAGTTTTTCCTGCCAGTCGTCTATGCCCTTGCCGGCTCTTGTTTCAACATCAACAAGCTCTCGATCCCAGTCGACATGGATAGAGACAATTTCTTCCAGTGTTTCAATGAGCTGTTGGTTTCTGACGTAACCGAGTGTTAGTGCCTCTGGTTGTGAGCCTAAGGTCATTAGGGTGACAATCTCGGTATCGTCGATACGAATGGTAAGCGGAAACTCACCAGGAATATGTTGTTCTGACTTTTCGCCGTATTCATTGACCACGGTGACCGGGTGAGTCGGCCGTAGGCCCGACTGACTCATGTCTGGTTGATACTGTTGCTTACTGTTGCCCACGTTTGGCGTGCCTTAGCTAGTTGGCAGAATACTCTGCAGGTCTGGATTAAATAGTTCCGACAGGTTATCACAGGCATGTTGCTAGTTTCGCGTGAGCGAGTTCAAATTGGGCGTAGCTTGAATACCTTGGGCGAGGGTGACAAAGCGGATGTGACGCATTGGTCTTTTTTGTGCGGTAATTGCGCCGGTGAGAGCGCGCTAGTTTGCTATTTTTCTGAAACCTCTGCACGATGGAGGTCATGGGAAAAGATATGATAGGAAGCCGTGAATAAACCGCTGATTGAACGCAGAGAAGCGCCGGCATTCAGTGTTGGGGTGGTACTTGAGCAAACCTTTCGCATCATTGCGGCGGGCAAGGGTGCGCAGTTAAAGGTGCCAATTTGGTCCCTGCGTGAGCTAGTGTTGCGAGGCCAACTAGACACTGCAGCACCACTAGACAGGCATAAAACAGTCATTCATGAGTCTGATTCTGGCTGCCATGTTTTATGGACCGGTTATGCGTTGAAATTTTTTCGCGATGGCGGCGAAAGCTACTGGCACACGTTAATCGGCGATCAACAAGAGCTTTTTGTTGTCTGCCAAGACGATGAAAACGACGTATTCACGCCGATATTGGTCACAGCAGATTACGATGAGGCGATGGCTTATCAAGAGGCAGACGACACTATCTTTAGTACCCCAATGCCCGAGAAAATCTACCATGTGTTGGAGCGCTTTGTTTTAGAAAACTATGCGCCCGTTGGAAAAAAGCGCCGCAAGCGACAAGAATGGCACAGCAAGGAAAACGATGAAACGTTCGTCCGAAAACCCACAGCACAATAAAGAAAGCATTGAGGAACAAGGCGGTTTTTTAAATCGTTGGTCGCAACGCAAAAGGCAAGCGACAGACCCTGCCGACAACCCTCAGCTTGACGAACTATTAACAGACGATTTAGCGCAGCAGCTTTCGTCTGATGGAATCGTTGCTGAAGAATTAAGCGAATTAGCAGACAGTAGCAACGTCGAAACACCGGTGCTAACGGATGTGGATATGCCTGATCTTGAAACGCTAAATGCAGACAGCGATTTCAGTCCGTTTTTCTCGGAAGGTGTGAGCAAAGAGCTACGTAACCAAGCGCTTAAAAAGCTGTTTTTTAGCGGCAAGTTTTCAGCGCGGGACGGTCTGGACGACTACGACGACGACTTCACCTACTTTGAGCCGCTAGGTGACACCGTCACCTCTGATATGAAATTTCATCAGCGCCGTAAAGAAAAAGCTCGGATTGCTGAACTTGAAGCTCAAGAGAAACTAGAAGCGGAGGAAAAACTCGCAGCACAAGCAGAGCTTGAAGAGCAACCGCAAGAAGAGCACGAAGAGTCTGCAGATACAGTACATGAAGGTGCTAATGAAGGTGTTGACGAGCTAGGCACTGAAGAACAAGGCACTGAAGAACAGGCAATTGAAGCTCCAGATACTGCTGAAATTACCCATGCAGGCGCCGAGATCGATAACCTTTCACAAGACAGCGCTATTGACAATAGTTCTCGCAAGCCTTTGGGGTAGACTATCGTTTTGATGCCGGAGTTTGGTAATGGATAGTTCGACAATCGAATTCACACCGTCAAGTGCACTGCAAACTACGTCTTTACTTGGTTACCATTCACGTGGTCATTGTCTTGTTATTGGGCCGCTAGAGGCAGCGCTTGCGGCAGCCGAAAAGCTTGATACGCCAGCGCAAACGGTACTGGTGCCGACACCGGGTAATGCTGCTATCAATAAACAAGCAACAGAAGACGGCATCACTGTGATTGAAGCAGATGCACTGTTATTGAATGGTTATCTTGGTGCTTTTGATTGTGCAATTGGTGATAGCGAGTCCCCGGGGTCGCTTGCGAAAGTTGCTGGTACTTCATTGTTGGGTGGGTTTGATTTAGTACTCGATCTTACTGAACAGCCAATGCTGCAAACGGAAGTCAAGCCATTTGGTTATATGGCGCCAGGCACTGATGCACAAGCGTTAGAAATTGCAATTGCAGAGTTGTCAGAACTGCAAGGTGATTTTGAAAAGCCAAAGTATTTTGAATACAACGCGGCTATTTGTGCGCACTCAAGAAGCGGTATAACGGCCTGTACAAACTGCATTGATGTCTGTGGTACTGGTGCTATTAAAAGTGATGGTGATGGAGTAAAGATTGAGCCTTATCTTTGTCAGGGTTGTGGTAGTTGCGCTACTAGTTGTCCAAGT
Source organism: uncultured Granulosicoccaceae bacterium (assembly GCA_937927895.1). Classification (GTDB taxonomy): domain Bacteria; phylum Pseudomonadota; class Gammaproteobacteria; order Granulosicoccales; family Granulosicoccaceae. The sequence goes on along the minus strand of CALGKA010000016.1, from coordinate 41,970 downwards.
GGTGCCGTGCAGTATGCTTACCCCGCGCCCGCAGATGCTTTAACTCAGTTAACTGAGCTGCTTAAGCCTCGCCAGGAGCAAGGTCTCTCCACGGTGGTTTATCTACACGATGTTGAATCAGGCGCTGAGAAATTAAATGGATTTGAAGCAAGCCTGCATCAATGTGTATTGCCGCTTGCAGTAGAGGAGGTCGCAAGCCTCGGCATGGATGTTTGGCTTACGTCGCTGGCTTTTGGTGTGTCGGCCGTATTGATAGACGCGCCGGCTGCTGATACGGGGTCGCGTCGCGCGCTAGAATCGCAAAGTGATTCTGCTAATGCAATCCTTACAGATTTAGCCTTGGGTCAGCGTGTGTTTCTGGTTGATGGGCCAGATGCGGAATCGATAAACACTATCGCCGAACGTGAATTTATATCCCTTCCCGTGGCGACTTATAAGGCGTTTAACGATAAACGCCAAACCATTCGCAGTGCGATAGATCATTTGGCACTTCACAGCCCTCCGACGAATGCGTTTGTTGAGTTGAGTAGTCAATCAGCGTTCGGGGAGGTCAACGTTGATACTGAAGCCTGCACGTTGTGTCTGGCGTGTGTCACGGTTTGCCCGGCGCGTGCACTGCAAGACGGTGAAACATTACCGCAACTAAAATTCATTGAAAGCCAATGTTTGCAATGTGGAATGTGTGAACGAGCCTGCCCGGAGAACGCAATCAGCTTGAGTCAGCGGTACCTATACGACTCAGAGGAAGCACGTAAGCCTAAGATTCTCAATGAGGAGGAACCTTTCAATTGCATCGTTTGCAACACGCCGTTTGCGACCATGAGAATTATCGGCCGTATGCAAACCAAGCTGGCGGATCATTGGATGTTTGAAGATGGCAAGGCGCTAAGGCGGCTAAAAATGTGTGAAGACTGCCGGGTAAAAGATATTTTTAACGATGATCAATCCGGCATTGAAGTGCATAGATGACAAATACTCTAGCTGGCCAATTAATGCTGGAAAATATTTTCCAACAGGAGCAATATATACATTCGGAGGACCTCTGAGTTGCATTCATGCAGGTGGAAGTGGCAAGTAAGAACATAAGCGGTGGTGCCGCGAGCGCAGGCCCGGTAGGGAAAAATCGCGCAAACGGCAGCCCGGTTATAAAAATCAGCGCAGAGGCTGAGGTCGAAGCTCGCGAGTCCGAAATTGCCGCAGCCACAGACCGTTCCAACATGTACACATCGCTCGGTGCGCTGTTAGCGGCTCCCGCCACAGCCGAACACTGCGCCGTGCTGCGCGCGCTGCCCGAAATAGAATCTCCGGAAACGCCCATGGAAATCGCATGGACGTTACTGCGTAAATCGGCATCTCTTTACTCCGCAGAACAAATCAACGATGAATACCACAAGCTTTTTATCGGCTTAGGCCGTGGTGAAGTCGTGCCGTATGGTTCGTGGCACATGACAGGCTTCCTAATGGAAAAGCCACTCGGTCAACTGCGCGCTGATTTGAACCTGCTGGGTTTTGAACGCAATGAGAACGTAGCTGAGTCTGAAGACCACATTGCTTCCCTGTGTCAGGCAATGGCGGCGATTATTCTGGCCGAGGAAATAAACTTCGATACCGAGCGCAAATTTTTTAATGATCACATCGCACCGTGGTCAGAAGACTTTTTTAAGCTTGTTCAAAATGCAACCAGTGCAGAGTTCTATCGTGCCGTTGGGCTTTTAGGCGAAAGCTTTATCGGTGTAGAGAAGCAGTATTTAAGTATGGCGCTATAACGTCCAAGTAAAACAAATATCGGTTTTAACCGACTAGTTATGGAGGGTTTTATGAGCAATAAATTTATAAAAACAGATAGACGTAATTTTCTGAAAGGGGCGGCTGTTGCCGGTGGCACTGCAGTGATTGCTCCCAACGCGGCGGTAGCAGATGTAAAAATCGAAGCGGTAAAAGAACCAGCAATCAAAGATAAGGGCTACGAAGAAAACGATTACATTCGCACCTACTATGATCGAGCTCGGTTCTAACTGACAAGATAACGGGGAAAAAAATGAAACTCAGAAAGAAAATCGGGTCAGCTAATCAAGCAGTACCCAATCAAGGAATAGGGCTCTTCGGTCAAGCGGTAAACCGTCGAACATTTTTGCGCCACTCGGGAGTTACGGCCGGGGGTGCAGCACTTGCAACCATCGCAGCACCTGCCATGGTAAGCAAAGTTCGCGCAGCCGAAACGTCACCAAAAGCAGATATCGATACTGAGATTAAGCTTTCGGTATGTACTCATTGCTCGGTCGGTTGTGGTGTAGTCGCTGAAGTTCAAAACGGAGTTTGGACAGGGCAAGAGCCTGATTATGACTCACCCATTAATCTTGGGGCGCACTGTGCCAAAGGTGCTTCAGTTCGCGAGCATGGCCACGGCGAAAAGCGCGTTAAGTACCCGATGAAGCTAGAGGGTGGTAAGTGGAAGAAAGTCAGTTGGGATGAAGCGATCAACGATATCGGTGATCAAATGCTTGAGATTCGTGAAGAGTCCGGTCCCGATTCTGTTTACTGGCTCGGTTCTGCCAAGTTCAACAATGAGCAGTCTTATATGTTCAGAAAGTTCGCTGCCATGTGGGGTACGAATAACGTAGATCATCAGGCTCGAATTTGTCACTCAACCACAGTTGCAGGTGTTGCTAACACCTGGGGCTACGGTGCGATGACTAACTCTTACAATGACATGCACAATTCTAAGTGTATGTTCTTCATTGGCTCAAACGCGGCTGAAGCGCACCCTGTTGCTATGCAGCATATTTTGCGTGCTAAAGAGAATGGTTCAAAGCTAATCGTATGTGATCCGCGTTATACGCGAACAGCGGCGCATGCTGATCAGTTCTTACGCTTAAGACCTGGCTCAGACGTCCCACTAATATGGGGTATGTTGTGGCATATCTTTGAAAACGGCTGGGAAGATAAAGAATTCATTCAGCAGCGTGTGTACGGCATGGATGAAATTCGCACAGAAGTAGCGAAGTGGAACCCTGCTGAAGTTGAACGAGTCTCCGGTGCACCGGAAGCAGAAGTGAAGCTTGCCGCACAAACCATGGCTGAAAGTAAGCCCGGCACGATCGTTTGGTGCATGGGTGGTACGCAGCACACGATTGGTAACAACAACACACGTGCTTACTGCGTGTTGCAATTAGCTTTAGGTAACATGGGTGTGTCGGGTGGCGGAGCAAATATTTTCCGCGGTCACGATAACGTTCAGGGCGCAACAGACTTCTGTATTCTGTCTCACTCACTACCTGGATACTATGGCCTGTCAGCAGGTGCTTGGAAGCACTGGTCATCAGTGTGGGACGTCGACTATGAGTGGATGAAAACACGCTTTGATGCAGGTAGTTATGAAGAGGCGGGCGGCAAGCCTGTTACTGCCATGAATACCAAAGGCATGCCGGTTTCTCGTTGGATAGATGGCGTGCTTGAAGATCGCGGCAACATTGCACAAAAAGATAACATCCGTGCGATGGTGTTGTGGGGTCATGCACCGAACAGTCAAACCCGTGGGCCTGAAATGAAAGAGGCTATGGAAAAGCTTGATCTAATGGTGATCATTGATCCATACCCGACTCACTCTGCGGTACTGTCTAATCGTAAAGATGGTGTCTACATTCTTCCTGCGACCACGCAGTTTGAAACGTACGGTTCTGTAACGGCATCTAATCGATCGCTTCAATGGCGTGAAAAAGTTATTGAGCCATTGTTTGAGTCAAAACCTGATCACGTGATTATGTACAAGCTTGCGAAAAAGCTTGGCTTCGCAGATGAGTTCACCAAGAAAATCACAGTTAATGGTGAAGAACCATTAATTGAAGATATCACTCGTGAGTTTAATGGTGGTATGTGGACAATCGGCTACACCGGCCAAAGCCCTGAAAGACTTAAGGCTCACAAGGAGCACCGCAACACCTTTAACACTACTACGTTAATGGCAGAAGGCGGCCCGCTTGATGGTGAGTACTACGGATTGCCGTGGCCTTGTTGGGGTACTGCAGATATGAAGCACCCTGGTACGCCGCTACTCTATGACACCAGTAAGTCGGTTGCTAAGGGTGGTTTGAACTTCCGTGCCAGATTCGGTGTAGAGCGCAACGGTGAAAATTTACTTGCTGAAGGTTCTTATTCAGTGGGTGCTGAAATCGAAGATGGTTATCCTGAATTTACGCACGAGTCATTAAAATCACTTGGCTGGTGGGATGATCTAACCGACGATGAAAAAGCAGCTGCCGAAGGCAAAAACTGGAAGACCGATAAATCTGGTGGTATTCAGCGTGTTGCGATAAAGCATGGCTGTGCACCGTTTGGAAACGCTAAAGCACGTGCTGTGGTTTGGACGTTCCCTGATCCGGTGCCAGTGCATCGCGAGCCTCTTTATACTAATCGTCGAGACCTCGTAGCCGATTACCCAACGTATGAAGATCGCAAGTCTCACTACAGACTTCCTACCCGATATGGATCTATTCAGGCTGAAGATCATTCAGAAGATTTTCCATTGATCCACACCAGCGGGCGTCTGGTTGAATATGAGGGTGGTGGTGATGAATCGCGTTCTAACCCATGGCTTGCGGAACTTCAGCAAGACATGTTCGTTGAGATCAACCCGGCAGATGCAAACAATGTGGGTGTTGAAGACGAACAAATGGTCTGGGTAGAGAGCCCTGAAGGTGGCAAGATCAAAGTAAAAGCTATGATCACACCACGTGTTGGTCGTGGTGTCGTGTTTACACCGTTCCACTTTGCGGGGCATTCTGAAGGTGAGGATCTACTCGATAAATACCCGGAAGGTACAGCACCGTATGTTCGTGGTGAGCCGGCGAATAACGCTTTCACCTACGGCTACGATTCAGTCACTCAAATGCAAGAGTCGAAAGTTACGCTCTGCAAAATTTACGCGGCCTAAGGAGAATAGTCATGGCTAGAATGAAATTTCTATGTGATGCCGAGCGCTGTATTGAGTGCAACGGTTGTGTAACGGCTTGTAAGAACGAGCACGAAGTTCCATGGGGTGTGAATCGCCGACGTGTGGTTACCATGGGCGATGGTGAAGTAGGTAATGAAAAATCTATTTCAGTCGCTTGCATGCACTGTACTGATGCACCTTGTCAGGCAGTCTGCCCGGTTGATTGTTTCTACACCACGGATGACGGCATCGTATTGCACGATAAAGATCTCTGTATAGGCTGTGGTTATTGCTTCTATGCGTGTCCGTTTGGTGCGCCTCAGTATCCGAAGCAATCAGCTTTTGGTGCTCGCGGCAAAATGGATAAGTGTACATTCTGTGCTGGCGGCCCTGCTGATGACCTATCAGAAGCAGAATACGAAAAATATGGCCGTAACCGTATCGCGGAAGGTAAGTTGCCATTGTGTGCAGAAATGTGTTCTACCAAAGCGCTTATCGCTGGTGATGGTGACATGGTCTCTGACATCTATCGCGAGCGTATTACTAAGCGTGGCGGGCGACCTTCAAATTGGGGTTGGGATACAGCGTACAAGTAGACGTAGTCTGTACAGTGAGCTTTACATAATATAACGGCGGTCAAATGGCCGCCGTGTTTGTTTGAGCTCAGTTGTTTTATAGAAAGTATTTTTTTATAAAGCCTAAGTGCGTATAAGTAGATGGATAAAGTTATGAATACCAAAATTCAATTTTCTGTACTTTTGATCATAGGTGCTGCACTAAGTGCCTGCAGTTCAAAGCCAGGTAGTGACGTAAATCTTGACCCAGCCGCTTATGAGTACAAGGGCGCAGCTGATCAATTGCTTGCATCGCCTGCAGCTGACAGGGCAGGTGGGCTTGCCGATCGGTTCGCTCTGGTGCAAGGTCGTCAATAGTTAGAAACTAGTTACCAGTACAGTTGTAGCAAATAATATTCGGGGGAATCATGAAGATAAAAGACTTACCTAAAAGCCACCCGGCTCGAATCAAAAGGCGTAAGCGTATTGCGATATGGACTTTCGCATTTATTATGGCGTCTGCATTATTGGCACCATTTTCAGGCTTTTTATTAACGGGTATTAACAGTGCGGTTGCACAAGAGCAACAGCCTGCATCAACCTCTCGTGCAGATTTTTGGCGCGCCGTTAAAGGTGGCAATGAAGGGTATAGCTCGATCAAAGGTCCAGAGACTGGTGTGCTTAATCAGAGTGCCGGTGTTGATTGGGCTAACTTTCGCCGTGGCCCGATTGTAAAGTACGCACCATGGGCTATTGGCGGTATGTTTCTGCTGGTGCTTTTGTATCACCTAATACATGGCAAGAACCGATTGGTACACCGTCCTTCTGGTGTCTTGGTGGCTCGTTGGTCATGGTTTGAAAGGTTGGTGCATTGGACCACAGCAATCTCGTTTATCATTCTGGCAATCACCGGTATGAGCATGTTGCTTGGTCGCACATTGCTGCTGCCATTGTTCGGCGGTATGGAAGGTGGCAAGGCGGCTTATGCAGCTTGGGCGCAGTTGTCTATTCAGTTGCATAACGTGGTTGGACCTGTGTTAAGCGTGGGTATTGTTCTAATGATCGTCATGTGGATCGGCCACAACTTTCCAGCTAAAGGTGATTGGAATTGGATCAAAGCAGGTGGTGGAATGATAGGCAACAAGCACCCTGCAGCTGGTCGCATGAACTTTGGCGAGAAAGTGTGGTTCTGGATTATTTGCACCTTTGGGCTTGCTGTTGTTATTACAGGTTTGGCAATGGTCGCTCCAAGCTTTCCTTCATTGATGGCGTTGTTGCCAGTCACACTAACGCGCGGCATTATGCAAGATGCCAACGTCTGGCACGTTATTGCAGGTATTACTTGGATGGCGGTTGCCATTGGTCATATTTACATTGGCACAGCAGGCACCGAAGGTGCGTTGCGCGGAATGACCACAGGCTATGTATCAGCTGAGTGGGCAGAGCAGCATCATAGTATTTGGTTTGATAAGCTGCGTCGCGAAGGGCGTGTTCCTCGTGGACCGCGCGGGTACAGGGAAGCAGGGTTTAGAGACGAATACAGGGAAGATTACAGAGGCTCGGGCCCTCGAGATGGTGGACGTATTCCACCCAACTTGTCCCCGCCTCGCCACCGCCCTTCTTAGGTCAAGGGCTTATTGGAAAGTAAGATCTTTCAAGTCATTCTGAAGGCGGGCAAGTAGCCCGCCTTTTTTATAGCTGTTAGAGTATTGATAACGTTTAACCTTTACGATCAGATTGATGTCGCAAAACCCTACACCAGAAACTTTCCCACCTTCGGTTATCGAAATGATGAAGGCCGGGGGCTCCACTGTGACATGTCTGCCGGTTAAGATTGACGATGATAACTGGCAAGCTGCTCTGTTTTTCAGATTAGGTGGGCATGAATCACAAGACGATATCGAGCTGCTTAAAGCCCGGGATTCAGCGCTTACTGTAGGCATCGAAACCGATTTAATCGAACATGAAAATGGCACAGTCGTATTGCTGCGAGTGCAAATGTTTACCAAGCCTGACAATCCTCTGGTAGGTGAGGTGCTAATTACGCCAGGTGGTGCTGAGACTCATTATGAAATTCTAACTCTACTTGGTTCTCAGGAAACGCTCACCTGGTTTTTATCTGATCAAGATTTTCAAATCATTCATAAGCAGCGTCAGCCACTAAACGATGATTGGCGAAAAGAATTTTTAGCATTGCGAGATGAATCTTTTAAGCGCGATGCGGTAATACGACTGGCAGGTAAGTACAGTGCACAAACAGCCTTTGCTGAAGTGGTATCGCACTACGCGTTGCGAGGTTAAGAGCTTGCGGCGCTTGTTGAATGCACAAGGTACGTGTTCTGCTCTTTTGCGGTTGACGCAAAAATTCATACGCCTGTATTTTATTCTCGCTGTTGTACCTGTGCTTGCTATCGCAGATGAGGCAGTCCGTGAAGAATCTGTCATTAGACAAATAGAGCAACTGAACAGTAGTGCTGAAGATGAAGGTAGCATTAGCCCCGCTCTCAAATGGAAGCGTGCTATAGATCAGGACAATGGCCGGGTATTGTGGCAGTTGTTATCGGAAGTTGATGTCAAAGGTACAAACGATAAAGGCAAAACAGCATTGATGGCTGCGGCCAAAATGGGTGATCAACCTATGCTTGAAGCGTTGGTTAGTCGAGGGCTAAGCGTTGAAGACAAAAGCCTGACGGGCGGCACGGCGCTCATGTATGCAGTGCTGGGTAATCAGTCAGAAATGATCCGTTACTTGTTGCCAAAAACAAAGCATTTAGACGCTCAAAGCACCAATGGGTGGACGGCAGTGATGATTGCTGCTGCTAAAGGCTTTGATACAGCATTAGCGCAACTGGTGGCGGCAGGTGCCAATGCCAATTTGGCCGATGTGTATCAGTGGAGCCCCTTGATGAGGGCAATTGATAATAAGCACGCTGTTGTCGTTGAATACCTGTTATTGCAACCAGATATCGTGATTGACTTTACCAATGAAAATGGATCCTCAGCGCTTCATGTAGCGGCGCAATATGGAGATAGCAAAACAGTTGCGCGTTTGCTTTCGTTGGGTGTAGATTTTAACCTACGAGATAAAAACAATGCCAGCGCAAAGGAGGTAGCCATAACCAATGGCTACCTTGATATAGCGGCGTTAATTGCTAAAGCGGAGTAAGTTTTTGTGATTTAGCACTTAATGGTCTGCTTACTGTAGTCCGATAGTTTTTGTACTACTACCTGTTCCGTTGATAGTGTTTTCGGATCTTCTATTTTATGTTCCATGGAAGCTCTGAAACCAAACTTCTCAAAAAAACGATCATACATGTCAGCACCGTAGCTGCCCGTTGCGTATAGCTGATTGGTTGATTCATTGTATTCAAGCTCAATCGCTGCCAGCGGTTGTGGTGCAGGGCCACCTAGCACACGTGCACCCTGCGCCGGATCGTATACGCTGCGTTCAGAGCAACACGATATCAACCCTGATTTGTCTATTGTTTTGCCTTCATCGTGACTATAAAAACTGACTGGCTCGTGTCGGTAATTTATAAATGAAATTTCTTTCGCGGGGTGGGTCATTTTATGACTGCAAATAGCTGAGTAGGCGACAATTGAATTATTCATACCAACTCCACCACGCCATGAATTGCTAGCTTGAACATTGTTAGCGTTTTCAGTGCCAGGGTTTACCTGGCTGCCAAGGTTGATAAGTAAACATGGTGTAGTAACGTAAGGGTAGAAAAATAAATACGCCTCACCAATGGCGAGATCGTTGATATCCAGTGCCGTTGAGTTCTTTGCATATAGCAAGCTACGTCGGTAGTTCGTTTTGGTTTCATCTGCAAGGAGCCTATTGCTGGTGCTTGCTGAAACAATTAGCGATGTGCAGATTTTAGTGAAGTGCCTGCGTTTCATAATTATCCTTAACCTATGCTTACTGGTGAGCGTTATTACACGTTTTTATATTTGTATTTATTTGCCTATTTTTACTTTACCGTTTGGCTTGGATAGCAATTGCCGTGTGTATTATCCAGTGGGTAACTGTTGTTGAATCGAATTCGTGCGAAGGTCTACCCAGAGACTATCGATACAATACCGCGTAAATACTGCATTGGAATAATAATAAATATATCGGCAGTTTATCTAGCAATAAATAATAAGTTTTAGCATCGACAACATTACATAAAGTATTTTTTGTAAACTTCTGTAACTCGATATTGAACCTAAGCAAAAATCATATCAATGTATAAGTACTACGTGAGTATCTACGCATCGTGTAGTGAATATGTGTGGTGATCATATATTGAATTTCGTAGTATCTCTAATTTTTCCATTCCCAAGAAATAAGTTACATCAAAATTACAACTAATAAATAAAGGCTGTGACATGAAATTAAAAAATACGTTTTTCACAACATCTATCCTGGCTGCAGCGATTGTTGCAGCACCAGCAATGGCACAGGACAGCTTACTTGATGGTTGGTCCGGCAGCGCTGGTATGGGTGCTGTAATTACAGCGGGCAACAGTGATACCAGCAATGTCAGTGGTTCTGCGAATGTTTCGAAGCAAATCGATGTTTGGCGTCATACTGCTTTTGGCAGCACTTACAAAGCAAAAAGCGAAGATGAAAAATCTGCTGATCGTTTTGAACTTGGCTACAAACTTGATCGTCAGATCAACGATCTCATGTATGGCTTTGGTCGTCTTCGCTATGATTCAGATGAGTTCGGAAATATCGATGGCCGCTTTTCCGGTGTTGTCGGTGTAGGGCGTAAGTTTCTGGATGATGGTAAGCAAACACTAGATGGTGAAATTGGTATTGGCGCTCACAGCACAGAATACTTAGGTATGGAAGTTGAGCCAGATCCAACCAACCTTGATCCGATAACCGGTTTGCCGGTAGTTGTTGCAGAGAGTGGTCTTGCAGGCGAAGACAGTGGTGCATTGCTGTACGGTGGTTTGAACTACAGTAATAAAATAAACGAGATTCTTACGTTTAATTCTAACTTCAGCTTTGAAGCCGCTGACAGCAACACTTTAACCGTTTGGGATAACGCACTTGGCATTAAGTTATCTGATCGAATTTCATTGTCACTTGGATTGTTGAACCGATCTAACTCTGATATTGTCGGCGAAGGTGATTCAAAGACCGATACCGTTACTCGTATGAGCTTTGTTTACGGTATTTAATTTGTTTTTATTGTGATTTGTTGCCCTGAGCGTTTTTATGCTCGGGGTTTTTTTTGCGAATTGATTGTAGGCGTATTGTTCCACTCACGATTAAGTCTCGCTCGCTCGTAAGGAAGCCCGCCAGCGTGAGCGAGGGACTATAAAACTGTGAAGCTTAATTTTTCTTTACACACAAGAAAGAAAATTACAAATCCCTTTTTTGGTGATGCTGCCCATTGATAATGATACGTAGCGATTACTAGTCGCGAGATTCCAGTGCATTATCAAGTAACTCAATCCAATGTTGCACTGGTGTTTCCCCTGCTGCAGATTGCAGATGTAATAAGCAACCGATATTAGCGGTCGCTATTTTACTCGGCTCGTGCTTTTTCAAAGAATTTATTTTTCTGGTTAGGAGTTTTTGTGAAAGCTCTTTTTGTAGGATTGAATAGGTGCCCGCAGACCCGCAGCAGAAGTGTGCATCTTTTACTGGCAGTAGAGTGAAGCCTAAGGACTGCAACAGTGTTTCGGTTGTGCCCATTTTTTTCTGACCATGCTGTAGCGTGCAAGGCGGATGGAAAGCGATGGGGGCCTGCTCAGCTACTTTTATATTTTCAAATTCTTCAGCCGCAATTACTTCACTTATATCTTGGCAAAGCTCACTTACTTTCAGGGCTTTAGCGGCGTAATTTTGATCGTGCTTTAAAAGCTCACCGTATTCGCTCACAAATACTCCGCAGCCGCTGGCAGTCATCACAATGGCTTCAGCACCCGCTTCTATATGTGGCCACCATGCATCTATATTGGCACGTGCAAAGTCTAACCCTTCATCTTGTGCGTTCAAGTGATAGCTTACGGCACCACAGCAGCCAGCTTCCTTAATGGCTACTAGATTTATATTTAGTCGATCCAGGACTCTTGCCGTAGCGGCATTAATATCTGGCGCCATCGAAGGTTGCACACATCCATCAAGCACTAACATCGTGCGTGTATGTTGGGGTGCTGGCCACGCACCTGCTTTTTGCTTAGGCGGCAAGTGTGTTCGTAATGATGCGGGTAATATGGGTGCGACGCTTTGGCCGAGCTTTACCAGCGGTGTTATGCGACTGCGGTGAGGTAAAATAGTGCGCATGGTTTTTCTTAACATGCGTTGAGCAAAGCTGCGAGGTACTTGTTCTTCCACTATGTGCCTACCTGCGTCTACGAGGTGGCCGTATTCAACACCACTAGGGCAAGTGGTTTCGCAGTTTCTGCACGTTAAGCATCTATCAAGGTGTGTTTGTGTTTTTTGTGTTGGTGTTTCGCCTTCAAGCACCTGTTTAATTAAATAAATTCTACCGCGCGGGCTGTCTAGTTCATTGCCCAGTAGATCGTACGTCGGGCAGGTGGCAAGGCAAAAGCCACAGTGCACGCACTTGCGTAAGATATTGTCGGCTTCTTTACCTAAATCTGATTTTTGATATTTTTCCAGCAGTGAGGTTTGCATGTTTAGAACTCTGGAAATAATCGTTGTGGGTTGAAAATACCTTGCGGGTCAAACTCTTGTTTGAGTTTTTTGTGCAGAGCAAGTAACGGTGTGGGCAATGGATGAAACACACCGACTTCACGTTGTAGTGGTTCGGTACCCCGGAACAGCGTTGCGTGCCCACCGATAGCTTCGACAGCAGCTCTAATTGTAGTGGCAGGCGCATCGGTAATTAACCAGCGTTGCATGCCTGCCCAGTCGTATAACCACTGGCCTTCAATATCTAGCGGTTTGGTTAGTGCCGGTACGCTTAAGCGCCACAGTGATTGTGATTCATTGAATGTAAAGAATGGCAGGGTTTGTTCGCGTAGTTGTTGCCAAAGCGATGAGTCGTTGGTTTTTTCACCTATTGCAGTTAGTTTTTGTGCCGCTGCATTAGTGATGGTTTCAGTGCCGGATAATCTTGTGAAAAGGGTGCCGTTTAAATAAGCTGCGGCTGTGACTGGTAAGCCCAGGCCTGCTAGTGACTGCATTTTCTCTATTGCAGTCTCTATGTCCATAACTTTGCCAAGGGTTACTTCACCCGCCGCCTCCGGTAAGACTTTTACTGATACATCCATCAGTACACCCAGTGTGCCCATAGCACCCGTCATTAAGCGGCTGACATCGTAGCCTGCAACGTTCTTCATAACTTCGCCACCGAATTTTAAGTTCTGTGCGTGGCCGGTTAACACGCGACATCCAAGTATGTAGTCACGGGTGCCACCCAGATAAGGTTTCGCAGGGCCTGACATAGCGCAGGCTATCGTGCCGCCAATAGTGGCATTGGGTGTAAAGCCGGGTGGTTCAAAAGCCAGGGCTTGTCCTTGGTTTTTTAAGGTAGCTTTTATCTCTTCTAGTGGTGTGCCGGCGCGTGCGGTGATTACAAGTTCTGTTGGTTCATAGCTTATCACGCCCCTGTGGGGGCTTAAATCAATAGGTGTAGCGTTGGTCTTACGCAGCCCTAAAAATGATTTACTGCCACCGCCTTGAATAGTTAACGGTGTTTTATCGGCAATGGCAGTTTCAACTTGAAGCTTTAGTTCAGCGCTTATGTCTTTATCTGTCACTTAAAAACGCTCTATGTCTGGGTGTGGTACTTCACCATGGTGAACATGCAGCGCACCGTATTCTGCGCAACGATTAAGGGTAGGGATTGCTTTTCCAGGGTTTAACAGGGCTTCTGGATCAAAGGCGTTTTTAATAGCATGAAACTGTGTGATCTCGTTGCTTGAAAACTGTACGCACATTTGATTGATCTTTTCCATACCTACCCCGTGTTCACCGGTGATAGTGCCACCTACTTCAACACAGAGCTCTAGAATTTTAGCGCCTAGTTCTTCGGTGCGTTCCAATTCACCTTCAATGTTTGCATCAAATAAAATAAGTGGGTGTAAGTTGCCGTCACCTGCGTGAAAAACATTAGCGATGCGAAGGCTGTATTCTTCAGACCAGGTATTCATTTGTTGCAATACTCTCGATAAGTGCCGCCGTGGAATAGTGCCATCAATACAATAATAATCTGGTGATAATCTTCCAACAGCGGGGAAGGCGGATTTTCTACCCTTCCATAGTTGCATGCGCTCTTGTTCATCGCGTGCAATGTGCACTACCGTAGCGTTGTTTTTTCTGACCAATGCTTCTACTTGTTGCAGCTGGCTTTGGACTTCTTCTTCTGTGCCGTCTAGTTCGCACAGAAACAGAGCTTCAGCATCCGTGGGGTAACCGCATTTTGCAAACGCTTCAGCGGCGACTATTGCAGGTTTATCCATCATTTCCAAGCCTGCTGGAATAATTCCCTTTGCAATTATTTCAGCGACAGTATCACCTGCGGTATCGACGCTTGCGAATGCTGCCATTAGTAGTTTGGTGGTGTTAGGTTTTGGCAAAAGCTTAACGACTATTTCAACGGTTACCGCAAGCATGCCTTCTGATCCATGTATTAGCCCGAGTAGATCGAAACCTGCGGTATCGGCAGCGGTGCTTCCAACGGTAATGAGTTCGCCGTCCATTGTGACTGCGGTAACTTGCAAAACGTTGTGGACGGTCATGCCATATTTTAAGCAATGCACACCCCCGGAGTTTTCAGCGACATTACCACCGATGGTGCAGACAATTTGTGAAGAGGGGTCTGGCGCGTAGTAAAGGTTGTAGTCAGAGGCGGCTTCTGAGATCGCAAGGTTGCGTACCCCAGGCTGTACTACTGCGGTGCGCGTGTGCTCATTGATACTGACAATCTTATTAAATTTTGCCATGCCCAATAAGATGCCGTTTTTAAGCGGCAACGCGCCACCTGATAATCCGGTGCCAGCGCCACGAGCGACCACCGGTACTTTGAGCTCGCTGCAGATTTTTAGAATTTTCTGAACCTGCTCGACTGTTTCTGGCAGCACCACCAGAGGCGGTTTCTGGCGATACACGGCTAACCCGTCTGATTCATAGGGGTAGAGATCTTCGTCGTCCCGTAGTACCGATTCATCATCCATGAAAGCGAGAAACTGACTGATGAGCGCGCGGCGTGTGTCATCGGCAAGAGGAGGTGTTTCATCTTTGAACAGTGCCTGCGACATGATGAGTCCATTTTAGCGATTTTGTGTAAAGGATTATACCGCGATGTAACTCCGTTGAATCAAATGTTTTCGACCTTTCAAAGCATGTCGTGAATGTGAATCTAATCACACGGGTAAAACGGCGTCTCACATACACTTTGAAGATTGAGGCCCATGGGGTGTTACTACATTGCCGAATTATAGGGGAAGGGAAATGGCATGTACGCTGTAAAGAATCGATATTATAAACATTCCAAATTAGATGAAGATCGATTCAGGCAAATCCTGGAATTGTTCTGTCAAGACCTTACTGCAGTTCAGTGCGCCAAACAAACGGGTGTTAACGTTAGATCAGTCAACTCGATCTACCTGAAACTAAGAGACCGTATCGCACATTGGTGTGAATCAAATGCATCGGGAACTCCGGGTCTAAATGCCAGTCGTAACTCTGAGTTCACAGAAACTGTTGGCCCTACCTATATAGACAGCACCAGTGACGGTGTTATTGGTGTATACCTCTACTTGATGGAAGATCAAGTCTATTGCGCTTTGCTAAATGGGGCGCTGCCCAGTGAGCCAGTTGTCTGTGAAGAAGGCCATTGGCGTGAATACCCGGTCGGTGTTGATGTTCGACGCGATATGCGTTTAAAAATTAAAAACTCCACTTTTCAAAGTGCACACAATGCAGGTGACATAGAGCGCATTGAAGACTTCGGCCACTTTTTGCGTATGAGGCTTACTAAATTTAAAGGTCTGCGGCGTGAAAAATTTTACTTTCACTTAAAAGAAAGTGAATACCGTTATAATCATCAGAACCAAGATCTCAATGCATTGTTATTGGGTATGCTTGGCGAAACACCCATCGAATAACTGACTCTAAATAACTCAACGATGGTTGATTTCCACCATCGTTGTTATTTAGCTTGTTACCAAGCGATACCTTCTTAAGGGGCTAGGCGCTCGATTGACCAGTCGTTGCTGTCATTGCGTGTGAATCTGAACCGATCATGCTGCCTGCTGGGTCGCCCTTGCCAAAATTCAAATATCGATGGGGCTAGCTTGTAGCCACCCCAGCTGTCTGGTCGAGTGGGTTCTTTGTCTTTTAATTCTGCTCGTAGGGCATCGGTTCGTGCTGTCAGCCAGCTTTGGTTTTCAATGATCTGCGATTGCGGTGAAACTGCAGCACTAAGCCTACTTTCAAGCGGCCGTTTGTTGAAATATTCATCTGACTCTTCGCTGGCTGCTTTGCTCACGGTGCCTTCGATGCGCACTTGACGTTCGAGCTCTCGCCAGTAAAACACGAGTGCAGCATTGGGATTGCCAGCAAGTTCAGTTCCCTTGCGGCTCTCATAATTGGTGTACCAGTAAAACCCTTCTTCTGTGAATTGCTTAAGCAGTACCACTCTGGCTGAAGGTGCGCCGCTAGCGCCGACGGTGGCAAGTGTCATTGCGGTTGCATCTATAATTTTTGCCTCTCTTGCTGTGGCCATCCATTGACCAAAAAGCGTGATTGGATTTTTCTCCAGCGATTCGCGAGTGAGCTCGCCTTGAGTGTAGTCTTTGCGTTCATCGCGCAGATCGCCGTTGGTATTGTTGTCGCCGGTATTTTTTGTCATTGACTGGCCTTAGAAGTACGTTATTTGCGCTGGTTTGTCGCCGCAATAGGTAAAGTATACTGTTGAGTGACTTGTTGTATTATATGTTTTTACATGAACTAAGCGGGGGCGAATAATGGCTTCATTTGATGTTGTTTCTGAAATTGACGAGCACGAGCTACGCAATGCTGTTGATCAGGCAAATCGTGAGATTGGCAATCGATTCGACTTCAAGGGCTCAGATGCTGAAATTGAATTAACTGAAGAATCAATGACACTGGTCGCGGCCAGTGATTTTCAAGTGCAGCAAATGCAACCTATTATTTTGCAAAAGCTAACCAAGCGTGGCATTGATATCAGTTGCCTTGAACACGGTGATATCCAAACAACAGGGCAGAAAGCGCGGCAAGTGTTATCGCTTAAAAAAGGTATTAATAAAGAAGTTGCTGGCAAAATTGTTAAGGAAATAAAAAATTCTAAAACTAAATTGCAGGCGGCCATCCAGGGTGATCAAGTCAGAGTCACTGGCAAGAAGCGCGATGATCTTCAAAATGCTATCGCATTGCTTAAAGCCGGTGATTATAAATTGCCACTGCAGTTTACTAACTTCAGAGATTAGTCTTTACGAGACTGCAACTAAAAAGCTAAGCGCCATAAATGTCGTAGCGTGTGTTGGGTGATGTGATATTACCCGAAGGTGTACTGTTTGCTAGTGGCGGTGCTTTACGTGGTCGTTTTATCACTACTCTTTTGGCAGTGTTACGGGCAGCCTCTAACAGCGCCGCTTCGTAGCTTTTTTGGCCTGCTGTGTTTATTACTTTGTCGGATAATTTAAGTAGTGATCTAAGCGCTTGTATTTCCTTTTTAGCGGTGCGTTTTCCATCGGGATACATTGGGTCCAGGTACACAACTTGCGGCGCTGTAGAGTGCGGCCAGTTGTTGGGCAGTTGAGTGCTATCTGCATGATACAAATGCATACGTTCGGCAATTGCGCTGGTTTCAGGGTGTTGTCTTGCGCGCTTAATGGCATCATCAAGTAGTGCATGCACTATTTTTGATTGTTCTAATAACGTGACTTCGCAACCGAGTGATGCCAATACAAAAGCATCTTTGCCAAGCCCTGCTGTGCCATCACAAACCGTGGGCTGCTCACGGGTTTTTATTGCACGTGCAAGCTCTTGACCGTGGCCGCCACCAAACTTTAAGCGATGCAGTGCACGTCCGTGTGTAAAATCAACGCAAATATTTATAATTTGCTTTTTACGGCGGTCTTGCAGGGTAAGTTTGTCTTGTAGCCACTGCAGGGTAAAGTGAGGTGTGTTTGTTAATGTGTCTTTTGGGTGTGACGTCGGGGTGTGAGAAATTAGATTGAGTTTGATGTTTTGCGCTAATGTACGCGCACGGTCTTGCTCATCGTTAATGATTGCAATATTTTGGTTTTCTATGAAAGCGCTGGCCACAATTCTTGATCAAGCCTTACGAGAGTCTACAAAGGGTTTACAGGTGAACATTTATTTGGTTTTAAATAATCTAATGGATAAGTTAGATGAGCACTAATGATAACCGTTTAATGATATTGCGGGTCATGGTAAAGATCATGCTGTTGCTCGCGCTAGGTGCTTTTCTTTGGGTGTTGTTTGGCTCTGTTCCCAAGCGCGGCCCTGTTGAAGCGGTTGTGACGCGCTTTAATATCGCTGACATGCAGCCTGGCGACTTCCAGCTGCTTGAATGGCAGAAAAAACCGCTGTTCATAGTTTACCGAAAACCCGACTGGGAGTCCGCGCTTCAATCGGCAAGTGCCGAACTATACCGTGATCCTGGCAGTCAAAAATCAACGCAGCCAGTTGGAGCTAATACAGCCCTGCGGTCAGCGGCGACAGGTTGGTTTGTGACTCTTGGTCTGGGTACCGGGGCAGGTTGCACTCTAGCATTCAAAGAGCCGCAGGCTAGCGGTAATGAAGTTGATACGAACGGGTATTTTTCAGATGGCTGTGATCAGAGTCGTTTTGATTTGGCAGGCCGGGTATATAAGGATCAGGCCGCACCACGCAACACCGTGATTCCCGAGTGGCGTTTAGAGGGTAATGAGATTCTGGTGAGTGATTAATGCTTGAATGTCGAAAGTATTAATAGTGGGGTGGTGGCGTTTCTTCTGATTCTTTTGCCATAGGCGCTGTGATCGCTTGCAACTGGCTTTGGTACAATTCTAGTTTTCGGCTTAACGCTTCAATGGTTTTTTCATGGCGTACGATCACATCGTTGAGTTGCTCGACTGTGATCTCCATATCCATCATTTTTAGTTCTAGTGCTTGTATCTGGGATTCCATCGCCTGCCACCGGTATTTGATTCAATCACCACATTGTATACCGGATTTACCTTATACGGGTTCTGTTAGTTTCAGTGGTGCTTTGGCATCTACTAGTTGCTTTGCTGCACCGCGAACAACACAAGTAAGCGGTCGGTTCACCACCTCAACGGGGAGGTCAGTAGCTGCCATGACCAATTGATCCATTCGCGAAAGCAGAGCGCCACCACCGCAGATCTGTATGGCGCCACTAAATGCAGCGTCTTTAATATCACGGTCGACACTAGCGTATGCGAGCGTAATAGAGCGCAACAATGAATCCAGTAGTGGTTGCAAAATATAGTTGACAGTTTCGGAGCTAATTCTGTACTGCGAGTTTACGTTGGTTTTAAGTGAAAGGCCGCTAATATTTATGGACTTGCGTGTGGGTTGAACTAAAGACTGTGCGGTTGCAGCCCCAATGTTATGTTTAACCTCGCGGGCATGTTCAGGGGTTATCACAAACTGAAAGTGCTCAAGTAAGCCTGCGCACAAAGCCAGGTCAATATCATCACCTCCGAATGCCAGGTTTTGGTAGTGTTTTACTTCATTGTTGGTCACCGCAATGAGTCTTGAGCCGGTTGCGCCAAAATCTATTATTATTCCGGTATCAGTTGGTTTAAAAGGTGAGCCTAAAAAAGCAGACATGGCGGCATCTTGATAATCAGCTTTGGAAGCGCCTGCTGCAAGACAAACTTGCAACAATTGCTGTGCGGTTTTCGCGTCGTAGTCGTGGGCCAGTACAAGGCTTACTTCAGCTTGTTTTTTAAACAGTCCATCTTGCTTTGCTTTGTTGAAAAAATACTCGAGCATTTTGCGGCTGAGCCCAAGATTGTTGTGTGCATCAGATTGCAGAGGGTGAATGCCTCGTAGTTGATCGCGTTTTCCTTCGATCCGTTCTACCGCGTTGTTGCCAAATGCTACCAGCGCGGCGTCACCGCCGATTCGGTGGTCCATATTAAGCGCGCCGATTGAAGGTTCATCTAGCAGCAAGCCGCTGGTGGCGGAGTAGAACCGAGTGTGAAATGCCCCAAGATCAATGGCGATGCGATCCTGCGGGTCTGTGTTTTTTCGATGGAACATAGCGGATCAGTGTGATTAATGGTGACTTACTTGAGTATAGACGTCGGTTGCCGGTTCGCCAGTGAGCGAACAGCGAATGCCAAGTGGGGATCAGAGAGCCAATGTTGCCCCCTATCTGCCAGGCGACAGATGGCCACGACGATGAGCGAATGTGGTAAATTACGTCTTTTGGCTGGAAGACTTCAGATGGCGGTTGATAACAAAGTAGTAGAGCAGGTTGCACACCTTGCACGGTTGCAGATTAGCGCTGATTCGGTAGCGAACTATGCAGCCGAGATGTCTGGCGTACTTGAGCTTGCAGCACAAATGGACGAGGTCGATACAAGCTCGATAGAGCCGATGGCCCACCCCACTCATGCGGTGCAACGTTTGCGCGATGATGTAGTCGATGAAGTCGATAAGCGAGAGGCGTTTCAGAAGATCGCACCGTCGGTTGAAAATGGATATTACCTGGTGCCAACGGTAATTGAATAATCTGTTTTTAATAAAAAATTATTTTCTAATTCTCTTATATTTTGCGCGTAAATTAAGCCATGCATAAACTTACTCTGGCTGCCATGCAGCGTTCACTAGAAAGCGGTGAATTTTCTAGTGTAGAACTCTGTCAGCATTTTCTAGATCGAACCGAGCTGCAAAATAAAACCCTGAATGCGTTTGTGAGCATTACTGCGGAACAAGCGTTGGCTGAAGCTGCCGCCGCTGATAAAAAACGCGCCGCGGGTGAATCACTGGGTTCACTGCATGGCTTGCCAATAGCTCACAAAGATATTTTCTGCACAGACGGTGTTCGCACCACCTGTGGCTCAAAGATGCTTGAAAACTTTATACCGCCCTACAATGCGACAGTTGTTGATAAATTAAAAACGGCCGGTGCTATCAGTTTAGGAAAAACTAACATGGATGAGTTTGCAATGGGCTCATCTAATGAAAACAGTTTCTTCGGTGCGGTGCTTAATCCGTGGGATACCACCCGAGTGCCAGGTGGTTCTTCTGGTGGTAGTGCGGCGGCAGTAGGTGGTCGTTTGGTACCGGCTTGTACTGGTACCGATACTGGTGGCTCTATAAGACAGCCAGCGGCTTTTTGCGGTATCACTGGTATTAAACCTACTTATGGGCGCGTATCACGCTACGGTATGATCGCATTTGCATCTAGTCTTGATCAGGGTGGCCCGTTGGCCGCAACGGCTGAAGACTGTGCCATGCTGCTAAATGAAATGGCAGGTTTTGATCCGCGTGATTCCACCAGTATTGATCGCCCCGCAGATGATTATCGGGCTAATTTAAACCAGCCGATTAAGGGTTTGAAAATTGGCTTGCCAAAGCAGTACTTTGAAGCGGGCCTTGATGAATCAATTGCATCACTTCTGCAGCTTGCGATAAAGGAGCTTGAAAAACTGGGTGCTGAATTTGTAGAGATAGAACTTAAAAACCAGCACTTAGCTGTACCTGCCTATTATATTGTAGCGCCCGCTGAGTGCTCTTCAAATTTGGCGCGCTTTGACGGTGTGCGTTATGGTCATCGTTGCGATGATCCGAAAGATCTGGAAGACTTATACAAGCGTTCGCGCGCTGAGGGTTTTGGTCGGGAAGTGAAGCGCCGTATTCTGGTGGGCACCTATGCATTATCGGCAGGCTACTACGATGCCTACTACTTAAAAGCGCAAAAGATCCGTAATTTAATCAGTCAAGATTTCAGCCAGGCATTTGAAAGCGTCGATTTTATTCTTGGTCCAACCACTCCAAGCCCGGCGTTTAAAGTCGCTGAGAAAGTCAGTGACCCTGTGGCGATGTACCTAAATGACATCTATACCATTCCCGCTAACCTTGCAGGTTTGCCTGGAGTGTCTGTGCCTTGTGGTGATGTAGCCGGTCTGCCAGTGGGAATGCAGTTAGTCGGTAATTACTTTGATGAAGCGCGCTTGTTGAATGTTGCGCATCAATATCAAACGGTAACTGACTGGCATACTCGCATACCCGGGTAAGTTTGAATTTTAAGTGTTCTACTAAACGCCAACCCAATAACACTAATAGCAAGATACGATCGCGGAAGACAATATGCAGTGGGAAACAGTCATTGGACTTGAAATACATGCGCAGCTCGCCACGCGCAGTAAGATATTTTCTGCCAGCTCAACTCAATACGGTGCAGAACCAAATAGCCAGGCTAATGCTGTAGATCTGGGTATGCCTGGTGTGCTGCCAGTGTTGAATCGTGAGGCGGTGCATATGGCAATAAAATTCGCGCTCGCCACAAAAGCTGAGATAGGTACGCGCAGTGTGTTTGCAAGGAAAAACTATTTTTACCCGGATTTACCAAAAGGTTATCAAATATCTCAAATGAGCTTGCCTATAGTTGGCACTGGCATTGTGCCTGTGGAGCTTGATGATGGAGAAATAAAGATGGTGGGCTTAACGCGTGCGCACCTTGAGGAAGATGCTGGTAAATCGGTACATGAAAATTTCCACAATGCTACAGGCGTTGATTTGAATCGCGCCGGAACACCCTTGCTTGAAATTGTCTCAGAGCCTGATATGCGAAGTGCTAAAGAGGCGGTTGCGTACGCCCGTAAGATACATACTTTAGTGCGCTACATTGAAATATGTGACGGTAATATGCAGGAAGGTTCATTTCGTTGTGATGCCAACGTATCGGTTAGACCAGTCGGGCAAGAGGAATTGGGCACAAGATCTGAAATCAAAAATGTTAATTCGTTTCGCTTCTTAGAGCGCGCTATTAACTTTGAAGTAGAGCGTCAGATAGATATTCTGGAAGATGGCGGTACGGTAGTGCAGGAGACTCGTTTGTATGATGCAGATAAAGACGAGACCAGATCGATGCGTAGTAAAGAAGAGGCAAATGATTACCGCTACTTCCCTGATCCCGATTTACTGCCGGTACAAATAGAAGATGAGCTTATAGAATCTTTGCGGGCCTCAATGCCTGAGCTGCCAGATGCGCGCCGCAAGCGTTTTATCTCAGAGTACGAGCTATCAGAGTACGATGCCGGGGTAATGACGGCCGACCGTGCGACCGCAGATTACTTTGAAACGGTGATTGATAAAAGCGGTGCAAGTCCAAAGCTTGCATGTAGTTGGATTAGCGGTGAACTTTTCTCACGCTTAAACAAAGAGAGCTTAGAGCTTGGTGAGTCACCCGTTGATACAGAAAGATTCAGTGGTCTAGTGGCGCGTATTCATGACAACACTATCTCCGGTAAAATTGGTAAAGAGATTCTCGATAAAATGTGGTCTGGCAATGATAACGCTGACACCATTATTGATAACGAAGGACTGCGGCAAATCTCTGATAGCTCTGAGATAGAATCAATGATTGATGAGGTCATTGCGGCTAATCCAGATCAGCTCGCTGAATACCGATCGGGTAAGGAAAAATTGCTGTCATATTTTGTTGGGCAGGTTATGAAGGCTTCACGAGGCAAGGCCAACCCGGGTGAGCTTAATAAGCTCCTGCAGGAAAAGCTCAAAGGCTAGAGGTGGCGGCTTGCGAGCGGGCGTTGTAATGTAGTGATGCCATCACAGTGATAATATTTTGATACACTTGCAGCCAGTCAAAGCTCGGGCATTTTGCTGTGTATAGAATAAAAACAATTATATTATGTAGCGTATTAGGGTTGATATTGTCGGTCTTGCCGGCACAGGCTAAGGCGCAGAACGACTCTTATTGGCAGCAGCCAAGTGCCTATTTATCGGCCTTTATAGATCGCCAATCACTCGGCCTTATCGGTTCCACCGTAGAGCTGCATCCGCTGGTCGCCTCTGCGTCTTTTGGGTTTTGGGTGGCAGAGGGTATTGGTCTGGAGGTCGAAGCTGGTGTTGGTGTTGAAGATGACACCGTCGGAAATCTAGATCTGAATTTCGAATCTACTCTCGGGTTTGGGGTGCGATTGGAATCACCTCCAATCGACCGTGTGGCGGCCTATGCACTGTTTAGTTTTATTGAAACTTCATACGAAGCGACTGTTGATGGTGTGAGTACTTCTTTGAAGTTGCCGGGTGGTCGTATGGCGCTCGGTCTGACCTATCGAGTGAGTCCTAATTTCTTTGCTGATGCGTCGTTTACTCACCATGATTATGATGAAGACGCTCGTATCAATAGTTTTCGACTAGGTTTGCGGTTTGATATTGGGGCGACCAAATGAAGGTTGGGTTAAGCATATCTCCCAAGTTGTTCTCAACGAGTGTAAAAGTTGCGCTGCTTGGTCTTTTGTTGGTGTTAGTCGGCTGTGATAGCGACGATGATGCGCAGCGTTTAAGTAATTTAGTGAGTGTGGCCAACGGTAATTACACTCAAGTTGAACTGCAGGGCGGTGCTAATGTTATCAGTGTCGGTGAAACCACTATGTTTACAGTGCATGCGCTGACAGCGACTGCAGAGGCTGTATCGGTGCCAGTAAGTGGTGCAGTGTTTAGTAGTAGCAATGAATTTGCTACCGTTTCTTCTTCTGGTGTTGTGACAGGTGTGGCAGATGGTACAGCGACCATTACCGCTAACTTTGGTGATTTAATCGCCTCTACACCTGTACGTGTATCGTCTGCTGAACTGGGTAGCATTAGTATTGCAGCTGCAGGTGGTAGCGAGCTGACTATTAATGAATGCAGCTCTATACAGTTAGAGGCTTCAGGGCTGTATCAGGGTGAGGAATCACAGCCAAGAATAATCACAGATAAAGTTGTGTGGTCTGTAGTTCCTGCTGCAAATGCGTATTTCGATGTGTCCGACGGTCTGCTGCAATCAATGTCCGCTGGCAACTTAACAGTTACTGCAGGATTAGACACGGTGATCGGGACTCAGCAAGTTAGTGTTCAGGATAATCTAGTCTCGATCGCAATTGAACCTGAAGTGGGTAGCGGTGAGCTTGGGGTTAACAATCCGGTTCAGTACATTGCAAATGCAAGCCACCAAGATGTGGCAGGCAATGTCGATATCACTAATAACGCCTTATGGCGTATCGCTGATGAAGCAGTGGTTACTTTTGCGGACGTAGACAAGGGTTTGGTGACGCCATCAAAGGCTGGCAATGGATTCTTGTACGCCAACTGCGGTGGCGTGGAGTCTCAGCGGTTGCCATTGACAAGTAACGGTGGTCCGATACAACAGGTGGTAGTTGCATCATTGGTCTCACCGCTTATAAGGACGTTTACAGGTACAGAAGATACAATCCCACTCAGTGGTGTCGGGCAAGTGGATGGCCTGGATGTGCTCGAGGTAACAGAAGACTCTGATTGGTTCGTTGTTTCCAATACTAATACATCAAGTCTGTTCTTGAGCAACGAAGATGGTAGTAAAGGTGAGGTCACAGTAAAAGGTACGGGGACCTTGGTGGTAGGATTCACTTTCACCGATGAAAATAACGACGACAAAGAACACACTTCACCCAACTTTACGATAGAGATTCAATAGCTTTAATCAAGTGATTTGATTGTTCTTAAAAATCAATAAATCCCAGATTCTGCCGATACAGTGCCCCAGTGGGGCAGTCGGCTAGCGCAATGTGATGCAGTTCATTCTCTGATTAGCTGATAGCTCTTTTATTTAAGTGTTGCTTGATCGAGAGGGCGAATGAGGCGTTGTGTTTACTCCATAGTCGGCATTGGCTTGCTGGCGTCTTGTGCATTGCCACAGGAAGAGCGAAGCCGCACAACGCAGTTTGATGGTGACTGGCGAGCGCTGATGGGTGAAACCCTGGCGGTGCAGCAGGTGGAGCAATTACGTTTTGATTGTGCTCCATTCACAGAACCGTTCTTTATTCGCGTCTCAAACGGTGTGGCCTCAGGCTTTATGGAGGCTGATGAGAACTACAGCTTTCAGGCCAAGGTAGATGCTCGCGGTCGCTTTAAAGCATTGATACCCACCAACTCGGTATACACCTACAAAGATGCGCAAGTGAACCGTGAGTCCAACATTGTATTGGTGTTGGAAGGTTCGTTATCAAAACGCGGCCAGTCGGGTAGCTTTGTTATCGGCGATGAAGCTATTGATGGGCAAGGGTGTTCAACCAGTGTGCAATTTGTGACTGTATGAACCAGCGCGCTTTTGCTCTATTTTTCTTAACTTCACTAGCATGCTTATTGCCTGCGTGCACATCTGTAGTTGAAGAGACCAGCACACCAAATGCCGCGACCCTTGACCCTGGTGTGTTAACAGCAAGTTTAGCTAATGGTTTTAGTTACTATTTGCGTAGCGCTAACAGTGCTGCAGATAACGAGAAGATTGATATACGGCTTGTAGTGAAAGCAGGGTCACTGCACGAGACTGAAAGTCAGCGTGGCTATGCTCACCTTATTGAGCACATGGCATACCGTGGTACCAAGAATTTTAAGCATCAAGACATCGAACAGCTTTTGGCCGATTCAGGGCTTAAGTGGGGTGTGGATGTTAACGCCACAACGCATTATAAAGCCACTGTCTATCGCTTTACATTGCATCAGAGTGACACTGAGTTATTACCCAGGCTGTTTGATCTAATGTCTGACTGGTTGGTGTCGGTGGATTTTGATGAGGCAGCACTTGAACAGGAGAAACGAATTGTTGAAGCAGAGTGGCGTGAGCGCTACGCTAAGCGTGCTTATGTAATAGACCCTGTAACGTTGGTGGCTTACGCTGATAGTCGGTTTGCGCATAGTGCGCCTATCGGCGACTTAAACAGTATTCGAAGTGCAACAGTAGAATCGCTAAAAGAATTTTATCAATCAAATTATCATCCCGACTCGGCAACACTCATTGTTACAGGTATTAAAAAACCGTGGCAGCTAGAGCCATTGATTAAGGATTTCTTTGATTCTATTGATTCGAGTAGTGAGCCTCGAGAGCGAGCGGTTATTGCTTTACCAACGCCACAGCCGTTAGAAACGCATCCTACGTTTTTATCTTATGTTAATGCGGAATATTCGCTGCCCGAGCTTTCACTTAATTTCATCGCCTCACCTACCCGTGTTAATGATTCAGGCGAGAAAATAATTGCTCAACGTTTCGAGGAGCAGTTATTGTTTAAAGCCTTCATGCATCTATTGAGCAATCGTTTATCGAAAAATGAGCTTTGCGATGACATAAAGGTTGAGGCATCCATACTTGAGTCTGGTCATACCATCGAGCACATTAAGCTATCACTGCTCGAAGATGATGTTGCTCACTGTTTGTCGGAGGCTGCATACGCCATCCAATCTGTTGTTTCAGCTTCACTCACGATAGAAGAGTATGGAGACTTCAAACAGTTATTTACTTCAATTGCAGAAGATATAGTGTTGCGATATCGCAGTCGTGATGCTGTTGAAATTGCACACAGCTTGGTCGAATGGGTGGTGAATGGTGAGCTCTCATTGTCTGTCTGGGATCTACAAAAACAGTTAATGGGGGTGATTGATGCGCTTGATCATTCGGCATTGAATACAAAGATCGCCAATATTCCACGAACACATCAACTGGTGTATTCAGTGGTGGGTAATAAAAATGTTCTATTGCCAACACCTGCGATACAACAGATTGTCGAAAACGGCCATAGACAATTGCTGGCATTACAGAGATCGCGACTCGTCAGTGGCGACTACCATGCTGATCAAAGCGCCCTGCCGGAGGTGGCTACTGCTGCGAATGGCCCTGCTCCGGTTAAGGTGCGTGAAACGGGAAATTACCATGAGTGGCGGTTAAGGAACGGTAGCACTGCCATACTTATACAAGATAAACTGGCTGAACAAGTTGCAGTTACTGCGATCAAGAGTGGGGGCTATGCCCAGGGTAATTCGGTTTTTTCGAAGGTTGCCAAAAATCTGCCTGAGTTTATAACGGTAAACGGAGTAGGTGGCTACATCAGTGAGAATCTGAACAGAATTAAGAATAACAAGCAAATGCTAATTGAGCCTTTTGTTGAACCGACTAATCATGGTATCAATGCTAGTAGCCGTGCTGAAGATTTACCTCTAATGCTCACCATGATCAATGGTTACTTTCAAGAGCCAATGATTATCGAGCCAGATAGTGCCTCACTCCTAAACCGAATAAAAAATAAGACGTCTGGCCCGGGTTGGTATGAGTCTTATTTGAATAATAATAGCGTCGAGCTGTCGGGTGAGGGGCTGGGTGAGCTTTCGGTCGATCAATTTCAACGGGTTCAATCAGAGCTTTTTTCACACCCCGCAGACTTCGGTTTTGTTTTTGTTGGCAATGTTGATCCGGCTGTATTGCAGCAACAGTTAAGTGTTGTGTCGTATGCACGCAAGCTGTCCAATACAGTCGCACAACCGGTATCACTGTCGGCTGTTGGCAATGGCAATATGTCTATTATCAACCACGGAGAACATGTGTCTGAGGTGACTTTTTTCCTTGCCTGTGATGCAGCGGTTGACGCTGATCAGTTCAGGCAGTGGAATTTGCTAGTTGATATTTTATCTAATCGTCTGCGCCATTCGATTAGAGAATTGCGAGGCTTGGCGTATGAACTAAAAAGTGATCCCTTTTCTGTCAGTGCAGGTACTAGGAATTTATTGCATAAGATAACGTTCTCTGTAGCACCCAATGATGCGAACGAGGCGCTAACGGTGGTAAATAACGAAGTGCGTAAATTATTTAACGAAGGTGTAAGTGAATTTGAATTAAAACGTGTGCTCAAGCAAAGGGATAGAGATCAGTTCCAGCGACACTCAAATGCAATGGCTGTAGCGAATGAAAGCGCTCTCAGATGGCTTGTTACCAAAAATATCGCACCTGGTAAGCAAACAACGCCAACAGTCGAGGGAATTAATCAGTTGGCGCAGTGCATTAATACTGCAAATCCACATCAAGTTGTGTTGAACGCCATTGATAATTTCAATACCGATCACGTCGCTGAAAATAGTGTTACCACACAGCAGAATAATTCTCTGGAAGCAGCGAATGCTGCTGAAGTACCTAGTGGCTCTGCCCGTTAGTGCGTGGCTTACTTCTGGGGAGTCTTCGGCTGTGCTATTACGCCGTGCTCAATATATTGTTCGTGGTTGACATCTATAGCATTAAGATCATAAAGATAGTTGATCATCATGCCGTACGATTGTGACTTCCCGTGCTTGCTTTGATCTGCAAGCCAATTGATACGTTCGAATATTGCACCATTGGACAAATGAAAGTGCGCGACCGAATTGGCAGCTGCTCCATCGCTGCGTTTCTGAGTGGTGATATATTTTTTGAGAAGGCGTTCCATTGGCGCGCGCATAGTAGCACTTATGGTTTTATCGGTTAGCCACTCGGTATCAGTGATCAATGTTTCAAGCGTGTAGGTAGAGTTTTCGTCCAGTGCGGTCTGAATAGCGTCTTGTTCTTCATCGCTAAACAGGTTGCTGTCAGGAAGTGCCGCCTGAGCCTGCAGCCATTTAGAAAAGCCTGGTACGGGTGACAACGTCGCAAAGGTTTCAAGGCTTGGGCATTCTCGCTTTAGCTCGTCTACTACACGTTTTATCAGAAAGTTGCCAAGGCTTACACCTGCAAGGCCTTTTTGAGCGCTGCTAATTGAATAGAAAATCGCAGTGCTTGGTTCGTTGTTGATAATCTCTTCTTGTTCGCTATCAAGTAGATCAGTAACGTTGTCAGAGATTTCATCGACCAGCGCGACCCAAACAAAGATTAACGGCTCCTTTGGCATACGCGGATGAAAGAATGCATAGCACCGTCTGTTCTCACCGAGACGGTGATGCAGGTCTTTCCACGATTTAACTCGGTGCACCGCTTCATATTGAATTAATTTTTCCAGCAGCGAAGCGGGCGCATCCCAATTTATTTTTTGTAAATCTAGAAAACCAATGTCAAACCAACTGCACAACTGAGTGTGTAATGCATCGTTGATGGGGGCTAGTTCCGGGTTTTCTTTGCAAAGACGCATAACATCTGAACGTAAATCTACTAAAAATTTTACACCCTGTGGCAGAGCATTAAATAGCGTAAGTAGCTTAAGGTAACGCGGAGTAAGAGATTGGCGCAACTTTTCTTCAACGGCTAAGCGGCGTTCATCGCTGAGATCGGTAAAGAGTGCCTCGGCCGTTGTACGTACTTTATCGTGATCCACACCCAGGTCGGTGATAAGAAGCTTTAGGAACTTGCATCGGCCCTCATCGTTTAAACCAAGGTAGGCTTTGCCAAGTTCAACAGCCCGCGCACGTGCAGATACTTCACCGCCTTTGCCTTCAATGCAGTCTGCGATCTTCACACGAAGTGGCTCAACTTCGTCTGCGTGCAGGTATGCGCTCAGATTTAGGCGCTTGCCGACAAACTGAGTTGAAACGCCTTTCCAAGCGCTCAAGATATTGCTGAATAAACGATTGTTCATTAGTGTATTGTTTGGCCGGGTATTAATAAGGGCTTTGCAGCTGTGTGTGCATCAAGCTTTGATGTCTCATTTGAGTGTGTGGCGAACGGTTGCATGTACTTCGCTGCGAGCCGGGTTATAAGTCTATTGCCCATGCATGGCAGCTGCCAGATTTCTGGCTGACTAATAGAGGGTTGGTTCGCGTTCCAGATTAATTTGGTAGCGTTGTTTGATGTCCCTTTGGATTTCATTAGCGAGTATTGCAATCTGCTGACCATTCCCACCGCCATGATTCACTAAAACCAAAGCTTGTTTGTTGTGTACACCAACGTTGCCGCTGCGGTGTCCTTTCCAGCCTGCGCGGTCGATTAACCAGGCTGCTGGTAGCTTATTTTCCTTGTCAGAAAAAGGGTAGACCGGAAGATCCGGGTAGCGTGCAAGTAGTTCGTCAACTTGTTGGCGGGGTACCACTGGGTTTTTGAAAAAGCTGCCAGCGTTGCCGATGACTTGTGGATCTGGAAGTTTTGATTGCCGCAGGTGACAGACAGTATTAAATACTTCAGTAGCTGTGGGTGAAGTGTTTTGCATAGCCTCCTGTAGGGCGCTGTAGCTGATTAATGGATTGTCCATTGATGACAATTGTAGTTGAATACCAAGAACGATTAAGTCTGCGCCTTGTGCGGTTTTAAATAGACTGTGACGGTAGTCGAAGTCGCATTCTTCTTTGCTTAACGTAAGCCGTTCAAAGGTTTCCCGGTGCATGGTATCTACACTGATTAGGTTGTTGCATAGCTCCTTGCCGTAAGCACCAATATTTTGAATGGGTGCGGCGCCCGCGTTGCCGGGTATTAGCGCCAGGTTTTCTAAACCAAACTGATTATTAAAAACAGTTTGCTTAACCAAGTGGTGCCAGTTAACACCGGCGCCTGCGTAGACGCTAATGCTGTCATTGTTGGTTTCTGTTTTGATTTGATCGATGGAGACTTGCAATACTAAACCTTCAACATTGCGGGTGAAAACCGTGTTACTACCACCGCCTAATATGAGTAGTGGCTTGTTGTGCTTGCGTCGCCATTCTAGCGCTTCTTTTATTTCATCTATCGATGCTGCGCTGCAAAAGTGTTCGGCACTTATATCAAAGCCAAAACTGTTGTACCCGCGCAGTGATACATTGTTACTTATTAGCATGGGCTTGATCGATTTTGAAGGTGATTCGCGGATAGTAAAAAAGTAGGGTGGCTGCGCGCGCAATCATAAAGAGCGAGAAAGCGCACCATAAGCCTGTATTGCCAAAGCGCGGAATTAGGAGCGCTGTAAGGAGGAAAAATAGGGTAGCTGAAATAATCATCGCTTGACGCATTTCGCGGGAGTGTGTGGTGCCAATGTAAATACCATCTAGTTGATAACACCAAACAGATAAGAATGGCAGAATATACATCCATGGTAACAGTCTGTTTGCAGCGGTTAATACTTCAATCTGGTTAGTGAATAGGCCCAATAGCATTGGTCCGAAAGCGTAGATGAGCATCGACATTAATATTGCGGTCAGCATGGCTTGAATGGTTGAAATTTTTACGATCTTGTGGAAGTGATCTTTATTCTTACTGCCCCAGGCTTCGCCTGCCAATGTTTCTGCTGCGTGTGCGAATCCGTCAAGCGCGTAGGCGCAAATATTAAGGAGCTGCAAAAGAATAACGTTCGCTGCAAACACGGTGTTTGTAAATTTGGCACTGGCGGCGTTGAAATAGAAAAAGCTTGCAACCAAAAGCAAGGTGCGAATAAAAATATCGCCGTTGAGCTTTAACAACCTTACCAGTGGCTCTGAATCTAGCAGAGTTTGCGCTGTTGCTTTGCCAGCCGCTGCTGTGACTAAATCACGGATCAAATATAAGGCGAAGCCGAGCGCTAAGTACTCGCTTATAACAGAAGCAAGTGCAACTCCTGTTATGCCCCAACCTAGAACGGGTACAAAAAGCAGATCCAAAAAAACGTTAATGCTATTCAATAATAACTGAAGCATCAATACGGAGCGCATTCTTTGGACGCCTATAAGCACGCCTGTTAATACATAGTTGGCAAGTGTTGCGGGCGCAGACCAGATACGCACGTAATAGTAGTCTCTGGTCAATTGTTCTATTTTATCGCTGCCGTCAACCGCCATTAATGACAGCTCAAGTAGTGGTCTCTGCAGCACAATTACCACAACTCCCAGGCACACGGCTATGAACAGTGAGCGTAATAACGTAAGCCCAATAGTGTCGTTGTCACGAGCGCCGAACGCCTGCGCTACGCTGCCACTGGTGCCCATTCGCAGAAAGCCGAAAGTCCAGAACACAAGGCTGAAAATTGAAGCACCAAGTGCCACGGCTGCAATCGGTTCCGGGGAATCCATGTGGCCAGTCACTGCTGTGTCAACTGCACCGACTAATGGCACAGTGACGTTCGATAAAATAATAGGTGCAGCCAGCCACCACACTCTTTTGTGCCATTCGGTATTTGGGTTGGGCGATGTTGGCATTGAGAGGCGGGTTATTGGTTGGGAACCGGGGTTTAAAAGGGAAAGTCGCGGCGGGCTTATTATGCCCATAAAAAAAGGGTCTTATTAAGAATAAGACCCTTGCGACTGCTTTTAATTTTAGTAGCTTGTTATGACGTTAGCGGTCGTCCAATACAGTAGTACTGGATACCGTTGTCAGCGACAACTGAAGGCTCGTATAAGTTGCGGCCATCAAAGATTACTGGATTTTTTAATCCTGCTTTCAAGTCGGCCCATGCTGGGCTTTTGAATTCGTTCCACTCAGTCATTATGACCAGTGCATCAGCGCCTTGCACAGCTTCGATAGCAGAATCTGTGAGTCTTAAGTTTGGATGATCCGGGTATAGGTGTCGGGCTTCATCCATGGCAACCGGGTCATAAGCGGTAACTGATGCGCCTTGGGCCCAGAGGGCTTCCATTAATACTCGGCTTGGTGCTTCGCGCATATCGTCGGTGTTTGGTTTGAACGAAAGTCCCCAGATGGCGAACGTTTTTCCCGCTAGGTCATCACCAAAGTGCTTGTTGATCTTGGCAGGAAGTACTGTTTTCTGGTTTTCATTAACGCTTTCGACTGATTCCAGTAGCTCGGCTTTATAGCCAACTTCTTTTGCCGTAGCGATAAGTGCTTTTACATCTTTTGGAAAACACGAGCCACCGTAGCCTGCACCTGGATAGATAAAGCTATAACCGATTCGTGGGTCAGAGCCGATCCCTATGCGGACATTTTCGATGTCTGCGCCTAGTGAATCTGCAAGGTTAGATAGCTCGTTCATAAAACTGATTTTTGTAGCGAGCATAGAGTTAGCTGCATACTTGGTTAGCTCTGAAGATCGGATATCCATAAAAATTAAGCGATCATGATTTCGGCAGAATGGCGCGTAGAGCTTGCGCATTTGTTCGATTGCATGCGGATCTTGTGTGCCGACAACGATTCGATCTGGCTTGCGGAAATCTTCGATGGCAGCGCCTTCTTTAAGAAATTCCGGATTTGAAATGGTAGTGTACGGAATACTCTCGCCACGCTTTGCCAGTACTTCTTTCATTTTTGCAGCTACGCGATCAGAGGTGCCTACCGGTACGGTAGATTTTGTCACAACGAGTTTGTTGTCTTGCATGCGTTCAGCAATGGTTTCCGCAACTGCAAGTACATGCTTTAGATCGGCAGAGCCATCTTCATCCGGCGGGGTGCCCACAGCAATGAATTGCATTTCACTGTGCGCGACGGCTTGGTCCATATCTGTTGTGAAATTTAAGCGGCCTATATCCACGTTTCGAATAATGACGTCATCGAGGCCTGGCTCATGAATAGGGATGATACCCTTTTTCAAGTTGGCGACCTTTGTCTCGTCAATATCAACGCACAGGACATCGTTGCCAACGTCGGCCAGCAAAGAGCCGGTAACTAATCCTACATAACCCGATCCGTAAACCGTAACTTTCATTTATTGTGGTCCGTAAATTTCTAATCTTCTTAAAGAACGCGGTGATTGGCTGTACGTGCTGCAAAGCTCAAACGTGCGCTCTTTCAATTCTATTGCACTAAATATAGGCCGAAGAGTGACTTTTGGTATCACCAGTGTGAATTTTGGCCTGGTCGAATAGCTCCGGTTGCAAGCATTAAGCCGTTTCAGGCCACGTTCGCCAGAGCCAGCGTAACTATAATCCTATGAGTGTGAGGTGAACAGCTGCAAAGCGGTGATTAGATAGAAAATAATGTCAATTTTCTGTCTACGCAGCGATGTTTCAGGCTAAATCTCAGGTCGTTTCCGGTTGGTATGCTGGTTTCAGCAAGTTGCTACGAGAAGCAGTCAACACTTCTCGCTTTCCCATAGGTCCAGGGTGCTTTTGCCAATTAAAGCCAGCATCGGTCAAAGCATCACGAAAAGTGCGGCTGACACAATAAGTGGCCAAAACTCCGTCGACTTTGATCGCATTGCAGAGCTTTTGCAAAAAGGAGGCGCTCCATAGAGTGGGATTATTCTTAATGCTGAAGGCATCCAGGTAAATGGCATCGTAGGTCGCTCGCGGCAGTGGCCATTCTAAAGCGTCGGCGCAGATTAAGTTAAGTGTAGTGAAAGGATCAAAGTGCGTATCACCAGCTTCGCTGTTGAGCTGGCACCTTGCCAATGAATTGGAAGTGAAATCGCACAGTGCCTCCAGCTTGGGGGCGTTGTGTTTTAGCAACTCGTTTGCAAGTGCCGGTGGTGGGGGGCGCATTTCAATGCCGGTGTAGTGTAGCGGGGATTTACAGGCGATTGCTTTGTGTGCTGTGTTTACAAAGTTAAAGCCCGTACCAAAGCCAATTTCTAGCACTTTGGTAGGCAGTAGCTGTTCTAGTCTTTTAGACACTCCGGTATTGAGTAAAAAAACAGTATCGGATTCAGCTTTAGCGCCAAACTTTGAATGATACGTTTCGTCGTTTTGGGTATCGTAAAGCGTGTAGCTGCCATCTTTTGTGGTGAGCAATTGCAGGTCGTTATTTGGCTTAACGAGTTCCATAGTGAGCGCTTTTAATACCAATGCTTTGAAATGAATTAAAGGCTTTGTTGTTGCGGGCGAGAAATGCCACGTGCTGCATTGCTGAACTCCGCACAGGAGTTATCAAACAGGCTTGTGCTAACAGGCATGGGGACTCGTGCGCGCGCTACCCATTCTATAAGGCTTTTGCCGTCATGCATTAATTTTAAACCTGTGCTGTGTAGCCAGGCAGGCATTGCGGTGTCATTGTAAGGGTGGCCTGCGTACTCGGCCAGTTGCTCACCAGCGGCTACAAACTGCGGCCAGACTAAAAAGTTAGCGTTGGCATCGCTGCGCATAGTTTCACACTCGTATTTTGCAGCCGTTGCAAACTGATCTATGTGGGTAGCAGCACCTTCAAATGTAGATAGCGGTTGAACCACTTCTTTGAGGCGTTCAGAAATAACGTCTATGTTCTTCATTGCTTGTGCAATTTTTATAAATCGAGATTCATAGAAGCTTTCAATCGGTACCGAAAAAGCTCTGAATGGTTCACCCCATAGTTCATCAATACCTTCTTGCCCACTGTAGTGTTTAACCTGGGTGCCAAGCTCTAATGCTTCTTTGAAGCATTGACCGCATTCCTGCATGAGTTCGTTGTCATTGCTGACCTCTACACCGTTAGCGGCGAGATCAACAATGGTTCTAAATATATCAGTCGCGCGATTAAATAAGGCGCCGGCCAGCATTGCAGCGTTGACTCGTTTTTTACGTGGATCGTTTTCGTTGTTGTAGGAGTCACGGGCTTTGGCCAAGTAGTGGCCTGGGGTGTTAATGCCGTGTTCAGTGTGATGAAAGGTGCGTCGGGTAAGTGACTCAATCAGAGTCTTTTTGGCTTCTAATGTTTCTTTGGGTGGTGGGTAGTATCTGATCCAGTAATCGTCGTAGTAGACAAATTCTTGTTCATTGACGATTCTTTTGGCGCCATTCTCTAGCGGGCTGCCGTCACCGTTTTGCCATTCCGGACCTTTTCGAAAGGTGCTTGAATCGCAGGTAAAATCCATCTCAGTGGTCACTGTAGACTCCTGGACTGCGTGTATTGCGTTTGAAAGTGCATGAGTGTTCACGAGTGGTGACTATATTACCCAAATTTG
Organism: uncultured Granulosicoccaceae bacterium; assembly: GCA_937927895.1. Lineage (GTDB taxonomy): Bacteria > Pseudomonadota > Gammaproteobacteria > Granulosicoccales > Granulosicoccaceae. The sequence goes on along the minus strand of CALGKA010000016.1, from coordinate 5,817 downwards.
CATTTTTGTTTGGCTCATAACGTTTTGCTATCAGCGAGATTCCGGCCAATAAATAGCGACGTGCCTGAGCGCCTCCTGAGTCAACTGCGGCGCGCATTATTGCACACCTGAAAGCCTAGTGCAGTTTCTGGTCATGTTGCTGCCAATATTTGTGCCGCCTGCCTCAATGATGCCCAAAATATGTCCGAATTCTGTCACTTATGGCTTATTAGCGATCACAACGGCGCGTGTCGGGGCCGGATAGCCTTCTTTGGTCAGGCTTGGGTCATTGGGGTCTAGAGCATGTTCCAGTGAATAAGACGGCATCCAGGGGGTTGGGCGCTGCTCTTCGACTGTGGTGGGGCAGATGTCGACACAACGAGGGTTGCTGAAGCCTGCTTCTGTTATTTGTTCTAGCAATAAGCTCACGCTAGGTAGAGTCCAGATATTGCGCATGTTAGCGTAGCGATCTTTTGGAATGAGCGCCTCGCTCTTCGGGCTGTTGGTCACCAGAGTCTCTAGTACTAGCTCACCGCCTGGTCTAAGGCAGCTGAGTAAACCCGCTAAGTGTTCTTCGGGTACACGTCGGTGACTGAGAACCCCCATTGAAAACACACTATCAAAACAATACGGTTGTGCAAAAACTATTTCACCGGTAAGCGGTAGTACAGCCAGTTGTGTGGCTTGTATAAAATGATTAATCGCTAAAAATTGTGTGCAAAATAATTCCCCCGGATCAACACCGACTACAGACTTAGCACCCGCGCCTAACATTCGATACCCGTAGTAGCCGTTGCCGCAACCAACATCAAGTACTGTGCGACCCGACAGCTGCGAGATATTTTTTTCGATACGATTCCACTTTTGGAATGATTGCCATTCGCTATCAACAAAAACACCTTGCACATTAAACGGTCCTTTGCGCCATGGGGCGAGTTCCAGTAGTGTGTCTTTGATTAGCGTTTGCTGAGCTTCTGAATTGTCGGATCCTGCGCTTGCAGTAATAGCATCTGCAGTAAGGTTGATACTGTGAGTATTAGCCGGTGGCAATGCGTTAAGTGCATCTAGCCAGCGCGGAAAGTGCCCGTGGGTAGCGGTGTTTGATTGTTTTTCTACTATAGGCTTTATAGCATCCAACCAGCTTAGCAGTGATGGGTCGTGCTCAGCTTGATAGAAATAGTCGTAGTTTAATGTGTTCAACGTATCGCGACCAATGATGCAAAGTTAAAACACTGAAACCAAACTTCAACACTTTTAAAACCGCAATCCAGCAGTCTTGATTTGTGTGTGTTGAGTGTTTCTGGAATTAAAACGTTTTCCAGAGCATCGCGCTTTTGGCTGATTTCTAATTCACTATAGCCGTTAGCACGTTTAAAGTTTTCATACATTGTGGTGAGCAACATTTGTTGCTCTGGGTTTTCAAACGCGATTTTCTCAGACAGTATTAATGCACCGCCTTCAACCATTTTGCTGGCGATAGCCTGCATAGTAGAGGCGCGCACTGATAGTGGTATAAACTGCAAGGTAAAATTCATAACGGCGACACTGTGTTTTTGGTAGTCAAAGTTAGTGATATCGGCGTTCATGGTATGGACAGGCACAGGGCAATTATCATTTTCAATGCGTGCACGCATCCGCGAAAGCATAGCTTCTGAGTTATCGATCGCTATCAGTGGAATGCTGGCCGCATTTTGCAGGTGGTGCTGTGCTATTTGGTGGCGCATCGATAGCGTGGTAGCTCCAAGCGAGCTGCCAAGGTCGTAGCACGCAGTGCCAGGGACCGCAAATTTAGCCGCTAGCATACCGGTTTGCATGACTATGCTGCGGTACCCCGGTACAGAGCGCTCGATCATGTCGTCGAATACACTGGCGACAGCGTCGTTAAATTCAAATGGGGTAATCTGGCCTAATGGTTCGGCGAAAACCCGATCAGTGGAAGGATCAGTCACAATGGTTAGACAGTTATCTGTGGTGGTAAAGTAGGGTGTAAATGGTAACCGATTTACAGCTTGCAAATGTTGCGTTTCGACGTCTGATTGAGTACCGGTTTAGATACTGGTGTTACCATTCGTGTTTTCTGCGATTTGACAAGTTGCTAAATCCCATCAGTTGAAAAATCAGGCTGGCGCAGTTCACTTTGTTCAAGGTTAATTTTTATCGTATCTCAATTCGAACAGCTTAAATTATCAGAAGCGCAAGAGTATCTGTGCGCTGTAGACAAAACCATGGCGCGCTTAATTGCCCTGGTGGGTCCAACAGTTGTGCGTAGTGAGCAAGAGCTTAGTGTGTTTCAGTCGTTGGTTCGAGCGATTGCGTATCAGATGATTTCTACCAAAGCGGCGGCGGCCATTCATGGTCGTTTGTTAGATGCATGTGCGGATCAGATTCAGCCTGAAAAATTATTGGAGCTTGGTGATAAAGCGCTTCGGGAGTTAGGGTATTCGCGCGCCAAGGTGGCCTCTTTACTCGACTTATCAGACAAGTATGTCAGTGGTGTTGTGCCGGCTGATCGTGAAATTGTTAGTTTGTCTGACAAAGACTTAGTAAAGTGCCTCACGCAAGTGCGGGGTATTGGAGCATGGAGTGTTGAGATGCTTATGATCTTTAATTTACGCAGGCCAGATGTTTTTCCAGCTACAGACCTTGGTGTTCGTCGCGGACATATGCTGAGTTATGAATTGTCAGATATGTTGAGCGCTAAAGATTTACTGGCAGAATCCAGTCTTTGGGAACCGCACCGTTCGGTCGCAGCCTGGTACTTGTGGCGTGCAAATGACTGTGTTGATTGGCAGCAAGTTAAGTTGTTGTCTGGTAGCGGTCGGAAAAGTAGCTTATCGAAAGCCAGAGTGAAAAAGAAGGTGGCGAAAAAGAAAGCCTTTAAAACTAAAAGCACGAAGACGTAAGTGAAAATTATTTTAAGCCGCAAAGGGGTTGATAGTAGCGCGGGTGGGTTTGCTAGCCCTATCTTCCCTGATGGAACAATGGTGTCGATACCCATTCCTGATAAACGTGCTGATGTAAAGTATCGCGATATCAAAAGTACAAGTGGCCATCGCGCTATTGCCAAGCTTGTTAAAAATCTTAGTCGTGAAAAAATCAATGGTGCGACGCGTGTGCACGTTGACCCTGATCTAGATTACGCATCACTGCCACGTGATTACAACTGGCGGCCCTTGTTTGGGCAGTGTGGGGCGGCACAAAGTCACCTGCAAAGTTTAGGGGTTGGATCGGGTGATCTATTTTTGTTTTTTGGTTGGTTTAAACAAGTAGAAAGTTATCGTCGGCGTTGGCGCTACGTACCAGGGGCGGCAGATGAGCACGTTATCTACGGATGGATGCAAGTAGACTCGGTTGAACTTGTAGATAAAATAAAGCTACGCAACAAATGTAGTTGGGCGCACTATCATCCGCACTGTATTGCGCCTTTTAGTGGGTCCAACGTAATTTATTGCGCTAAAAGACAACTCGAGTTGAGTACTATTAAGTCAAAAAGCTCAGGCAAGATCTCAGGCGCAGGAACATTCCGTGAATATAGCAAAGCACTTTGTTTAACCAATAATGGCGCTAGCCGTTCAGAGTGGCGGCTTCCAGAGTGGATGCATCCGAAGGGTCGTGATAGTACTTTGAGCTATCATTCAGACTTAAAGCGTTGGCGGTGTGAAGGTTCGCATGCGTTGTTGCGCTCCGCTGCGCGAGGTCAGGAGTTTGTTCTTGATTGCGACCATTACCCCGAAGCTAAGCGTTGGGCGCATGCACTGTTATCTTGTGCTTAGTGTTGTCGAATTTTTAAGTGTCTGTGCTTGTTTTTTTTGAGCTTTCTAGATCATTGTTATGGTCAATGACGGTTTGGTCCGCAAGTAGTTCTGGTGAGGTATTAACATCAGAAACCTCCACGCCTTCAAGCATTTTATACTCTGGCGCTGCAAGTTGCTCTCTACGATGTCTAGCCAGATAACCACCCATGGCACCACCTGCAGTAGTCAGCGTAAGTAGGCCTAAGGTAAAAAACTGCGATGCCAACATGAATACACCAAAGCCCGCGGCAGCAGCAATCGTAGCGCCCACTTTGAAGTTGGCTCGAGTGTTTTGTTTGCGCCTTTGAGCTTCAATTTCTTTTTGAGTTTTTTTTATTAATTTGCTTTGTGCTTTTTCTGCACTAACGTTTATTTTTTCGCGCTCGTTTGCGAATTGTTCTTTTAACGTGGCGATGCGCTGGTCGCCTAAGTGCCTTGAGACGGTGCTAAACCATAGTGTGGTGACGCTGGCTAAGAGTAAAATCACAAAACCTACTAGCATAGCTTTTTCGAGTGGGCTTGATACTGGGCTAAAGTGCACGAGCAGGGCAATTACTAGCTGGGCTAGAGTTAGGCCAAGGAAAAATCGCAACATGTGAAGGAGTCTGTGCAGATCAAAATGATATTTTAGCGTAAGTCATCGCTATACGTGCATATGTATTGGCGGCACTGCATGAGCATCAAGGGTGATGGCGCTGTCTGTCAATTTGATACCGTATGTAGGTGTGCCGCAATCAGTGTGTCAGGTACCGAAATACACTATCCTTGGAGGCTCTCTTTCCCGACAATAGTTTTTTTAACAATGCCCGCTTCCAGAAAACGTGAATTTGTCCTTGGCGTGCGCGATACGCTGCCGATGATTGTTGGTGCCATACCGTTTGGGGTGCTGTTTGGGGTGTTGGCAACCACTGCAGGATTATCAATCCCGGCCACTATGGCAATGTCACTTTTTGTTTATGCAGGCTCCAGTCAGTTTATCGCTGCGAGCTTATTGGGGCAGGGGGTGGGCGTAGCGGTTATTGTAATGACTACCTTCATTGTGAACCTACGCCACGCGTTGTATTCAGCGTCGCTTGGCCCTTATTTTAAAGGTTTACCACAGCGCTGGATGATACCACTAGGGTTTTTCTTAACCGACGAAACCTATGCTGTAGTGATTAAGCGTTTTAACGAAACCCCCGATAATGGTAACCGACACTGGTATTTTCTTGGCTCGGCTGTGGCTATGTACGGCAATTGGCAGTTGTGTACCGCGCTAGGGATCTTTGCCGGTAACAGTTTGCAGGGTCTTTCTGACTGGGGTTTGGAGTTTGCCATGGTGGTGACTTTCATTGGCATTGTTGTGCCATTGATTAATCGCTTCCCTATGTTGGTGGCGGCGGTGGTTGCCATTGCAGTGGCTTTGCTTGCTCGCGATATGCCACACAACCTTGGTTTGATTGTCGCCTCAATGGCCTCGGTCGCAGCGGGTTTTGTGGTGGAGGTTTTTAATGAACGTAACGCTACTAAAGATGGAGTGCCAAATTGAAAGATTTCATACTTATTGCTTTAATGATGTTAGTCACTTTTGGTGTGCGCTACCCGGTGTTGGCGTTCGTAGGGCGAATGAATTTGCCACAATGGGTGCAGCGAGCATTAAAGTTTGTACCGGTGGCAGTACTGACAGCATTGTGTGCACCGATTGTGTTGGTGGCGGAGGGCGAGATAAATCTGTCAATTAATAACGCCTATTTGGTGGCGAGCGTAGTGGCAATATTGATCGCGTGGAAAACGCGCCACTTGTTATTGACCATTTTGAGTGGAATGGCTGTGTATGTGTTTTGGCGTACTGTTATGGGCGCTTAGGTATTTGTAGTAACTGTTGTTAACGACTGCGCTAGCGCGGATTATTCATGATGTGGCGAGCGTATCGCGAAGAGATTTGATTTCACAGTGGATTTTCTTCTTGCGTCGAATACTTATTGATATTTGCAAAAAGAAAAAATTCGCTGTGGAATCAAAGATCAAGTGAGATGCCGTCATCATCATGAATAATCCGGGCTAG
>CALGKA010000015.1 GCA_937927895.1 uncultured Granulosicoccaceae bacterium | reverse complement strand
ATGACCTGGAGACCGTGTTCACGTGGGTCGCAACAAAGGATGCTTGTCTGCGTTGGGCTGGTCCCAAAGTGACGTTTCCAATAGATCTTGTGTTGATTCAAGACGAAATAAACTATTCAAAAAGCAATTCGTTTGTCATTCGAATTGAAAGTATTGTTGTGGCATTCGGTCAGCTATTTGAGACTGAAAAAGGCAGATACCATATGGCACGTATTATTGTGAAGCCCAGCCAGCAAGGTTTTGGTTATGGAAGTGATTTGTGTACAAAGTTAGTTGAGCGTGCACGTGAGCTAAAGGGGCAGCAAGTCAGTCTCAAGGTCTTCAAGGACAATCACGTAGCACTAGGTTTGTATAAGAAGCAGGGGTTTTTGGTTAATGATGATTCAGTTGGGCAAGTTATAGTGATGACAAAAAGCTTAACAAGCCAATGAACTCCCGTTTCAAGTGCTGTTAGTTTTTCTACAGCCTCGTTAGCACTGAAATTAAGACTGACGATGCTGTCTAACATCTTCAGCAAGCCATGCTTTTATCAAAGATTGGTATGGCACATCTCGTTTATTGGCTTCAATTTTTATGCTTTCAAGAAGCCCCTCTGGAAGGCGTAGTGAAATAGTCTTGGTAGAGGGTTTTAAGTTGGGCATCGAGACTAACTTTGCTTTATCCCAATCAACATAGTCATCGGAATTATTGGCCTCCCAAAATTTACGCTCTTCTGCTTCAGTTTTAAATTTGGGTATTTTTTTATTTTTGCTCATAAGTAACTCTCTCTCTTTCTTGTGCATATCACGCGCAGAGATAACCCGTATCAAGGTGTTTTTTATTCGCAATGTGAAGGTCACATGCAACAGTCTTGAGCCATCAGTTTTACCCAGCGCGTGATATCTGGGTTCTGCTTGGCTGTGCTTGTCATCAGCTAGCACCAGGAGCGGCTGGTTAAAAAATACCTGCTCGGCTTCAAATTGGCTAACATCATGTTTCTCGGCGCTTTTTCGGGCGTTACCATCGTCCCAGCCAAAGCCGGTAATTAGCTTCCAGTCAATCATTAATGTATATTATCATTATATACATTATGCAGGAAATGTGCTAACAAGTGGTGTAGTGCGACAATGTACAGGCTTGCGAAATTGACGTTCCGCTTCGCTGCACTTTACAGCCAATTCTGCTAGCTTATAAATTGCGCCTAACCGAGGCGTTTGTGTTAAGAAGGAGCTGAACATGAAACACTATTCTAGTGCTGAAATTGTTATTGGTGATATGGATTATCTATACAGCTAACTGATCTAATGCGAAAGGAATACCGAAGAAAGACAGAATCAAAATGGAGTGCGGTCAATTTTGAGGGTTGGAATCGAAATACAGATATTATTAAGAAGCTTAGAAATGTAATGTTGCACCAGTGACCTTTAATATTCTATGACGTAACCAATTCACTATATCCAGCCGTGCAATTAAATGGGCTCAAGCAACTGAGTTAGGCAATAGGAGTTCAGAGGGCCATTTGATGTAGTGATACTCATTCTCAAATCGCATCCAGTTTTTATGAAATACTTCGAGTATTTTGAGTCCGAGGTAAATTTAAAAAAGTGGCGTTATGCGGGAAAGGAAAAAGTAACATATCTATGGATAAACCAAGTTCAAAAGAGTTATCGAACTTCCATCGATTCTTTGCAATTCAAAGTAACAATGAGTTCTGGGCTCTTTCAGAGAGAGCGTTGGATCCGCTAGAGAAGCAAAAGATTTTAACTGTTGCCTATACATCACTGTATCACTGGCAAGAAGTTGGAACAGACCAGAATATTCAACTTGCTAACCTGGCAGTGGCCAGAGCGTATTGTATAAACGGGTCATCGCAAAGTGTTTATTATGCAAGCCAGGCATTTGACTTCTTCGATGGGTTTGGGGAAAACTGGATTCAAGCGTTCACAAATGCTGTGTTAAGTCATGCTTTCAACATTGTTGAAAATAACGAAAAATCTGCACTGTTGTATGAGAATGCTGTTCGTTTGAAATCAAGTCTGTCTGAAGAAGACAGAAAGGTGTTTGAGGCAACTTTCAAACACATACCAGTACCTCGAACATGAGAACGTGTAAAGGCTTGAAGCCGGACGGGGTACCGGCTGTCGAAATTGCCATGTCGCTACGCTCCATCATATGGCAATTTCGCCATCGAATAAAACGTCGCTGAAGCCAGCGTAGGTTTAAAAACAGGAAATTGGTATCATCTAATATCCTGTACATGCAGGTGGAATCTGTCTCATGGAAAAGACCTCAAAACTCATATTAAGTCAAGCACTTGATTTGCCTGCAAATGAAAGAGCTATTTTGGCTGAGCAAATCCTTTTGAGTTTGGATCTCCCTGACTCCAAAATAGACGAGCTCCGGGCAACTGAAGCTGAGAGCAGAATTGATGAGTATGAGAAAGGAAATATTAAAACAAAAACAGCGCAACAGGTCTTAAGTAAGTCTCAGCGAAAGTGAATATTGAATTTCTTGAGCCCGCGGATCTTGAGTTTGTTGAGGTCATAACGTACTACAACAATAGCAGCCAAGTCTCGGTGATCGCTTCAAGCAAGAGATATAAAAATCTCTTTTAAGAATCGCAAACTACCCCGAGTCATGCCGAGTTTCAAGTGCTGTTAGTTTGTCTACAGCCTAGTTAGGTGCAAATGGATGAAAGGCAGGATTTGAAAAAAATATTTGTACTTGTACTTAATTGCCAGATTCAGCGAATGCGAATAGTTATATGAATGATGCAATTTACTATCTTTTACCAATGGTTGTAGGGCAATTTGTATTTTTCTTTGGTGTCGCTATATCGGCAAAGTATAAGGTAAATTTAAACGAGGAAGATATAAAGAGAATAGGGATAACAAAAGAAAATACTAAATGGTGGGTGATTGCAATTCTTCTTTTCGAGGTTGCCGCCGCTTATTCAAAGGTTGCTATTTTATTCTGTTTGCTCTTACTGGTTTACTTCTGTTTAATGGCGTTAAGATCGCTTGATGCGTCCATTATTTGCGGCAGAGATTAAAAAATAGTTTTGATTGCAGGTGTATTACAAGTAGTTGGTTTGGTCACTTGTTTAGTAGGGGCGTGGATTTTTAGAAGCAGTATCATCTAACAAAGCCATGCTCGTGCCGGGGTCTATCGGAAATGTTAGACGACCAAGGAACCGGATGAGTGAAATCTTTTCGTCCGGGTCTGTGGGGAGAGCGCCGGGTAACCGGTGCCTTTACCCGGAACCCGACAGCGTCCCCGCTGCGCGAATTACCGTGCCACTTCGCTCCACTTTACGGCAATTTAATCAGTGCATACACTGTAGGTGACAGAGGCGTTAGGCGTAAATCATGAACACCCAGCATATTCGACCATTGTGGATTGGTTTTGCATTGTGCGTCTTAACACCTGTGCTCATAGTCGGGGTTACAGTATTTCATTTTCCCCCTCGTGTGATAGTCCCATTTGAGCAAGTCGTGATTGTGTCGCTATTGGGGTCATTGATTGCATCATTAGGAATTGTTCTTCCATATGTACTATGGTTACGTGGTAGGAAAAGGTTGAACGCTTTTCGTGTTTGTATTGCAGGTGCTGTAGCAGGTGGTGTAGTCCTTGGTGCATTTAAATTCCAGGGAGCCTATTGGCCAAATGTAATACTCTCATCGGCAATTCAAGCAACAATAAAATCTGCAATTGGTGGGGCTATTATCGGGTTATTCGCTGCCCTGCTACTTTGCTGCGGATCAGGTATCTCGTTTAACAACACAGAAGCCAAACAATAAGCCCCATGAGGGAAAGGATTCATTGAAGTGCGTAGTTCTGCACCTGATAACGAGTGCGTGCAGAACGACGGCACACGCGGTGTCGAATTGCATGAATGTTCGTACCTCACATTTTGCCATGCAATGCGTCCCCGCATGCACTGCCTCTGACGCGGGCGTTCAGGCTGTAGAAAAACTAAAAGAGGTGCTGAAAGGAGATAAATGATGAATTCATGCAGAATAAAGAACGTAGTATTTGACATTGGTAATGTTATTGTTCGTTGGAGCCCTGTTGAAATTATTAGATTGAGCTTTGGTGAAATAGAACAGCCTGAGCAATTAGCTAAGTCTATTTTTCAAAGTGAATTATGGTCTGCGCTTAACAAAGGTGAATTGTCTGAATTAGAGGCTAAGGTTAAGTTTCAAGAGCAGTTTGGTTTTTCATCTGAGCATATTGAACGATTATTTTATTATATTAAGAGAACACAAATCCTGTTATTTGGCTCAGTTGAGTTACTAAAGAAAGTTAAATCAGCGGGTTATAATATTTACGCTTTGACTGATAATGTCGTAGAAATTATAGATTATCTTCAATCACAATATGACTTTTGGCCAATGTTTGACGGTGCTATTGTTTCTGCTGAAGTCGGTTGTTTAAAGCCTCAATCAGAAATATTCCATTGTTTGCTAAATGAATATAATCTTAAGGCGTCTGATTCAGTATTCATTGATGATATGCCACATAATGTTGAAGGTGCGAAATCCTTAGGTTTCTCTGTCATTCAATTTCAAGATTCAGCGCAATGTGAGCAAGAGTTAAAATCGTTGGGGTTGTCTTTCTAATCAAGTGAGACTTTCATATAACAAAAGCGTTAACACAATTTGCTGCATTTGGCATTCTAGGTTTTCTTAGTGGTTACCTTATTAAGTAGTAAGTTTAGCTTAATCTGTATTGGTATCAAACGTGTTATGCGGGCGTTTATGAATAAGGTAAGGTATGCGTAATAAAAAAATCCTATCCCTTTTAGATGAACTGAGATCTATAGCTCAATTAGGGTTGAATTATTCGAAGGATAACTATGATCGAGAGAGATATGAACGGTTGTTAGAACTCGCCTCTCATCAATACGAAGAATTATCGAGTATTCCAGCTGGTGTAATTGAAAAACGCTTTCGAAAAGAGCTGGGATATATAACACCAAAAGTTGGCGTATCGGCTTCAATATTTGACGATAAAGGACATCAACTTTTAGTAAAGAGAACAGATGATTATTCTTGGTGTCTGCCATGCGGTTGGGCAGAAGTTGGAGAAACGCCAGAAGAATCATTACAACGAGAAGTTGCCGAGGAAACTGGTTTAGAAGTACGGGTAATGAATCAAATTCGTTTAGGTTCGAGAATGCCTGGTGATTTTAATCTTCCGCATACAACTTATCATTTGCAGTTTCACTGCGTTGTTACGAGCGGTTCGATTAGAGAATCTCATGAAACTACGGACATCGGATATTACGATGTCACTACCATTCATGACTGGCATCTTGACCATAAAATAGAGGCTGATACAGCGCAGAATTATTGGTCACGTATTTTAAATAATCGTTAACCAGGCACTGTATCGGGAACTCGGTGCGCTCATTCCGCTGAGCACGACGGTAGGTGTAAATAGGAGAGAGGCAGTCGTCGATAAAGGAAAAGCGGCAAGCACGTGAGCTTGCCCCCTCGTTTAATATTTTATTTTCAGCAAGGTCTATTCAGCTTCGCACCACCAACCGCAATTGATGGTAGGTGGAGTGTAGTTTTTATCAGACAATATTGTTTTCATGTTGGGCTCAATGCGCGTTATAGGTGTTTCTATTGCTTTTAGTCGTCTGATTGATGTTCTATTTGGTTGGTAGAGATCGACACTATCCGGTAGAGCTGCAAACTTCTTTAGGCCGAGTTGTAGGTCGCGAGACAATTGATTGCTGAAGTTAATGCTTGCAAATCGCGCTTTGAATCGATGTTTTTCTAGGTTGCTAAACGTCAGTTGATCAATGAGGTAGTGACCAACGTAGCTTGTACGGCCTGGTATTATTTCGAAATCTATATTTGTGTCTTTACGACCAATGATATCAAATCCGCCATGTTTCATGATGGTAGATACTTGAACACTGGCCAGGCGATACCACCCGGCTGATAAACCTTTTATGGTAATTGCACCAGAGGCTTGATCATCTTTGTAGTCTAGTGGATCACAAGTCCCTAGTCGGGATTGTCTGCACAGCCTGACAATGGATTTTTTCGAAGCCCGCTTTCTATTGGCCTCACTTTTTAGCCTAATAAGTTCGAATTCGACTTTGTGCAGATACGGTTGAGCGTTAGACCCTATGCCTATTAAAAGATAGCCGGGGTTTTCAATTTCGTAGGTTGGTGGGATATGGCTTACACAGCCACTTACGATTATGAATATAGTTATGGTAAAGCACGTTTTGAAACTCGTTTTAATAAATTTTGACCAAGCGTTGAGCATCGGATTTCCTTAAAATGTATTGGTTCCTAGCTGTGTTGTGTAGTAGTGCGCCTGTAGTAGTGGGTAATCGGCAGCTATTGATGAAAATGTAGTGCAGTGTCGATTATTTTGTAGAATAAGGTAGGATCCGGTGCCTTGGGCGATAAATCGATTCAGTGAATTACGATTATTGCCGCGATTCGGCAGTTTATCGCGAGTTCTAAAAATGATGCGCTGACCGCATGGAGGCAGTGGGAGCGGTATTGGAATTCTGTTGATTTTGAAATACGCAAAATAGAGCTTGCTGATTCACCACTATTTGAATTTTGATCATAAGTGCAATTGATTTTATATAAGTGCATTATGAAAGATAGTGGGCAAGACTTGATATACGATTAATTGATCTAAAGAAAGCGTTGCTGTTGAACCCGCTATTTTAAATGCTCAAATTCAGTTGGTATCACAGAATAACTACCGAGGCATACCCGGGTTTCTGTTCAAGTAGGGACTACACTTTACGCTCAGTGTTCATCAGAGCGAAATATTTCGTAATCGGGGAAGGGTCTCTGCTGCCGAATCTATGAGTAGAGAGCTATCTAGCCACTGCTGCAAATGCCATCGCAAGAACACAATATAGAGCAGCGAGCACAAAAGTACCGAGTGATCAGATTTTCCTGATAAGAGCGCCGCATAACCTATAATCAACGAGCCACTAACTCGGAAGTTTATGATGCCTAAGCGAATATGTATTTTCGTGCATTGCAGTACCTCAAATGCTCTTGCGCCATCTGTGTTGCTTTATCTGCAAGAGTTAGCCCAACATTGTAGCGAAATACTATTCGTATCAAACAGTGAGTTAACACTTGAGCTGCAGGCTAAAGTAAAGCCATTGGTTGCAGAGATATTGCAGCGCGAGAATATCGGAATGGATTTCGGAGCGTGGAAGCATGCTATTGAAAGGGTTGGTTGGGGGTGTTTGGAAGAATTTGATGAGCTGATATTGGCTAACGATAGTTGCTATGCGCCAATGTTCCCTTTTGATGAAATGTTCAATGTTATGAGTGTTGCCGGCAACGACTTCTGGGGTGTTACTGAGCATCCGGCTGGAGTAACTCGTTCAGGTGATCTTGAAGCGCATTTGCAGAGCTATTTCCTGGTGTTTAATAAGGGGGTTGTATCGAGTGAGGTGTTTAGGGGGTTTTGGGATGCGGTCTCGGTAGAAGGTAGTGACTATAACGAAATCATTGGTAACTATGAGTCAAAATTAACGCCAATGTTGAATAGAGCTGGTTTTAATTACAAGGCCTATATTGGTTATTCCGATGACCCGAGTTGTACAGGCGGCAATTGGAGTAATCCGCTTTACGTTAATCGCACAATCTGGAATTGGAGTACATTGCTACAGCAGAAGTCACCCTTTTTAAAGAAGAAGGCGATCACTTTTCATCTAGAGAGGGTTGTAAGACTTATACGCTCGGGGTATGGCTCTAAGGTTACAGCCGCTACCCACAGGCATACCTTTTTTTGGAAAGAGTGTATCAAGCAGAGTAAAACGTTGTATCCGGTTGATGTTATTTATAACGAGGTCCGTGCTTCGCACGGTAAAGTTCCGGTTGAGTCGGCGCGTCTGAGTGAAAGACTGTTGTTTGCTATTTGTGCCCCTTTGCGCTTCTATAGGAGGCTCAAGCGAAATTTGTCATCTAGGTGAGTATCGTTTGAATTTATAATTGTCTTCGTTTAAACGAAAAGCTACCTTTATTCGACCGGTTATAAAGCCCAAGCAGTTATGCGGCTGATGCCGCGCTGACAATTTTTAGCTGCTATTAAAATAGTTTGGACTTTATAATGCCTGCATTTTGAAATTGTTGTCTAGGGAACCCCCACTCTTCGGGAATGGTGTAATTAGACCAGCCGGGAATTGAGGTTGTGTGAAGGTTTTGCAGCATAATGTCGCGCCTATCTATCAGACTTGCGTGTTGGCCATTCGGCCATTCGGTAGTCCCAAAGTGACTAACATTAGTAAGATCGACGATCCACCACTCGCAAGTATCACTTGCGCAATATATTTTTGAAGTAATTTATAAACGTGGTTAAGGCATTGTTACCAGCATGCACAAAAGTGGACTGTGAATCTTGACCGGTAGCGGATCGGTAGTTATCAAATCCGGTATAGTTTTGATTGTTTATTCCAAGCCACGAAAATATGGACTGGTCCGCTGGCACGGTGATGCTTTCATAACTATTGTTATTGAGGTTTAAGTTGTTAGATGCCGCATTAACGGTAATCATGTATTGACTGATCGAACTTATTGTATTTTCTCTAATGCTGATATTTTTAGATTTATTGATAATAATCGGCGCGCCACCCCACACGGGGTTAGTGTAATTACCGCGTAGTTCGTTGTTGTTAAGAGTGACGTCGGAAACCATGCTGTCTGGTGAGATGGTGCCTATAACCACACCGGCCTGAACATTGTCTGCTGATACATTATCAGATAAAACAATGGTACTTGTTTCGCCTGGTTGCTCGCTGCCTACTGAAAAGCCCACCGTGTTGTGGTGTGAAAAATTGTTTGAAACAACAATATCTCTGCCACCGTCTACGTATATTCCAGCCGACGCTGCCACTGGAGACACACAGCGATAGACTTCGTTGTCGCGTATGGTGCCGTTTCTTGCTTGGTTAAGAGTTTCATCATCTAGCCCGACCCACGCGTAATTTCCAGCTGCAACAATGCCAATGTTTGTTATATCGTGCACTTCGTTATCTGCCACGAGAAAACCATCGATATTGCCGGTGACTTTTATAGCCTCACTATAGCCTGTGGTTAAGTTGTATAGCTTATTGTTCTGGACAGAGATATTGCTCATGGCAGTTTGACTGTCGCCGACTATTACGACCGGGTTCAGGTTGTCACTGGGCGCTGGGTTGTTTGCGGCATCAATGTCTGTAGTCCAATGCATATTATGGATAGTATTATTGGTGATTGTGATGTTGGAACTTGCGCCGGTTACATGAATGCCGGATTTGTTGCCAACAAGATTAGTTAACTCAAGATCATTGAGCGTTATGTAGGCGGAATTACTAATGCTGATCATAGCGCCAAATTCTGCAATCAAACTGCCGTCTAGACTGGCGTTTTCATTTTGATAACTTTGTATTACGAGCACATTTTCTTGCCCGGTATTACTCCGATTTTCTATCAGTAGCGCATTCGCTAATGAGTAAGTACCCGCACGCAAGTTAACCGTGACACGTTGATCAGTTGGAATAGCTCCGATTGCATGGTTTATCGATTTCCAGGGTCGTGCAAGTGTGCCATTGCCATTGATATCATCCCCCGATTGGGCCACATAGTATTGTTGTGATGTATTGTCAGTTATGTAGTCAGTTGTTTGATCAGAATTGATACTGGTGTTTTGCATAGCACTTTTCTCATCACCACAGGACAGCAGAAATATCAAGGTCAAGACAAACACCACCGGGATACGAATTATCTTTATGTCTCTCAAGCTTTGAATCCCCTTTTAGGTAAATTCTACAGAACAGTGTTGCAGCTATTGGGCAAGGCTTTTAACAGGCGGTATAGTCAATACTGACATAAACGGTTCTTTTTCGCGGCGGACAAGTCAACGAGTCTGGCTATTTTCAAGAAAGTATAAACTCGGGTGTGCGTTTTTCTACTTTGTGTTTTTTCAAAATCACATAATCAGGCAGGCCGTGTTTATAGGGTGGGTAGTCTTCGCCTTCTATTAGAGGTTGGAGATAAGTTTTGCATTCAGGTGTTATGAAAAAACCATCGTTGCTTATATATTTTGATGGCATCATTTCCTCGACATTTGCGACATCGGCGAGTGGTGCTTTCCCGATCTCCCAGCGGTAGGGATTGTCACTGGTCCGTACAATAGTAGGCATGATGGCATTCTCTCCTTGTACTGCAAATTCAACCGCTGCCTTGCCTAGTGCGTAAGCATGCTCTACGTCTACTGCAGCGCCAATGTGTCGTGCCGCACGTTGCAAATAGTCGCATACCGC
The DNA here is from genome assembly GCA_937927895.1 of uncultured Granulosicoccaceae bacterium. Lineage (GTDB taxonomy): Bacteria > Pseudomonadota > Gammaproteobacteria > Granulosicoccales > Granulosicoccaceae. The sequence continues at coordinate 21,046 of CALGKA010000015.1, read as the reverse complement.
CCAGTGGCATTTGTGTCCATCTGCTTGTTTGATTAAGTCTGCAACCACTGGGGCAACCCCGCCCAGTTGAGCATGTCCGAATGCATCTTTAATACCGGAGTCAGAGAGAAATTTACCGTCGGGTGTTTTTACGCCTTCGGATACTACAATACAACAATGACCTTTGCGTTCAATAGTTGCATTTACTTTGTCGAGAAAAGCTTGTTGTTGAAAATCAATTTCAGGGAAAAGAATGATGTCTGGCCCGAGATCATGATTATCGGATGCTGCTAATCCCGCTGCCGCTGCTATCCAGCCTGCGTGTCTTCCCATAACCTCCATGACAAAAACTTTGGTAGACGTTGCTGACATTGATGCCACGTCTAGTGATGCTTCAAGTATTGAGACAGCAACATATTTGGCAACAGATGCAAAGCCCGGTGAGCAATCCGTAAAGGGTAGGTCGTTGTCGATAGTTTTGGGCACACCGATACAGGTTATTGGGTAGTTCATTGTTTCAGACAACTGCGATACTTTATGTGCTGTGTCTTGGGAGTCACCACCACCGTTGTAGAAGAAGTAACGAATATCGTGCGCTTTAAATACCTCGATTAATCGTTCGTATTCGGGCTTATGTTCTTCAAGAGATTTGAGTTTATATCTGCAGGATCCAAACGCGCCAGAGGGTGTGTGCTTTAGTGCTTCAATATCACTGTCAGTCTCGAGGCTGCTGTCAATCAGGTTCTCTGTGAGCGCGCCCAGAATGCCGTTTTCTCCAACATAAACTTTGTTTATTTGCGCAGGGTACTGGCGTGCGGTTTGTATGACACCGGCGGCAGAGGCGTTGATGACAGGGGTAACCCCGCCTGATTGTCCGTAGAAAGCGTTGTAGGCTGGCATGGTGTCTCGCGAAGTTGTTTTATAAACTATACCGTACAGGTGGGCAAAGAAAAACTTTAGAAAGCGATAGAAGTAGTTCCGGGCTTATCTTCGTAGGGTTAAATTATTTGATTTTTATTTGCATTTTTTAGTGTGGCGCAAAAGCGCTTGTGCTGGAGATTCATGCATATCGATCGCAGCTCCAGAAAAGTTTCGTTGCTAAATTAATTGGACAAAGCGCATGAAAGGTCAATCTGGCTGATTGTAGCGAGCCCTCATCAGTGCCGTTGGGTACTAGTCGATTTTAAAATCGGGTACTGGCCTAAACTCATTGGTGGGCAAGATCTGATATGGGTTGATTGATGGCGGTTCTAGCGAAGTTTGGAAAATTAAGATTACAGGTTTTAGCCAGTAAATAGTCACAAGAAATGCCCGAGAGTCGCTATAAACAGATGCGATAATGTCATGCTGGTAGCGCAGTCACTTCTAGCAATTCATTGACTTGTACGGTCAGGTAGGCTAGTTTCAGAGAAATGTGTGCTGAAACAGCGTTTTACTTGTTCCTGGCGCAGAACCTTCCTTAATCAGCAGACGAGAACCCCATTATGTATGCAGTCATTAAAACCGGTGGCAAGCAATACCGGGTCAGCCCCGGTGACAAATTACGCGTGGAGTCTCTAGACGCCGATGAAGGCGAGTCAATCAACTTTGATCAGGTCTTAATGGTTGGTGAGGGCGCAGACGTAACGATCGGCAGTCCGCTTCTCAGTGATGCTGTGGTTAGTGCCAAGGTGTTATCGCATGGTCGCGGAAAAAAGGTTGAAGTGATCAAGTTCAGACGTCGCAAGCACTATCGTCGTCAGATGGGCCACCGCCAGAATTTTACCGAGATAGAAGTGGTGTCTGTGAACGGTGTTACCGCTTCTGCTTCGGATTCGTCTGCTGCGAAAGACGCCCCGGCGAAGAAAGATAACGCTGCGAGTAAAAAGGCATCAAGTGGTGCGGCTGGAGCGACCGCAGCAGCCGCTACCGCAGCAGCATCAGCTGCTACGCTTAAGTTTCTGGATGCACCAAACGGTGAGCCAGATAACTTAAAGAAAATTCTCGGTATCGGTCCGGTGCTTGAAGAAAAATTAAATGGCATGGGTGTTTATCACTACAGCCAGGTTGCTGAGTTCACGGCAACTGATATTGAAAACATTAATACCCATCTTAATTTCCCGGGACGTATCGAACGTGACGAGTGGATTCCACAAGCACAGGAACTCATGCAGGGTGGTGAAGGTCGTAAGCTCAAGTACCTTGATGCGCCGGAAGGTGAGCCCGATGATCTTAAATTGATCTCAGGTGTCGGACCGGTGTTGGAAGAAAAGCTCAATGAAATGGGTATTTATCATTTCTGGCAAGTGGCCAAGTTCGAACCGAAAGACATTGACCTGGTCAACGATGCAATGGCATTCCCAGGTCGAATCGAGCGAGATGAATGGATTGATCAGGCACGAAGCCTTGCTGATGGTGGTGAGCCCAGGTAGGTTTTTACTTTTAATTGAATTTAAGTTGATGGCGGCGCGGTAAACGTACCGCGCTGTTACAGTATTGCGTTAGCGTTTAACTTAAGCATCAGCTTAAGAAGAATCTAGGTTTGATCCCGTATAGATTTTCATGCTATGAACAGGGCATGTTGCATCAGAGCCGCCGGTCTATGGCGAGTGGTGCAAGTAACAGAAGTTGAACAATCCTTTACACTTGGCGGTATACCACTACAGTTGCTACATCATTAGCATGTCGGCTCGACTGCCTGGTCGTTCCCGAAGGTGCGTAAATATTTTGAGTTTCCAATACCGGTGATGTAATTAAGTTTTGCTTAACCATGGTATTGAACACTTTGGCAAAGCCTTGTTGCTCATAGTGCTCTGAGTTAACACCTATGCAATACAAGGTATTGGATCTGCCAAGTGCGAGTAGCGCAGGTAGTATTTCCGGCCCCAGGTGCCCAAAGGTGAAAGTACCTGCAGATAGCACAGCGGTATAGCTTTCATTAGTGGCAGGTACGCTCTTGGTGAGATCCGCTTGAATTAAATTTTGGTATAAGCCTTTAGCTTCAGCAACCACTAGCATGTCTGGAGAGATGTCGAGGCCATCTATGCTTATGTTGTTGAGTGCAGCGTGGTCACGTAGCGCTTGTGCAACCAGGCCGGTACCGCAACCGATATCCGCAATCTTGTGTTTGGTAATCTCACGGTCAGCAATGTCAGGGTCGGTAAGCAGTGCATGCCGGCTATAGGCTTCAGCGAGCATCTGCGGGTACACATAACCTAAGCTGTCGGCAAACTCTGTATCATATAGTGGTGCGAATTCTTTATAGTAGCTGATGTTATCTTGAGCAGACTCTATTGCATATGCGCCTTCAAGTAGTCGGTTAGCTTCTTTCGATATCTGCTTTGCCATAAATGCATGCCTTTTTAAATGCGTGTTTGCTCTGAACTACTGTATACCCAAAATGATCAGGTGGTGGATCTTAACCAAACGTATAGGGCTAAAACAATAAGTCCTGCGATCGCATAAAGATTGGATTGTTTCCGGAATTTTAATCCTTCGTCTGTGAGATTATCTGTTGCAGCTCTGCTACCGGTGAATAGACGTTCGTACCAGACTGACTCTTTCTTTTCCTTTATGTTTATTTGTGCTTTAGCATGATACCTTACGGCGAAAATCAGTAGTACAGCGCTAACTGCTAGTACAAGATTGTTCATCTATTATCCGTATTCGTGTTTTGCAAATGCACATGATAGAGCTTGTAATGTGGAAAATAAACATGGATAGGCTTTTTAAATAATAGGGCGAGATAACGGTTTTCCGTCCGCCTGCAATACAACTCTAATGGTAGTCGAAAATATGCTAAAAATAACTGTCTCTTTCTATACTGCCAGAACTTTAGTGGTGCTGGTTTTTATTGGTCTTAGCGCATGTGCTACTGGTGTGTTAGAAGAAGATCGAGATAAGAGCTCAACGTACCGTGGATTTTGGGCAGCTAACGTTTTAAAAACGCGATCACAATTTAGCTTTGGCGGATCAACAATAAACTGTCGGGACATGAGCAGTTTTGGCAATGTGCAAATTGCCGGGGGGCGTGTGGTAGCCCGGGTGCGTGGGTACGATCTGGCTGGTTTTGTAAATGGTTTTGGTAAGTTTACAGCCGCAGTAGTGCTAGACAATGATCCAACTTTAGGGGCTATAAAATATGTATTGGAAGGTCAGTTAGATGGCGCTACAGGAACAGGTACTGCGGAACTAACATTATCAATACAACGCCTTGCTGGGAAAGGGTGCAGGTCGCAAGTGTCTTTTGAAAAAAGCGAGATTTAGTATTTTTTCTTTTTCGGTGCACAACAATATTTACCAGTACCATCGATCGTTTCAATGGAACACAATGTACTATCGTGACCGCGATAACATGTATCTAAAATAAATATTCATATACATAGGCTCTGTTATTATCAGGTATTTAGTAATCACTCCTTTTGTAGTAAAAAGCCTGCGAGTGCTTGTCGGGAACAGAAAGCGCAAAACATACAAAAGTCTTCTTCTCCAATAAGGATATTGCTGGTGGCAAACAATCAACTAACAGCAAAAAGCGTCGATCAAAAAGAGTTAGATAAATTTAATCAACTCGCGGCCACTTGGTGGGATGAGACCGGTCCAATGTGGCCACTGCATACCTTAAACAAACTTAGAATAGGGTACATAGTTGATCACCTGGTCAGGCACTTTACGCTTGACTCTGACAATTATCTGCCTCTGTCTGGTTTAAAAATATTAGATATTGGTTGTGGTGGCGGGTTGCTTTCGGAAGCAATGGCGGCTCTGGGTGGGCAAGTGCACGGCGTAGACATTAGTGACCGCAATATTGCTATTGCCACAGAGCATGCCCAGCATTTGAATAATCCACCTGTCTATGAACATACCACTGCTGAAGCATTGCTTGAACGATCAGAGTCGTATGATGTAGTGCTGAATATGGAAGTGGTTGAACATGTAGCAGATCTAGAAGCATTTGTGCATTGCTGCAATAGCCTGATGAAGCCAACAGGAATACAAGTAGTCTCTACCATTAATCGAAATCCGATCTCGTGGATATCGGCGATTGTTGGAGCGGAGTACATATTGAAGTGGTTGCCCAAAGGCACGCATCAGTATAAGCGTTTGGTTAAGCCTTTGGAGTTGTTAGATTTGTTAAGCAAAGACGGGCTTAAAGAGACAGATTCTACCGGGGTATTCGTTAATCCATTCACCAGGAATATGTCGCTACGTAAGTCGAAAATGATTGGCTATATGGTAGTGGTAAGTCGTGCTTAAGTACGGTGATGTATGTGCCTAAGTAGTAGTTATCGATTCCACCGCAAAGATTGTAGTGCAAGAGAGCAGTACAGGCAGGTCTTTGAACACAATCATGTGTGCGTCAAAGCCTGCCTTTTTAGGTTTACATTACCGGTACTGTTTTCATGGCCTCGGCTATAGAGCTTTCACTAAGGCTGTGATCAACCATCTTGCCTGCAAGAAATGATTCGTAAGACGCAAGATCCAGATGGCCATGGCCACATAACGCGGTGAGTATAACGGTTTCTTCGCCTGTCTCTTTGGCGCGCATCGCTTCGCGGATTGCGGCGGCAATGGCGTGGGTGGGTTCCGGTGCGGGGACTATGCCTTCGGTGCGAGCAAACTGTAAGGCTCCGGTGAAGCATTCGTTTTGTGCAATTGATTCTGCCTCTACAAGACCTAATTCGTAAATGTGACTCACCAGTGGGCTCATACCGTGATAACGCAAGCCGCCTGCATGAATAGGGTCGGGTACGAAGCTATGACCAAGCGTGTGCATTTTCATTAGGGGTGTCATGCCGGCCGAGTCACCAAAATCATATCGGTACTCGCCCTTGGTTAAGCTTGGGCATGCGGCGGGCTCTACGCAACGGATAGTCGGGTTCATATTGCCTTTCATTTTCTCTCGCAAGAAGGGGAACGATAAGCCGCCAAAATTTGAACCACCGCCTGTACATCCGACTAACACATCAGGTGTTTCACCTGCCATTTGCATTTGCAGTAGTGCTTCTTCACCAATGATCGTTTGATGCATCAGTACATGATTGAGTACGCTGCCCAGTGCGTAGCGTACGTCAGGGTGGGGTGCTGCCATTCCCACTGCTTCGCTAATAGCTATGCCTAAACTACCTGTGTGATCGGGGTTTTCAGCGAGCAGTGACTTACCGTATTCGGTAAGGTCAGATGGGCTGGGGTGAACCGTAGCGCCCCAGATTTCCATCATGGTTTTGCGATGCGGCTTAGCACGGTAGCTAGCGGCTACCTGCCACACTTCACACTCAAGATCGAACTGTGCGCATGCGAACGCAAGGGATGAACCCCATTGACCTGCGCCGGTCTCGGTGGTGAGTTTTCTAACGCCTTCTTGTGCGTTGTAGAATGCTTGTGGAACAGCGGTGTTCGGTTTGTGTGATCCTGCAGGGCTTACGCCTTCATACTTATAGAAAATTTTGGCGGGTGTATCTAGCAGTTTCTCAAGGCGATGTGCTCTAAATAAAGGGCTGGGGCGCCAGATTTTATAGATGTCTAATACTTCACCTGGTATATCGATATAGCTTTCCTGGCTGACTTCTTGTTTGATCAGCTCCATCGGAAACAAAGGTGCGAAGTCTTCGGGGCCCGCAGGCTCTCTGGTTCCGGGGTGTAGTGCTGGTGGGGGCGGTGCCGGCAGATCTGGCACTATGTTGTACCATTGTGTTGGTATTTGGTTTTCGTTTAACAGGTATTTATGTTGGGTCATGTTGATCTCCTCACAAGAGTGCATTAGTGCTGTATGCATTGTTCATGATCTGGTTCGCCTATGCCAGCGAATGAAGGTGGTTTGTCGCTTTCCAACAATAGATAATAATGTCTAGCAGATAGGGGGTGCTGAAGGCTAAGGCTCTATTGTTCGTTCCAGCGTCGTAAAGCCTATGGGAGTTGATGTTGTATGGAAAAACCATACAATGGTCACAGCAGTTGATAGGTCGTAAACAATGAGCATAATATGACAGGAAATTTTCAGAAAATATGGAATTACCTAAAAGAAGCCAATAGTTATTGGAAGAACAAGACTCAGCCTATTAAGGGTAAGTCTGTCGATGACAAGCTTGTTTCTCTGCAAAACTATTTTAAGCTAGATAGCGAAGATCAGGCAGCCCTGCAGGAGCATCAAAAAGAGAAAAACTTCATTGCAGATAAGGTTGATGAGATCAATGATTATGCTAGTCATCGTGCCGCGTTTATAACCAATTCCGTGGCGCAGTTGTTGTTGGTGAATCTTAGCTCTTTATCGCTATTGAGTATTGTGCCTGCTTCGTGGCTCAAAACACTTTTTATAAGCGCCAATATATTTTTCGTTCTATTGGCCTGGTGGCGGCTTCGGGCGAAAAAGCGCAAGTTAATTCACGGCCCAAGTGAAGAGCCTGAATGGTCACTCTGGGGTATCTTCCGCGGTAACCGCCGCAAGCATAATAAACATATTAAAGAGCAAGCGCAGCCGTATAAAGTACGCATGCGTGACGAACGCCTGTTTTCTATTATGTATTTGGTTAACGCTGTTGCGCTATTGTTGGCGGGGCAGTTTGTACTGACTGACTCATTGCCTTCTTTCCTGCAATTTATAGTCAACATCCCGCTATTTATTCTTACCATACCTCTGGCCATTGCTAACGGATATTGGGCTTTTAGTGCAAATAACGAAGTCGTGAAGGCTGCGGTGGAGCGTGGTACCAAGCTGGATGAGCTTAAGCTGTAAAGGAAACGAATGCATGACACTTTTGAAGAGTGTTTTAGTTTTAGAAAGAGTTAGATTGATCTACGAAACTACGAAATACATATACGCGCTTACTGTTAAGTGTCGCAGTAGGTGCTATGTTTATTTCAGCTCCAGGTAGTAGCAACAATACGGGTTTTCTTTAGTGGTAAAAAACGCGAAGCTCTTATGAGGTTCGCGTTTTTTTTTGCTGTTCTACAGATACCGATGTTTGTGCGTATGGCTTGGTACTTTCCCACGGCCGCCATTTCATAGTTATGTGCGACATTGCACTTGGCTGTTCCCGTGTTGGAGTGTCAACAATGCGACTGTTTCTATAGGGTGTTTCCATAATAAGCGTTTGGGCGAGAGCCAATGTGCCGATTTGTGCTCTTGGATTCTGTTCTTAATATTGAGCAAACACTCTAGGCACTAAATGCGATTTTAGGTTATGGTGATTAATAATTGGTAGATCAACAGGTGAAAAGTAACTGTTGGTTGCCAAGCGGGCGGTAGAGATGCGCCCTTGGCTGGGCAGTGGCGCTATCTGTACGTGCAACTGATTGAAGGCAGGTGATTGTGTTTTTGGCACTTTACAGTTTTTGGCGCTTTACATAAGGCAATCACTTGAGATAGTTAGTTGAAATACCTTATTCGAATAGTTTTTACCTATCAACCGATTTACCAGGGAGAGTTATAAATGAAAATTGTAAATAAACTTTTAGTGGCAGGTACTTTTGCACTTACTTTTTCATCTGCAGCATTTGCTGAAAAGTGGGATATGCCAATGGCCTATTCTGCGACAAATTTCCATTCTGAACACGGAGTGATGTTCGCTGACAAAGTAGCCGAATACACTAACGGTGATCTGGAAATTACTGTGCACCCGGGTGGTTCTTTGTTTAAGGGTGGCGAAATAAAGCGTGCCGTGCAAACCGGCCAGGCACCGATTGGTGAAAGATTTATGTCGGCGCATGCTAACGAGCTTCCGATTCTAGGGTGGGATAACCTACCGTTCTTAGCGACAACCTACGAAGACAATGACAAGCTTTGGCAGGCAGCCAAGGATACTGTCAACGCCGCTTTAGAAAGTCAAAACTTAGTGAGCTTGTATACCTGTCCATGGCCTGGTCAGGGTTTCTATTTCAAAAAAGCCGTTTCATCGAGTGCTGATACTCAGGGTATAAAGTTCCGCTCTTATAATTCTGCTACTGCGACCTTTGCGAAAGAGTTGGGAATGATTCCGGTGCAGGTTGAGGCTGCGGAACTTAGCCAAGCACTTGCAACGGGTGTGGCTGAAGCGTTTATCTCATCAGGTTCGACCGGTTATGATCGTAAGGTATGGGAGCACTTAACTCACTACTACAAAGTAAACGCATGGTTGCCACGTAACTACGTAATGGTTAACAAGGCGGCTTGGGATGGTCTAAATCCTGATACACAAGCAGCACTCGAAAAAGCCGCTGCTGAAACCAGTGCTTCATGTGCAGCTAAATCAGCTGAGCTTTCTGATTTCTATTTCGAAGAATTAGCCAAGAACGGTATGACGGTTGAGCCGGCAGGTGAGGAATTTTTAAAAGAGCTGCGTGCTATTGGTGAGCAAATGACAGAGACCTGGTTAAAAGATGCAGGCTCTGAAGGTCAGGCAATCATTGATGCATACAAGGGTATGTAGTACGTTGTTATTGAAATATTATCAATAAGGTAACGGTAAACGGTTCTCTAACATAGGGAACCGTTTTTTATTGGCAATGTTATTGGCAATGTTATTGGCAATATTATTAGCAATGTTATTGGCTTTTATATTATTGGTTTTGGTTAAAAAGCTAACGTCTAGCGCTTGTTTTCTACATTAAAGGTTTACGGATGAATGATTGGGCTCCTTTAATGGGCTTGCCATTATGGGCATGGCTGTTTGTATTGCCAACGCTTTTTGTCATTGCTTGTCGAATATTTCCGAGAGCTGCAAAAACTATTCTTAGGCCGGTATGGTCTATTCTTGATGGCCTGTACCTTGTTAGTGGCGTAATTGCCGCTGTCTGTATGGTGTTGATCCTTCTGCTAATAGTTGCGCAAATGGTAGCCCGCTGGACTGGTACGCCATTTGAGGGTTCAAGTGAGTTTGCGGGTTACGCCATGGCCGCAACTTCATTTTTTGCTTTAGCGTATACGCTAAACCATGGTGCGCATATTCGCGTATCTATTATATTGAATCTCAATAATTTCACGCGCAAGTGGATAGATGCTTTCGCAATGCTTATAGCGGCTATCACCGCAACTTACTTTGCACGTTATGCGGTTAAGACTAACTTTATGTCTGTGATGCTTAACGACCGTACGCAAGGTCAAGATAAAGTACCTGAGTGGTTTCTATCTATATTTACTATGCTAAAAACGTCGCCAGCCGAGTGGAGCAGTATTTGGGAGGCAGTCAGTAATAAACTGGAATACACACCTGTGTGGCTCCCGCAACTGCCTATGTCTGTAGGAACAATCTTATTGGCAATAGCGTTGTGGGATAATTTATCTCGTTTGATGGTGAACAATGAAACAAGCATTAGATCGGAGACAGTAGAATGACTGAACTCTACGCGACGATAATATTTCTGTTTGTACTGTTTTCCTTGTTAGGGTTGTCTGTTTGGGTTGGCCTGGCGCTAATGGGAGTGGCATGGGTCGGTATGGAGTTATTTACTTCACGCCCTGCAGGTGATGCCATGATCACCACTATTTGGACAGGCGCGTCCAGTTGGACGCTAACCGCTTTGCCCTTGTTTATTTGGATGGGTGAGATTCTATTCAGAACGCGATTGTCGCAAGATCTGTTTAGAGGTTTAGCGCCGTGGTTGCGCAAACTGCCTGGTGGCTTATTACACACAAACATTGCAGGTTGTACTTTGTTTGCTGCAGTGTCCGGCTCTTCTGCGGCAACGCTTACTACCGTTGGCAAAATGTCTATTCCAGAGCTGCGCAGGCGCGGCTACCCTGAGTATATGATAATTGGCACACTCGCCGGTGCTGCAACATTGGGCTTAATGATACCGCCGTCTTTAACGTTAATCGTTTATGGCGTAACCATCAATGAATCGATCACAAAACTATTCATGGCGGGCATTCTGCCAGGCTTGGTTTTATCGTGCTTATTCATGACTTACATCATCGCGTGGTATTACTTTAGAAAAGATGAACGGCCAGCGCCTGAAGCGCCGATGGGGTTATCTGAGATGATTCGAGAGAGTCGGTTTTTGATTCCAGTCTTATTATTGGTAAGTGTGGTTATAGGGTCAATGTATATGGGATGGGCCACTGCCACGGAAGCAGCCGCTGTGGGTGTTACTGGTGCGCTAGTGCTCGCGTTGGTTCAGGGTTCTCTGAACTGGAGTACTTTTAGTGCAAGCCTAATGGGTGCCACCCGAACCTCTGCCATGATTGCACTAATATTAATGGGGGCGGCGTTCTTATCACTTGCTATGGGATTTACGGGGTTGCCACGAGCCTTGGCCACCTGGATAGATAGCTTGGGTTTATCACCTATAGTGCTGATTATGATGCTGACATTGTTCTATTTAGTTTTGGGCATGTTTATGGATGGGCTTTCGTCTGTAGTGCTCACTATGGCTATTGTAGAGCCGATGATTAGGCAAGCGGGTATTGATGTTATTTGGTTTGGTATATTTTTAGTGGTGGTTATTGAAACTGCGCAAGTGACCCCGCCTATCGGGTTTAATTTGTTCGTGTTACAAGGTATGACCAAACACGAGATTTCATACATAGCAAAGACCGCCATACCGATGGTGTTGCTAATGTTATTAATGGTAGTGATATTAGTGGTTTGGCCGGAGCTTGCAACATGGTTGCCTGAAAACATGCGCTCAACACCTGGCGGATGATCAAAGCATTAACCTTTCTGGGTAAAAACTCATCGCGAGTTTTATTGATAGGGTTGTTAGTCGCTTTACTTCTTTCTGGTGTTTCAAATATTCTGCGCCCTATACTGCCACCACTGGTGTCGCTGGTGTTAGGGTTGGCGATAGCGCGCCTTAATATTCGAGAAGTGTTTAGTGAATTGGGTAGTGCTGTAGTCGCGATAAAGTTGTTGGCGTTAATTGGCTTAATGATTCCCATCACAAGTATGGTGATCATTCTAGTTTGGCGTGCGTTTGGGTTGCCGGAACAGTATGAGTTGTTACTGCTTGTGTTTGCAGCAGCACCGCCTTTGAGTTCCGCTGCGAGTTTAAGTTTGTTATTAGGGTACAACAGCCGTATTACCTTGCAGGTAACCCTGTTGGCGCAGTTGCTTACACCATTGATTGGGCCTTTGTGCTTTGCGTATATTGATGTGCCGATCAATATAGAGCTTTATTCTATGTTTGGGCGCATCGCGTTGATGATTCTTGGTGGAATCACTATTGGCATCGCAATACAGGTGTTTTTCGGTAAAAAAACAATCGACCACTACCCGGATGCTTTTAATGGAGTGGTGGTGTGCTCAATGGTGATATTTCTGTTGCCTTTGTTTGATGGTGTGGTGTCGTATGTTGTGCAGAGGCCTTTGGTTTCAGTTTCCATATTGCTATTAGCTGTTTTACTTAACTTAGGTAGTAATCTCTTAATTCGAACATTCGCTGCGCGCTTTACCAACACAAATACGGCAAATGCATTGGGTCTAATGTTTGGTAATCGGAATATTGCAATCTATTTTGCTGTGTTGCCGTTTAATCCGTTGTTGAGTATTTTTATCGCTTTTTCGCAAATACCTATGTATGCCACACCTGCGTTATTTTTAAGAGGGAAAAATTAAAAATGTCCCGGGTTCATAAGCCATTTGTAGGAATATTAATGCTCGATACCCGCTTTGTGAGAATTGCGGGTGATGCAGGTAATGTTAAAAGCTATGCTTATCCCGCGCGCACTAGAGTCATTGAGGGTGCAGGAAGTCTGGAGATTGTAAAAGACGGTCTTCCATCAGAGTACTTAATTGAAAGATTCTGCGCCGCTGCCATAGAGTTTGAGCGTGAAGGTGCAAAAGCGATTATTTCCACCTGTGGTTTTCTAATAACAGTTCAGAACCGGATTGCGGCAGCGGTTAATATTCCTGTGATGGTTTCTGCATTGAGCCTTTATTCTCAAGTTTCAGAAAAGCACAATGGAAAGACGGTAGGGATTATCACGGCATCTGAAGCGAGCTTGGGTGATCTTGCCTTGAAGTCTGCTGGAATTGTCAGAGACAATGTTCGCATAGTAGGTATGGAAGACTGTGAAGCTTTTGTTAACGCTATTTTAAAAAGCAAAGAAGAGCAGTGTGTAACTTTGGATAGAGAGTCAATAGAACAGTCAGTGATTGAAAAAGCATTGTTTCTGGTGCAGCGCAATCCGCGGTTAGGTGCTTTTATTTTGGAGTGCGGCAATTTGCCGCCGTATGCAAATGCAATTTCTGAAGCTACTGGCAAACCTGTTTATTCAATTTTGGATGTTACTGATCAATTGATGGATCGGCGACAGTAGTGTCGGTTTTATGTGGGCTGTGCTCATGCTTATTGGGTTGCATTATTAGGTTGCAAAAGGAATCGAAGCTTGTCGTCAGGGCCGGTCTTAAGCTCTGGTTACTTTTTATAGTGGGCAAACGACTTTTTATTTTTTAATAAAATATATTCAGACGCTGCAATGGCTTCAAATTGTGGCGGTTCATTGGGCAGTAAATCAGTCGGATCAACGGTTGCGAGTGGGCTCGGGTCGTAGAACATTGCAATAGAATACCGAGCGTTTACACTGGTATTACGTACCCGGTGCTTTGTTGATGGTAGTCGATTGTTCGACCAGCGCTCTAGTAGGTCTCCAATGTTAACTACCAGTGTATTCTTTATCGGTGGTGCTGGAACCCAAGATCCATTTGGGAATTGAATTTCTAACCCTTCTGTTTCTTGATGCAACAAGGTTATGCAGCCAAAGTCACTATGCGGCGCTACGCCAAACTGATCTTGGTGTTGACCCGTTGGTGGGTACTTTAACAGCTGGCCTCGAAGCATAGTTCGTTTGTAGTAAGGAATGAAATAATCTGCACTTTGGCCTAAGGCGATAGCAATGATCGATAACATTAAGCTGCCTTGCTTCTCGATCATTTTCGAATATTGTTCGATGGTAGTGCGAAAATCGGGCAGCTGGGTTGGCCACTGATTCGGTCCACAAAGAGGCACGTCCGCAAGGTAGTCAGGATCATTGCAGCCGGCTTCCCGCCCCCAAAAGAAAACCTCTTTTTGATCAGCGCGTTTTGCCCCTGGCATTAGTGCCTCCCCTGGGCCCAGGTACCCACGATTGTTCTGATCAATCGCTATATCTTTTTTTTGCGCCTGTGTGAGATCAAAGAAAAGCGTCTGTTGTTTTCGAACGGTATCAACAATACGCGTGTCTTCATCGCTGATTCGGATGTACATAAACCCACATTCAGCGGTCGCTTGTAAGAACAGTTCAGAGGCGTTGGCTTTGTTTAGTGTGTCAGGGGTGGATAGGTCTAAGATTGAAATCCGATTTTCATTGCGCATTGCTTATGCTCATTGATTTCCCGGGTAGTCAGATTTACGCACATGTTCAGCATATCATGACCGATGTACTAATGTTAACGAGTGAAGTTGGGCGCGGCAAAATACCTGGGGTTGGGTTTTAACTTGCGTATCAGTCTTAATTCGGTGGTAACCACAGCGACACTGACATTCACTACTGCTTTGGGAAAATTAAGTAAAAAAGCAATGCAGAAATACGGCTGCAAGAATAAAGGTGATGGGGTAGTAAAAATAGCCAGAAAGTAGCTGGCAAGTGGCAATAGCCGCTGCTCATTGGCGTGCTTCATGCAGCTTTGAAGGATTGTTGAAAATTGGGCTTTGCTCGAATAATTACGGATCCGATTATGGCTGTACGTCCCCTTTTAGCGTCATTGTTTGCGCTTTTGTTATCAACTAGTGTGTTTGCGACTGAGTCCTGGATGTACTCAGGCCGTATCGGTGGTACGTTTATTTATAACTCAATGAGTGATGCTGATCTCATTGCGTTGTTAGACAAGCGAGCCGCTGAGAACGTCAGTATTTTAGAGTTTGATAGCCAGCTCTCTTATAATCTAACCGATCAGGAATTCGATGCAGAGGTAGACTTCCTCAATCGGGCTGCAGCACTCGCTAACGAGCGTGGAATGAAGGCGGTTATATATTACCCCTCATTTGAAGTGTTAACCAGGAATGCCATAAACGCCGATGGTGTCATAGCGGATTCAACTTTTGCTAAAGATAACCCGGATTGGGTGCAGCAGGGTATAGATGGGACCCCTAATGTGTTCTACGGTGGCCTGGAGGTCTGGGTTTCTCCAGGTGAAGAGAGCGCTTGGCTATCGCCAAACTCCGGGTATAAAGATTACTTTATCGAGCGAGTTGAAAAACTTGCCGCTACTGATCTGGATGGTGTGTGGTTAGACGTACCCATATATCTGGATACAGGCACACTCTGGACGGGTACTGAGCCACCGGCCGCTGCAGACTTTAAAGCGTGGACTATCGCTGAAGGTTTGAATGGTACAACGGGTTACGATGTACCCACCGTGTATAACATGGACAACCCGGCCTTCAGAGCCTGGATTAAGTGGCGCCATGTAAATGTTTCAAATTTCCTAAACGATGTACGAATCGCAGCACAAGCCATTAACCCTGATTTTGCCGTGATTGTTGAAAACTTTCCTTTAGACTACTTCGATAGCACCGCTTATGGTTTAGATGCATCGTACATGCCGGTGGAAAACAACTTTATTCATGTGTGGGAAAACGACAGCGTATCGAACACGCTGGCTATGCAGTGGTCGACCCCTGACGATTTTGAAAACAAACTAGCCATGCTTAAGTGGGGCAGGAGTGTCCATAGTGATCAGCCGTCGTGGAGTTTTTCCTACGGCAATGAAGAGCTTGATGCGGGCCTTACTATGGCCGCTACAGTGGCCACCCAAAACGTACCATTCGAGTCGAAAACACCGTCTATGCTTATAACAGTAGACAGTGACTTTAGAAGTAACTGGTTTGGTTATGTAGGTGATCACGAAGATGAATTATTTCAAGCGCCGCGTGTGCCGAATATGGCAATCTGGTACAGCTCTGCCACTCGTGATTTTCAAGACTATCAACCAAGTGGCAAGTTTGGTATTTTTTCAGTAACGACACCGCCTACCGCTGATGACACATGGTGGGCGAGTCGTCCAACTGATAGTGTTGTTACTGCTAAGCATTTAGGTAGTTACCGCGGTATGTCCGCCGCTATGATGCGGATGGATATTCCCTATACTATTGTTCATGGCCGTGATGAAGGCCCGCTAGCAAACATAGATGATCTAGAATTATTAGTGCTGCCAAGTGTCGGTGCGATGTCTGATGCTGATGCCACCTACATTCGTCAATACGTCCTGGGTGGTGGTACCTTGCTAGCGACAGGTGAGATGCCAGGCACACTAGACGAATCGGGCGCTGCGCGATCTGAAAGTGCTATAGCTGATCTATTCGCGTTCCCGGGGGCTCCTGGCGCACGAGTGAACCAGTTTGGTAATGGTTTGGCTATTTACCGACCTGATATTGACGGTACATTGTTGTTTGGTGAGCAACTCGATGCAAACACCGCGGCAGACACACTAACTGAAATTGAAAAGCTGGTACGAATTCACGTTGAAGAGCCGTTTACACTTGAAGACGGTGAAGACATATTCGTCGATCGCGCGATCGTCAGTGACGACGAACACGCGCTATTTGTTGTGAATTACAGTGGCTTAAAGCTTCCGATAGTTCAGTCCATTAAAACAGTGGCCATTCACTACAATGTGCCTGATGGAAAGTTAGTCAGTAACGTTATAGCAAGTACCCCTGACGCTGACGGTCTCAATGGTTTTGCGACCGTTACTCGTGTTAGTAAGGGTGTGTATAGAATCGAAGCACCTGTTGATCAATTTGCATTATTGCAAATTCAATTGGCTGATGCGCCAACCACTGCTGCGGTAGCCTATGAAGGGCCACAGTTTGAAGATCCGACTCACGCGGAAGCGGCTCGAAGTGGTCTTGATTTCGTTCTAAATACCATGCGTAATAGTGCGCTTGAAGAGCCTAATAGATTCGGTGTCTATACTAATCTAATAGACAACGAGGCCTCTACTGAAATATACACTAATGGTCATAATGTGACTGGTGAGCATATGGGTTTGTTGTTACGCACCTCTGCTTGTATGGGTGATGAATCAGCGTTTAATGAAGCCTATCGATATGCAAATGAGTTATTGTACTCGCCGTTGTATCACGTGCCAAACTGGTCCGTTGATAAAAATGCTCAAAGACCGTTTGTATTCTACGATGACTTTCGCAACAACTGGTTCAATGCAAACGCACCACTAGATGATTTGCGTTTGATTCATGGTCTGATAGATGGCTATGAGAACTTTGACCGCACTGATGCCAGCTTGCTAGCTGATTCTATGTTTGAAGGATTGTATTGGACCACCGTTACGGATCGTGGCCGCAATACTAACAATCGTTTGTTTCCGCAGTACCCCGGGGGCCTGTTAGGTTTTGCATGGGATTGGTCAGAGGTTGACGACGACACCCTAACACCTGGCGCTGCTACAGCAACCGGCATCGGTTACTTAGGTGCAGACCTACTACCAGTAGATTACCAGGATCTTGGTGCGATCGCGCACGCTGCAGAGCGTGATCATCGTTGGAACGGTGTCTTGCAGGCAACTACACAGCTGTTGCTTGATTCAGAAATTAACTTGTCTGGTCTTTACTACAACGGATATCGCCCTGATGGTTCATGGACAGGTGATTTTGAGTTCCAGGGAACTCGTCGTGGTGAGCACTTAAAAGTGATTCAAGAGTTGTGGACTGCTATTCACCTGGCGCGCGTATCAAAGACGTCGAGTGATGCATTAAGTGTGACGCAAAAATCGCTAGCAGCATCTTCTGCGGCACGTAGCCTGGCTTTTTTCAAGAGCTTTTACAATACCAATAATCGTGTGCCTGAGTATTTAACGTACGCCGGACTTGATGTTGATGATTGTGTTAATGGGCTACCCGCTGACTGTCTTGGTAGAGGCACGGAGAGCTTGTTCGAAGGTGAAGCACGTATCTACGCACAGATCGCTAGACTAGCTTTATTGTTGGGCGATCGTGAATTTGCTAACCAGGTAATCAATGAGAAAATTATTACTGACCGGATTTCAAATACGGCTGATGCTCGTTATGGCATGATTGGTCTTTCAACTGTAGGTGCCGGTGATGCAGAAGCCTGGAATGTTCTAGAGTCTGTATTTACGTTATGCCTAAGCGCAATCAGTGATGACGATACTGGGCCAGTAGTTGATAACAACACTGCACCAGTGGCAAATATTGACAGCTATAGCACAGATGAAGAAACGCCATTGGCATTAACTGCTGCAAATATTTTATCTAACGATACTGATGCAGATAACGACACACTAATAATATCGGGTTTACCAAGCCGTAGTTCCAGCGGAGGTAGTGTTCAATTACAACCTGCTGGTGGTTGGATATACACACCTGCGAGTGGCTATACAGGGTCGGATTCTATTTCCTACGCTATCAGTGATGGCCTGGGTGGTACTGCTATTGGTCAGATAAATATTGAGGTGCGGTTAGTACCTAAGTCTACTCACTTAACTGAAGCCGTAACTGTTTTAACCGGTGCGCTTAACTACGGTACAGTTGATTTCTTAGCAGCTGACGATGCTGATACCTACGATGTTGATTCTGAAGCGACTGCTACGGGCAATATATTAGATTTCACTCTTAGCGGTAGAATAGATAACCCTGCGGAGGTGACGCGTTTAATCATGACGTACTCCGGGCACTACTCAGTTAGCAATGTGTCGCAGGAAACGTTTCTGTATAACTATTCAACTGCATCATGGGTCAGTGTTGATACGCGAACAGTTGGTAATGAAAACGATTCTATTGTGCGGGTAGATATCACTGACAATGCGCAAGACTTTATTGCAGCCGATGGTGAAACACTTGCTCGAATACGTGGCGTGCAGTCTACACAGCCTGCGACAAGTTGGGCTAACTCAATTGCTTGGTTGGCTTACCGTGGCAGCCAGTCTACTGGTAACATAGCGCCAGTCGCCTCAGCTGTGTCTGTTACTACTGCTTTGCAAACCGCAGTGCCTGTGACACTTGCAGGTGTAGATGACAACGGTGATGCCTTAGCTTATTCAATAGATACAAGTAGCTTAAGCGGCTCGCTTAGTGGAATTGCTCCCAACCTAACTTATACACCGGTAGCGGGTTTTCTTGGTACTGACTCTTTCAGCTACACCGTTAACGATGGCGAGTTCACGAGTGAAGTGGCTATCGTTACGTTAACAGTGCTTGATTCAGGTATTGTCAGTAATATGGCCGCAGCGGTAACACTTGATGGTGATCTAAGTGATTGGGCCGGGTACGTGCCTTTCCCTGCAGACCCGGACGACGTTACCGGTACTGCTAATCCACTGGATTGGAAGCAGGCATGGATGGCTCACGATGGTGGATTCTATTATATTGCCTACACCAATGATGGTCCGCTTGTGTCATCCTGGGGTCAGACTATCTATTTTGATATCGATAATAACCCTGCCACAGGTGCTCAGTTTGGCTTGCCGATCGGTGCTGACCGGGTGTTGCAAGGGCGTTTCCTATACAGCTATGCGGGCACCGGTAATGATTGGAACTGGAACTTTATTACAGAGGTAGTTGGCGCGTCGAATAACGGCAGCCATGAATATCGTTTTCCACGTTCGGCATTTGATAACAGTGAAAGCGTCAAGCTTGCATTTGTAGGTTCTAACGAAGCGTACGGTGGTACTGTTGAAGATCTATACCCAGATGGCGTGTACGATGCTACAGCACTTGAAAGGCACTTTACCTACACTGCAGCATCGCCGACTAATTCAGCCCCGATAGCGTCTGACTTTGAGCTAATTACCAATCAGGGCACAAGCGTTGAGCTGACACTAAGTGCCACTGATACAGACGGTGATGCGCTTAGCTATACAGTGCTTGGGCAACCGCAGCAGGGCACTATAACAGGGACTGCTCCCAATCTGACTTACCAGCCTGCAGCTGACTTTGTAGGCACTGATAGCTTTACTTTTCAAGCCAGTGATAGTGTTTCGGTGAGTCAGGTGGCCACGGTTTCTATTATTGTTCAGTCTGTTGATCAATCAGGAGTTACCAGTAATCCTGTTGCCTCAATGACCATAGACGGCAATTTATCTGAGTGGCAGACACTTAGTTACTTTGCTGATGATCCGGATGATGTAACGGGTGCCGCAAACCCTGTGGATTATTTGCGTACCGCGATGGCTCATGATGCGGGTTACTTCTACCTTGCCTTCAGTAACGATGGTCAAGATCTATCGCTGTTACAAGATTGGTTGTTCACGGTCTACATAGATACCGACCTGAATCCCGCTACCGGCTACGGTGGTGGTTTGGCAATCGGTGCAGACTATATGCAGCAAGGTGGATCGGTATTTACCTATTCTGGTACTGGCGCAGATTGGACCTGGACGGCAGTTGCTGCAACACCAAGAGCAGTAAATGGTAGTGATGTGGAAATCGCTATACCAAGGCAGGTGATTGGTGATCCCGCACAGATCTCGCTAGCGCTTATTGGTGATAACTTATCGATTGGTGGTTTGATAGAAGACGTTGTTCCTGATGGTACTTACACCGTAGGAGCTGCAATACGTTCACTAGAATATAAAACCAACGGGACAGCTAGTGAGCCGGTTATATTGGCGGCATTTGATGATTCCATTGTGCCAGTATCAGGTCGTAACAACTTGATGGAAAATGCAACGCAACTAACACGTCAAGCTGATTTAGAGCCTGGTGCTGTGAAAGTGGGCGGTGGTGCTTTTGGTGCGGCCAGTATTGCGCTTCTTGCAATGGTTGGAATGCGGCGTCGGAAATTGGCGATCAGTACGCGTTAGATTTCAGTATTGAAAAATGAGCTCTAAAGTGTTTGGAAGAATCCAAATGCTTTAGGGCTTTTTTTATTTTCAGGCATCGTTTAACGTCTATCGTTAACAGACCTACGCCAGCGCTACTGAGGACAGGCTGGTATGACCTGCCTCAGTAGATTATTGCGTGCTTACGCGCTTGTGACAACTTCGCTACGCATTGTTTATGGAAGGAAACTAGCTAGTGCCCATCCATAAACGAACGCTACTGCGGTCGCCCCAGGTAGGCAATCTTTTACCGACTACATGTAGTTATTTAGAATGACTAAACGCCTACATGTAGTAGGCAAAATCTCACGCACCTGGAACAACCTCGCTACGCG
>CALGKA010000014.1 GCA_937927895.1 uncultured Granulosicoccaceae bacterium | reverse complement strand
CAATTCGATTCTGGATATGAAGCATGATGAGATCGGGGTGGTTAGTCCCACGCTAACGCTTGTGGGTTTCCGTTGACGCACTTTATTCGTAATAAGGCAGCAAGCATCTTTAGTACATGCCTATGTTGCGCTCGTTAGATTTCCATGCCGTACTTGTCTGGAAACCCACAAGCGTAAGCGTGGGACTGACCTGTTTGAATTTAGAGTTTGAATGATGTAGCTCGAACTATAAAATTTGGTTTTATGCAGTTCGATTCTGGATTTGAAGCATGGTGAGATTGGGGTGGCCAGTCCCACGCTAACGCTTGTGGGTTTCCCTTGACGTGCTTTTTTCTTTGAAGCTTGCGTAATCAACATAGCAGGGGTGATTGGCTGGGTAGACTTAAGCTACGATAACGCGGCTGTTACATTAGAACACCAGGTTGCACATGCTACGTTCAAAGGCATTAGGCATGCTGCAAGACATAGACAATCTGATTGGTTAATGCAGTGCCGCTTAAAAATCACATCACCTGCCTTCATACTTGCCATTACAACCACCAGCTTGTCGGTGGCACTTTATTAACACCACCTGCAAGAACGAACAAACGCAAAACCATTAGTGCTCACCTGGAGCGGCAATATAGGAAGATACGCGCGTTTGATCTCAAATCCCCCGAATTAATCAGTAGCAACCCAGAGGGAATTTTGCCATTATTTATCTGGAGTGTAGGAGGGCTGGGTTTGTTCTAACGGTTTATCAGACCAGCTCATGGTGGCAATGACACAATAACGATGTCAATAATGGAGAGGAATGTAGTATGAGAATCAAACTAAAACGTATAGCAATGGCGATTACAGCGCTTACTTTTGTCAGTGGTTCCGCGCTGGCTGAGTTTCCTGAGCGGGAATTGCTTGGTGTGGTGATGTGGGGTGCCGGTGGTGCTACGGATACTGTTGCCCGTGCTGTAAACCCTGCTGCTGAAGAAGCACTGGGCAAGCCTGTTGTTGTGCTAAACAAATCCGGTGGTGCCGGTGCTATTTCAACAGCCTATGTTAATGCCGCCCCTTCCGATGGCTATACGTTGTTATATGGAGCAGAAAATCCACAATTGCATTCTGTTATGGGTGTTTCAAACCTTGATTACGGCAGTTTTTATCCGGTAAACATTCTGGGCCGCGGCATTGGTGTTATTGCTGTAAAAGCAGATTCCAAATACAACACCATGCAAGAGCTTATGACAGACATACAAGCCAACCCCGGTAATGTGATTATGGGTTCAACCGGGCCTGGTGGCTTACCAAGTACTATAGCCGCTATTATTTCAAACTCTGCAGACTTCAACGTTACTGCTGTGCCCTTTGATGGTGAAGGCCCCGGTCTTACTGCCATGCTAGGCAATGAAGTTGACTTTATGCCTGCCGGTATTTCTGCTGCTGCAGAACAAATTAAGGCCGGTAAAATGCGTGCACTGGCGGTGGTCAATACTGAATCTGTCGATACACTACCCGACGTGCCACCCATTACAGATGCCATACCGGGCATGGCAAAGTTTTTACCATGGGGCCCGTTTTACGGTGTCTTTGTAAAGCAAGACGTTCCCGATGATGTAAAGGCTACTTTGGTATCTGCCTAC
This sequence comes from uncultured Granulosicoccaceae bacterium, assembly GCA_937927895.1. Taxonomy (GTDB): domain Bacteria; phylum Pseudomonadota; class Gammaproteobacteria; order Granulosicoccales; family Granulosicoccaceae. The sequence goes on along the minus strand of CALGKA010000014.1, from coordinate 81,640 downwards.
GGTGCTGCCGCTAAGAGCGATGCATTTACTGAGTTAATGGCGAACAAGGGCAACATCATTATGGATATATCGGGTGATGAAGCGTCTGCGTTTTTAAAGAAATGGCAACAAGTCACTACGTGGGTGCTGCAAGACACGGGTGCTGCCAAAGTTAACCCGGAATCACTTGGCATTATGCGGCCTGAATAATTAGCGTATCTAGACGCAGCTTTATAATTAATTGATGCATAGCGTTACCACACAGCGGCGGGGAGAACGCGGGTTTTCCCTGCTGCTGCTTGTGTTTAGTGTTACTGCTTTTTGGCAATCTTACGCTATTTCAGGTTTTTCAGGGTTATCTACTGCAGGGGTGTTCCCGATGTTGGCGTCGGCCACCATGATGGTCTCTGCTGCGTGCATTCTTTTACAAAACGTACGTCAGTCACCCAGTACTTCTGGCAGTTCAAACGATGGGTTTATGCAAAGCATATTGCCCCTGCCCGTTGTGATTATGATGGCACTGATCACGGGTTATCTTTTCGCCATGCCAGCACTGGGTTTTTTGCTGTCATCAGCGGCGTTTTTGTTTTTGTCTTTTAGTTACTTGTGGCGAAAATCACTTTTAACGTCTTTGTTAATCACTGCTGTCTCTGTGGCATCTGTGTATTTTATATTCCGTAAAGTGTTTCAAGTGGTACTGCCCAAAGGCTCACTGTTGCAGAGTTTGTTCTAAGCAATGCCAGACATACTATCTAACCTGCTAACCGTATGGACAGACCCATGGCTACTGTTCTTAACCGCTATAGGCACACTGGCCGGTATCTATGTCGGAGCAATTCCCGGTTTGTCTGTAACTATGGCAACCTCCATCCTTATATCGTTTACGTTTAAGTGGCCGGTTAACGACGCCCTCGCGTTGATTGCGGGTATATTTATGGGTGGTGTTTATGGCGGTTCCCGAACTGCCATTTTATTAAATATACCCGGTGCACCCAGTGCAATTGCCACCGCTATTGAAGGTTATCCGATGGCCAAACGCGGAGACGCGGGTGAGGCAATTGGCCTTACCACGGTAATGTCTGTTATTGGTGGTTTTATTGGCATTATTGCACTGGCACTGTTCGCGCCCGTTATTTCATCGTTCGCGATCATGTTTAATTCACGTGACTACTTATTACTGGGGCTTATCGGAATTTTGTTGGTCGGTACACTGTCAGGTGAAAGTTTTGCCAAAGGCGCTTTTGCAGGAGCGCTCGGTGTGCTCATAGGTATGGTTGGTCTGGACCCGATGACCGCTGAGGGGCGCTTTACTTTCGGCAACGTATCTATGATGGGCGGTATTCCCTATGTAGCCGCTATGATCGGTTTTTTTGGGGTAGCCGAAGCGTTGGTGCAACTACACCAGTTAGACGTAGCCGTGATCAAGCAAAGGGTCGATCGTATTATTCCTAAACTGCGTGATGTAAAACAACAACTGGGGCTGGCACTACGAGCATCCGGGATCGGTACTATTATTGGTGCACTGCCAGGTACCGGTGGCGACATTGCCGCGTTGCTGGCTTACGATCATGCCAAGCGTTCCACCAAGAAACCCGAGGTACCTTTTGGTGAAGGCTGTAAAGAAGGACTCGTAGCCCCTGAGGCGGCCAACAACGCTGCTGTTGGCGGTGCATACATTCCGATGCTAACGCTTGGTATACCCGGTGATGCGGTTACTGCTGTTATTATCGGTGCACTGTTTATTCACGGGCTTAAACCTGGCCCGTTACTGTTGGTGGAAACACCCCATCTGTTTTGGTTTATTGTTGGTGCGTTAACGCTTGCGAATATCTGCCTTCTTATATTCGGGCTTACGGGTATTCGTATTTTCACCAAAATAGTTGAGTGCCCGAAAGGCATATTGATACCTCTAATCATTGTGCTTTCAGCCGTCGGTACCTACGCAATCCAAAACAACCCTGTCCATATTTACTGGATGCTGTTGTTCGGAGTGATTGGCTACTTTATGAAAATGTACGGCTTTCAGGTAGGCCCTGTGATTTTAGGCGTAATACTGGGCCCGATGATGGATTCCAACTACCGGCGCGCCATGATCGGCGCACGTGGTGACATTGGTACCTTTTTCTGGAACTTTGTATCTCACCCGATCACACTGGTGTTGTCGATAGCTTTAGTGGCTATGCTGTTATCGCAAACCCCGCTGCTGCGCTGGTTTAAAAACTGGCGAGCACGACGCCACACTGCATAGTGAGTTACATACTGATGGTGTTGAGCCGCTACTCAGACCCAACTGCTGGTAAAACAGTGCTTTCTTCCCAACACCAAAACCATCCGATTCATTCTCTTTCGTTTTTACCAGAACCACTGTAGTCTGTTTAGCAGAACAGCCTTGATTAAGAGGTTGAGATCGCATTTGGAGGAAGGCGTTCGTGGTTCACGGCAAAACTATACGTAGCAATACTGCGTTAAATTGCACCTTATTTGGTGCCAAATAACTATGCGCCGTGTTGACGCTCACTGTCATTTTTGGTCTTTGGAGCGCGGCGACTATGACTGGCTGTCAACTGACAATGCCGAACTGCGCCCAATTGCCCGAGACTTCAGCCCTGAAGATATCGCACCCCTACTCTCTACGGCCAATGTTCATAGCGTGGTGCTTGTTCAAGCAGCAGCCACTGAAGCTGAAACTGATTTTCTATTAAGCCTTGCTGATCAACACAGCGCTATTGCAGGGGTGGTTGGCTGGGTAGACTTAAGCGACGATAACGCGGCCAGTACATTAGAACGCTGGTCGGCACACGCTAAGTTCAAAGGCATTCGGCCCATGCTGCAAGATATCGACAACACCGATTGGTTGATGCAGGTGCCGCTTGAAAAGCACTGGTCGGTGATTGCCGAAAAACATCTTTGTTTTGATGCACTGGTGCAACCGCGGCATTTACCTATGCTGGCTACCTTCTGTGAGAAGCACCCTGCCATTGCGGTTGTTATTGACCATGCCGCCAAACCTAAAGCCGCACTTGCAGGCAATCTACCTGACTTTGAAAAATGGCAGCGCGATATAACCTTGTTGGCTAAACAACCACAGGTTTATTGCAAGCTTTCCGGCTTATTAACAGAGGTGACCCCTGCTCTATTACCTGATGCCAAAAGTCTGTTGCAACCCTATGTAGATACGTTACTCAATTTATTTGGCAGTGAGCGGTTAATGTGGGGCTCTGATTGGCCGGTGTTAACACTTGCGTCTAGTTACAGTGCATGGAACACCCTTACATTGGAACTGCTACATGGACTTAACAATACCGAGTTAGCAAACGTGTTGGGCGGCACGGCCGATAAGTTCTATTCATTGAGGGAAAGATCATGACGCCGCTTGTGGTTATGAGCGGTATAGAAAAACGCTTTCCCGGTGTTCATGCCTTAAAGCAAGCGCGCTTTGATTTAAACGCAGGTGAAGTGCACGCCCTGATGGGTGAAAACGGCGCGGGTAAATCTACTTTAATGAAAATTTTATCTGGCGTGTATTCAAAGGATGCTGGCTCGGTAAAGATCATGGGTAAAGAGGCCACCTTTGATGGTCCGCGTGCAGCGCAAGACGCAGGCATTTGTATTATTCATCAGGAATTAAGCCTGATGAATGACTTAACGGTGGCGCAAAACATATTCATTGGCCGGGAGCCTCGACGATCTTTTGGCAGGCTTGATGAAACCGCATTAAATAATCAAGCGCTTGAAATATTCAAGCTGATGAATTTATCCATTAACCCACGCACGGTGGTGGGTAACTTAACCATCGCTAAGCAACAGATGGTGGAAATTGCCAAGGCGCTATCGTATCGCAGCAACATACTGGTTATGGATGAACCGACGGCGGCGTTAAATGCAGCTGAAATTTCCGATCTGTTTGTGATCATTGAAAAGCTTAAAGCGGATGGCGTAGGTATTATTTACATTAGCCACAAAATGGATGAGCTTAAGCGCATTGCTGACCGGGTTACTGTCATGCGCGATGGCGAAACCGTTGATACCACAGTGGTTGCCGCAACCTCTACTGAGCATATTATTTCAATGATGGTTGGCCGCGAACTAACGAATGAATCGGTAGACATACCGGACTTCAGCAATGCACCTGTTGTACTTGAAGTAGAAAACTTGTGCAGGGGTAAAGAGATACGCAATGTGAGCTTTACGCTTAGACAAGGTGAAATACTTGGGTTCGCGGGCCTTATGGGTGCTGGTCGAACAGAGGTAGCACGTGCCATATTTGGCGCTGACCGAATCGATAGCGGCACTATAAAAGTGCATGGCAAACTTGTGAGTATTAAAGCACCGTCAGATGCTGTGACTGCAGGCATTGGTTATTTATCGGAAGATCGCAAACATTTTGGCATTGCCACCGGCATGGATGTTAGAGCCAATATTGCCATGGCAAGCATGAAACGATTTACCTCAAAACTTGGTATCTTAAATGAACCGGCGATGCGTGAGGCAGCACTTGACTACATAGAAAAGCTTGATATACGCACGCCTTCTGATCGGCAAGAGCTGCGCTTTTTATCAGGCGGCAATCAACAGAAAGTGGTTATAGCCAAGTGGCTACTACGTGATTGCGAAGTACTGATATTCGATGAACCCACACGCGGTATTGATGTAGGTGCAAAGGCCGAGATTTACAACTTACTGAATCAACTTGCAGCACAAGGGCGCGCGATTATTGTTATCTCCTCCGAATTACCCGAGGTCATTCGCTTAAGCCACCGTATTGCTGTTATGTGTGAGGGACGCTTAACAGGGATACTACCCGGTGGCAAGGTGTCGCAAACTGAGATTATGAATTTAGCGACACAACAAACCCAACAACCAGTAGCCGATAGCAGTGGGTCAGAACCCATTGCCAGAATACATTGAGCCAGAACACACTGAGCCAGAATACATTGAGCCAGAACACATTGAGAATTATCGAATGTCTGACCCCTTAGTAGATCAATCGAATGAAAACCCATCAAGTTCTTTTTTTAAGCGGCTCGCAGACACTGGTGCGCATCAAAAGCTATTAGCCTTTGCAAGCCTTATTCTTTTACTCATTGGTTTTTCGTTGGCCTCGCCCAACTTTATGCAGACAAGCAATATTATCGCGATACTGCAAGCGACCAGTGTTAACGGCGTGTTGGCGATTGCCGCCACACTGGTGATTATCACTGGTGGTATAGATTTATCAGTCGGTACATTAATGACCTTCACTGCGGTAATTACGGGCGTGGTACTAACCAAGATCGGCGCACCGCTACCGTTGGGGATACTGGCAGCTATTGTAACTGGCGCTTTTTGTGGATTATGTTCGGGCACGTTTGTCGCGAAAATGAAGATCCCTCCCTTTATTGCCACACTGGGCATGATGCTAATTTTAAAAGGCTTAAGTTTAGTTATCTCTGGCACACGCCCTATCTACTTTAACGACACCCCGGGCTTTGATCTGATCTCACGCGGTTCTGTTATAGGACATTTCTTTCCATCGGTACCTATACCGAATGGCGTACTGATTCTATTTCTGGTGGCGTGTGTGGCTTCTTATATTCTTAGTCGTACAGTATTGGGCCGTTACTGCTTTGCACTGGGCAGCAATGAAGAATCAATGCGGTTATCAGGTGTAAACACGGATCGTTGGAAAATCGCTATTTATGCATTAGCAGGTGCTATTGTCGGCATAGGTGGATTACTGATCGCCTCGCGCTTAAATTCTGCACAACCTGCTTTGGGGCTAGGCTATGAGTTAGAAGCTATTGCAGCGGTCGTGATCGGTGGCACATCACTTTCGGGTGGGCGCGGGACTGTGGTCGGCACCCTTATAGGTGCACTTATTATGGCGGTGCTGACCAATGGCTTACGTATACTGTCTGTGGCTCAGGAATGGCAAACAGTCGTGACCGGCGCGATCATTATTGCCGCTGTATACGCTGACATGCTGCGGCGCCGCAAATCGGAATAACTATATTTTAAAAGGGGGCGGAAGATCCTTCATCACAACCGTTACGTTTACTTAAACTATTGGAGCATTAAAAAATGATGAACAAAAGACACTTTCTTGCAGCCTTGGCAGCAAGTACCTTACTTGCCACAGCACCCTTAAGCTACGCGCAAGATGAAATCTATATTCCCTTAATCTCTAAAGGCTTTCAGCATCAATTCTGGCAAGCAGTAAAATTAGGCGCTGATAATGCTGCTGAAGAATTTGATGTAAAAGTTACTTTTGAAGGGCCGGACAACGAATCACAAGTAGACAGACAAATCGATATGCTTGCGGCCGCTCTGGCAAAGAAGCCTGCCGCGATTGGCTTCGCAGCACTTGATAGCCAGGCCGCTATCCCTTTGTTAAAACAGGCTCAAAAAGATGGTATTGCGGTTATCGCGTTTGATAGCGGTGTCGATAGTGATATCCCGGCCTCTACCGCCACGACCGATAACGTAGCTGCCGCAGCACTGGCTGCTGATAAAATGGCTGAGCTCATTGACGGTGAAGGAAAAGTGGCTGTGATTGCTCACGATCAAACCAGCCGCACCGGCATTGATCGGCGTGATGGTTTTGTTGATCGAATGGCAAAAGATCACCCGGGCGTTGAGATTGTGACCATCCAATATGGCGGTGGTGATCACCTGCAGTCAACTGAAATTGCGAAATCAATATTAACAGCCAACCCGGACCTTAAAGGTATGTTCGGTACCAATGAGGGCTCTGCTATTGGTGTGGTTAACGGTGTGCGGGAATCTGGCAGAGAAGGCTTAGTGATCATTGGCTATGACAGCGGCAAAGCACAGAAAGACGCAATCCGTTCAGGCTTAATGGCAGGTGCTATTACTCAGAACCCTGTTGGCATAGGCTACGAAACAGTCAAAGCAGCCGTTGCCTCTATTAAAGGTGAGAGCGTGCCAAGCCTCATAGACACAGGCTTCTTTTACTATGATAAAACCAATATGGACGACCCTGAAATTGCTGCAGTGTTGTACGACTAATTGGTAGGTTACATGCGGGTTCAATGAAATTTTCATTGAACCCGCATTATTTGGCATTAGTATTACAAGCATCAGGCCTTATGCAGCTGACGCGATTCAGTGTACGCTGTTGCTAAATGCTTTTACGGATAAGGTAGTTCATTGATTGCACTGGCAACACTTGTATTCGTGACCTCCGCCGCACTCACGTTCGCGCTTCCGATGTCTACAGCCAAATCGTTTTTTACAGCACTCAGCATTATGCTGCTATTGTATCTTACGTTTTGCTTTTTCCCCTGCCGGACTGTACCCATCAGTGAAATGTTGGCGTGTACTGCCTACGCCATTTTATCATTTTTGGGAATCCCATATTTTGTTGTCGTTATTTTCGGATCTGCTTTTGGTAGCATGGTGAGATCGATCTTTCGGTCGTAGCGGCTTCACGTTATTTTTAATAATCATTTGTTGAAAACTTAATTTACGGTGGCCCAACGAAAAAAAGGCCGCACAACGTATAGCGTTGTGCGACCTTTTCATTCACTGCAGTTAACTATTAATACCAAAGATGATTTAACGTTATCTGAAAAGAATTCTGCGAAGATTGATACCGCGAACTATCATCTTCAACATCCACAAACAACATAGTTGCTTCTATCATTCTATGGTTTGAAAATTCATAGCCTGCGCCAAACATAGTGGCTGAGCCGTATTCATCATTTGCGTTTTGGGCGAATGGTGTACTGTAATCACCCAGGCCAACAGCGGCTAGCACGTAAGCTGATGGTGCTGTTGGTTGTAAGTAATAGGTCGCACCAATTCCAGATATACCACTGGCGAATACCAACGATTGGTTTAAACTTACGTCGGCTGAATACCACGATGCATTTCTGACGTAGTACAAGGCAAATTGATCGGTAATGCCGCCGCCTACTTTGAACGACGTACTCACGCCTGCATCTGATTCTGAAAAGGATTCTGCGCCGACTGTCGCTTGATCCTGTATCCCCTGAAAGCCAACCCCCAGACCTATGAAAAACCCGGTGCGATTATCATCAAAGGCGTTGGCCGTTCCTGATACCGCCAAAAGGGCTGTTACTAATACTGCTTGAACACTCTTAAACATCTACTACTTCTCCATTATTATCTTTCTACTTAACATCACAGGTCTGCAAATTGGCGTTAGCAGCCTAATCGATCAGTGATAAGTGACTAACGGCTAACACTTTGATAGGTTTAGAAATTTCCAAAAGCATCGTACAATCAGCCTACAAATAACCAGAGAAAATGCGACCCACTGCTCGGTTGCGCGACGGGCTATGCACATTCAGACACACGTCGATGTTGAACTTTTTACGCCAAAATTCGTCTTACATGCATATACCGGGAGATACAAAATTGAATAAACGATTATTTCTAAAAGGGTTAGTAGCAATGGCAGCCGTGCCAGCATCTACCGTAGCGTTTCGCTCACTGCAGGCTAGCTCCGAGAAAGAGACACCAGTGGGTTTTGATCGTGGTTTTGAAGAAATCGAATTAACCGCTGCCGAATGGAAAGAAAGACTCACCCCAATGCAGTTCACCGTGCTACGTAAAGCCGGTACTGAGCGCCCGTTTACCAGTGAGCTCAATGATGAAAAGCGTGAAGGCATTTACGCCTGCGCCGGCTGCGAGTTGCCGTTGTTTGAGTCTAAAACAAAGTACGATAGCGGCACTGGATGGCCAAGCTTCTTTGATATGATACCTAATCACATAGGCACCAGCACCGACTATAAACTTATTTACCCACGTACCGAATACCACTGTGCACGTTGTGGTGGTCACCAAGGCCATGTATTTAAAGATGGCCCGCAACCCACTGGTCTGCGCTACTGCAACAACGGAGTGGCACTTACTTTTCTGCCGTCTTAATTGCTACTCCATTACTCCCCCAAATAGAAAGGCCGCACATTGTGCGGCCTTTTTTTTACATTTTTTCGTGCGGCTAATGAAAATCTGCGCAGTCACGCCTGTAAACCTTAGGTGTACAATATTGCCCGGCAGACAACTGCAAAGCCGACCGACCTTATTGATTACAAGCGCTGCATACAAAGTTCAACACCACGGGTACTTATCACACACCTATAAGTCACAGGTCATTCACAACGCTAGCGCTAACCTGCGCTCAACAAACAATATAAATCAGCGTTTACATATTCCAACAAGGAACACACTCAATGACCAATTACTTAAAGATTGCTCTAGTCACAACCGTGGTAAGCCTAACAGCCGCTTGCAGCACCGTTAAAGAATCAATGCCTATGATGGATAAAGCTTCAGACAGCATGAAAGCCGATATCGTTGATACCGCAGTTGCTGCAGGCTCTTTCGGCACACTGGTGGCCGCCGTACAAGCTGCGGGCTTAGTAGAAACATTAAAAGGTGATGGCCCGTTTACTGTATTCGCACCAACCGACGCTGCATTTGCAGCCTTGCCAGCTGGCACTGTTGAATCTTTACTAAAACCTGAAAACAAAGACAGGTTAGCCGCAATACTGACTTACCATGTGCTTGCTGGAAAAGTAATGTCTGCAGATATTACAGGGCAATCGCTAACCACCACGACCGTTAACGGCGAACCACTCGTGATCGATGCAACTGACGGTGTCAAGGTAGGCACTGCTACGGTTACTACTGCCGACATAGAAGCCAGTAACGGTGTTATTCACGTAATCGATTCTGTGTTATTGCCTTAAGCAGTATCGATAGAGTGTTGTAAAAAGCTATGTTTCTTCCTTAGAACACACCCTCTTGGGGCTGCCAAACTATTGGTGGCCTCTTTTTTGTGCGACTGTTGCTCTTACATTGGTACACAGTGAGCCAAAAACATTTGTTCGTGTTACTAACCCTTTTACTTCAACAGCCATTTACGACAGCACAAACAAAAAGAGCCGAAGCAAAAGCTTCGGCCCTGGTAACAACTTACATTGTTACATGTACTTCGCTATAAAACAGCGTAGTTTTAAACAGGCGTTACCTTGTTTGCACAAGGACCTTTCTCGCCCTGGCCTACTTCAAACTCAACCGCTTGGCCATCGTTTAAAGTAGCGTAGCCGCCACCTGCTTGTATTTCAGAGTGGTGAACAAATAAATCTTTGCCGCCATCTTCTGGTGTAATGAATCCGAAGCCTTTATCAGCGTTGAACCACTTTACTGTACCTTTACCCATACTTTTACTCGTACTCTTTATTCGGTGAAAAACAAATACCGCCCTTGCTATCACCATACAAAGGAAGTGCGCTTTACGGGGCAACGTCGAAATGTTGCCACCAGCATGTTGTTACTATGGGCAAAGTATCGAATATCAAGGTTTTAATCAACCTATTTACCGTATTACTTCAAATAGATAGGTAAAAATGGCGTATTTCCGTCCTTTTGACCCGCAACTGTAATATAAATGTTGCATCTATGGCGGTTGCCGCTGACACCCAACCTGTAAAAAGCGTTGGTTTCCAGGAATACGATTACTGCAAATCAAGCGCGATAGGTATCTGAGGAATCTGCTTTGGGTAAAACACCAGTTTAAAGCGTCGGCAATCAAAGTAGGAATTGAAACCAGAACACTGTCACCTGCGAGTTGTGCACCGCGCGGTAGAGCACTGACGCATCCACTTCTTAAACCCCTCGCTCACGCTTCGGGCTTCCCCCGTGAGCTAACGGTGTGAGGGACGAACGGTACGTGGGACAAACGACGCTTAGTTCAGGCCAGGGGGTTATGGATTATCAGCTGTAGGAAGTCACGCATTGATTTTAACAAGGCTAGTGGAGAACGTAACACCCGCTACTTTAACCGTTCGTTCACGCTTTGGGCTCTCACGAGGGGACGAACAGCGTAGTAATCACGCAATGATTTAGAAATAATGAAGACGAAGTTATCAGAACACTATCAACCACTGGTTTTGCTTTAAGCCGGTGGAGCACTGACGCATCCGTTTCTTTAATCCCTCGCTCACGCTTCGGGCTTCCCCCCCGAGGGGAACGGTGCGAGGGCTAACGGTGTGAGGGACGCACGGTGCGTGGGACGTACGGTGTAATGGACGCACGGTGCGAGGGACGTACGGTGTGCGAGGGACCACGGTGGTGGGACGTACGGTGCGAGGGACGCACGGATGTGAGGGCAAACGACGCTAGTTCATGCAACGCATACAAATCACGAGGCGCTTGCAAAGGTAAAAGTAAAAAAAGCGTGGCTGCCAAAGGCGAACCACGCTTACAAGCATTCTGCAGGAAAAGCCCGGCAGGGAAACTACTGTTATTGTTTTCTAGCAGTAGCCTGCAGTGCTTCACCAACAGATTTAATAATGGTGGTAGCCGCTTCCTGCGTTATTTTAAACATCTGTGTTTCAGCCTGCATCTCTGAACAGGGTTCATTTTTACGTTCGAAAAAGTAAAACCGAAACTGTCAAATATCAGTTTGATTGCAGGTATAAAACGAATTTTCTCAACAAACAGTCTAGTGGAACTTTTCAAATCGATTGTTAAGACAGTAGTTATATTTTCAATCAGTTTTTATGTTGCTTATAGCTCGCTAGACGCCACTGCCAATCTTTCCTGGTTTGATGCGTCGCACCTGGCCAACATGATGAACACTCAAACCACGCAATTATTCGGCACAACATTCACACCAATGTACTGGAAGTAACCTCATTAGGCGGTCGAGAACGACTTGTCACAGTAGAGTACCAAAACAGGAAACTATTGTTAGGCGTATCAACAGGCTGGATTCAAGTACTACACGTAGAGCCAATACCCGAGTGAGTTAACGCTATTTAAGTATGGCTTAATACAACTTTAACAAACGATGCTCACGTGTTTTTATGAGAGTAAGTAGAGCACCGCAACACTCACTATTATAGTCCCTCGCTCACGCTTCGGGCTTCCCCCGAGGGACAAAACTGTCAAATACAAAAAAGAACAAAATGCATCTGATATGGGTGTTGTTTGTTTTTCCTGAGCCGGTGGCTGACTTGCGCAGCAGGCTCGGCCGGAGACCTTCACTTTATCAAAGATCACCCGACGGTTTACCATGTGTTATCTGTTGTTCCTGATATCCTCCCCGCCTGGGGAAAGCCTGCAGGGATAAAAGCGGCAGGGAAACTAATCGGGAACAGGTGCCTCCAAGTCAAGTAAGCCCTCATTCTGCAAATCACTCCACAACGAAGGCGAAATAGGCGTATTAAACCACTCAATAACTTGCTTCATCTCAGCAGCTGATCTAGGCCCTGGAATCACACTTGCAACAAGCGGCGAGCCCAATGGATATTGCAATGCAGCAGCTGCCAGTGGAACTTTGTAAGCATCACACACTGCAGTTATCTTTTGCACTTTCTGCATCACTTCAGGCGGCGCTTTGGCATAATTCCATGTATCGCCCCCAGCCAATATACCGGAGTTAAACGGCCCGCCTAGAATAATCCCAGTGCCGGCTTTTTCACAAGCCGGCAGCAGATCATGAATCGGCTGCTGTTCATGCAAGGTGTATCGACCAGCAAGAAGAAAGGTATCCCAGTGGCCGTGTTCCATTGCCTGTAAACAAACTTCGCGCTCGTTAACGCCTAAGCCTATAGCATTAATATCACCAGCGTTGCGCAGTTCATCCAGCGCTTTATATCCGCCGGACATTGCATCGGCGAATAATTTCTTGTTGAGCTCAGGGCCGTGTTGCATCTCACCGATATCATGCAGTAGCAAGATATCAATTTTGCTTAAGCCCATGCGCTGCAGGCTGTCTTCGTAGGAGCGCATAACACCATCATAGGTGTAGTCGTATACCGGGTTGAAGTTAAAGCTACCGGGCCATTCATCAGCGACAGGCTTTGGTGCAGGGCCGGGCTTTAACAAGCGCCCTGCCTTGGTAGATAAAACAATATCATCCATTGATCGGATAGCGTCACCAACAAAGTGTTCAGAGCGACCGAAACCATAAAAAGGGGCAGTATCTACAAACTCTATTCCGGCTTCCAACCCGGCACTAATGGCTCCACGAATATCTGCTTCTGCGACGGGTCGGTGATTACCCGCCATTGCAGCACAACCTAAACCTAACTCACTGAGTTGCAGCGAAGTGTTGCCGAGCTTGCGCTTTTGACCAAACTTACGCACTTTACCGACTTTGCGAACTTGACCCATTTTACCGGGCTTGCTTATCTTACGACTTTTAGATTCCATTTTTTCTGCCCTCTATAGGTATAGTGCTGCCATTCTTAGTGCAGTTTTATTTCCGGATGAACCGACCGACGAAAAATATTTGATAACGTAAACAGTGCGGTTCTTACATAGCCAAACAATGATACCTGATGCATTTTATACAGCGACAAATACACTAACCTTGCGAGAAATCCCTCTATACGTACCGTTTTTATCACATTACCCATTAGATTACCCACCGTTGAATAACTGCCGAGCGACACTAACGAGCCATAATCTCTGTATTCGAATACTGGTAGGGGGTCGCCTTTAAGTCTATTGCGAATACTTTTCACTAATAACGTTGCCTGCTGGTGTGCCGATTGCGCTCGCGGAGGAACATATTTTTCACCCTCCCAGATGCACGCTGCGCAATCACCAATAGCAAAGATGTTGTCATCGAGTGTGGTTTGAAGGGTATCTTTAACCAACAGCTGATTAATTTTATTGAGTTCCAAGCCATTGGTATGTTGCAAAAGCGCTGGTGCTTTTATACCCGCCGCCCACACAGAAATATTACTTGGTATTACTTTACCGCTTTTTGTATGCACAGCATTTTCATTGATTTCTGTAACCACTTCACTGGTATAGATTTCCACGCCTAGCTTTTTAAGCTGTTTAGCCGTAGCTACCGATAGATTTTCTGGTAACGCGGGTAGTATTCGATCAGCGCCTTCGACTATTCTTACGTTAAGCCGCATAGAATGCTCTGTAACGTCTCCGTAGGTATCAAGTAGGTCTGCAATTTGGCGGAGTTGCGCTGCAAGCTCTACTCCTGTTGCTCCAGCACCGATAATACTTATATGCAGCTCTGGATCTTTAACTGATTGGTCAGATGAAAATATTTGTGTATAGGTTCGCACCAAACGCTTGTGAAAATTTTCAGCCTGCTGTGTTGTATCTAGATAAAGGCAGTGCTCGTTTACGCCTGCCACACCAAAATCATTGCTGACACTACCCACTGCCACTACCAGTGTATCGTAACTTATATTACGTTCTTTGCTTAACAGATTGTTTTGTTCATCATAAATAGGGGCAAGCGTAATACGTTTTTCCTTTCGATCAATGCCGCTTAGTGAACCTAAGCGAAATTTAAAACCGCAACGCTTAGCTTGTGCTAAAAATGATATTTCATTGACATTAGGATCAAAAGAACCAGCAGCTACCTCATGAAGCAAGGGCTTCCAAACATGAGTCAGTTGCTGATCCACTAGCATTACACGAACACTTTTTGAACGTCTGTAGCGACGCCCAATCTTTGATGCTAAAGCGAGCCCCGCTGCCCCACCCCCAAGAATGACTATGCTGTGCTGCTTCACCGTATTCATTAGTATCTATATTTTTATTGAGTCAAACGTATAATGCCACAGTGGATGACGTCCGTAGGACAGAAACACTACTGAATATTTTACACTGCCTTACTTGACTACAAGCACTCATTAGTTGGCTGAGGAATTGGCGGTGAAAATCGGCAAAATCAGATCTTATCCATTAAAGTGCCGGGTAATTTAGCGATGATAAACCCGTACAAATCGATTAATATCTAAATCGTATTCCAACATCAACGTGACTTTTATGTGCAAACGTATTCTTTGGATTTTCTCAGCAGTCTTACTGACCTGTGTAGCGACTCAGAGCCTGGCCCAGCAGTCAGGCTCAGCTGACGACGACCTGAAACTCAATTTAGATCAGTTTTCAACTGACACGGCACAACCCCAGACAGATAAAGATCTTGAGTTAAATCTTGATCAGTTTAAGCCTGCCGCCACCGACGCTGAGCTAAGAACCGAGTCTGAACCAAACGATTCTGAACTTAATCTAGAACAATTTGATAAGGACAAACAAGAATCGGAATTAAATTTAGATAAGTTTACCAAGGCCAACCCTACCAGCCCGACTGCCAATCAAAATAGCGCCAATCAAACCAACGGTAATCAAATTGATGCTAGCGCGACTGAAAGCGCAAGTCGGCCAGAGTTTAAATACACACGTGTGTTTATCGTGGGCGGGCTGATGTTTTTGGTATTTTTAATTATTATGTCTAAATGGCGCAACAGAAAGCGCAGGTCCGGGCAGGCGAATAGAATGTAGACTGAAAATAGAAGCAATCAGGCCCGAGCAATTCGGGCCTTTTTTATTACCATGTACTTTATAAATTACGCGAAAGTGATCCCGTCACTGGTCATAGGTAATTTGGTCACACGCCTACCTATTGCCGCATAAATCGCATTGGCCAACGCAGGGCCAGCAGGTGGCAACCCTGGCTCACCTACTCCGGTTGGCTCAAGATCAGACTGCACAATATGAACATCAACCTCTGGCATATCTGTGATACGCAGTGGTTTATATTGTGGGAAGTTCATCTGATCGACTACGCCTTCTTTCATGGTAATTTCATTACGCATCACCGCACCTAAACCGTAGCCAATTGCACCTTCCATTTGCGCTCGAATAACATCAGGGTTAACGGCAATTCCACAATCAACCGCACACACGACCTTATCAAGTGAAATAGCACCCTTATCATTTACCGACACATCCATCACTTGTGCAACGTAGGTATTAAACGACTTATGCACTGCAATGCCCCGCCCCTTACCTTTGGTCGACCTGCCATCCCAACCGGCCTTATCGGCAGCAAGTTTTAATACACCGGCAAAGCGCTTTTGATCAGGGTCAGTTTCATCCAGGTGGGCAAGTCGGAATTCAACCGGATCGGCACCGGCAGCCTCTGCCGCCATATCCATTAATACTTCCATGGTGTAGCCAGATTGACTATGGCCCACAGAGCGCCACCAAAGAACAGGCATGGGTGATTCATAGTCTGTTAAGCCCAGCGCCATGGGGATCTGATAAGGGGTATCAACTATGCCTTCAACAGAGAAGTGATCAACGCCGTTGTGCACAGCAATACTTTCCATAGGGCCGCCTTTAAAAATTGACTGCGCCACAGAGCGATGCCCCCAAGCGGAAATTTTACCGTCATCACCGATACCGATATGCGCACGCTGTGCAAACATTGGTCTGTAATAACCGCCGGCCAGATCATCTTCACGGGTCCAAACAAGCTTTACGGCTTTTTCACCACCGAGCGCCAAATAGGCCATTAGTGCTTGCACGTGGTAATCGGAATTTCCATTCGCGCGCCTACCAAACGAGCCACCGGCATAATAGGTAACTATATCTACTTTTTCAGGAGGTAGTTCCGCGATAGCTGCGAGCGTTGGATGCGTGATCATGGGGAACTGACAACCATCATGCAAACGGATACCGCCATCTTCAGTGGGTTCTACTACGCAGTTAACGGGCTCCATTGGTGCATGCGCCAGCAGTGGAAAATGAAAATCTGCAGATACAGACTGAGTGGCTGCTTTCGCTGCATCTTCCATGGCTGCTAAATTACCTTTGCCAGTAGCATCATACGTAGGTTCGGCGTTTAACTTGTCGGTATATTCAGACAGCATCTCTGCAGTGCCACGTGCATCTGCTGCGGAGCTATCCCATTGTGCTGTAATGGCTCGACGCGCTTTTATAGAAGCCCAGGTTGATTCTGCGTATACCGCCACACCTGTTTTATTAGGTAATGCTTTCGCGTCTATAAAGCCATTTACTTTTACCGCATCGCCCAGGTCAAAACTTTTTAATATGCCGCCAAACTGCGGCGACGTTAAGACGGTGGCATACACCATGTTGGGGACTTTAACATCCATAGCAAACATGGCTTTACCAGTGGTCTTGGGCAGGCTGTCTAGTCGGGCTAACTTATCTTTCCCGATAAGCTTGAAGTCTGCAGCATCTTTAAGCTTTGGCTCAGCCACCGGCGTGAGCTTTGCCGCCTCGGCGACAAATTCTCCAATCATACCTTTGTTGTCGTAACCATCACTTAGAACACCATCACTCATTGCAATCATGCCGGCGTCAATTTCCCACTTTGCAGCCGCAGCTCGGATGATCATGTCTCGAGCAGCAGCACCGGCTTGCCGATACTGCATGAAAGAGTTTGCAATAGCGGTTGAGCCACCCGTTCCCTGACCGCCAAACGCTAAGTTAATGTAGCTTTCACCTGCTGGTGCAAACTCTATGTTTACTTGATCCCATCCTACATCGAGCTCCTCTGCGACCAGAGTGGTTAAACCGGTAGTGGTTCCCTGCCCCATTTCAAAGTGCTTAACAACTACCGTTACTTGTCCGTCCGGGGATATTTTTACAAACGGATTAAAACCAGTGCCGGTCGCCGCCATGGTGGCCGTTTCTTTGGCTAACAAGCCAGTGGCATTAAAACCTACCACTATCGAGCCACCGAGGACCACAGAGCTCTTTAAAAAGGTACGCCTGCTCATTGCGGAAGCCGACTTGTTAGAGCTCGACTTAGCAGATGCGGGCATTGTTGGTGCTGTTTTTAGGTCTTCCATGATATTAAGCCTCCAGTAGGTCAGATGCGCGGTGGATAGCAGCACGTATGCGCTGATAAGTGGCACAACGACAAGCATTGCCTGACATATAGCCGTCTATATCTTCATCGGTTGGTTTAGCATTATTTGATAACAGGCCAATAGCCGACATGATCTGCCCCGATTGACAATAACCACACTGCACTACATCAAGTTCCTGCCATGCGGTTTGCACCGCCTTAGCTTGCGGTGTGTCTATCATCTCAATTGTTGTTACTTCGCTATCACCGACTGCACTGATAGGCAACACACATGAGCGCTGTGGTTTACCATTTATATGTACAGTGCAAGAGCCACATGAAGCAACACCGCACCCGAACTTAGTACCCGTAAGGTTAAGTTCGTCTCTGATTACCCATAATAATGGAGTATCTGCATCTGCGTTGACCTGACGCGTCTCTCCATTTATTTTTAATGACACTGACATGGTAGTTCTCCTTGTTAATAAACGATCCTAAATAAAACCGATCCGAAAATGTTGCCGCAAAGAAGAAAATCTAAATGTGTAGCCTCTGCTTGCTGTAACTTAACCGCTACTCACACACCATACTAAAATTCAGGCTTGAAGTTCTCAAGCAGTAATTGCTGCGTCAACTAGAAGTAATATAAAATCTACATCTAGAAACAACGACAGCCGCACTATCTATTACTTTTGCTGTAGCCATTCATCGACCACTTCAATCAATTGCTTTTCGTGGTCTGTATTGTCAAAAAAGTGATACGCATCTGGTATAACTATTTGCTGGTACCGTTCATTATGCGCCGCACCCAGCCGGCGTTTCTCTGCCGTTTGAAGAACACTGGGGAAGTCTCTACCACCATAAATATCAAGCACCGGTATATCGATAAGCTTTAATGACGCTGCGCTATTTATATCTGGCTGACTATGCTGCGCGCTCATGCCTATAGCCACTAATGCCTGTATGTTGTGTTCACTGCGCGCCAGATAGTAACTTGCCATTGTCGCACCCTGACTATGTGCCACAATAACAATCGTTTCAACGCCTCGATCGGCTAAGTATTTAGTTGCCGCTTGTATACGGGCGGGCACTTCAACGTATAGTGGCACGTAGTCTTCGTATTTAGCGCTGGCTTCTAACAAAGGTAATTGAATAGAAAGCGTGTTCCAACCACGCTCTGTCATTTTGACTCTGATGGGCTGTACTACTTGTTCCCAATCTGGATGCAAACCAGTGCCATGAAGCACAATGATCCCTTTATTGCTAGCGCTGTCGCTGGCAGCTTGCGCCGGGGTATAAATACCAAGAAACTGATGCCCGTCTGCGGCAAGGAATACCGGCTCGCCATCAAAGATAGTATCCACTGTTTGCTCAACCCAGCGCTGTTCTCTTTCAGTATCAGTGGCATACAACGGCCAGGATATAACAAGCAGCAGGATCAGCAAAGATTTCATTGTTTAATGTCTTTTTTTTTGCTTGCTACTAACTTAACTGGATTTACACGTAAGTAAAAGCATAATTTTTTCTGCACGGCATAGCCGCTGTTACACTACGGCGGGCTTTCCTGCAGCCATTTTCTTTGTAACACTCACCACTACTAAGGACGCTACTGTTGCACACTTCCTATCGACGATATACTTAACAAGTTAACTTGCAGTCGTTATTTTTTTATTAGGATCATAGAATGGTTTTTCAACCACCGTGGCTGCCACCACACCTATGGACATTTGCACTTCGAGCGTTGTGCCAAGCTGTGAACTTTCAATCGCGACCATTGCTAACGCAATATTTTTTTCCAAACGCGGAGAATAAATTGCTGAAGTGACTTTGCCGACTACATTATCGCTTTTAAGCACTGGCCAAAAGGAGGTGTTTGGCCCACTGAGTGGTGCACCGGAAATTTCTACGCCAACCAACTGACGCTGCACACCTTCGTTGTGTATTCTTTGTAGTGCTTGTCTGCCAATGAAGTTTGTATCTGCGTCAAGGTTAACGAGTCTATCAAGACCAAGCTCGTATGGATTGGTGTCGATATCCATATCTGCATGATAAGACAACATGCCGCCCTCTATACGCCTAATAGATGAGGTATGCCCTGCAGCTAATCCGTGTGGTTTACCCGCTGCCATAATTTTTTCCCATAGCTCATCGCCACGCGTGCCATCACGCAAGTACAACTCATAACCAAGCTCACTGGACCAACCCGTACGAGAGACGATTAAGGGAATACCATCTAAGTCTAATTCTTCCAGCCAGTAATAACGCAGATCGTTTACAAGGTCACCGAATAGTGACTGCATGATTTTGCCCGAGTTAGGCCCCTGAAGCTGCAATGGTGAGACATCGGGCTCGGTAATTTTTACATCCATACCCGCGTTAATTGCAACGCCTTGCGCCCACAGTAATATGTCGTTGTCAGCGAGCGATAACCAAAAGTGGTTCTCGCCCAATCGCAGTAAGACCGGGTCATTAAGAATTCCACCATCAGCATTGGTGATCAATACATACTTGCACTGACCAACCGCGCACGAGGTTAAATCGCGCGGAGTTAGTAACTGAGTGAATACGGCTGCATCAGGACCGGTAATTTCGACTTGCCGCTCTACTGCTACATCACAGAGAATGGCAGCACTCACAAGATTCCAAAAGTTTTTTACCGGGTCACCGAAGTCACGCGGAATATACATATGATTATAAACCGAAAAATCACGTGCACCCCACCGCACAGTTGCATCAAAATAAGGAGACTTTCTGATTTGAGTGCCAAACCCAAAGTTACTGGTGGTAGATGTTGTCATTACGGCTTCAGTGTTGCTTTTAACCAACAGATATATTGACACTTTTACGTATCGTTGACCTTGCCTTTGGATACACCACTACGACCACTGCGTACTATATTTGATCAAAAAAATGCCCGCATGTAAGATGCTGCCTTTTCAGTAGGACTATCTTTTGTGATCACACCTGCCAATGCGAACACGCTAAGCGCTGGCAAGGTTGGGTCAAGCTTGGTAATACCATTTGTTGAACCGTGAAACCCGAATGTCAGTTTGATTGGAGGGGATCATTGGAAGATCACCAGTAACTAATCAGGATTGAGTTGACATTCTTTCTGAACGACAAACTAAGCCACCAGTCTTTATCTCCTCGCTGAAAACTGAGGGCCTACCGAAACACACCTGACAAGCAGTATCTTGCGCTTGGCGCAGTGTACTTTTCAAATGAATTTTAACCGTAACCTTCACGGTTTTTAAGTCCCTCGCTAACACTTATTGGGCGCTTAAAAGCAAAAGCTAATGTTCGATAGTCAGGTTTTTCGGAGGTTAGATAATAATTAGCCTTCACAGTTTTATAGTCCCTCGCTCACGCTGGCGGGCTTCCAAAAAGATCAACGAACACGCCCAAAGAAATTTAAAAACTCATAACCCACAACAGCAAAGTAGCAAAGTAGTCGGACAACACATTCAAAATAAGGAAAGACACTAGCGCGACAACCACCAGCTACCACCACCCCAACTGAGCGTCGCGAACCACAATTCCATCAGTTGCTTAGATCCCAAAAAGCCGACGTAGAGTGCCGACACACACGAAGTGAATGCAGTTAAACGCGACTTTTGTTGTTTTTTGAAATCTTCTGGAATGGAGTCAAAGCGCCACGGACGGCGCTTTGAGCGCGGTGCACATGGATGTGCCCATAGTTGACAATAATGGGCGCGACCCCATTCCAGATGATTTCAAAAAATGGCACAGCCATCCCTTGCCAGTTAAAAAAGGGACAATAAAGTAGCAAGAAGATTTTTTGCTTAAAGGCTGGGCAAGAACACGCGCCGGACAATGCCCTGCTTTAAACTCAACGAGTACCAACTGCAAAAGTAGAGCGCTCTCGAGGTCATTAATCGAGCTAATATTTTGCGGGGGTTAGGTTCTTGCCCAGCCTCTTACTTTTTGGTCTTTTTAAAAAGTAAGAGGCTGGGCATGCCACGCACGTAAGCCGTCCGCAGGACAATCCAAAACAACAGCCGCCCCCGCAGGGCTAGCAACGCATACAAGCCGCCGGCAGGGCAAGCAACACAAGCCAGCCGCCTGCAAGGCAAATCAAAACAACAGCCTTCCGCAGGAAAAGCCCCGCATGGACACCAGACTATTCACCACTAAACTGCATAGCAGCAAGCGATGCATACATACCATCACTCCGACTCAACTCAGCATGAGTACCACTCTCAACAATACCCCCTTGATCAAGCACTATAATCCTATCGGCGTTTTTAATAGTCGCTAATCGATGCGCAATAACAAGCGTAGTTCGCCCCGCCATAGCGCGCTCAAGTGCTACCTGTACTTTATGTTCACTCTCTGCATCTAAAGCACTGGTGGCTTCATCCAACAATAACAGCGGTGGATTTTTAATAAGCGCCCGGGCTATCGACAGCCTTTGTTTCTGACCACCTGATAATCTGGTACCACGCTCCCCTACATAGGTCAGATAGCCGTCTGGCAGCTTGCGAATAAATTCATCAGCTTGCGCACTGGAGGCCGCGGCATAGACTTCTTCATCTGTGGCACTGAGTCTGCCATAACGAATATTCTCTAATGCATTGGCTGAGAATACGACACTGTCTTGTGAGACCAATCCTATTGATTTGCGCAATGCTTTAAGATTAAGCTCTGTTACAGCTATGCCGTTTAAGCTTATTACCCCCGACTGTGGATCGTAAAAACGCAACAACAACTGCAAGACGGTAGACTTGCCAGCACCTGACGGACCAACGATCGCTATGGTTTCACCAGGCTGTGCGGTGAAGCTTACGTTATTGAGTGATAGTTCGTTAGGCCTGCTAGGGTAGCTAAATGAGACACCTTCAAAAGCAACACTGGCGCCTGCTGTTGAGGTTGCTTGTATCGCTGTGTTATCGGTCGCGCTAGTTTGCACTACCGGACTATGAATAGTAGGTTTAGCATCTAACAATTCAATTAAGCGTGTTGTCGCACCCACAGCGCGTTGGATATCACCGAACACTTCGGCCATGGCAGCAGCCGATCCACCAACAATGACTGCATACATTATAAACTGGGTTAACAACCCGGCTGATAGAGTCCCTGCAATAACCGCCTTAGCGCCCAACCAAAGCACCAGCACAATAGCACCAAAAACTAAAACGATAGCTAGCGCCGTCAGAAAAGAACGGGACTTATTGCGATTAATAGCAGCATCAAAAGCCTGATTAGTGGCGTCTGCATACTTACTACTCTCAAGTGATTCACGACCATAGGCCTGAACAATTTGCATAGCGCCTAGAGTCTCCCCTGCCATGGCACCCGTATCTGCCAATTTGTCTTGACTGGTGCGTGACAAACGGCGCACCTTGCGGCCAAAAAATAATATAGGCACTACTACAACCAATAACAATGCAACAATAATGGTGGCTAAGCGTAGATCGGTATAAAGCATCATGAATAACGAACCGAAAAACAACAGCACGTTTCGAAGCCCCATAGAAATACTAGTACCGATGAGAGACTGAATGAGTGTGGTATCAGATGAGAGCCGCGACAATACCTCACCGGTCTTAAGGCTTTCAAAAAACTGTGGGTCTTGCACGAGCACTTGTGAGTAAACATCATTACGTAGATCAGAGGTAATGCGCTCACCCAACCATGACACACAATAAAACCTTACCGCAGTACTCAGGGCTAAAATAGAGGCCAATGCAAAGAGTCCGATAAAAATTAAGTTTACGTTGGCACCGCTTACAGAGACGTGATCTGTGGCACCACTTGCAGGCATAGCAAAACCTATATCAACCAGATAACGAAACGCTACCGGCATAGTCAACGTAGCTATTGCGGCTACAACTAACGCCAGCAAGCTCACCGCCACTCGCATTTTATAGCGCGCCAGGTACCTCCCGAGACGCCTAAGTACCGACCAAGCCGAGGGTTCATGAAGATCCTGCGGTGATTTTTTCAAAGACAATGATTCGTTCAATGACATTAGGGCATCGGGTTGGTGTAAAGGCCAAAGGAACTTGGTAAACCAAAGGTAGGGTCATATGAGTGAATAACAATATATTGGGTATTCATACAATAAACTCAGTATGCCACAGCGGCTGTTTAGCCGTAAGTCAGCCCTGCCTTTTTTCCACACTGGCAAACGAATTACACGCGCTTCGACGCTTCACATTTTGGCGCGCTTGTTATTTATACTGAACTGAAAAGACGCGATCCTGACAAACAAATCAGCCGCACACAACTTACACCACCCACGCGACTTCGCGATATAAGCACAGGTTCATAAAAACGTTCGAACTTCGGCAATGTCGGTTTAGCCGCAGGTGGGTAAGGACCGACTGCCCCAACAAACTTACAACAGTGGCTTCATTCGTTTAGGGGCAAGCACCGCTATTGTCGGCGCTGTATTAGCGGTAATATTTAAAGAACAGAGGGTGACGTTGATATAAACGGCATTTTGATGTCAGCAGGAAGCGGGGCATCTACTGACGGGAATCAACTAAATGGTAGCACCCGTATCGACCTTGAACCCGACTACCGGTTAGTCGTTAGCACTGCCGCAGTCAAAATGTCAGGGCGATTCAATTTGATCGCCCTAACCTCGTAAGCGTAAACACGCTCAACAACTAATAAAAACTTTGGCTACCTAAAGACCCCACTTTGCCGCAGTCGCTGCAAAGAACCCACGGGCTTGTTTAATTTTAATCCAATTGTTTACATAGTTGATCCAAACTTGATCATCTTGCGGTAACAACATGGCGATTGGCGTAGGTGCGCGTGCCGCTTCTACATTAATTGGTACAAGCTTTCCAAACTTCTTGGTTAATGTAGCACCTTCAATATTTGAAGTGACAAACACATCGGAACGGCCAGATAATACTTCCTGGTGTTGCAAAGCAGGTGCTTCGATCGCTTTGATCTCTGCATTTGGAAACCATTCTTTTACTTGCTTCTCAAAGGTAGTACCTAGTGTAGCGGCAACCTTAACGCCTTCTTTGTTGATTGAATCCCAACCATCAAATTTGTCTGCTTTATCAGCAGTGGTGTAGGGTTGTATTTGCACCGCAATATAGCTCTCAGAATAGCCTGCTACTTTCATTCTTGCAGGGCTTACAGATGCTGAGCCTGTCATGTGGTAGTTGCCACCGATCACACCGTTAACGAGTGTTTTCCAATCAGTAGCGACAAATTCAAGTTCGACATCCATATCTTTTGCGAGTTCAGTCATAACATCAATGTCGTAACCTTCATAACTATTGGTCGCCGGGTCTTTAACGGTCATTGGATTCCAATCACCGGTGGTCCCTACTTTGAGCACGCCTGAATCAAGGATTTCCTTTAAAGCAGAATCAGCCAATACAGGTGTTGCTGCAAAACTAATTAGTGCGGAGGCGGCCAGCGCCTTTATAAATTTCATTGTGTTTTTTACCAGTCAATATCGAACCTTAATCGTTGCATGGACGTACCCACAATGCAACTAGTTGAAGCGTACGATTATTCACACAAAAATCACAAGCAATCTGTTAAAATAGTATGAATTACAAGCGTACAAAAGGCGCGTAAATGGCGCAAACACAGCACACCCCCACAAACCCTCAAGCCAACCAAAAGGCCAATCAAAAAGCCAATCCAAAAGCAAACCCACAAGCGCTGATCAGCATGCGCGCGGTATCCAAGTTTTTCGGTAGCTTTCAAGCACTCAACAACGTATCCCTCGATGTAAAGCTGGGTGAACGCGTTGTGGTGTGTGGCCCGTCAGGGTCGGGTAAGTCCACGCTCATTAGATGCATTAATCAACTGGAAATCCACGATAGCGGCACAATCTCAATCGCCGATCACCAACTAGACAACAGCAAAGCCAGCCTCAAGGTGATTCACGATAACGTTGGCATGGTATTCCAGCAATTTAACCTGTTTCCGCATCTAAGCGTTTTGGATAACCTTACACTCGGGCCCGTTCGCTCTGGCAAGCTAAGCAACACTGAAGCCGAAAAACTGGCTATGCAATATCTCGAACGAGTGCGCATACCAGAGCAAGCTGCAAAGTACCCCACACAGTTATCGGGTGGACAACAGCAGCGAGTCGCTATCGCCCGCTCACTGTGCATGGAACCGAAAATTCTGTTATTCGATGAACCTACCTCAGCGCTTGATCCAGAAATGATCAACGAAGTGCTTGATGTAATGGTAGAGCTTGCTGAAAGCGGCATGACAATGATCTGCGTCACACACGAAATGGGCTTTGCGCGCAAGGTTGCAGACTCCATGGTGTTTATGGACCACGGTAAAATAGTAGAACTATCTGATACTAAAAAATTCTTCGCCGCACCTGATAGCAAACGCTGCCAGGAGTTCTTGCAGCAGATTCTGCCCCACTAGCCTAACAGGCTGACCGAGCTCTTCTTAGCGTTCCGTTAACGCCTTCTCACGCGCACGGTTGATCGGCGTTAGTAAATATTGCAGCACTGTTTTTTCGCCAGTTAGAAGATCTACTTCAGCAACCATACCCGGTATTATGTGTAGATCCTGGCCATCGCGATTAACACCCAGGGTGTCTGCAGACGCTCTAACGCGTATCGGGTAATAGCTGTCACCATTTGCATCTGAAACGGTATCAACACCAATGTATTCTACCGTGCCTTCCAAACCACCATAGGTAGTAAATTCATAAGCGGTGAATTTAACTACCGCGCGTTGATCTGCATGAATAAAACCAATATCTGCAGGCCGCACATTGGCCTCTATTAGCAAGGTATCTTTAAGCGGGACTATTTCCATGATGTCGTCACCGCGATCAACGACCTCACCTACGGTTTCAACATGTATTTTATTGACTATACCTTTTACCGGAGAACGAAGGGTTGTTCTATCGAGTCTATCTTTATCACGCTTAAGCGATTCACTCAGCACCATCAATTCAGAGCGATAACTATCGTGCTGCTCTAGCGCATCTCGCACTTGTTTTGTGCGCAATGTATTTAATTGTCCAAGGAGCTCAGCTGCCACTCGCCTACTAGTAACAAGATCAAGGCGCGAAACTGATTGCCTGCCATTGGTCAAAATAGAGATCTCTTCTTCTGCAAATGATAGACGCTCTGCGATAGCACGCTCACGTGCTAGAAAATCATCACGGCGAATATTAAACAACGCTGTTTCGACTTTGCGGTTTTCTTCACTAAGCGATTCTGGAAAAACAGGTTCTCTGAATCCCTCTGACTCGGCCGCTAATCGTGCGACTCTACCTGCAAGGAAATCGCGCTGTACGGCGTTCTCCTGGTAGTTTGAATTAAAGAGCGTATCTTGAAGCTGCAATAAAATTTGCCCCTGCTCTACCATTTGCCCTTCCTGGACCTGGATATTTTTTACTATTCCACCTTCAAGGCTTTGAATGCGCTGCACACCACTAGCAGGTATCACCTTGCCGTGGCCACGTGTTACCTGATCTATTTTTGCAACACTTGCCCACAGCAGTAACACCATAAAAAAGCCAACACCTATCAATGGAATCCAACGCTGTTTCGCCTGGGGTTGCTGCCTTGCGAGTTCTTTGCTGTGCGCACCAAAATCTATACCCGGGTGCTCAATCGCCTGATGGGGATTTTGCGCTTTATCGGGTGTGACGTCTTCGGTCCCCGCACCAATGGTATCGAGCTCACTGAGATCCCATAGTTCTATGGGTTTATTATCCAGCGGCTTATTCATACCCGCGGCTTTATCCTGAGCACTCATGATATTGCCTTAGATCTTGTTGCAGCAGGCACTTTGTCCTGACTAACTTTAGGCTTTGGTTGCGCTGACTTACTTCGAGTAATAGTCGCCTTACGTGCGGTAACTGGTTCTAGCGGCGCATTGTTTTGTAGTTGCGTTGCATTGCCATCTGACACTACTCGCCCTTCATGAAGTACAATAGCGCGGTCAACAATTTTTAGTACTGACGCTTTATGCGTTGCAACCACAAGCGTGCTGCCCGGCAAGGCCGATAAACGCTCTAAGTTTTGTATAAAGAGTTTTTCCGTTTCCGGGTCAAGATTGGCCGTTGGCTCATCAAGAAGTAGCATCGGCGGCTTTAGTAACAAACAACGTGACAACGCCACGGCTTTACGCTGACCGCCTGAAAGCAAGCAACCCCGCTCACCGACTTGTGCATGTATTCCGTTCTGATGACGTTTAACGAACCCGTCAAGCCCGGTAAAACGGATAACCTCAAGAATTTGATCATCGGTAAATTCGGTATTGCCCATCACTATGTTGTCGCGCAGAGAGCCATGAAACAACGCGGCATCCTGCGGTACATAACCAACCATCTTTCGTAAAATGGTCGGGTGGTACTGGGCTATATCGATACTATTAACCAGTAACGCGCCTTCAGTGTGCTTAAGCAAACCCGCCATTACCTTTAACAATGAGCTCTTACCAGAGCCAATTCTGCCTAACAGCGCTACCTTTTCACCTTCGCGAATGCTGAACGATAAATCTTTTAATGCAAATTCACTTGTATCCGGGTATTTCAAGCCGAACTTTTGAAATTCATAATCTGCTTTTTGCACGGTCGCATGAGTAAAGCGATCATTAGATTCAGTCTCACGCTCAAGACCCATAACACCATTAAGCGACTCCAGAGACTGCAACGCTTGCTGTAAGCGCGTCATTAAACCTGCCACCATAGCCAAAGGCGCCATGCATCGTGAGGTCAACATTACAACCGCTATCAAACCACCCATTGTCAGTTGCCCGGCCGATACCAGATATACGCCCGCCACCACAACTGCAACAGAGGTTACCTGAATGGTAGTAGTGGTTAAGGTGTTGCCAAGCAAGCTATACCAGTGAGACTTCACGGCAGAAGAAGATGCGGTTAGCATCATGCTTTTCATTCGGCGCTGTAAGTAGCCTTCAGCGTTACAGGCTTTTACCGATTCAAGATTCGCTACACTTTCACCAATAAACGCTTGTCGTTCTAAGCCTGCCTCTGCCGCCATATTGACTGATTTTCGCAACGGTACTTGTATTAGCACAGCTACCGTAATTGCGATGCTAGCGGCAGTCACTAACACCCATCCTATAGGGCCACCTAAATAAAATATCACACCAATCATTAATAACGAAAATGGCAGATCCGCTATGGCCAACATAGTGGCTGATACAAAAAACTCACGAAGAGTTTCATAGGCTCTTATTCGACTGACCAAGTTGCCCATAGACGAGGGTATTGAACTAATCGATAAAGATAGGATTTGTTCGAACAAAATACCCGAAAGTTTAATGTCCATTTCCTTACCTGCTCTCTCAAGCAGAGCGCCACGTACGAGCTTCATTACCAGATCAAACGCGAACACTAGCACCACGCCTATAGCCAGCACCCACAGAGTTTCGGTCGCACTATTAGGTACCACCCGGTCGTATACAATCATGACAAAAAACGGCATTGCCAAAGCGAACAAGTTAATTAGCAATGAAGCCGGAAGTAGTTGAATATAGTGACTACGGAAATTCCAAAGGGTATTCCAAAACCAGTTTTTTCTATCTGATGAGTCAAACAAGCCTGGCTTGCCGTTGCCTGTATGGTTGACTACCCGCAATGCGAAGGTAAACGTATAACCAAGGAAATGTTCAGATAAGTAGGCAGCGGTAGACTCAACAAACTGACCGTGCTCAGACAACAACAGAAAACGGTAACCAACAGCACTCCCGTCTGATTCAATGATGCCGGCGCGGTTATCTTTAAGTAGAACAATCGCCGGTAGTTGTTCGGCGCTTAGTTCGCTTGGTTTTTTTTGCATAACAGTGCCGTCAAATCCGGCCCTGCTGGCAAGCTCAAGCATTTGCGCTGGAACAAGGCCATGGCTTGAAACAGGCAAGCTCGCTAAAGCGGCTTCTGCAAACACTTCCCGGCTATGCCATTGTGCTATTTTCTGGAAGCAGGCAAGCAATACATCCGTAGTATCGACTCGATTTTCTTCAGTGGAATTGTTCTTAACTTCTGTCATTTATTCCGATCCCTTCTAAAGGAAGGGATCGGCGTCAACCAACTGACATTTGGTTAGAACATTGCGATCCCGTTGTCCCAGATTTGTACTTCGATATCATTCGGAGCAAAGTAGAACTCTTGCCTGATATCTTCAGGACAATCATCTGACCCGTCTGCACATGGCAATTTTGATGCGGACGTTAGGGCAGGCAATAATTGATCCACATTATCATCGCTAGAGCTGATCAATTCGCTGACAACCGGCTCTTCCAGAACGACTGGATCCGGGCTGACTACCTCAGTAACCGGCGCTGTCACATTTATAGACACTGTCGATGTTGAACTTGCAGGCTCAGGCGAATCAGAGACTTCGGTGATTGTGTAGTCGAATGACTCAGTCAGTGCTTGATCAGTGGTGGGTGAATAGTAAATAAAATCACCAGTGACAAAATCAAACTGCAACGAACCCTCTTGCGAAGTATTAACAACAATAAAACTCTCTGCGCCAAAGTTGTCTGGCAATTCCGTAGCAGTCGTTAGCTCACCCGATACCGACGTACCATCGTAGGTGTAGAGCACACCGTCGAATTCCATACTAGAGATAATAAAGTCATCTACCATGATCGAATCATCTTCGATGGCATTGCCCTTTATACTGGTAGAGACCAGGTTGCTCAGTACTGTTGGTATTGCGTCTACTTCATTGACCAATAAAACATTCGGATCATCATCAACACCACGAACATCAGGTTCGCCGTTAACATGTGCAATTTCTTCTAAGGATTCTCGTACTTTTACAGCGCCCGCATAGCCAATAGCGTAAGTGCTATCGTAGGTGGCTTCGGCGTGAGCTTCCCACCCTGCTACGTCTAGAAGCTGGTGCGTTCCAGGTACACCACCATTGAGCGGCTCACCATCAGAGAAGAAATAGAAGTTTGTTTCATTTTCTGCATTCGGTGGCGTATCGACTTGTGCCAGTGTTGCTTCAATTGCGGCAGAATAATTGGTGCCTGAACCGTGTGGCTCTTGCGTTGCCATAAAGGCTTGTAATTCAGCAAGGCCCGCAGGGGTAGTGACATCTATCCAGTCTGATACTTCATCAGCGGGCATATTGCCTTTATCACCCAATCCGTCTTCGCCACCATCAAAGAAAGTGGTGGTTCCATTGGCTTCATCAGTGACGCGACGATCAAATGAAAGCACTTTAACAGCGTGAACGTCCTGACGTGCGGCAAATTCTTCAATGGCACGTGCGTTCCAATAGAGTCTTGTTTCAGTTTGACCATCTATTTCGATTTCAGCACCCATACTACTTGAGCGATCTAAAACAACCACTGCATTCACGGCGCGATCGCCGCTTCCTGCAACAGACAATTCATTCGGCTCTGCCAGTAAGCCTGCTACAGGCTCAGGCTCTACCACAGTGATTGTGGCAGCGGCTTCATCATCTTCTGATTGGTCGCCATCATCATTTGCAGGTGTAGAATCTACGTCTGATTCCAACTGCGCTATGACTTCAGCAATGCTAATCAATTGCCCTGGAGTGGCATCTTCGTTGACGGATGTTGTAACTTCTACAGTACTGGTAGCGCCTGACGGTAATTCGCCAATGGTCCACACACCATCTGTGTATGTTCCTGAGTTTGTGTCTGCAGATACAAACTCAACACCTTCAGGTAATAGGTCACTCAGTGCTACTCCTGTTGCGTCATCCGGGCCATCGTTGGTTGCGGTGACTGTCCATACTACTGTGCCGCCAACCGTGGTTATATCTACGTCTGCCATGTTGGTAACACTAAGGTCAACTTGAATAGCATCGGTTTGATCTTCAGCGGTGTTATTACTGGTATCCAGCTCCTCACCCGGTGCCGCAGTCACTACCGCTTCATTTACCTGAATATCAAGGCTTGTAACTTCGGTAACAATTTCAAGAGTGACCGGTGTGTCAACCGCAAGGTCACCTATTTGCCATACCAGTGTGCCATCATCGGATACCGTTACGGTACCATTGGCGGTATCAGAACTTACGTATTCAACACCACTTGGTAGCGCATCTATAACCGCGACTTCAGTTGCAGCATCAGGCCCAAGGTTCACTACTTCAAGTGTCCAGGTTACTTCTTCTCCTAGCTCGGGAGATTCTTCACTGACCACTTTGCTAATCTGAAGATCAGCACCCACAGGGTCGGCAGACGCTTGATCAGTATTATTCGTTTCATCAAGATCAACGGTTGAACTGGTGGCTGTCGCACTGTTTTCTTGCACATCTAAGCTTGTGACTTCGGTGCGCAACATTAGGGTTTCTGTGGCACCTACTTCGAGTGATTCCAGAGTCCACGTGCCAGCCTCGTTATCGTATTCGCCAGCGGTTCCGGCGCGGCCAAACTCAAAAGGAATGTAGCTAACACCGCCTGGCAAGATTTCATCGATCACAATATTGTCAGACGTATCTGGACCATTATTGGTGACTTCAATCGTCCACACTATTACATCGCCTAAGTTCGGCGCTTCATCACTGACGGTTTTAACCACTTGTACATCAGCAGCGACTGCATCGGTTAGGGCATCAGCAGCATTGTTGTCAGGGTTAAAGTCATAGGTGTCACTGGTAACCGACACTGTATTAACCTGGCTTTCAAGGCTTGTGACCGTGGTACTGACTTCTAGCGTTTCTGAAGCACCCGGGGTCAATGTGGCCATTGTCCAGATACCAGTTGCTGGATCAAAACTACCGGCAGATTGCTGATTAGTTTCAGCGTCTGGCACGTAGGCAACGCCTGCTGGCAATACGTCTGTAACTTCTATACCACTGGCTGCATCAGGTCCGTTATTACTCACTTCGATTGTCCAGACGACTACATCACCAACGTTTGGCGCTTCGTTGCTAACCGATTTAATGACCGACAGATCGGCCGCAGGTAGCGCATCAGTAATGGCAAAGTCTGCGTTATTACAATCGTCCGGGTCAAAAGTATCACTGGTGGCAACTGCTACATTCATTTGCAGGAATGAGTCAGTGACCACGGTATCAATGGTAAGCGTTTCAGACGCACCACTTGGTAGATCACCCAAATCCCATTGGCCTGTACGATTATCATAACCACCCAGGGTTGCCTCATCGGATGCGTATACAACACCGTTTGGAAGCGCATCGTGAACCACTGTGTTTACAGCAGTATCGACCCCTTCATTGGTGATCACTACAGTCCAGGTAATGGTATCGCCAACATTTGGTGTAGGATCACTTACTGTTTTCACCACAGCAAGGTCAGCAGCTTCAGCATCAGTACTGGCAGTGGCGACATTGTTATCAGCATTAGTATCGTTGGTATCTGTGTGAACAGTGCTGGTGTTTACCTGTGCTTCTGCAGCATCAATCACGTTAGTGCTGATAGTAAGTGTTTCAGTGGCACCTGCCGCAAGCTCACCGATCCACCACTGGCCTTGATACTCATCAAAGAACCCAGTGGTGGCATCATCAGCAAGGTGTTGCAAACCACCGGGCAAGGTATCCAATACTTTTACACCGATGGCATCATCTGCTCCATTGTTCGTTACAACAATGGTCCATTCTACTTGCTCACCTAAGTTTGGTGTTTCGCTGCTAACGGTTTTTGTAATTGAAATATCCGCTTCACCACCACGTACTACTGCGTGGCCAGTGTTGTCAGACCAGTCTGATTCATAAGTATCACTGACAGCCGTGGCAGAATTCCATTGCGCAGAAGATTCATCTACCGTAGTGACAATTGTAAGCGTTTGCGACTCACCGCTTGCAAGTTGATCAAGCCTCCAGGTGCCAGCCGATTCATCATATTCACCGTTAGCAGCGGCATCACTAACATGCGTAACACCAGACGGTAGATTGTCTCTAACCACCACATTAGTAGCGGTATCCGGGCCTTCATTGGTTACGGTCACTTCCCATGATACTTCTTCACCCAGAGCAGGCTGATCGTTACTAACTGTTTTGGTTATTTTTAGATCTGATATCGGCCCGGTTGCGTGAATCCAATCATTGTCGTTGTTGTCGTACGGATTAGTATCGTGAGTGTTACTTGAAATAGTTGCACTATTAACTTGTGCTTCACTAGTGTCTGTAACGGTGGTCACAATCGTTAAGGTATGACAAGTACCCGGTGCGAATGTACCGACATACCACTCACCCGTAGCCTCATCGTAATCGCCAATGCTCGCGAAATCACTAACGTGGTATACGCCCGCAGGCAACAAATCTTCAACCCGCACAGCCTCAGCGTAGCCTGGGCCATCGTTCTTAATTTCAATTGTCCACGTGACATCGTCACCTACCTGAGGTGTGTGGTTATCAACGCTTTTCTCAATTCGAAGGTTGGTGGCGGCAAACGGATCGTCACAGTGAATAGTATGCGTGTGCTGGTCAGACATAATGAAACTCCATCAATAGCAAAACAAATAAGTGTCAAAAACAATTCAGTGTCGAAAGTACAGTCCGCCGCGTCATGCCGGTACTTAAACCGCACCACAAACGGATGCACAGAACATAGACTCGACTAATTCACACTTTAGGATGGCAGTACGAGCATCGTTTATTCCAGACTATTGAAAGAGGCCTTTTTAATTGTTGTTTTTTTGAAGTCGAGACAGGTATTCAGCGATTTGCAGTATTAAATTGAGATGTAGGTTTTGCTTTGGGGTTGGATGTATTCGGTACAAGAACGGTTTATTTGGGTTGTATAACTGCTGGTTGCGTGTTTGGCGAATAGGCATGGTCTAATCAGCCAGCACGTCGATTTTGTTTAGAATCGTGTTCTTTTTTCAGGTGATGATAATTATTTGGCTTTACGGTTCTAAAATCCCACGCTAACGCTTGTGGGTTTCCTAAAGCTCTTGACAGCACGGCATGGAAATCTAACGAGCACAACATAGACATGTACTATAAGCAGCTTTGCGACTTTTTATGAGTCAAGTACGTCAACCGAAACCCACAAGCGTTAGCGTGGGACTAACCACCCCGATCTCATCATGCTTATATCCAGAACCGAACTGCACACAACCAAATCTCGTAGTTCGAGCTATATCATTCAAACTCAAAACTCTAACAAGTCAGTCCCACGCTCACGCTTGTGGGTTTCCTTAAAAGAAAGCACGTGAGGTTTAAGTGAATCGGTTAATGCAGTTAAACGCGCTTTTTGTTGTTTTTTGCAATAGTCTTCCGTGGGGTCAAAGCGCCAGGGACGGCGCTTTGAGCGCAGTGCACTATAAAGACTCCATAACCCCATCAACAAACGCCAACCGCTCTGCAAGCCAACTACGAAGATACTCAACATCTCCAAGCTCAGGGTTACTTGCCCCGGTATTACCAGTGCCGGGCCAGCGCTGCAAATTACGCTGTCGCGGTGTCTCACCGGATAACATCAGACCACGATCAACTTGCTGTGCATAAAACGCAAACCTGTCAGCTATCGCGTCAGCAGTAAATAGCGACGCACGAAGCTCTGACCACCTTGCTTTAGCCAATGCATTAAAACCATTTTGAGGGTGTTCGGTTAATCGGCCTACTAATCTATTACCGCTCGGGTTGTAATAATCTACACTATCAGGCTCAACTCCGCCCCTCCAATCCATACCAAAAGTAGCATCAAAATCCCATGGAACGACAGTCCATTTTAAATTTTCACTACGAGCCATGTAATAGTTTCTATGAAACGCATCTCTGTTGGCACTGACCAATCTTAACAACCACCAGTCCACCACTGAATCAAGCTCAACAACACTAGCAACACGACTATTAAAATCGCTATCGGTTGAGTTAGCTATAAAATCGGCCAATTCAAGCAATGGCTGATAGTGAGTTATGTCATCTTCATCAGGATATTTTTGCTCGAACTTACTTTCAATTGCATCGGTAGTATAAAAATTGGTAGCACTTAAAGATGCCTTGTAAAGCACAGAGCCGTTTTGCGGATCTGTAAAGTCGACTAAGTCCCAACGGTCACCTGTATCATCCTCAGGTACATCTACTTTAGAAAGCTTTAGTAATTTTCTATCAATTCTTTCATGCAGTACATACACACCCTGGTAGCGAGAATTCAGGATAACTTCGGCTAAACCACCAGCCAAAGTTGATTGTCCTTTTTGCTCACCTCCATCGTTTATGTACGCATAAGGTCGCATGTCTCTGAATAAGTCGTGAGACACCAGGTTGCGCACAAACGATTGATCCCGGAATGCTGCATCAAGAATCCAATCATCATCGTTACGTAGATCTAAAAACTCTATATTGGTGCCGTCGCCTGATTCATCTCGAACCTCAAAAGAGAATGCTTTTTTGTCGAATGCCTGAGATGAATTGCCTCTAATCTCTATACCTAATGGCATTGTGCCTGTATCGATGTCACGAGCGCCATCTACCCAACGCATTGTTCCAGGGAGCTTGGGTTCATCAACAATGCTATCTGCGACAATCTGCACTATAGGCAGATTAGTAATCACCAGGTCATATTGTTCAAACAATGATTCACCGCGGTAAATGCTTATAGGAAATAGATCACCATGCTGAATCTCTAAGTCTAAGGTTGCTCCCACGGTAGCTTGCTGGCCATTAACTAACAGTGAGTATCCAGAGTCTGCATGCAAGTACGTTAGCTCTGCAGATCTCAAAGTTTTGCTCGTGAAATCTTCACCAACCGACAAAAATAATCTCTTATTAGTCGTATCTGCGAGCAAAGGCAGACCGCCCCACTTTACGTCGAGCTCATCAATAGAAGTGATAACGACAGTGCCAGTGATGGGTGTTGTATCCGGTGATGTCACTGGCGTTGTACTGGCAGCTACATTACCTGGTACACATGAAGCTACGCCATTCCAACCCCAACCGTCACCATCAGCATCAACACACGCTGATGCCACTGGTGAGGTATCTGTGGGTGTATTGCCCACTGCAGAAGTGCTCCCCACCAGGCAGGAGTCCACACCGTTCCAACCCCAACCGTCTCCATCAGTATCGACACATACAGCTGCCGTGGGTGCAGTCGTTACTGAAGCTGCACCCTGGTCAACTAGACAAGAATCTGTACCGTTCCACCCCCAGCCGTCACCATCAGGATCAATACATTCAGCACTGGCCGTATTTCCAGCTGTATTCGCTGCTGGGTTTGAACCTGCGACAAAACAAGAATCTACCCCATTCCAGCCCCAGCCGTCTCCGTCAGTATCAATGCAATCAGACGCTGGTGAGGTGCGGTTTTCTACAAGGCATGAAGCGACACCGTCCCACCCCCATCCGTCACCATCAGTATCAACACACTGAACACCGGCAGACTGCGCAAAGCCCTGCTGGGTTAAACATAAGCCGGATAAAAACAGGCTAGATAGTATGATTTTCTTTGAAAGTAGGTTCTTTACAGGGTGAATCACGTAAGTGTCCTCTGTGCAGTGACTATGGGAGCTCTTTAACAAGTATATTGCTTTTAAAGCTATATGAGTTCCATTTTGAATTGTTTTCTTTTTCTG
Organism: uncultured Granulosicoccaceae bacterium; assembly: GCA_937927895.1. Taxonomy (GTDB): domain Bacteria; phylum Pseudomonadota; class Gammaproteobacteria; order Granulosicoccales; family Granulosicoccaceae. The sequence continues at coordinate 44,570 of CALGKA010000014.1, read as the reverse complement.
AGCACTCACTTTTCTAGATTGCAACTACTTGAACTAGCTGATTCTTCACACAAAAACAGCATGAATCTGTTAGATTCCTACATCAACCAGCGCTTCAATGACTTGCATAACCGCTATAGTTACCGCTAACAACTCAACATGTTGAGTGTGCTTAGCCCAAGCAGACCAGGCAATTTAGCTGCTCCACTAAAATCTACCTCCTTTGACACCATGATTAGAATTTTACTTATATGCAGCGCCCTACTGCTTTTAACTGCATGCTCTAGTGATTGGGGTTGGTATGTCGTCGATCCGACAAAACCGAAAGGCTTAATCAACCTCAAGTTTATGCTCAGCGGTCTAAAATACACCGTATTGTTATCGGTGACAGCCATCAGCATTTCTATTGTTATAGGTCTGTTAGTCGCTCTACCCGGGTTGTCGTCCAACAAGTGGATCAGAAGTTTTAATCGCGTATACGTAGAGCTAGTAAGGGCAGTGCCCATTCTAGTTATGATCCTATGGGTGTATTACGGCCTACCTCAGTTACTGCCAATAAGCATCAGTGTATTTTGGGCAGGTGTAATCGCGCTAGCGCTATCAGACAGCGCGTTTGAAGCAGAAATATTCAGAGCCGGCATTCAATCGATAGACAAAGGCCAATACGAAGCCTCCCACACGATAGCCCTTGGCTACACAGACACCATGCGCTTCGTCATATTGCCGCAAGCAATAAGAAGAATACTACCCGCCCTGGGCAATCAGTTGGTTTACATGCTAAAGATGTCATCACTTGTATCAGTAATAGGCATGCAAGAACTAACAAGAAAAGCCAACGAACTAGTAGTAACCGAATACCGCCCACTAGAAATTTACACAATACTTCTGATCGAATACCTATTACTTATTCTAATAGTGTCAGCCGGAGTTCGTTGGCTAGAACGAAAATGGCAAACCGACACAAGTAATTAGCTAAGTAACTAAGTAACTAAGTAACTAAGTAACTAAGTAACTAAGTAACTAAGTAACTAAGTAATAACATACCTATATCTGCAATCAAGATCGCCCATAACTCTCAAAAGCGCACAGTGCTTTTACCGCGCTTTTAGTTGTTTTTTGCAATAGTCTTCCGTGGGGTCAAAGCGCCAGGGACGGCGCTTTGAGCGCGGTGCACATAGATGTGCCCATAGTTGACAATAATGGGCGCGGCCCCATTCCAGATGATTTCAAAAAATGGCGCAGCCACCCTTTCCCAGTTAATCAAGGGGCAAGCAAAGTAGCAAGAAGACCTTTGCTTCTGTTTGGGTCTTTCCAAACGAAGGCCGCCGGCAGGCATGCCAAGCTCGTTAGCCGCCTGCAAGGCAAAAAAAACCAAAAGACTAGATCCGCTCCAGCGACTCAATCCCCAACAGCTCCAGCCCACAAGTAAGCGTCCGCGACGTCAACCCGCAAAGCTGCAATCGGCTCAACTGAATTTCACTAGAAGCTGCATCCCGCACAGAACACTGATCAAAAAACCGCGCAAAAAGCTGCGCCAAATCAAATAAGTAGTTACACAACAAATTTGGCCGATACTCCGCAAGCACTTCATTTATAGTTTCATCAAAGCGCAATAGTTGCATAGCAAGTTGCCGCTCTACAGCTTCTGAAAATATTATGTCGTCAGTGCTTGAACGCAATTTCTCGACATCGGTATCTAACTTTCGCAATATGCCATGCACTCGAGCGTTAGCGTACTGCAGATAAGTAGCGGTATTACCCTTAAGCGCTAGCATTTTGTCATAGCTAAACTTGTAATCAGAGTTTCGGTTCTGCGATAAATCTGCGTACTTTAACGCGCCCAACCCCACTACCCGGCCGATTTCTTTTTGTCGATCTTCTTCAAGGTTTGGGTTCTGTTCTTTAGCCACTGCCAAAGCGCGGCTTTCTGCTTCATCAATTAACCCTTCAAGCCCCACGGTGTCACCAGCACGGGTTTTAAACGGCTTGCCGTCATCACCCATTACTGTGCCGTAGCTTACGTGGGTTAATTCGACATCGGTATACCCCCACTTTTCTGATGCCGCGAATAATTTATCGAAGTGATCACCTTGTCGATGATCAACCACGTATAGCATGGTGTCTGCCTTCCATTCTTCAACGCGGTGTCTAATAGTGGCAAGGTCTGTAGTTGAATATAGAAACGCACCCCCTTTTTTACGTATGATCATTGGTGCTTCAAAACCATCAAGGAACACACACATAGCACCATCACTTTCAGTGGCTATCTCTTTGTTGGTTAGCTCTTCCACTATGCTTGCCAGTTTATCCTGGTAGAAACTTTCACCAAGCACATAGTCAAACTCAATATTCAAGCGATCATAGATTCGCTGGATATCGTCCAGGCAATGCGGTAGGAATTTATCCCATAGCTCGCGGTTTTCTTTATCACCTTCATGCAACTTAGCTGTTTCTACCAAAACATCGTTTGCTATGGTCGGATGCTGCGCGGCTACCGCTTGTATTTCTGCATCGCTGTTCAGGGTTTTAGTAAAACCCACTATTAGCTCGTCTTGTAGGGCGATCTTTTCTTTCAGACGCTGTATATCTTTTTTAACTTTCTTGAGCTTGGCTTTATCATCGGTGTGATCCTGCGCCTGTATTTTTTCTAAAGCGCCGAGCTGCTTTTGTTTTAATTCTTGAGCTTCAGGTAATGCCTTTGCCGCTCCATGGTAATCAACAATTACCCGTACATATTTATACAGCCGACTCAATTCCTGAACGGGGTTTTGTTGGTAAGCTTGTTCATCGACAAAATGTTTATAGCCATAGATGATCATTCCAAACTGGGTTCCCCAATCCCCTAGATGGTTATCTGTGATGACCTTATGACCAATAAAGCGATGAATTTTGGCCAGTGCATCGCCAATAACAGTTGAGCGTATATGACCCACGTGCATTGGCTTTGCAACATTCGGAGACGACAAATCTATAACCACAGTTCGTGGATCTGCCACCTGCTCTACCGCAAGATTCGTATCGGCGATTACCTTGGATAAAGCACCTTTCAGCCACATATCTTTGATGGTGAGATTGATAAACCCGGGCCCAGCCAGCTCAACCTTCTCACAGAGATCATCTAACTTGACCTGCTCTACCAGTGCGGTCGCGATATCCCTCGGTGCGCTGCCAAGCTTTTTAGCCAGTGCCATTGCGCAATTGACTTGGTAGTCACCGAATTTGTCATCCTGGGTGGGTCGGACCATCGACAGCAGAGCGTCAATTTCCGCAGCATTGGCGCCTTCCAGGAGCGCTTCAAGTGCGGGTTTGAAGCGCGCTTTTATTTCAGTCAATAGTTTCATCGACGGGGGTTTACCGTTTTAATTTTAATAAGCGGCAATTGTAATTGATATTGGCTCGAAGTCGCTAATTTCATCAGTATTTGCGCTTTTTTGCCCCCACCTGCGCGGAGTGACCACCGCCATAGACAAAATCGTTAAAGCAATTTTGGCATTTGCCGATACCGTGCACTTCAAATGCGCAAAAATCCGCAGTAATTGCATTTAACCGACGAAGATCGAGTAACAACAATGACGGCAAGGGCCAGCCTAGTTAAATCCATCGCAGTGTGCATGCTTACACTTGCCTGCAGTTCTTTTGTTAGCGCCACGGAACGAGGGTTACCGGAACAATTTAATCTGATCAAACAATCAGTGCTTGAGACTGTCTCTGATTCACAAAAAATGGGCGCGGCCAGTACGTATCGCCTACTGACTGAAAACCTTGCAGCGTTCAGAGCGTTAAGCACACGCGTACAGCAGGCACCACATTTAGACGATGTTATAGAAGAGCTCGCCACTGAGCTTGACACTATTGCCTCTAATTTTGAACGAGCTGCCAAATTAAGAGTGGATTACAGCCGTAACACGCAAGAGAGCCAAGACGAAATGGCACGCCGCCATCGCGAAACAATGGCGGCAATCCACGACATCGATCGGCGCATGGCTATCGCCAAACAAGAGGTTCAACAAGCACAGTCTAACTACGGTGCCAGCGCTCTTGAGCGTGACAAGAACCGAATTATATTAAGCTCTAACCAAAGCGTGCTTAATTCACTAGAAGCGCAGAAACAGATCTGGGTTCGGTTTGCAGACTCACAAACACGATTGCTCTCAACATTTACCACCAGCACCGAACGCGTCGATTTTGTGCTGTTTGTGCTTGAAAAAAATGCCCAGGTGTATAGAGAAGCTGCAAACACGGCACAGCTACGCCGCAACGTTAAGCTGGCATTGCAAGACCTACAAGCCCTAGGGGCGATCGAAAACTCCCTTATTGAACTTGCCACCAGCTGGCGTGAAGTTGACGCTATTGTCAATGAAATCGGGCGCGAAGAGTTTGTAAGCTATGAAGGCACCTAACAACAAAGCAGGAGTCCGGTTCGTTGCCTGCCTGAGTGTGTTGGCTATCGGTATTTGTGCGGCTGGCATGCATCACCAACGCAAACAAGCAGATGCCACAGTCGACTGGCAGCAGGTCAGCACCGCACTTATGGATGTTGAAAACGCTAAGCGGGAATTGCACGACTCCCTACAGCAACGCCTGGTTAAAGAACAACAGTCGGCAAGTCTGCGTCAACAATAGCAACACCCTTGTGTTTTTCCCCCTCTTTGGCCTATCTATTGTTAAGCTAGAGAGCTTCAGACGCCGAAATTTTTTGCCCCATGGGATTACACTGGTTTTCGAAAAAGAAAATTGAAGAGCAACAGACCCTTGGCCTGATCTTGCCAGGTGGTGGTGCTCGTACTGCGTATCAGGCAGGTGTACTCAAGGTGGTCGAAGAATTGATGCCACCAAAATCACCCTCTCCTTTTCCAGTCGTGACAGGCACCTCTGCAGGGTCTCTAAATGCAGGGCTGGTTGCCAGCCGTTCTGCAGATTTCAGTGACGGAATGGAGCGCCTACTTGGCATGTGGGAAAACCTCCAAATGGATATGGTAGTCCGCACTGATTCCAAAACAGCGGCCAAAACCGGAGCACGATGGCTGTGGTCATTCGCAAGTGGTGGGGCTGGCAACTCACAACCCGACTCCTTGCTAGACAACACCCCACTTCGCTCTCTATTAGAGAACCACGTCAATCTGGCACGTATGCGTCAATGTATACACAGCGGCCACTTAAGAGCACTTGGTGTTACGGCATCATCTTATGCACGTGGTGCATCAGTAACCTACTACGAAGGCCACGAAGATATCACCCCATGGGAGCGCACCCGGCGCTTTGGTACTCCAGCACGCCTCCGTGGCGACCACTTTATGGCCTCTATTGGTATACCTGTAGTGTTTCCCGCTATCAAAATTGGTAACGAATACCATGGTGATGGCTCTATGCGTGAGTCTGCACCACTAAGCCCGGCACTACACTTAGGTGCAGATAAGCTATTAATAATAAGTGTTCGCAACCCGCAAACAGAATACGACCCAAGCAACTACAAGCCTGTATACCCAAACCTTGGATTCGTTGCAGGCTATATGTTTGACACCTTATTCATGGATCGACTAGATTCAGACATTGAAAGACTCAAACGTATAAACTTTGCCTTATCACAAGCCAAAGGCTCCACCTTTAAGCACAACGATACCGTGCTTCGGCCTGTAGAATTTCTGGTGATATCACCCAGTGTCGATATCCGTGAAATTGTTGCCAAGCACATTAAGCACTTCCCGCGCTCTATGCGAGTATTGCTGCGTGGGGCCGGTGCAATGGCAAAAGAAGGCAGACCACTAACCAGCTACTTATTGTTTGAATCTTCCTTTGCGCGCGAACTGATCGAGCTAGGTTATAAAGATGGCTATGCTCAGCGTGACAAGATTCAAGAGCTTTTGGAACTATAGGCAATCGCCGACAGCCCCAATAAACACCGGCCCGCCGCCTAAAACACCTTCGGCTACTTTCGGGTGCTGTTACACAATGTAACCGTAAAGCCGCGGTAGTTCGAAAACTGTCGTGAATAGCGTGCCGCTTAACGGATAAATCCAACCAAGATCAAGATCAAGCTTGCCGCAGACGAGCGACTGTGGTTTTATGCGATCACAATCTTACCTTGGACAAACACTATGACTGTAAAAGTTGGCGACACCATTCCCTCTGGCACTCTTGGCTTTCTAGGCGCTGACGGCCCGGAATCAATCACCACTGACGAGCTTTTCAACGGCAAAAAAGTCGTTCTTTTCGCCGTTCCAGGTGCATTCACCCCAACCTGCTCTGAAGCGCATCTACCGAGCTTTGTTGCAAATTACGACAAAATCGCTGCCAAGGGCGTTGATCGCGTGGTTTGCATTTCCGTTAACGATCCCTTTGTAATGGGTGCGTGGGGCAAATCTCAAAATGCAGAAAACATACTGATGGCAGCCGATGGCAGCGCCACATGGACAAAGGCACTGGGGCTTGAGCTTGATCTTATTGAACGCGGGCTTGGTGTTCGTTCACAACGTTTTTCAATGATCGTCGACAACGGCAAAATCTCCCACTTAAATGTTGAAGAAGGGCCAGTATTTGAAGTCAGCGGCGCAGATAAAATTCTCGAACAACTTTAAATTTCGCAATTAAGCCTTATTTAAACTCAACCTTATATAGAAGTGAACAATGAAGAGCAGCTAAGCAATAGTGCTTGATTGACTCTATCTAACCAGGAATACACCGCAATATGAATATATTAGAATCACTGCTTAGCAATGAAAGCTCTGGTATTGTCAGTGAGCTGGCTAAGCAATTAGGCGTTGGTGAAGATCAAGCACGCACTGCAGCGAGCCAATTGATCCCGGCCCTTACCCGTGGCCTACGCAACAACACCGCAACCGATAGTGGCCTAAGCAACCTTATTACGGCCCTTCAGGAAGGTAGCCACAACAACTACATTGACAACCCATCAACACTTGGCCTGGCCAATACAGTAAATGATGGTAACTCAATATTGGGGCATATCTTTGGTAGCAAAGACGTTAGCCGCAATGTTGCGAACTACGGTGCGAATCAAGCCGGCCTTTCATCATCGCTGATGAAAAAAGCACTGCCTATACTTGCCTCACTTGTGATGAGCGCTTTAAGCAAAAAGCTTTTAGGTAAAGGAAGTAAATCCAGTGGCGGTGGTATTTTTGGTGGTGGCCAGAGCAATAACAACAGTGATATTTTCGGTACTGGTATCGCCACTAATCAGAATCGAGGTATGCTTGAAAAATTTCTTGATGCCGATAAAGACGGCTCCATGTGGGATGACCTTCTTAGCATGGCAGTAAAAGTCGCTATGAAATAACGGCCTCTAATACCGTCATACCAGTAGAGGCCGCAATGGCCTCTACTTAATTGCTGCACTTAATCGTTTTTGTCTAAATTATTGTCTCTTTGCGAATCACGCCATTGAATGGCGGTAATTCTGCTGCGATCTCGAACCGCATCTGCGTTTGTTTCATCGCTGTCTATAAGGGATTCTGCCAATTGATCTCCATTGCGCTGCCGCCAAAAAAACACTGATAACAAGATCAATAACAACCCTACATTAAGCCACCCAAACCAATCCCCCGCACTAGAATAAAAAGTAGTCACACCGCGCGTCGGCACATTGGCCACCAAGGTATGCGGCGAGGTTCTGAAGTGATCGGACTGCGCAAGTATGCGGCCATGCGAATCACTGGCAATGGATTGACCATAACTTGTTGGTCTAAACAATGCACTGCCGTTTTCAACACCGCGGAAAGTTGCCATTAAGCTGTGATGTGGCGATAGCGTTTTCCAATCAAGTGATGGTGCAATAATAATATCGGCACTACCCGCTGCACGCATGGATGTCGGAAAATCTAAATCAAAACCAATAGCGAATGCAATTTTACCAAACTCGGTATCCAACAATAAGACTTCATTATCAGACGACACTATGTGATCATTCCAAAGCGGTCGTGTTTTAGTATATTGACCTAAGGACCGCCCCTCTGGGCTAAACACCACTAATTTATTTACCGCCGTGCTCACCGAACTAGTGGAATCATCTATCACAAATAAAGTAGCTACAAGGTAAATACCAGCGTCTTTTGCAACACTGGCTGCGCGGACAATAAACGCCGGTTCAGCACTCTTTACTATTACACCGTCAGCCTCTGCCCACGCGACAATTTCAGCACCCGCGCTTGCTTCAGCAATGGTTCTCGCAAACAGATCATCGTGATGATTAGTAAGCAATGCGCTCACCGGTTCTAAAGCAGCCTCGGCACCAGTCAACGTTTTAATTGATGCGATTTTGTTGTCGCGAAGACCTTGCGCTAAGGCACTTCTGTTACCTACAACCCCTGCAATACGAACGGTACTGGATTCGTTTTCATCAAAAATATTTCTGAAGCCGCCAGCCACAAAAATAATCATTACACACAATGACATCAACACAACCTGACTTCTACAACGACGCCATGAAAACCCTGAATCCCAAAAAGTTGCCATTGTGGCCGCAAACCAAAAAATCACAAACGTGATTCCATGCGGCCCCGTTATTGTTAGCATTTGCACTAGTTCGTTGTTACCTACCTGGGTATAGGCTTTTTCACCCATAGAACCAAAAGGCATTACCGCCACAGCTATAAAACTCAGCACCACAAACGCACAAGACAATACCAAAGGAGCAAGAATTGCCGGAAGCTTGTTAAATAACTTACGATCAATGAAGAACGGTGCTACTTCTATAAGCGCAAAGCCTGCTACTAAAAATAGCTTTGTCGTTTGCGATACATCAATGTAATCGTGTAAACGTACCAACAGACTGAGGAACAGCAAAACATAAAGAACTGCTATTCCGACATTTACGGAAGAATTTCTAGTAAACCTAAGCAGGAAGATTGGTGCTAGAAATGCAGCCGCTGGAGTAACAAATCTGCCACCCGATAATATAAGCAGAAAAATACCCATCAACAATAGGCCATATTTCTCTAATACTGTTAGCTGCGCGCGGTTTCTGTTATTTGTTTCAACGTCGTTATTCATTAATTACCGTATTCATTGCCACATAAATGACTGTATAAAATGCTACAGCTTCTTTGCAATTTCACTTTACAACAGAACGCCCGCAATCTAGTTTGCTAGACTGCACCTTCATATTCCACCGATGCCACCAACGTTGACCTACCGCGCACGCTATCCAGAGAGAATTGTCTGCCTCACTGAAGAGACCACCGAGACATTATACCTGTTAGGGGAGCAAGACCGAATAGTAGGTATTTCGGGCTTTACGGTCAGGCCGCCTGAGGCACGCAAGGAAAAACCACGAGTATCTGCATTTACATCTGCCAAGATTGAAAAGATCATGGATTTAAAGCCAGATCTAGTGATCGGATTTTCTGATCTACAGGCCGATATAGCAAGGGATTTAATAAAGCTGGGGGTCACTGTACTGGTCTACAATCAACGCTCAGTGAATGAAATACTGAGCATGGTTCTGCAACTGGCGAGCCTGACCGGCGCCACAGAAAAAGGCCAGCTTTTAGTCGATAGCTACATTAAATCCATTAATGCCACTATCCAACGTGCCGCACTTCTTAAACACCGGCCGCGTGTCTACTTTGAGGAATGGGACGAACCAATGATCTCGGCTATCCGCTGGGTGTCAGAGTTACTGGAGATTGCTGGTGGCAAAGATTGTTTTCCTGAGCTAGCGCTTCGCGCAGGTGGTGCCGAGCGAATCATCGCTGATCCACAACGTGTGATCGATGCTAACCCGGACATAATTATTGGCTCCTGGTGTGGCAAAAAATTCCGTCCCGAGAAAGTTGCCGACAGACCAGGCTGGAAGCAAATCAATGCTGTTAAGAACAATCAATTGCACGAAATAAAATCACCAATAATCTTACAACCAGGCCCTGCTGCTCTGACTGAAGGCTTGGCACAGCTTGAAGCTATTATCAAAAACCAGAGTTAACGAGACTTTCAATAATTCGATACGCAGCTTTTTTAAAAGGCTGAATTCGTTTACTGTGCAAATTTGGCTATGAACCACACGTGTAACAGCCCACCAAAGCCTGAAACATCACAGTGTGATCCAACACACACAGTTTATTAATACTCTACGGTTAACCACTTTAAATACCGCCGACTTTATCGATCCTGAAAGCTACATCACAGAGAATTTTTCTCGTACAGCATAGTCTCCACCGTTCATTTTGAGCGCACCTGAAATCCACTGGATGTCAGGTCAATCAAATCAGTAAAAAGGGAATAATTATGCTTACTAAATTCATTGCTGTGAAAAAACCAAAGTATCTTACAAGAACACTTTTAAGTGCTTGTTGCGCGCTTGCACTACAATCAAACGCACATGCTAGCAGCAGCGGTTCAAATCATATTTATGTTGATAAAGCTGGTAATGCGGTAATCAAAGTGACCGACAAAAGCGGTGTAACGCTAACTGTATCTTCTGGCGATAAACATGGTGATGTAATCTACACGCTTGAATCTTCAAACGGCACAATAACCAAAACACTTTCAGGTGTAACCGGCAACCTTACCGTCCAGACAAGTGAAGGTATGGATACCCTTAATTTCGAAAGCCTGGAAGTTCGCAAATCACTGAAGATCTTGACCGGAGCTGGCGCTGACAGCGTTGAATTTTTTGGCTTAACTGTCGGAAAAAACTTAACCATTAGAACCGCCAAAGGTGACGATGTTATTGACGGTGGCTTTGCCTCTGTTGGTGGTCACACCTTTATTAGCACAGGCGCTAACAATGACAGTGTCGAGATCGGCGCGATAACCACAAAGAAAAATCTTGTTGTGTTTACTGCTGCAGGCAATGATTTTGTCGACCTGGAAACAATGACTACCCACGGCATCACAACCATTAGAACCGGCATAGGTGCAGATGATATCGCACTGACAGACATTGAACCTACAAACAAGCTTAACGTTTTTACCGGTCGCGGCAACGACAACATTGAAATAGCAGACATGAACTTCTCTACACCAAGTCGAATTTTCCTTGGCAATGGCGACGATACACTTGAAATCACTGAGTCTGTATTCAACATCGCACCTTTATTCCACGGTGGCAAAGGTCACGATGCGTATGAGACAGAGAACAATAATATCTTCAACAAAGTTGAACCAAAGATTGTCAGCTTTGAAAAAATAATCGATGTAACAGAACCGGAAGAACCAGAAGAGCCAACAATGACCTATGAAATTGGTAAAACCGGGCCTGCTGGCGGTATCGTATTTGAGATTAATGATGCAGGCACTAACGGCCTTGAAATCATGCCTATGGATATCGCTTTGGGTGAGGGCGTTGCCTATGGCTGTGCAGGAACCAACGTTGAAGGTGTTAATGATGGTGCCATCGATCCGCAATCCGGCGCAGACAAAACCCGCGAACTACTAGCCGCAAATTGTGGTGCTGATGCCGCGATTCTAGCGAGCGGTTTTATTTCACCAACTGGATCTGACGGCTGGTTTTTACCATCGGCGGTAGAACTTAAAAATGCCTTGGATCAAGTCAACCTTCCGGGCAACGCATACTGGACATCGTCTGAGCAAACAGATGATAGTGCATTTATTGTTTTCACCGACATCTCAATTCCGGCATCACCTACAGATAAAATGCTCACTTCAGAGCCAGGTATTACCTATCAAGTTGCACCTGTAAGGGCGTTCTAAGCGCATCGAAATTTAAACAGAATGTTTAAATGACAAAGCCGTTACGGATAATCCCGTAGCGGCTTTTTTATGCAACTTGTCACCAGATACCTCTGGAATTCTGCCCAACGCCCCTCACATGTTCAAACGAACGAAACGATAGCCATCTAAATTTTCCAGAGCAGAATGTTTACCAATAAGCCGCTCGAGTACCTTTGTTCACCAAGAACTTTCACTAACTGCAGTGGGAATTCAGTGCAGCATATTCGTATACATTAGCCTTCTTATTGAAAACAAACGACGTTTAGTCTCTATCCAACTTCTACTGCATTAATCTGTAACAGACGTGTTACAGTCATCATAGTATTCAAAAGCCAAAATGACAAAAAGCCTAAGCCTTTAGTTTCAGTCCGTGGGGCCTCACATTACATCTGTGATAAATACGTGACAACTTAATCGACATCAAGCTGACTAACTTACGCTATTAAGCAAATTGGTAATATAACCACTGAACTTTACCTTGAACTTTCTAAGGTGTTTTTACTCCTAAATACTGGGATAATTTAGTTCATATTCAATTACCTAGATAACTTATCGAATTTTTTAAAAGGAACTGCAATGAAATCAGTACTTCCACTAGCATTAGTATCAGTAATAGCCACAATTAGCGCATGTTCATCAGATAGCGATCCTGTGCCGGCCGAACCAGGAACCTTTCAAATTACTCTTACTAATATGACAGATGGGCAACTCATGACTCCCGCTGTTGTAGCCCTCCACGACCCTGCGGCACATTTGTTCCAGGTAGGGACGCAAGCAAGTGATGCAATTCGTGATATCGCAGAGATGGGAAGCAACGATGCACTGGTAGCGTTTGCAACCGCCAACCCTGATCTTGTCAGTGCCGCAGGTGTTGCAGGTGGAGCACCTTTTGCTGCAGGTGGATCAGTCACCACAAGCCTGACTACAACAGAGACAGGGCAAGTATTCAGTGCTGTTAACATGGTAATTTGCACCAATGATGGCATAGCAGGCGTTGACTCTATCGCGCTACCTGCTGGCAACGAACCCACCACCGTTATGGCTATGGCATACGATGCCGGTACTCGGGTTAATCAAGCTGATGCGCAAACTTTCTTCCCTGGACCTTGCAGAACGGGTGACGTAGTAGAAGCAGCAGTTGAGTCACCAAGAGCTAATATTGCAGCCCATGCAGGTCAAACAAGCGTAGCCAATGTACCAGACGATCAAAATTGGGATTTTGCAGCAGGTGCTGAAGTATTGAAAATAGAGATTGTGCGTAACTAGTTAGTTTACGTATTAGCTTAGTAAACTTATTATCTTAGTGAACTTATTATCTTAGTGAACGCAGTCTCGCTGCCAACACGTCGATTGCTAATTTACTAAAGTTAAATAGTCTGGTCGGTATATCACCGACCAGACGCACCAACAAAAGTCTACTTCCAAATACGCTTCCACCATTTATCTGACGGCAAGCTCTTCACCCCCATTGATGCAGCAATATTCTCCCTGCTCCAACCTGTCAAGTTTGCCAGCACATTGCCTGCTTGCGTATCACGCGCTTTAACCATTTTAAAATAGTCATTAGCTGCCGGGCAGTTCGCCTCGCCTTTCCACGCATGGCGCATAACATAACGACCTTGATAGTTGGTGCGATCACCAGTCTCAATAAACTTTAGATCGTCCGGGAAGTGCTCCTGGTCATAACGCACATGTAGGCGTGTTACAAATACATTCTGCGCCATGGGCTGCCTTTTACCCTGGACATTCGACTCAGAATCTAACCAAAAAGCGCCCAGGCTTTGTAGCTGCTTCGCGGTAAGTGGATCAGCCGCACAAGGATCACACCAAGCCATATCCCATGCATACTCAAGAAACACCGCTTTGCCGTTTTCTTTTTCTGTTTGTAGCGTAAACATATCTTTATAGAAATCACTAAATTGATTTTTTACAAACCCTGGGATCTCTATATTAGAGGGCATTTTAACAGTGCGGTAGTTAGAAGTTTCAACACGGCCAGTGCGGGTTAACGCATATACAAATAACTCTTGCTGACCATCAGCGTTTAATGTGCCAAGGCGAATAGGCAACATAAACTTAGGGCTCTCAAAGGCTATTTGTAAGGGCCGTAGATCACTGAATCCACTTGCCTCGTGATTGTCTAAATTAACCTTAGCAACAAAAAAGCGCATACCTTGCTTTAAGTAACTGCCTACTACCTTTTCAGCACCATCAGGCAATTTGTAATCATTGATTTTCAACCAATCAATCAGGCCACTACTCTCTTCAGCCGAAAGAATAAGAATATCGTACTCGCCGACTGTGTAAGTAGCTTCAATAGTGACTCCTAGATCTTCATCTAGTTTTTGCATTGTCATTTCGCGTCGCACCATAGTGTCAGCTGATGCAGCCTCAACAGTTGCATACAGTCGCGTATCACATGGATCATCATCAAAATACTCTACCAAGCGCGGTGCGGTGTATGCATCCAGGTGATCCACTAAGGATTGCTCGGCTACATTAATTTGTCCGCGCTCTATAAAAGTAGGCACAGGGACGACCATTGCAAAGTCACGAACATCGCCCTTGAAATCATTAGACATAGTAATGACTGTGCGATCATCATCTCGCACCATCACTACTTGTGATGCACTGTTGTACAATTCTGTATCAGCCTTAGCGACGTAAAACCCGCAAAACGCCATAGCGCTGTTGGAGCTCGCTAAAGCGACGAATGCAGTAATGGATAATATTTTTTTTAACATCAGCGTTTTCCTTAAAGTAGAAATTCAGAACAATCGTCAGTGGCGCAAATGCGACCAGGGCAAAGATTGCAGCGGAGGAGATATAAAAATGGAACTGTAAGATATACGTGGCCACACTGACTAAAAACCCAAAAACGATTCTGGCGCTTTTATTAAGCGGAGTGGTCCTGGGGTCGGTGATCATAAAAAATGCAAACAGCAACAAAGCACCACTTTGCAACTGATGCCAGGCGATCGCTAAAGGGTCACCAAGATAAACATTTCGAAGAAGAACCATTAAGGCGAACGGCACTATAAATGCCAACGACACATCCAACCGTTGAGCCCTCGTGACTACTAGCAATCCAACACCCATCACGCAAAAAGCAAATAGGCCAAGCGGCCCCCACTGCCCTGGAGAAAGATAGGCATGCGATGTTATGCCAGTGACAACCACCAACGCTAAAGCAGAAGGGTTAAATATATGGAAGTGGTTAATACGGATAAATTTTTTACTGGCTATCGCTATAAATGCAGCGGCACCCGCACACAACACTAAATCAGTGCGTAACAACAAAATCAAAGACAGCGCAGATATCAAGGCACTCTTAGCGTCACTAATTAACGCGCTTAATGGCGTGCTAAAAAGACTTTTTGAAAACAGAAGCCACTGGGTTAGCAATGCAACCGAAACAATACCGATCGCATTAGGCAGCAGTATAGTAAACCCAAGGCCTGCGATCCCGAACACGATAAACGTACTTAGTGCTGCTATTTGGTAATTGCGCGGATCCATAAACCGCCCCGTTTGCTACGATATTGATTCAATCGCACCGGGTCGGAAAAAGGGGTTAAGGAGGGGCAAAAAAGTTGAAATTAGGTGGAAGGTTCTTATCGAGGCGGCTATTTAACTAAACGTATTCGCGCAAATTGTGACTCAGATCGAGCAGTAGCGAACATTTCCTCTGGCATTGACCAACCCACGGGTAAGATCCGATTCGGTTTGCAGTATCGATGCCTGGAACACTAGTGCAGTCTATTGACTGCGCTGGTGTATAACGATAGTTAGCACCTTGACCTGCCAACAACACAGCTTTTATTTGCCATGCGCATCACTGAAGGCCAGTATGCGCATGGCTCAGGCCAAACTAGGCCTTTAACTTATCACTGTAGTAATCAACCATCTGAGATACCATCTGATCACCCTTGCCTGCAGCATCTGCATCTTGCAGAGCACTCAACGGCGCTGGAGACATAATACTCTTAACGCCGGCTTGCTCCGCCATTTTTGAGTAGTAACCAACATCTTTAGAAGCGTTCTTAATAGCAAAAGCCAGTTGCGTTGGATCACCATCAACACCGTAACCTTTAACTAAATCCATCATGCCACTGTGTAACGGGCCTGCTGACATTACGTCGTACAGGGCTTTGCGATCGACGCCTTGTACATCGGCCATAGCAAATGCTTCACACATAGCATTTGCGACAGTCATACCAAAGAAATTGTTAATCAGCTTTACCGTGTGGCCTGAGCCTAACGCGCCTAGATGAAACACGTTTTCTCCGACATCTTGAAGTACGGGAAGCACCTTGTTGTAAGCGTCTTCGTTACCGGCGCACATAATGTTCAACAATCCATCTACCGCGTGCGCTGGAGTTCGGCCCAGTGGTGCATCCAGATAGTGACCACCCGCCTTCTCTACTGCATCACCCAGGGTGCGAGTTGAAGCGGGTAGCGAAGTACCGAAGTCGATCACGACAGCTCCGGGCTTTAAGCCCGCTATAACGCCGGCATCGCCGTTCATACGGCCTTCGACTTGCTGTGATGTACCCATGCAGAGCATTACTATGTCAGATTCCCTGGCCAGTTCGCAGGCATTTGACGCCTCCACAGCACCACGCTCTACCAAAGCAGTTATCCTCTCTCTGGAGCGGTTACCCAGAATAGTCAGGCTGTGACCTTGGTCAATCAGTCGCCCGGCCATTGCCGCGCCCATTAATCCAACACCTATAAATCCGATCTTACTCATCATTGCTCCACAACGGTTCTACCTAAAAGGCAGCTTGATCTAAAAAAGAATGAATTTAGTTAACAACGCACACACAAAAAAGCCAATGAATACTGCATAATGCAGAGCTATTTTTAATTTTACTTGAGCCAATCTAATGACCAACTACGACGCGCTATTGCAACAATATCAGGAATTCAAGGCGCGACACCTAAGCCTAAATATGGAGCGCGGTCAACCCGCAGATGCCAATTTTGACCTGAGCTTGCCAATACTGAATGCCGTCAATGAAACCAATTATACCACCGACAGCGGCGTAGATATTCGTAACTATCCAGGTGGCATTCTGGGCTTAGTAGAGGCGCGTGAGATTTTTTGTGAGCAATTAAATGTAGAAGCCGATGAGATCATTCTGGGTAACAACTCCAGCCTTTCCATGATGGCTCAGTTCCTCACATGGGCACTCTTGCGCGGAGTCAAGAACAGCGGCCACGGCTGGGTCAACGATAACCCAAAATTGATTGTGACTGTTCCGGGCTATGACCGGCACTTCTTATTAGCACAGGAATTAGGATTTGACCTCGTCCCTGTACAAATGACAGAAAACGGCCCGGACATGAATGCAATTGAAGCATTGGTGGCCAACGATGCATCAATCAAAGGTATTTACTTTGTACCTACCTACAGTAACCCGACCGGCGACACTATCTCACAGGCCTGTGCAGAGAGATTAGTTTCTGTCAATGCCGCCGCTCCAGACTTCACCATTTTTGCAGACGATGCCTACTCTGTTCATCACTTGGAAAATGATCCGGCAATAGCCCCCAACCTTTTACAAATTGCTAAAAGCAGTGGCAACCAAGATCGCGTAATACTGTTTGGCTCTACTTCAAAAGTTACCTTCGCAAGCGCTGGCATAGGCTTGGCTGGCATGGCCACCGACAACATCAAATATTGGTCTAAAGCGTTAAGCACACAAAGCATCGGTCCAAACAAAGCCGAACAGTGGCGACACGTACTGTTTTTGCGTAATTACCCAAACGGCCTCACCGGACTAATGCAGGAGCACGCAAAAATACTTAAACCAAAATTCGATAAAGTGCAGGAGGTTTTAAATCGAGAGCTTGGCAATTTAAATATCGCCAGTTGGACAAACCCACGTGGCGGTTACTTCGTAAGCCTCGATACCACAGCACCAATAGCAAGCCGTGTAGTTGAACTTGCCAAAGAGGCGGGGCTTGCACTTACGCAAACCGGCGCTACATTCCCCAATGGCGTTGACCCTGCGAATCGAAACATCAGACTAGCCCCCACGCGCCCTTCAGTAGAAGAAGTAGAAACAGCAATGGAAATCGTCGCCTGTTGTATTAAGCTTGCTAGCGCTGAAGCTAACAACTCTTAGCCTTGGTGCCAGACTAACGAGATGCAAACAAACCAACAACGTTAACCAATACGGTCAACACTACAGAAGCTAGAAGCATAGCCTTCCATGGAAAAAAAACTCTGACGCGAGGCTGTGTGCCATCTTCTTGTTTGGCAACGGCCTCAGTCATTTTTTCATGCACTTTTCGCTCTACTTTTGCAGATGCTTTTGGAAATAACATTGGTAAAACATTAAGCAGTATGGTCAATACCACCGACCCAACTATAGATAGAATTAGAAAATCTAACATACGTTTCTCTGTAAATTAAACCAATAGAACTTATATAGAGAGAACCTAGTTTACATTGGCACTACCCACTTCTTTTAAGGTGGCATCTAAGGTACGCCCTACACGCTCAACTAAATCATCTACTTCAGATTCAGTAATCACTAACGGCGGACAAAACGCCATTGCATCTGCCATGTTACGCGTGAAGAATCCGTTTGCCATAGCTTGTGCGTTAGCAATTGCACCCAACTGACCTGGCTTCTCTAACGCCACCTTAGTTTCTTTATTGGTCACCAGCTCAATTGCGGCGATCAGCCCGACACCTCTTACCTCTGCTACCAGTGGGTGTGATTCGTATTGCTTTAAACCTGCACGCATATGGGCACCCACCTGCGCTGCGTGCGCAACCAGGTTATCTTCTTCGATAATCCTTATGGTTTCATTAGCTACTGCCAGCACCACCGGATGGCCTCCGCCGGTATAGCCATGCCCCAGTACTCCGACCTTATTGCTCTCATCAGCGATAGGTTCAAATACACGATCATTTATCATTAACGCTGAGCCCGGTAAGTAACTTGACGTAAGCTGCTTTGAGAGAGTCATCATGTCTGGCTTAATATCATACGTTTCACAACCAAACATATTGCCAGTGCGCCCAAAGCCGCAAATGACTTCATCTGCTACCAACAGGATATCGTACTTGTTTAATACCGCTTGAATCTTCGACCAATACGTTTTAGGCGGAACCACAACACCGCCTGCGCCTTGAACAGGCTCGGCAAAAAAGGCCGCTATAGTATCTGGCCCTTCAGATTGAATGGTTGTGTCTAATTCATCTGCGAGGCGGGTTGCGAACTCTTCTTCCGATTCCCCGGCTTGCCCTTCGCGCCAATAATGCGGGCAAGTCACTCGCACCACCGGCACTATGCAATCAAAAGATGCCTGATTAGCAGGCAGACCAGTCAGGCATGCACCTGCCGTAGTCACGCCATGATAAGCACGATTACGCGCAATGATTTTTTTCTTGTCGGGCTTGCCGAGTGCATTCGAGCGATACCAGCTAAGTTTAATGGCAGTATCTATTGCTTCAGAGCCCGAGTTCGTAAAGAACGCCTTGCTCATTGGGCCAGGCACTATTTCTACCAGTTTGTGCGCAAGGTCTGCCGCCTGGCCATGCCCTTTATGCGCGAAGGTGTGGTAGTAAGGCAGCTTTTGCATTTGTGCCGTGGCGACATCTACCAGCCGCTGCTCACTGAAGCCAAGCGCCGTGCTCCAGAGGCCCGCCATCGCCTCAATATATTTGTTGCCAGAGTTATCCCAAACATGAACACCTTCGCCCCTTTCAATGATTAGCGGCCCCACTTCGACATGGGTGCGGGCATTGGTGTATCCATGGAGGTGTGCGGCAATATCACGCCCTTCAACAGAATTAGGAAGCGTATTCATAGACATTTCTCTTAAAAAGCGGGCCTGAGTCATTTTATGGCTTAGCCTAGAACCATTTCCACTTTTTTTGCACATTAAGCACCGATACTTCAATCTATAGGACTCTGACCAAAGCACCAGACCCATCGCCTCTGTTATAACTTATGCGCTTAAAGTATCAACTATTCATCACCTTATTGATTGCCAGCGCCTTGCTGGTTGCGGTTATTCTCGTTATCAATAGCCTAAGCTTTAGCCGCGGATTTTTAAGTTATATCAATAGTGCTGAGGCGGCAAAATTAAAACCACTCGCTACAGCACTTGAAGCTCAATACGCGAAAGATGGCAACTGGGACTCGCTAACCGACAACCCTCAGGCCTGGCACGCTCTACTGTTTGAAAATGGTGTCGATAGCCGATTCATCAGACGCCCACCAAAAGGCCGCCAAACTAATAAGCGCCCTCCGCCACCACCGACCGGTCGAATCGGACAAAGGCTAGTGCTTGCAAACCACGAAAAAGAAACGCTATTTGGCCGGCTTAAAAGACAAGACGAACCCAATTGGCAAGAACTCAAGCACCAGGACAAGGTAGTCGGCTACCTTGGTCTCGTTGGCTTAAAGCGACTAGACCAGCAGTTCGATCAGGCCTTTGAAAGACAACAAATGAAAAGCTTCGCACTTGCAGGCCTGTGCATGGTTTTTCTTTCAGCGCTACTGGCCGCACCATTAGCATCCCGCATTGTTAAGCCCATTTTAAGTGTAAAAAGCACCGTGGCTGAGATTAGCCAAGGCAATCTCGAACACCGCATAGAAACAAAACGGCGTGATGAGATAGGAGATCTCGCTACCGATATCAACAAGCTTGGTGAAACTCTTGAACAAAACAGAGAAGCACGACACAGGCTAATTGCAGAAATATCGCATGAGCTACGCACCCCTGTTGCAGTCCTTCAGGGTGAGCTTGAAGCCTTGCAAGACGGCGTACGGGAACTCAACAGTGAATCTATTAATTCATTGCATACAGAAACTATCAGACTAAATAGACTTATTGATGATCTACATACTTTGTCCTTAGCCAATACTGGCGCACTGGAATATCAGATGCAACCGGTTAACCTGGCTGAACTGGTGCAGACACAAATAAGTGGCTACCAAACATCAGAAAGTGATTTAAACATCAGCCTACAAACCTCAGTACCAGCACCCATTTTTAACGCTGACAAACAGCGAATACAACAACTGATTGACAATCTCATGCAAAACTCAATTCGCTATACGGACAAGCCCGGCTCAGTCTCTATTTCAGTTGAAAATGACACTACAAAAAATAGTGTAAAGCTTCACTGGTCAGATTCGTCCCCGGGAGTAGAGGATACCGCACTAGAAAAATTATTCGATCCACTGTTTAGAGCTGAAAAATCCAGAAGCAGAGAATTCGGTGGCGCAGGACTCGGCCTATCAATCGTAAAGAAAATAGTAGACGCACACCACGGCACCTGCACAGCTACCCACTCAGAGTCTGGCGGTCTGACTATCTCTATAAGCTTTCCGTCAATACAAGGAACCCACAGTTGAATATTGCGATCGTCGAAGACGAGCCAAAGCTTGCAGCAGTATTAAACGAATACTTAAAAAAAGAAGAGTATCAGACCTCCCTTTATTCCGACGGCACCGATGCTCTACAACAGCTACAGCTCAATCCACCCGATCTAATATTGCTGGATCTTATGTTGCCCGGCACCGATGGTCTAACCATATGCCGTGAGATAAGAAAAACATCAAACGTACCGATCATCATGTTGACCGCCAGAGTTGATGAAATTGACCGGCTACTAGGTTTAGAGATTGGCGCTGATGACTATATTTGCAAGCCATACAGCCCACGTGAAGTGGTCGCACGGGTTAAGGCGGTGCTGCGCAGAACAACGGCAATAGACGCCACTGACAATGCAGATTTTGTATTGCTTGAAGATGAAGCACTGGTGAAGGTTAACGGTACAAGCTGCCCACTAACCCAGGTAGAGTTATCATTGCTAAAAACAATGCATGCACACCCAGGGCGAATCTATAACCGGCAACAGCTAATGCACCGAATTTACCCTGACAATCGTGTTGTCAGTGATCGCACAATTGACAGTCACGTGAAAAAATTGCGCCAGAAGTTAAAAGCGCTAGACACTGAAAACGAGTACGTACACTCCGTTTATGGCCTGGGCTACAAATTCGAGCTGATGAGCTAGCCTTCTTATTTTTTATACTAAAAGCCTTCTTTGTTCTTGCAAACTATTTACACAATTTGATCCGATAATTTGTCTGAGCTTAGGCAATAAAGTCTAAGCCAGATACTTTATCAATCTAATTTAATAAGGCAAAAACCATGAAAAATCTGAATAAAACAAACACTACAATTGCCGCTGCACTGACTGTTCTCATTAGCGCACCAGCGTGGGCCATGAGCCAGGTCACCCTGACAGACACCAACAACGACGGTATCATTTCAGCTGATGAGATCACTCAAGCCCGTGAAGCAAGGAAAGCAGCTGCGGTAATCGAATTCGATACTAACGGCGACGGAGAACTTTCACGCGATGAGCGCAAAGTGATGAAAGAAACACGCAAAACCACAAAAATCGCCCAGTACGATACCGACGGAGATGGCAAGCTTTCTCGCGCAGAAAAAGTGACTGCTAAAGAAGCGCGACAGGCCGCACTAAACACACAGCTTGATGTAAATCAAGATGGCGAAGTTTCTGACGCCGAGCGCGCTGGTTTTGAACAAGTTCGTGAAGAACGTGGTGAACGCAAAGGTGGTAAACACGGCAAGAAAGGTGGCAAGAAAGGCGACCGTCAGAACCAAAGCACCAACGACCAATAGTGCATTTGCTGTAAGCCGCTTGCTACGGCAAGCGGCTTACAGCACTCACGTAACCACTAGCGCACCGCCCTAAAAGCACCCAATAAGAAGCCCCGACAAAAATGTTCGTCAGCCGACCGTTAAGCAGCTTAGTTATTCTCTTGATCTGCTAGCACAGATAATTGTTCTAACTCGTTAAGTCTTTTAGCCAGTTGACCTAAAAAGGCTTGATCAAAACCAGAAGGGTCTGCCCAAAACTTACCGGTTACGCGACACCGATTTGCTAACTTCTTAAGGCCTATATCTTCAAGTGCAAACGAAAGCTCGGTCCAGCGTAATGATAATTCGCGTTCTGTTTTTATAGATTTTCTGCCACCATCTTTTATATGGCGGATATAAATTTCTGTTTCTCTAATAGCTAAAATGACGCTTCTAAGAGCTTTACGAGACTCTGCTTTTCGGGTGTCGCCTGCGCGACGCAAATTGCTAATCCAGCGTTTTACGTGAGTCAGCGCCGCGATCAGATCAGCGGCTGTTATTTCGATACCAGTCATTTGTGCTAACAGTTAGCTCTTCGAATACCGTACTACGCAACTACAATTTACGTCGCTTTTCCGCACCATGATACAAAATATCACCGAAATTCTTATTTACATTTTCTCGCAGCGCTACGGACTCTTCACTCATATTGGTGGCAGGCCGGGACAGAAAGGTAGATTTGCTTTGTGAACGCATCTGACCGCGCACAGGTAGCCACATGTTTTCACCAATGATCTGATCAATATCATTAGCCATATAAGACTGCAAAGCATATCCCACGCGACGTTGCTGACTGAGATTAGGCTGCGAACCATGAACAATCTCACCGTGATGCAAAGACATTTGCCCAGGCCGCATTATTAGGTCGACAGCTTTGGATTCATCTACGTCTTTTACTACCTGCCCACGGGTCAGGATATTATCTTCACCAAAGGTATCATCATGCGGTTTAATATCACTTAAGTGGCTACCTGGAATCATAGACATGCAGCCAGTCTCTTTGTTGCTAGGAGAAAGCGCTATCCATGGCGTTACAAAATTATTGGATGTCATTCCCATGTAAGTAGCATCTTGATGCCAACTCACAAAGTGTTTACTGGCAGGCTCTTTTATAAATAACACGCTGCCCCACAATGAAAAATCAGGACCGATTAGATCTTCTACTGCATCAAGTATTATTTCGTTGAAAGCCAGATCATCAAGAAACTTAAAAACCAAATGCGGGTTGTTTCGGTTTTCTGCATTGATATGTTCCGGATGTTGGCTTTCAGCCTCTTCCAATTGCGCCAATATAGAGGCCGCATCAGATTCTGACATTAGATCTATGGGCGAAAGAAAACCTTGCTCGTGATAATCACGAATCTGCGCTTCGGTGAGAAATTTAGGCATTGGCTTTTATCCACATATAGATCAAACAAAAACAGCTAGACGCACGCCTTGAACGCCTTAACCTTTTGTAGCACCTAAGGTCAGGCCTGCGATAAAGTGTTTTTGCATAGCAAAAAACATAAGCACGGGCGGCACCGCTGCTAACAATGAGGCCGCAGAAACTAGATGCCATTGCTGTACAAATTCACCATTTAGTGTTCTTACACCCACCGTTATTGGCAAGTTCGAATCGTCACGGATGAGTACCGAGGCCCAAAAGAAATCATTCCAAATAAACGTAAAGATCAATACGCACAGCGCGGCAATAGCGGGCTTTACTAACGGCAATACTAAGTGCCAAAAGATTTTAAATTCATCGACCCCTTCTAGCCTTGCAGATTCGATTAACTCAAACGGCAATGCCTTCATGAAGTTACGCATAAACAAAGTACAAAAGCCCGTTTGAAATGCCGCATGAAACATAACCAGACCCGGGACTGTATTAATAATCTCTAGCCGATTAGACATATCGACCACCGGCAGCATTAATATCTGAAAAGGCACAAAGTTGCCAGCAACAAAAAGAAAGAACAGCGGTAATGCCCACTTGAATTTATAAATAGCTAATGCATAGCCTGTTAAGCATGCCAATGAGACAGAGATTATTGTAGTAGGCACAGCAATAAGCAAAGTATTAATTAAGTATTGCAGCGCATCTGTTTTAGCAAATACCTCACCGTAGTTCTGGAAGAACTGAAAAGAGCTGGGTATACCAAAAACGTTGCCAGTAGCAATATCAGATGCGGGCCTGATTGATGTCATGAAGATCGCAAGCAATGGCAATAGCCAAAGAAATAGCGCGATCGGCAAAGACAATTTATAGGCCCAACGAACACCAGCGGATGCTTTTTCTACAGGACGTGGAAACATTATTTTGCCTCCATTTCATCTACATACATACGCCACAAAAAGTAGCTGATATAAACCAACATAATTAAAAACAACACAGTCGCAATGGCAGAACCATACCCATAGCGCCCTACGCCTTCACCTACAGCTTGATCGTACATATAGTAAGCCAGCACGTTACTCGAGCCGTACGGGCCACCCTGAGTCATGGTAGCGATCATATCGAATGAGCGTAGCGCCCCGATAACAGTAACCACTATGGCAATGAAGGTCGCCGGCTTGAGTTGCGGCAAAATTACGTGGCGAAGCATTTTCCAGCCTTTAGCGCCATCTAAGCGACCAGCCTCTATTTGATCGGAAGATATATTATTAAGGCCAGTGAGGTAGAGAATCATGCAGTAGGCTATTTGCGGCCATAGTCCAGCTGCAATAATACCGTAGGTCGCCATGGTTTCATCACCAAGGATAGATGGCGGCTCTGGCGAACACACCCGAGTCAGGTTACCCATAATGTTGGTTTTGGTTTCGCAAAAAAACCAACTCCAGATCTCACTGAGCAAACCAAATTCTGGGTTGTAGGCCCACGTAAAAATCAAACCTACTACCACTTGCGAAATTACAAACGGAAAAAAGAATAGTGATTTGTAAATTCTGATACCTGCAACGGTTTGATTCAGAAACAGCGCTATGAATAATCCGATAGGCACAGCCAACATAAACAGCAACAGCCACAGCAGATTATTCCAAAGGGAGGTGTAAAAATTAGGGTCGTCAAGTAGTAATTTATAATTATGCAAACCCACCCATTCACCAGTCCATACGCCGTTGAAGTCATACAGACCATCCCAACGCGTGAAGGAATAAGAAATAGATTGAAAAATAGGCACGATCACGTAGATCGAAAAGAAAACCAAGCCAACAGATAGAAACATCCACGGCGCTATAGCCACTTTGTTTCGTTTGTAATAGGAGTGGCTGGTTATAAAAAAGAACGCTGCTGTGAGCGCCGCAATTATCAGGCTTATGCGCACTAAGAAGGTCGGCACCCTGGCTTCTGTTCTTTGCGCTAAATCTAATAAGCCCTGCATTCCGGTAGTGCTTACTAACATTAGCAACACAACACAGACTAGCATTACTACAGCTGCGACAACCATCCGCCCAGCAGAGGTAGAAAACCGATCAGTGCTAGTAGCTGCTGTATTCAATTATTTGCTCCGAAGCGGGTACAACGGGACTAGAAAACAAAGAAAAAAAGGCCAGCTGCGAGGCAGCTGGCCTATTAACTACTTACTTGTAAACTTCAGCCTGTACTTTATCAAGATTCTCTAGAATCTCATCTAGGCTTGAAGGATCAAGCATGAACTTCTGGAATCCCTGCATGCCTTCTTTGGCCATAGCCGCTGGCGCATCACGATCATAGAACTGCGCAAGACCTGCAGCTGTTGAAAGTGTTTCCATGCCTTCTACAATGAATTTATCATCAGTGTTGATGGCAGCTTCAGAGTTTGGAGGTAGTTGACCAATAGTTTTGTTCCACTCGCTTTGAATTTCTGGTGTTGCGATGAACGCAAGAAACTTCTTAGCATTTTCAACGTTAGTCGCCTTAGCAGGAATAAAGAAAGCATCGGCTGGTGCTTCTTCTGCACGTGGAAGGCCTGGAGTGATTTCAGGGAACTGGAAGAAATCAATCTGATCATCTGTTAAGCCCGCATCTTTGTACTGACCAACAGAGAAGTTACCCATTACATACATTGCTGCATCACCGTTAGCGAAAGGAGCAATAGCATCTTG
Organism: uncultured Granulosicoccaceae bacterium; assembly: GCA_937927895.1. Taxonomy (GTDB): domain Bacteria; phylum Pseudomonadota; class Gammaproteobacteria; order Granulosicoccales; family Granulosicoccaceae. The sequence goes on along the minus strand of CALGKA010000014.1, from coordinate 18,134 downwards.
CCAAGACATAGTGGCGTGGGTGCTTACGAATGAACAGCGATCAAGCATGGTTTCCCAGTTTGCGAATGTATCGCGGATACGTGGATCAGTATATTTGACTTTACCGGCGGTAAGCTCGTTATGAACATCGTAGCCATTGGTGCGAAGGTTAAGGTAGTCAAATACACCAGCCGCAGTCCATAGGAACTTTGTGCCAATGGTGAAAGGTGTGACGCCTGCTTCTTTCATTTTATCGCAATTGCCTAGTAGCTCGTCCCAGGTTTTTGGTTCACTTAGGCCTAGCTTCTCGTAGATGTCTTTGCGGTAGTACACGCCCCACTGGTAATAAGAGTAAGGCACGCCCCACTGCTTGCCATCACGGGTCATGGTAGGTTTGATCGCATTGAAATTACCAGACAGGTTTGGATCTGACGCCCAAAGGTCAGAGATATCCATGAACAAGCCAGCATCTACGAAAGGCCCCATACGGTTACCGGGATACCAAGTGATTAGGTCTGGTGAATCGTTTTGAAGCGCGTTACGAATAGTGCCTTTGTGAGCTTCACGATCGCCATTGTTGGCAACTACGTTGATATCGGGGTTGGCTTTTTTGAACGCCTCTACCGCAGCTTCATATGCTGCTGCTTTATCAGGGTTCAGATCGTCAAAAGTAATAACAAGATCACTAGCCATAGCTGACGTAGACAGTAACGCTGCCGCCGCAATGCTGGTTAGTGAAAAATTGAGTTTGAATTTCATACGTGAAATCTCCATTAAACAATGCACAGGATAGCGACCTGCACGAAGGATGGTGCAACAAGAACCACTATGATATCACCCATTTTTCGCTGGAAAAGCTTCAATTCGTATTATTCGTAACTAAACGCGGCACCAATTCGGCAGTTTATAAGGCACCAATTCTCATTTGCAAAATTGCGCCGTAAAAATTGAAAGATCTGTATAAACAAAGGTACCATGCCAACACCTGTCGTAAATAACAGACACGTTTAGACTTCTCGCAGAACACAATAAGGTGCACTCCGTTGGCCAACGTTGAACTCAAATCTCTAAAAAAATCATTTGGCCGTGTAGATGTCATTCACGGAGTTGACTTATCAATCAACTCTGGCGAATTCACAGTATTTGTTGGGCCTTCCGGCTGCGGGAAATCCACCCTTCTCAGACTTATAGCGGGGCTCGAAGACGCGACCGACGGGACTATTCTGATCGACAACCAAGACGTCACTGACGTTGAAGCGGCAGATCGCGGGATTGCAATGGTATTCCAGTCCTATGCACTTTATCCGCACATGACCGTAGAGGAAAACATGGGCTTCGGCCTAAAGATGACAGGCCATGATCCAGCCCTTATTGACGAGCGCGTGCAAAAAGCGGCCAGAATTTTACACCTTGAACCACTGTTAGATCGCAAGCCTAAAGCGTTATCCGGTGGGCAACGTCAACGTGTAGCGATTGGTCGTTCTATCGTTCGTGAGCCAAAAGTATTTCTGTTTGACGAACCCCTCTCTAACCTTGATGCGGAACTACGCGTTCGCATGCGATTAGAAATAGCAAAGCTACATAATGACCTTGGCGCTACCATGGTTTATGTCACCCATGATCAAGTTGAGGCAATGACCTTAGCGGACAAAATCGTTGTGCTTCGCGCTGGTAAAATTGAACAAGTAGGCGCACCCATGCATTTATACAATGATCCAGACAACACTTTTGTGGGTGGCTTTATTGGATCGCCGCAAATGAATTTTTTACAAGCAGAAGTAGTAAACAATGGCGCACTACAACTGATTGACTACCCAAGCGATGAATTCACAGTGGCAAGTACCACAGCACTTACTGTCGGTAGCCGCGTACTAGTAGGTATTCGACCAGAGCACTTTGGCAGCCAAGGCAATGCGTCTTTACAAACGCGCATTGAAGTAGTGGAAAGTTTAGGTGGATCTTCGTTTGCGTATGCCGATGCCGAGAGCGATACGCCACTCACCATGGCCTTAGAGGAGCATCAAATAACGGATGCTAAAGGTGATTTTACCGCACGCTTCGATGCAAGCCGCGCCTTTTTATTCGACCCTGAGAGCACACTGCGAATTCGTTAACGCGAGCCTCACAAGGTAACTTTCTCGCTTAGCCTTCACGCCAAACCGCAACATCAGCGGGCTTGAGGGTTTCACAACCCAAAACATAATGATAATCAGGGCTTAGCTGTTCCGTTTGCGGCCCGTAGTTAAACGCAAAAACATAGCCGCCTGCCCTACGCAGTCGCAAGCCTTCACTACACATTATTGTTTCTATTTCTGCATCTTTTAATCTTGCTTCTACAAAGTGCAGCAATGAGTCAGAATCGAGACAAGCATTTAAATAATGCACGCTGCCATGGCAATAGTAGAAACCCCAACCATCGTCAAACGATGACTCTGCCACTAACTCAGTGCTTACTTTTTCACGCCAACGCACAGCTGTGTAACCATTAGCAGTAGTTAGCTCTACAAAGTCCGGCAAAGATTCAACGCGCGTCACCTTAATGGGTAGCAGGTCTTGCAACAACCCGGGTGGTAAAGTCATAGGGATAGAATATTCGTCTGTTTTGCTACCACAGCGCGGACCAATAATTATTTGCCCCTTAAAGCTTTTAAGATTTTTCTGTAGTGCAGGCTCTATTGCAATGCTGTTCGCTAACACCACAAGCTGATAGCCATCGAGAGTTGCTTGCGGACTTACGATATCGGTATCAACACCACACCTTCTTATAGCGGTATATACTTCCTGCACCCACTCAAGCGGGCCATAGTTAATGCCTTGCGGTTGAATACGCAGCATTTGATCCCCCGCGTAATCAAATACTATAGCCACTTGAGCAGTACTGTTTTCGTTTATATCAGTTGTAGATATTCCCTTCGATGCAAGGACTTGCAGATCAGTGCCTAATTCCCTTACTTCTTCTGCGGCTTGATCTTCAGTACCGTCAGGCAACAACAAACCCGTGTGCATTTGCTCTTGTGCCTTGGGTAACTGACGCCACCTAAACCACGACATAAGTTCTGCACCATGTGCCATTGCCTCTAACGCCCACAATCGAACCATGCCCGATATTGGCGCGGGATTATGCGGCGCCCAGTTAACAGGCCCTGGCTGCTGCTCAATAACCCATAAGCGACCAATACCTCTGTATAGATCGTGATGAAACGCTGATGAATCCGGATGCCCTGTGCGGTACCATTTTTTTAGGTGGTCTTCGTTGATGCCATCACGGTCAAGAAACCCTAACGGGTAATTATCCCATGCTGCGATTTCCAGATCTGCACCGGTGGTGTAGTGATCAAACTCTGTAAAGTTACCCATATAGTTATGCATGACATCACGACCAGGCGAATGCAACCTGATTAGTTCAACTTGTAATCGATTAAACGCTGCCACCTGATCAGATGAAAAGCGCCAGAATGCCAGCCGATGCGCGGGATTAAGCTCGGTTACTGATAGCATGGGCAATGGTATCTGATCAAAACTTGTGTACTCCATACTCCAAAACACGTTGCCCCACAATTCATTTAGATTTTCTATACGGATGTAACGCGCCTTACACCACAGCCTAAAAGCGTCTAGCGCATCAGCGGAGTAACTTGCAATGGTACTGTGGCAACCGTATTCATTGTCTGTTTGCCAAGTAGAGATAGCGGGGTGATTACCAAACTTCTTTACGATTTTTTCTACAATACGGTGGCACTCACGACGATACACCGCAGATGAAAAACAGTAATGCCTGCGTGAACCAAAGCCTTTTGCATTGCCGTTTTCATCAATCGCAAGAATCGATGGTTCTTCATCAACTAACCACTTAGGTGGAGTTGCGGTAGGAGTGCCAAGCACTACCTCAAGACCTTCAGCATGCAAAACATCAAGAGCACGTTGCAGCCAATCCAATTTAAAGCTGTCGCGTGTTGGCTCTAGACGGCTCCATGCAAACTCACCAATACGCACAACACTAATACCCATATCACGCATACGCTTAGCATCTTCCGGCCATTGTGATTCAGGCCAATGCTCAGGGTAATAACAAACGCCTAATTTCATGAATGGATAACACAGTTGCGTAATTGCTCAGCCGCTATTTCCGGCTGCAGAGGGTTGACTATATTATTACTACCGGCTTCCGCACCAGCAAGGAATTTAACTTTTTCAAGGTCACGCAGCGGTGGCTGCATAGCTATATGAAAATGCCAATGTTCATTTTCAGCACTGTTATCACAAGGTGCATTGTGTAGCAGCGTAATATTAGGTGCAGAGCGTTGAAATAAACCATCGTAGCGCCGAGCTTGCCTTTGGTAAACACCGGCTAAATCAGTGAGCTCCTCGTCCGTCAAGTCTGAGATCATAGCAACTTTTCGGTGCGGTATTATCCATGTCTCATAAGAAAAGCGCGCTGAGAATGGCACAATAACCGAGCAGTGACTAGATTGCTCTACCAAGTTGGCAGCACAATCCGGGTGCACAAGCAAATCACCTAGTAGGCTTTGATTATTGTTTTCAGCTGCGTACTTTGTTTGCGAACCACGCATTCTACGGCCGTGGTCTGTAACAAACGGATAAGCATAGATTTGTCCATGCGGATGTAAGTTCGAGGCCCCCACCTCTACCCCCTTGTTTTCAAAAACTAGCACCTGCTTAATGGCCGGGTCAGCTGATAATGTTTTGTGCTCTTCACACCATAGATCAACTACTTTACGCATTTGCTCTATTGATAGATCAGGCAAAGTAACATTATGTTGCTCTGACCAACACAATACTCTGCACCGACCCAATGCCGCTTCACGGCGTAGCAGACTATCTGAACCACCGTTCGGCCTGGGTGCATGTACGGCTAGTGACGGGAAATCGTTATCCATTGCTCGCGGACCAATGTAATCAGGATTAACCTCACCATTGGCACGCGTTACACCGGGGCATAAGTAACAGTTAGCGTCATGCGCAGGCTGCACCTCTACCTTGCGCTCTGCCGTCAAACCCGACCACGGCCGCGCGGTGGTATTGGCCGCGATTATTACCCACTGTTCTAGTAACGGGTGCCAACGTCGCTCCCAATTACCTGTGGCTGCTTCTGAATCATTCATGTTGTGATCTCGTTAACGCCGTCTGTGGCAGTCGTCACATAGAAACTCGCCTCTAACCGGGTAGCCTTTTTATAAGCGGCGCCTACGTCTGCTATAAAATCATCTACCGCATTAGTATGAACAAGACTCACAGTGCAACCACCAAAACCCGCGCCTGTCATTCGACTGCCTATAACACCTTGAGTACTTAACGCTAGCTCAACCATGCAATCAAGCGTGTAGCTAGATACTTCAAAAAGATCACGTAGTGAAACATGTGATTGATTCATTAACTGGCCAAATTCTTCTAAAGCCCCGCTTTCAAGCGCTACTGTTGCACGCTTAACACGATCTGACTCTTCAATTACATGTGTTGCTCTGTTGCGAACGGTGGTGTCGGACAGCAGCTTCACATGCTCTTTTAATTGCGCAGGAGTAACATGCGCCAATTGCTGTGCAGCCGTTAACGGTCCAAGTATGGCTAACGCTTCGTTACATTCTGCCACCCGATCATTATAAGCACTGCTTTTAAGTTCGCGCGGTTGATTAGTATTGCCAATCACTATTTTGTATTCACCAAGGCTCAGTGGTACTTGCTTGTGCTCCAGCGAATCGCAGTCTAGTGCTATAGCACATTCAGCTTTAGCCATTGCAATGACAAACTGATCCATGATGCCGCACTGAACATTAATAAAATCATTTTCCGCACGCTGCGCCAACAATGCTAGCTCTTGACGTGATAACTCAGCACCAACAATTGAGTTAACCGCATAAGCGGTAAGTACAGAAATAGAGGCCGAAGAAGATAACCCGGCACTATGCGGTAGATCACCTTTGAATTGGAATTTACAACCATCAATAACAAAGCCTAATTTAGCGAACTCTACCATTATCCCCAACGGGTAGTTCACCCACTCTTGACCTATCGGTTGTAAATCTTTTGACACCTTTATAGTAGCTGTAAAACTAAAATCTTCTGATGAAAACTCAATGCCTGCAATCGAATTATCTTGCTCCACTGACACCTGCGTGCCGCGATTAATTGCGCAGGGAAAAACCAAGCCACCATTAAAATCGGTGTACTCACCGATCAGGTTTACCCTGCCCGGCGCATGGAAAATTCTGGTGGTAGTCATACCGCTGTAACCTCTAGTAGCAAGGCGCTCTGCGCAGGCATGACAGGCAAAGTTAATCCTAATGTCATTAGTAGTTTTCCACTTGAGGTAATTGCACCTGACAACCAAGCTGGGGATTTTTTTGTAAAAGCTGCCAGTTGCTCAAAATTATCACTGGCAAGTGACACTGTGTAGTGGCCATCAGGCTTTAAACCACAGAGCACAATAGTACCTGGCACCGTCACTGCCATACTTGATACAACGGTTGCAAACCATAACGACGTTTTTTGATCTGCACTAACCAAACCACTACAAACCAAGTGTTCAATGGAGGAATCCAGGCGCCATGTTGTGCTCTGCGCGATCCAGTCACGATGCTTTTTATACAATCCCACATAATGATTAAGCGTTTTAATTTCAGTATCATTAAGCACACGCGCATCAATCTCATAACCAAACTGGCCTTGCAACGCGACAATGGCACGAGTATGAATATTGATATAACGGCCTGTCAGGTGTGCCTCTGCATGACCTACGTGCGCCCCCATAATCTCTGGCGGATTAAAGTAGCTGTAACCACGCTGTATACTTATTCTATCGATCGCATCAATGGAATCTGATGTCCAGACGCGACCAGTGTACTTTAATACACCCCAGTCAGCGCGTGCGCCGCCAGAACTACAAGACTCTATCTCTAACGCTTTATGCTCCGTTGTGAGTTTATCCATCAAGCGATAACAGGCAAGTGTTTGCTTAGCCATTTTGCTTTTCGAACCATCACCGGCCAATATAATATCGCGGTTGTGATCCCACTTAATATAGTCAATTTTGTATTCTTCTACTAAAGTTGAAATACACTGAAATAGATATTCGAATACTTCTGGTTTATCGATATTCAATACCAATTGGTTTCTAGCAAGCGGTGTTTCGTACGACTCTAGATGCAACGTCCAATCGGGGTGTTGTCGATAAATCTCACTATCGGGGTTAACCATCTCTGGCTCAAACCATAAACCAAACTGCATTCCATTTGAGCGCACATGCTCAACCACCGGATGCAAACCATCAGGATAGATACTGGTATCGACTATCCAGTCACCTAAGCCTGCATGATCAGATCTACGCGCGGGAAACCATCCATCATCAAGAATAAATCGCTCAGCCCCAACCGTTGCCGCCGCATCTATCAGAGATTTTAATGTGTCTATATCGTGGTTAAAGTACAATGCCTCCCAACTATTGGCATGCACCGGCCGCGTGGTACGGGTCCATGCAGGCAGCGCTTGCTGACGCATAAAAGCATGCAACGACTGGCTTATTGCGTTCAGACCAGAACCTGCATCGCGCTTGAAGTGGCACGCAGGAGCACTAAACGATTCATTGGCAGCCAGCTGGATCTCACCTGGGTCAAAAGATACGCCTGATTGATACACTACCCGGCCATCACTTAGCAATTCTATGCCGGTACTGTGGCTGCCACTCCATGCGAGCTTTGCAGCCATTACATCACCACGTTGTTCACTAAAGCCAGCCTCACCCAAAACAACACCCGGATAACGTTCATGGCTAGTGCGCCCTCGATGACTTGAAAGCATTAACGCACCGGTAGAAATGTCTGACCGCTGGGTTTGAAATTCAAGCCCCCAACGACCATGAATATGCATACACTCACGATAACATGCAGGCATGGGCAGCGTTGCACTTGCCAACCAGTCAACGGTATAAGGTTCACTGGATTGGTTTTGCAAGGTTGTAGCAATAGAAAGCACACCGGTCGATTCATGGAGTGTCAGTGCCAGTGTAACTGCCAAAGCCGCAGTTTGATCAATCAGTTCTACAGTTAAACCATTTGATCGCACATTGACCGCAACACGCTTGAATCGATGATCAAACATTTTGCCATCTCTGTGTCCGCGCAATGCTGGTGCACAATCAATCCCACTTGATCTTTCAGGGAACAAACAAAGTGGCACAGGCACATCTATCTTAGCCATCGGCGCCGGAATATCAGTGATGGCATGTACGGTTTTACTATCAATATCATCTGGCAGGCTTTCACCAAACCAAATAATAGCGGGGATATCGTCAGTACCAGTTGCCAATAACAGCAGTGTTGTATCTAAAGCGTCTAGCTTCCACAGATGGGGAGTCATGCTGATAGGTATTCCAGGGTAAATGTGTGGGCGACAATTCAAGGCGAGTCGAGCTTCAGCGGCTGCAAATTTAACAAATGCCGCAACCGCGCACAATGAGGCATTCGCCACATATCGCTAAGAGGACAATACATCAAGCAGCATTAGCAGAAAACCAAATATAAGGATATTCTAAGATGGCACACCACCAATGAGCGCGACACTAACTCTGGAGGAATCATGAAGCTTACCAAGCAACAGTTACAGGAATTCGACCAAGCTGGCTATCTCTTCCTGGAAGAGCTGTTTAGTGAAGAGCGGCTTAGTAAAGAAGAAGCGCAGCTCTTAAAGAGAGAAGCGAATACCGCCTACACTTCTGATCGCAAGGACGATTGGCGAGAAACCACAGGCGTCGCAGACAATGTTTCTCTATACTGATTTACAAGCACGCGTAGCAGAAGGCAAGCCTGTCAGAGTCGGCTTGATTGGCGCTGGTAAATTCGGCAGCATGTTTTTATCACAAGCACCCACCACTACAGGCTTGCAAGTCACGGCCATAGCCGATCTTCACCCTGCCCGCGCTAAAGCCTCTTGTGCATCTGTAGGCTGGACACAGGAACTTATCGATAAAACTCACTTTACTGATGACGCCAGTAAGATCATTAATAAAAGTGTTGTAGATGTTGTCGTTGAAGCCACTGGCAACCCGACAGTCGGTATTCATCACGCACGCCAAGCCATAGAACAAGGTGTGCATATTGTGATGGTTAATGTAGAGGCCGATGTACTCGCAGGACCATTACTTGCGCAACAGGCTAAGCAAGCAGGTGTAGTTTATTCAATGGCCTACGGTGATCAGCCTGCCCTTACTTGCGAATTAGTTGAGTGGGCCCGCGCCACCGGTTTTAATGTCGTGGCTGCAGGCAAAGGTACAAAGTATCTACCCAGTTATCACCGCTCAACCCCTGACACAGTGTGGGACCACTACGGCCTAACAGCGGAACAAGCAAGTGCGGCAGGCATGAACTGCCAAATGTTCAATAGTTTTCTTGATGGCACAAAGTCAGCACTCGAGATGGCAGCCATAGCGAATGCTACAGGGCTTTCAGCACCCGATAATGGCCTAAAGTTTCCTGCAGCAGGAATGGATGATCTAGCTCATGTACTGCGCCCTATCGACAAAGGCGGCCAACTAGATAACGCTGGTCAAGTTGAAGTTGTATCGTCCCTAGAGCGTGATGGCCGCCCTGTATTTAAAGACTTGCGCTGGGGTGTTTATGTGGTTATCGAAGCACCCAATGACTACACCGCTGCGTGTTTTAAACAATACGGAATGAACACCGACGATTCAGGCCAATACTCTGCGATGTATAAACCTTTTCACTTAATTGGTCTTGAGCTCAATATATCGATACTGGCGGCAGCATTGCTCGGCAAAGCAACAGGCAGCACGCAAGGCTTTCAAGCTGATGTTATCGCAACCGCAAAAAGAGACCTTAAAGCTTCAGAAACACTGGATGGCGAAGGCGGCTTCACCGTATGGGGGAAATTATATCCGGCACAAATATCACTACAGTTAGGCGGCTTGCCGATCGGTTTAGCGCATCACGTAACGCTTAAAAATGACATAGCTGCCAATCAACCGGTGCTGTGGCAAGACGTCGATATAGATGAAAGCCTTGATAACATCTCTTTTAGGCGCAAGATGGAAAGCTTGTTTGCGTGTTAGCGTCTTTAATAACCGCATACATTTTAGTGGCAATATACACTTGAAAATCGTTTCTTGGAATATTCGTGCGGGTGGCGGTGTTAGAGCGCAAGGCATTGTTGATCAACTACAGTTATGGCAACCCGATATTATTGCGTTATCTGAATTTCGTGCAACACCTGCAAGCGTATGGATAGCACAGCGGCTTTATGAATTGGGGTTCCAACACCAACGCAGCACTGCTGACCCAATCAACGCTTCTGACAACGCACTTTTAGTTGCCTCCCGGTGGCCACTGCGGCGTATCAATTTAGCCACAGCGCCCAGCAATAAAAAGCGCTGGCTACACGTAAACGTTTCAGCGCCTCACACCACTATTGCGTTGATGGCCATGCATATTCCGAATCGCTCCAGCGGACTAAAATATCCCTTCATGGAGTCGATCACTGAACTTGTGAAGAAATGGCGCGGTCCACAGGCGGTGCTAGTCGGTGATACCAACTGTGGCTGTATAGACATTGATGAAGAATCGTCTGCATTTAATGCCATTGAAGATCAATGGATAAAGTCATTTACGCAACACCAGTGGGCCGATGCGCATCGCCTACACTCCGGCAATAGCCGGGAGTACACATGGTATTCACCGAATGGTGGTAATGGCTTTCGCCTTGACCAAGCATTTTTGCATCCCGCCATTAAGCACAAACTGACCAACTTCAAACACATTTGGGGAGGTCAACCCCATATTAAACAGCATTGTTTGAGTGATCATGCTGCCATAGTCATGGAATTGAATTTATAGCGACATTACCGTAGTAACTGATACTATGCGCCGATGCCAATTTCAGACAATATTCGCGCTAGCCTTTATATGATGTTGTCCATGATGGGCTTCACAGTCAATGATCTGTTTATAAAACTACTTGATGGAAGCTTGCCACCCGGACAGATCATGGCCATCCGCGGGTTCATATTAATCATACTGATCAGTCTTATTGCATGGCAAAGAGGCGTACTCAATAGAATCGCAGAACTATTCAACCCGATCGTCGCGTTGCGCTCAAGCATGGAAGTGGGTGCTACCCTGCTGTTTCTTTCAGCGCTGACTCTTTTACCGTTTTCAACCATCTCGGCAATCTTGCAATCTCTGCCACTTGCAGTTGCCATGGGTGGTGCTTTAGTACTTAAAGAACCCATTGGCTGGCGTCGTTGGCTAGCTATTGGTGTTGGCTTTATCGGGGTACTTATCATTGTGCGGCCTGGATTAGATGGCTTTCAACCAGCTTCATTACTGGTACTGGCATCAGTGGTGTTTGCCGCCATTCGCGACCTTGCTACACGCAAGCTACCTACCGAACTGCCGTCTTTATTGGTATCGCTGGCCACCACTATTTCTATCTGTATTGTCGGTGCACTTTTAACAACCGTGCAAAGTGACTGGCAGCCTGTCTCCATACGCCAGTTTGGCTTGTTGTTTTCCGCTGCATGTTTTTTATTCTTTGGTTACCAATTTATTGTATTAGCTATGCGTACCGGAGACATTGCCTACGTAGTGCCGTACCGCTATACAAGCCTTATTTGGGCCATGGTATTCGGGTACTTTATCTTTGCAGAGGTACCAGATGGCTACACCATTATTGGCGCAAGTGTGGTGATTGCCATGGGCTTATTTACTTTGTATCGCGAACTTACAGCAGGTAGACGCGTAGTTACATCGACTGCAATTCACGCACGTGGCAATGTGTGGCGAGAAAGAAAAAAGCCTTAACTACAAGTTGCAGGCTATACCACTTGCGACAATGGCGTTATTAATAACCAGCTGAATATTAGTGGTAAGGCTATCACCACCGGTAATATCGGCAATGCGCTGAAGTAAAAAGGGCGTGGTTTCTTTGCCGGTAATTTCAAGATCTGCCATCTCTTTTAGTGCGGCATTAATGGCTGAATCCATTACCGCCTCATCCATCGCATAAGCCTCTGGCACAGGATTGCACACCACCACGCCACCTTCTAAACCCACTGCCCACTTACTACGCAGGACTCCTGCAATTTCCGCAGGTGCATGTAAAGTGTAATCAACAGGAAACGCTGTTGTTCTGGTATAAAATGCTGGCCACACATCTGTTTTATATCCGATTACAGGCACGCCAAGTGTTTCCAGGTATTCTTTCGTAAGCCCTATATCAAGGATCGATTTAGCTCCCGCACACACAACCGCGACCGATGTTCTGCCGAGCTCTGCAAGATCCGCCGAGATATCCATAGTGTGTTCAGCGCCGCGATGTACACCGCCGATTCCACCAGTCGCAAACACTTTTATGCCCGCCATTTCTGCGATTATCATGGTGGCCGCAACCGTAGTGGCACCAACCAGTGAAGGATCTTGAAGTATAAACGGCAGATCTCTGCGACTTACCTTAATAGCACTGGGGCCTGCCTTACCAATCGCTTCTATTTGCTTATGCGTGAGTCCTGCACACAACTGGCCGTTTACTATTCCAATAGTGGCAGGCACCGCACCGTTTTCTCGAACAGTCGCTTCTACTTTGAGCGCTGTCTCGACATTTTGTGGCCAAGGCATGCCATGCGAAATAATGGTTGATTCAAGTGCCACAATTGGCTGAGAATTCTTAACTGCGTGTGTTACTTCATCACTAAAACAAAGTGATGCGTGCGTATTGGTCATTGGATAAAGTGCTCACGAACCGTATTTTTAATAACATTATAACTGATAGTGTCGGCGCAGGCCGCCTTGGCACCCAATGTGTGGGCCGCAGCAATTATGCCCCACTGTAGCTGCTCTTGTTTATCAAGCCCATATAATCTGGCTGCAAGCACAGCAGATAACAATGCATCCCCAGCGCCGGTGGTAGAAACTACAGTAGGCTCATAAACAGGCACACCGACAGTCTGCTGATCGAAACCCGATAAAACCGCGCCTTTACTCCCAAGCGTTAACAACACCTCTTTCACACCTTGATTCAATAGAGCTTGCGATAGTTCACTATCACTACGCTCAGCATTACTTAGCACACAAGCTTCAGTTCGATTAACCTTTATCAGATCCAACGATTCTATTACTGGCAACAAACGTGTGCTCTTTTGACTTGAAACTGCATCTGCCACTATTAATTTTGAGCGACTGTTTGCAACAATCTCAACAATTGCAGCACTAGGTAAGTTTGCATCAATTACAATGGCATCAGAAACTAAAATACTCGCCAGTTGTGAGCCTGATAATGCGAACTGCAGCTGATCAAACAATCGCATATCTGACACCGCATGTAGCATTTCGCCATTATAGTTGTGTATTGCTGTGTAGCTCGCTGTTGGGAAATGATCACTAATCAAAATATCAGTGGTATCTATTCCAAGCGCCTTACAGTGATCTATCGCCGCGTAACCAAAAGCATCGTCACCAACAGCTGATACCAACTTGGTGCTAATCCCTAGTCGAGATAGATTCTCTGCGATATTGCGCCCAACACCCCCTTGGAATTGCTGCAAGGTTCCAGGCGTTGAGTCACCAGAAAGTGCGGCAGTATCGGCGGACGCTAGTAGATCAATGTTGATAGCACCAAAAACTACAACGGATGGAGGGTTGCTACTAATAATGATTTGCCTGAATGGATAGTTTAATACGGCGACATTCTATAGGTTTTATTGCTACTTTACCCGCTGTAAACTTTTGAGCTTTTTTTTGTTGTTTATCGCAGACTGGCAAGCTGCATCCGTAAATGCTCTAATTTACCGTTCCATTGCCGTACCATTGCCTACCCGCCTCCAAGTTGCCACTTTACATGCAAAATCCATCGGCTGATACAGCCATTAGCCAACCGCCTCTGTTGTTATTGGTCGGTATTTCAGCGATTGCCCCCATCGCTATGAATGGCGTTTTACCTGCCAACACCGCTGTCATGGATGATCTCACTACCACTTACGGGTTCGCCCAAATGGTGCTGAGTGTGTACCTGTTCGCAGCCATGCTTTCACAAGTGATACTCGGCGGCCTTGCAGATCGCATAGGCAGGCGCCCGGTGATGATCGGCTCGCTGCTGGTATTTAGTATTGGCAGTGCTCTATGCGTCATTGCACCTTCAATTGAGACCCTATTAGCAGGAAGATTTATTCAAGGGTTTGGCTCGGCGGTGTGCGTATTCTTACCACGCACTATCATGCGCGATGTTCACCCGAAAGATAAAGCCGCTAGCGCTATTGGCTATATGGTCACCGCCATGATGGTCGCGCCATTGTTCGGGCCGGCGTTATTTGGTTGGATCACAGATGCCGGTAGCTGGCGTTACATTTATGTGGTGCTGGCTGTTGTCGGGCTGCTGTTTGCGATCTTAAGTTATTGTTATCAGCAAGAGACTTGGCGTTCAGCTAACAAACCTAAACAAAGTAGTATGCAAACCAACCTACTACTTTTAAAAGAACCAGAGTATCTGGCTTACCTGCTTATTATGTGTGGTTCGGCAGGTATTTATTATTGTTATTTATCTGCAGCGCCATATGTTGTCATGGAGCTTCGAGGGCACAGCGCCACCACTTACGGCACTTGGTTCGCAGTGGTGGCCATAGGCTACCTCGTTGGCAACTTTATAGCAGGCAGATTTTCAGAGAAGCTCGGAACACAAAAGATGATCACCCTGAGTATGCTGCCACTTGTAGTAGGTGTTGTTTTGTTTTGGCTTTTTTCTACTACTCAGCATTTACTTGGCTTGTTTTTACCCATGCAATTTATCGCGTTAAGCAATGGTATGTGCCTGCCCAATTTAACCTCTGCCGCTATGAGTGTGCGTTCAGATCTTGCGGGTAGCGCTTCAGGGTTGCTTGGCACCATTCAAATAGCGATAGCGATCGTAATAACGCTAGTGCTGAGCGCCACACTTAAAGGCAGCGAATTGCCAATGTTTATCGCAATAACTATTTGTGGTTTTGCCACTCTAGCCGGGTGCTTTGCACTATTGCGTAAAGCACCCGGCTAGCAGCAAAGGCGTTATTGGCGAACTACTTTGAATTCATGCAGGGTAAAGGTTCCCTGCCCCCAAAAGGTTTCAGTACCAATCTCAATAGCACCCATGCAGGTGTTATTTTGAATTCTTGGTACACCAAAGCCCGGGCCATTGTAACGAGTCCAATCGATGAACTTATTCCAATCAAGCCAACCTTCTTGCTCGGGCCGCTGCGCAACAAACGCTACATAACCCCAACCAAGCGATGGGTTCACGTGTACATTCCATACCTTGCCATCAATGGTCGCCTCTGCCACTTTGGGCCCTGGACCACGAGTAACAGGCACACCAACCCAAACCATCATTTCAAACTGCTTGTTCCACTCTTCTGCTTCACAGCTCGTGTGAAAGAATGACTCAAGCGCTACATTGCGCTCAGGGTTACCCGTTTCAGAGTACTTGTACTTAACCATATATTGGGGTAACTGATAAAGTGGCGCTGGCAAACCTAATTTCTCTACGCTGCCAGAGATAGAGTTTCTGGTTTTACGACCGTAATACACTTGCGGGTAGCTTTTTACCGCAAACTCATTACCACGATCTTTAGCAAGCCAATTGTAATCCCACTTAGCAATATATTTTGAAGATGAACCGGTAAGCTCAATACACTGATGCCAATTGTTTGAATAAACTTCACTGTCGTTCCAGGTATTGTTTTGCAATACGTAGTCACCGTAGCTAATTTCAGCCCACGGCTGACACCAACGTGTATTCAGTAACGGCTTTTCAGCTGTAGCCGTACGGCCATCAACCACGGCACAAGTACGCCCGGACTCATAACCAAAACTATCACCATTACCGTCACTGGCATCAGTCAAACAAATTGGCTTACCTTGTTCATAACCAATCACCGGAACATTAACTGGCCCAGGGACTGAAACAGAGTAGCCGGACGCGGCCGGCTGCACAGAGCCCCACTGACACGGCGCACCATATTCCCAACCCCAACCATCACCAGTATCAAGCGCGCTTGCAGAACACTGACCGGACGGGTTTGGCACACCCACTTGAATTTGCGGTGCATTGCTTGAATAAGGTACAACATCATCGGAAAGAGTCGAATCACCCCAACGGCAAGATTGATTATTTTCCCAACCCCAACCACTACCGTGATTAATTGCAGCAGCAGAACATTCTGGCACGACAGATCTAGCAGCAGAGGCATCTGACGCAACCGCCCCGGGCCAACGACAAGAGACACCGTTATCCCAGCCCCAGCCATCACCGTGATCATCAGCTGACGACGTACAAATAGGAGGCGGGGCATCATCACTCAGGGCGACAGCAGTCGGGTTGTCGGACACCGCTTGTTTCTGACCGGAATCACAGCCGATAAGCACAGTTAAAAAGCACCCCAGCACAGCTAATTTCATTCAAACACCTC
Source organism: uncultured Granulosicoccaceae bacterium (assembly GCA_937927895.1). Taxonomy (GTDB): domain Bacteria; phylum Pseudomonadota; class Gammaproteobacteria; order Granulosicoccales; family Granulosicoccaceae. The sequence continues at coordinate 1,699 of CALGKA010000014.1, read as the reverse complement.
TTAAAAATAATAATAAATTCAAGCAAATAGATGCCATAAAGCCAATCGACAGTTACCGATCAAGCATTCGGCCGCTATGGGAAAGTAGTTACTAAGTTTTAGTAGAAAATTAGAATTTTTCTAGGAATACATGACGGTTTAAGCCGACATCCTGTCGGAAACTACGGAGAAGAGTTTCTTTCGAACAGACCGGTGAATTAAAATGTTAGCACTCGACATTACACGAAGGATTACGGATATCTTCCTATGTACCACTGACATCTTTGAAATCGACATGTAGATACCTATTAAACCCAAGCATTTCCAGTCAGTAACAACATATGGAAATAGTTTGGTTTTGTCAGCACAAATCAATGCTACCAAATAATTATTTAAACCCTATAACAGGCCACTTTTTAGCCTTGCCCAAGACCATCTTTAAGCGTAAATTCCGAATTGGGAATGGCGATGGCGTCGCCATACATGCTCACCTGTGATCCATGTTTTCCCCAGCAGCACAGTTGTGTGCCACTGCTTCTATCCTGCACGCCCGGAGAATAGCCCGGGACAGACCCGGGTTCTAAACCGGAGTCATTATGTCTACCGTAAGACCACACTTTTTCGATTTCCCCCATGGCCCTGAGCACAGCGCCTCCTCCATACTTACTTTTAGCAAAGCGGAGTTCGAACAACGCGTCGCTACCATTCGCAAACGTTTAGAACCGCATAGTCTTGATGCTGTGATATTCACATCGATGCATTGCATTGCCTACTATAGTGGCTTTCTCTATTGCGCGTTCGGCAGACCTTATGCCTGCGTAGTGACTAACGATCGAGTAGTGACCGTATCAGCCAATATTGATGGCGGGCAACCTGGCCGCTGCGGTGCTTTTGAAAACGTGGTGTACACCGACTGGCAACGTGACAACTACTGGCGAGCGATTAAAGAGATCACCGGCACTCTTAGCCGAGTCGGTGTAGAAGGTGATCACCTTAGCCTGCAACAACAGCAAACGTTATTGCAGTTTTTTCCCAATGCCGAGTGCATAGATATAGCGCCAGAAACAATGCAACAACGCATGCATAAATCTGAAGCTGAAATTTCATTGATAAAAGAAGGCGCAAGAATTGCCGACGTCGGTGGCTATGCAATTAGAGAAGGCATTAAAGTTGGCACTAGAGAAATTGATGTCGCCATGGCAGGACGCGACGCTATGGAGTTAGAGATAGCTAAAAGCTTCCCTGATTCTGAATATAGAGACACATGGGTTTGGTTTCAGTCTGGCGTCAACACCGACGGCGCTCATAATCCGGTGACTTCGCGCAAGCTAGAACCACACGATATCTTAAGCTTAAATACTTTCCCAATGATCAACGGTTATTACACTGCTCTTGAAAGAACACTGTTCGTTGGTGAGCCGGATGCCGAATCTCTAAAAATATGGCAAGCGAATGTGGGAGCACATGAACTGGGCATCTCACTTATAAAGCCAGGTGTAAGTTGTGCACAAATCTGTGCTGAAATTAACGAATACTTCGAAGATCTAAATCTACTCCAATACCGCTCTTTCGGTTACGGTCATTCATTCGGAGTCTTGAGCCATTACTATGGCCGTGAAGCGGGCTTAGAACTCAGAGAAGATATTCATACCGTGCTAGAGCCAGGCATGGTGGTGTCAATGGAACCGATGCTCACTATACCTGCAAGCAACGCTGGCGC
>CALGKA010000013.1 GCA_937927895.1 uncultured Granulosicoccaceae bacterium | reverse complement strand
TGATCGAGTGGACCGGTTACGTCTCATTTCTCGACTGATGGTCGACGGGTGCCTACCGAGAGTCTCAGCAATTTGTTTTTGGGAAACTCCTTCCCGGGAAGCATTCCAGATGTAAAACCTTTCTTCATTTGTTATGTGGTGATACTGTGGCATTAAAACTAAAGTTGGGTCAAGTCTTGATAATGACTATATAATGGTGTAGATTTCAGTGATGGTTAGACCACTACGAATAGAATACGAAGGCGCGTACTACCACGTGATGAGTCGTGGGCGTGGAAAAGAGACAGTGTTTCATGGAGACAAGTACTACGAACGATTTCTCACTTGCCTGGATCAAGCCCACAAGCGTTTTGGGCTGGAGTGTCACGCCTATTGTTTGATGGGGAATCACTATCACTTGTTGGTTCGAACCCCAAGAGGGAACTTGGCCCGTGCCATGAGGCATATCAATGGTGTTTATACGCAGTACTATAATTTTCTAAAAAAGACAGACGGACCGTTGTTTCGAGGTCGGTATAAGTCAATCAACATAGAAGCATCAAGTTATCTGTTAGAGGTGAGTCGCTACATCCATAGGAATCCGGTAGAGACCAAGAAGCCATTGGTAAAGCGACTGGAATTGTATCGTTGGTCAAGCTATCCGGCGTACAGAAATAAGGTGAGTAGCCCAGACTGGTTGTATAAGGAGTCAGTATTCGCAGAACTAGATTCGGGACAGCCGACAGCGGCGTATGGTCGTTTTGTAGAGCAAGGAAATGATAATGAAACGGAAGCGTTTTATGGAAAAAACCAATGGCCGGCGGTTCGGGGGAGTAAGAAATTTACAGAAAAAGCGCATTTGCATTCAAACGGCGGGGGTAAAAACGTAAGACGCGAGCGCAAAGTGGTAGGTGCGCAGGAAATACTGTCGAAAGTAGCGAAGCATCTGGGCTGCAGTAAAAAGGATCTGTTGAAAGCAAAGCGAGGTGGTGGTGCGGACAATACAGGTCGGGCTATAGCAATGAAGCTGTGTCAGGAATGTGGGAGTATGAAGTTAACCGATATGGCGAAGTTATTTAATGTAGGAAGTGATAGTACGGTGTCAAGGGCGATTAGTCGTTTCAGTGAATTGCAATCGAAAGATCGGGCATTGGATAAGCTATTTAATAGTATAAGTCGGGACTTGACCCCCTAGGGATTCGTGACCCCCTAGGGATTCGTGACCCTAGGGATTCGTCAACGGAAACCACAAGCGTTAGCGTGGGACTAACCACCCCAAGCTCATAGTGCTTCATATCTAGAGCCGAACTGGACAAACTAAATTCATGGTTCGAGGTACATTATTCTAACTCAGAATTCATACGGGTCAGTCCCACGCTTACGCTTGTGGGTTTCCTAACAAGTACGTCGAAATAAATACGGACAGTCACTCTAAAAAAGAGCCGAGAGCAATAATCGCCGGTTGTTGGTCTAGAGAATTCCCTTAGAAATTCGAGTTAGACGGTAAATCAGCTGTTTATAGTGCATTGGCCGCGATAACGAAGCTGATAAACCGAAATAATAAAAGTAGCACGCAGCGTTGCGTCTTCCTATATGAGAAAATAAAAACTAATCGTCCAACGTTAGTCTCTAGCTGTAGTGAAAAGCCTGCGACGCAAAGTAGCTAGTGGCCATCCATAAACAGCGCGTAGCGAGGTTGTTCCAGGTGCGTGAGATTTTGCCTACTACATGTAGGCGTTTAGTCATTCTAAATAACTACATGTAGTCGGTAAAAGATTGCGTACCTGGGGCGACCGCAGTAGCGTTCGTTTATGGATGGCCACTAATTTGTCACCACAGACACGGTCTGAAAATCAGCGAACAGATTTCCTGACTGCAATTGTAAACACCGTTTGACCACTGCAAAACGCGTATCTCTTGCGTCTATTAACAAAATAGCAATATAAATCACTGGCTTATAAATAGCCGTTCGGATTCTCCTACGGTACCATCGGTACACATCTTCGGAATCAGAGTTAACTTCTCATTACCGTCGTGCATTGGCTGAATCTAGTCTGTAAGCAGTACTTATCTGTCAAAACAGCGTTGGGATTCGGCAAACATATTTTCCGACTCACCCTTACCCGGGACACACATCATGAACATAGTAAAAAAACCCAATTCTAAATGGCTGCCACTGGCACTCGTGCCTTTGTTCAGCGTGTCAGTTTTAGTCGGTTGCGGCAGCGACGATGACCCTGACCCCATGACGCCTGATCCAACTGTCGTCGCTGATGCTGATGCCAATGGCGTTCCAGATGCTGCACAGCCAACTACAGCAACGGCGGACCAAGATACCAACAGCAACATGGTACTCGATCAGTATGAAACACCTTTGAGTGATGACGTAGCAGCTGCTGATGAAAATCAAAACGGCGTTGACGACTCTTATGAAGTTGAATTCACCATGGGTACAGACGCAAACGGCGACGGCATCGACGATGCGCAAGCAGAGCTTCTAGTGGCCAGTATAGGTGGTGAGACTGGTGGAGAAACTGGCGGTGAAACTGGTGGTGAAACCGGCGGCGAGACTGGTGGTGAAACCGGCGGCGAGACTGGCGGTGAAACCGGAGGCGAGACTGGTGGAGAAACTGGCGGTGAGACCGGCGGCGAAACTGGTGGTGAAACCGGCGGCGAGACATCTAACGATGTAGCTCCCATAGTCTTGCGTGATAACAGTGGCACCGAGGGTGGAACAGCCAACCTGGCATGGGATGGTACAAATCTTACTGGTTCAGTCTCTCTGGCCGACGGCATTTCAGCTAACCAGGTAACCCTTTACACTGGTATTTCAGCAGCAGGCAACGGAACAAGAGTGTTTGACTTCAACGGCGGACCTACGTTCTTTACGCCCACTGTTCTAGAAGCCGATCAGGCAGCGTTTATTGCAGACAACATCGAATTCGGTAACTTATACGTAGAGATTGATAAGGGTGATGAAAATCCTGCAAAGGGTGACGTTTTACTATCCGGTGTAACAGCGACATACGTTGACATTCAATCTGGAAACTCTGTTCCAGCGGTTGATGCCTTTTCAAATGCCGCAGGTTTTATCAATATCAACACTGTTTCCGGCAAAATCGCTGCCGCTATCAACGTTAACCTTAACCCTGAAGATGGCGAAACCATTTCAATGGCTCACATCCACCTGGGTGCCGCTGGTGAAACTGGTGCGCCGATTGTTACTTTAGAAAACCCAAGCGGTGACGGTGTTACCTGGTCTGCAACTGCTGAACTATCAACAGCAGATCTATCATCTATGCAGCAAGGTAACACGTACTTCAACGTACACCGCGCATCAGATGATGCAGGGTTCCTACGCGGACAAATTCCAGGTTTCTAGAAACTTAGAATAACTGCAAATGAAAAAAAAGCCGGGGCTTCAAGTAGCCCCGGCTTTTTTTATGCCAGAAAGTAAGTAAGCTTGACCGATAACTTTACGAATCAACTCTTAAGTTAATACTTCTACTTATTACTTCTTCTGCGAATTCTTATCTAACAAATTATTCTCTAATAATTTTTCAAGCGCATCTATTTTTCTATCACGCAGCGCGACATCTGCCATCAGGGCGGTGTTATCACCACTGTCACCAAACTGATCTAATGATTGCTTAAGTGTGGCGATCATACGGTCGCGAGACTCAATTTCACGGTGTAATTCTGAATCACTCTTAATCGCCGATACTGTACCTGATGTACCAGGTGCACTTGCCCCTACAGCACGACCGCCACCTTTAGCGCTAGATTTTAATTCTGCTACTTCACGACGTGATGATTTAAGTTCTTCACCTAACATATCTATTCGTTTTTTAGCACTCGCTAGCTCACCGCCACCAGCACCACTTGCAGCTTGCAGGCGATCAGACAGTTCAATATTACTTTGTTGCAGACGTTCGGCATCGGCTCTGTAACGCGAACTTGATCGACGTAACTCACTAATATTATCCGAGCTAATTCGACTTCTGCGCCATCGCCATAAAAGCCAACCGACAATTAAGCCCGTTAGGAATGCGCCAATTAACGGTAAAACAATATCCCACAACACCCAAAGCATGTTTCTCTACCTATTAGAAGTGATACGCCGACACTGCGGCGACTCATTGTTAGTTTCCGAAGTTGCCAAGTGCGGTAAATTCCACACGACGGTTTTGTCTTTTGCCAATTTCTGTCGAGTTACTGGCAATGGGTTCTTCCTCGCCAAAACCGAACGGTCGCAAGCGGGTATCGTCTATCCCACTAAGCTTTAAATACTCTAGTACCGCTGAGGCACGAAATAGACTTAACCTTTTGTTGGACTCTGCAGCCCCGCTGTTATCCGTGTGTCCGGCAATCTCGACTACTGGTCGCTGGTAGCGATTCATTGCATCAACTACCTTATCAAGTGTTTGCTTCGCAGTGAAGTTGAGATCAGCAAGACCCGAATCGAATACTACATTCTTACTAATTTCTTCACGCAGTGATTCAATTTCAGCTTGTAGCATTGAGACCTCTTTACTCAACGACATTTGCCTTGCTTCTATCGACCCTATTAAATTTAAGCCTAAGTTTTTTGCATTATCCTGAACTGCTTCTAACGGTGCGCTATCTTCCTCAAACTCTATAAGTGCATTAAATTCAAACTCTTCAGCGCTAACACGTGCATTCGCCTCAAGTGCATCGCCAAAGTAATTAATTGCTGACGCAAGTACCGCCACATATTGATCTGAATCTGCGTTCGAATCAGCCACTCCCGCGACGACTATTTCATCAGTCACACTCTGGGAATCAAACGCCCTGTTTGCGGCTTCCAGCAGACGTTGCTTTTGTTCGTCAGTGGTTACTACACCACTGAGTGTAATTCGGCCGTTATCTTTTACCGCCGCAACATTAATGACGCCGCCTGGCGCGCTCTTTCTTGCGACAATATCGCCACTGATCACAAGCCCGAGATCACCAGCATTACCACGCAATCGCAGTAGATCGTCTACCTGAGTTTCATCATCAACGGTGGCATTAAAGCGAAAGTCTGTAGCAGATAATCGGGCATCAGCAGAGACCGCCTGGTTCAGCCCGGCAATCGAACTAGCTAAGCTTTCTATGCGTTGATCAGAGCCAGGTGTTTTCTCTAATAAGCCAGAGACTTCAATTTCGTTGACCACGCCGGTAACACCAATAGCTTGCACCGCTGCTGCCTCTAGTCGATCACGCTGCGCTTCGGTCAGCACACTGCCTTGCAAAAGCATCTGACTGTTTTCCAATTTAGCAGTCACATCGACTACACCGTACTGGGCAACAGTGTCAGGTTCTTCATCCGCAGCATCGAGGTTTATATCGATCTCTCTAATACCACTACTATCAGCCTTAGCCAAAATAGTGCGCAGTTGCTCTTGATCCACAGCACCTTGTAATTTGCCCTTAACCGATACGTTTCGGTAGTTCCAGTCAAATTCGAGTTGTTCGGTGTTTATACCAGCCGCCTCAAGATCAGCCGTTACGTTTTGTTGTAGACGATTCTCAAAATGATCTATCCCCCACCAACAAGTCACTGCCGTGATTAGTGCTAATGCGATCAAACCCAACCAACTTGTCAGCGCACCAGTGAACGGCCAACTACCACCACGACCTGGAGGTACAAACGCATCCCATCTTTTCTCGTCTTGTAATTGGTCTGCTGCCATTCAGTGCTCCGGCACGGTAGCGTGTTTATTGTTAAAAACAGTGCGATAAATCAGATCTATCACTCCCGTGTAATTCTACACTTTACGCAATTTGTAGAACCACAATTATCGCTGATATTAATGCAAGAGACAGTCAAAGGTTCAATCAATACTCAAAATTCCACAGTCTCCATTTGATACTCTCCGCATGCCGCTTTTTTGACACGATTGGATTTTTAACAAACCATTCATCAAACATTCATATTCGATAGGCAGACTACGATTATGGATTTCAAGCCGAACTGTAAAACAGACTGTCATGACACAAAATTACACTCAATATAATTTGTCATGACGCGTTATAGTCTCTATGATGTCATGACATGTCCGAGTTGCTCGGCCTTAACTAAACTTACAATTCAGGTATCTCCCTATGTCACTTTGCTTAATCGTTGCTTTTATTTTCTACGTACTACGTTCGCCAGCCCACGATAGTTTTCAACCTCAGTAATCATTACGGAACAATCTCTACCTATCTGTAATAACACCTTTCCGTTAGACTGCGGTTAATCGGCGAATTTTGTCGATTTGATGTTTTAACTTACCGGTCTTATACGGAGATGAATCCATGAACAAACCGAAGGCACTAGGCATACTTGCTGTAACCAGCGGTCTTTTTTTCAATACTACTGTGCTGGCACAAGATTTTTTGAAATCAGGCCCCAGTGTCTTTAACTACAACTACGTTGATGTCGCCTACCTCGATTCAGATGACAGTGACGCCATTGGCATTCGTTTTTCAGCCGATTTTAAAGAAAATCTTGCATTCAACGCAGCGTTCCTAAAGAACAATGACTTTGACGCCAACTTGCTCTCTGTCGGTGCCACCTACCACATTCAAACAACCAACTACCCAAAAGCAGACTGGATTTTCAGCGCTGGTATTGCCAGGATCAGTGGCGATGACATCCGCAATACAGAGACAGGTTTCGATCTGAGTGGCGGATTGAGATACGGACTTAGCGATGAACTAGAGCTAAACGGACAACTTAGCCTGTCTACCCTTGGAGAAACAGATCTAACCATCACCTTACGGGCTCTCTATGAGGTTGCCACCGGATTTTCAGCATTCGTTGAAACTGATATTGGTGACGGCTCAGGTATTGGTATCGGCGGCAGATTTTACTGGCGATAAGGATAGCGTTGTTGATCTTGGTGGCTTGGCCACCAAGTTCACAGCCCACTAGTTTCGCGGTATCAATCCAGCAACCCCCTCTACAACCAACCAGCACCTCCCCACAGCGCGTATTCCAAGTATACTGCGGTATACATATTGATGACTGGTAGACCTATCAGCCACGAGGGGATAATCATGCGTACTTTTTGCCACATCGACTTAAGCAACCACACAGTTAAAAAGCAGACGCTTGAAGGCGAGGATATCGTTCGTGCTGGCAGATACTATATTGCCAAAACACTGGTCGAGCAGAATGTTGCCACCGTCGATCCTCTCTCTACAGATAACCCACTGATTTTCTCAGCGGGGCCATTCGCAGGTTCGAATTTCTCTAATGCCAATCGATTAAGTGTCGGATGCAAAAGCCCCCTGACCGGCGGCATAAAGGAAGCTAACGCCGGTGGTACTTTTGCTTTTGCACTTGGGCAACTGGAACTAGCAGGCTTAACACTCAACAACTGTAGTAAAGACTGGACCATCATACGAATTACCAAAGATGGCGACATCACCTTTGATTCAGCAGATGGGTTCCTCGGTATGGGTAACTTTGAAACTGCTGCCAGGCTACATGAAAAATACGGTAAAAAAGTCAGCATCGGGCTATGCAGCCAAGTCGGTGAATATGAAGGTATGCTGAGCGGAATAGCCTTTAGCGATGTAGACCTTCGGCCCTCTAGACTTGCTGCTCGCGGCGGTGTCGGTGCAGTGATGGGCAATAAAAAGGTTAAAGCTATTGTCGTAGACCTACACAAAATGCCCAGCTTTCACGAACGCAAAAAGCTTATGGGTGCAGTACGCGAGTACAACAAAATGCTCAAGGCAGAACCCGCCATTGAAAACTTCGCTAAAACGGGTACCGCCATGATGTCAGACGTTATCAACCAACTGGGCGGCATACCGGTGCGCAACTTCACTGGCGGCCAAGCCGCAGATACCAGCACAGAAACCTTTAAACTCAGCGGCGACTACCTGCGTGAACAAAACATTGAACGCGGCGGTGAGACAACACACGCTTGCATGCCTGGCTGTTTAATTCAGTGCAGCAATGTCTACGCTGACAAAGACGGCAATGAAGTTGTATCACCGATTGAATATGAAACAATAGGTTTACTTGGCACCAATTGCGGAATAAAAGACCCAGACGATCTTGCCAAACTAAACTGGTTGGCTAATGATCTGGGTGTAGACACAATAGAGCTTGGCGGTACACTGGCAGTCCTTATGGATGCGGGTGAAGCCGAGTTCGGTGATACCGCCTATATGGCCGATATCATTGATAATCATCTTCGCCACGGGACCGAGCACGGCAAATTAGTGGCCCAGGGTGCGGCACGAGTCGGTGAGCACTACAAATTAAAACGCGTGCCTGTTATAAAAAAACAAACCATCAGTGCCTACGACCCTCGAGTAATCGAAGTGACCGGTATCACCATGATGATGACCGCCCAAGGCGCTGACCACACCGCCGGTAATCTACCCACCTATGAATCAGTCGGTAAGCCCGCTAAAGAGTTAGTCCACGCAAGCCTTGATATGCAAGCGCTGACAGCATCAACTGATTCCCTGGGCTTGTGTATCTTTGGCCGCTCTGTCACCTATGCACAAATTGAATTCATAGTGACTGCACTCAATGATGCACATGGCACAGACCTTACCCCAGAGTTCTACCGTCAGTTAGGGGTAGAGACCCTGCACCTTGAAAACCAATTCAACGAACAAGCAGGTTTTGCTGTAAGCGATGATGAACTACCTGATTTCTTTTATGAGGAGGCACTTCATCCAACTGATAGCCTGGCACGCTTTCATGGCCCGGAGATTCGCGAGTCAGCACAAAGCTGGTGGTCAGAAAATCCGCCGTCATAAACGGTTCTAAAGACGTCATAGCTGCTTGTGACGTTAGACATTGTCAGTGAGAATCCACGCTGCTTTCGTGACTTAACGCGATGCAAACAAGTCAGACCTAAAACGTTACGAAAACAGTGATAACTTGAAACAAACCGGCAGCAGTTTAAACAAAGGCTTAGCAGCAATGCTATTCGCCATGGTGCTGCTGCCGTTGATGGATGTAGTTGCAAAGCATCTTACCGCGAGTGTATCCAGTGGCCAAATTGTGTGGGGCCGAATGTTTTTTCAGTCTTTACTGCTACTGCCTTTTGCCTGGCCTTTACGACGCCAGCTAAGCGTTCAACAGTGGCACCTTTTTGCATTACGCGGGGTGTTGATAGTCGCGGCAACTGTTCTTTTTTTTACGGCACTCTCTAAAATGCCGGTAGCTGATGCCTTAGCAATATTTTTTGTAGAACCATTATTATTAACACTGCTGTCTGCTGTGTTTCTAGGTGAAACAATAGGCATTAGAAGAATCACCGCAGTACTCATAGGCCTTATTGGTGCGTTAATTATTATACAGCCCAGTGCGCAAGCATTCGGCGTCTATGCGATCTTACCGTTGGGGACCGCACTTTGCTTTGCATTTTATTTGGTTATTACGAGTAAGCTTGCGCAAAATAACAGTCCGGTCTTAATTCAGCTTTACACGGGTATTGCAGGCTTAATCACAGTAAGTATTGCACTGCTGGTTGGCAACTCGTTGGATCTTGGTTTTTTACAAATCAGCATACCGACTACCCATGAATGGGGCTTCCTAATGTTGGTAGGCGCAATAGCATGCCTGGGACATTTACTAGTGGTGTACGCTTTCAGTTTTTCCGATGCATCGGTACTTGCACCTTTTCAATACTTTGAAATTGTAGGCGCGGTAGTTTTTGGGTGGTATTTTTTCGCAGACATTCCAGCTGCAAGCACCTGGATAGGCGTGGCTATCATTATAGGTTCAGGTATATATATCTATCTACGTGAGCAGCAGATAAACGCCAGTGCAAGCACTTAAACAATGCGCGCTTTGCTAAAGTATTCTTCCTTAAAGTGCAGCCTACAAGTCGACTCATAAAGATCGTTACCACCGATCTCAATTTGCGCCCCTTCAGTGACCGCATTGCCCTGAGAGTCACGCCTAATCACCATGGTAGCTTTGCGACCACAGTGGCAGATCGCCTTTAACTCTTTTAGGTTGTCAGCCCAGGCAAGTAAATACTTACTACCTTCAAATGGCTCGCCTTGAAAATCTGTACGGATGCCATAGGCCAACACAGGAATACTAAGACGATCGCAGACCTCACCTAACTGAAACACCTGATCACGGCTTAAAAACTGCGCTTCATCGACTAGTACGCAGTGCAAAGTTTGATTTGAAAGGTGATCTTCAACCAAATCGAAAATATTATCTGTAGGCTTTACAATGGTCGCGTCCGTTTTTAAGCCTATTCTGGATGCCACCACCCCATTACCATAGCGGTCATCCACCATTGGTGATAACACCAGTGTATTCATGCCACGCTCGCGATAGTTATAACTAGACTGTAGCAGCGAAGTAGACTTGCCTGCGTTCATTGACGAATAATAAAAATAAAGCTTTGACATGCCTGCGCGTTCTTAAAGGTTATCTTCAAGGTTAACCTGTGAGCTAAATACTGACAACGTCAAATGACGCAAATGTTATTAAACAGACTCTACGTTTCACCTTTATCACCATCATTAGCGGTGCGAATAAACAAAAGTGCCGCCCCCACAAAGATCCAAACATCGGCAATATTAAATGCAAATGGATTATGTATCCCGCAACACGTAACGTTTAGAAAATCTATAACCCCCGAGTACAGCAGTCGATCAATCGCATTTCCAAGCGCACCACCAATTAGTAAGCCCGAACCTAAAGCTAGTAATTTATCCGGCTGGCGCCCCCTCAGCCACACCAGCAATGCAACACTGACCGCTACTGCAAAGCCTGCCAATAGGACCTTTGAAAAAGTAGAACCATTGGCAAACAAGCCAAAATTTATACCGGTATTTTTAGATAGAATAAAAGTTATAAAGCCCGGAACAATCTCACGTGCTTCGCCGTAATGTAGTGCCATTATATGAGTGACCATATATTTCGAGGCTTGATCAATAACCAAACTCAATGTCGCTACCACCAGCGTGATCTTATAGTTGTAATTCAACACCTTGCCCCTGTAGCAACAAACGTTATAGCCTAAAATGCTGTCGAATGTCAGCGTAACAATTATCGCTGCCTTTAAAGTGTACAGCTTGCATTCCAAGTGACTGTGAAGCTTGAACATTTGGCAGGCTATCGTCAATGAATAACATTTCAGTGGCATCTATCTGATACCGATCAAGCACTACTTGAAACAATGCGACATCAGGTTTGATTAATTTTTCCTCTGCGGAAATAACTATGCCATCAAACAGATTGAAGTAGTCTCGCTGCCGCAGGTAGGCCGCATTAACGGTAGACATATTCGACAAAACATAGAGCGGTATTTGCGCCGCCTTCATGTCATGAATTAGCTCTATTGAACGCGGAAAATCAACCAGTGACTGACGCACAGTTTCAAAGCACTGGATTACTTCATCAACGGTAAGGATAGTTTCTTTGGCCAGTAAGGTGGCAACCTCCGGCTCCGTCGTCAGCCCTTGATCAAGATCAAGCCACAAACTGCTTTCAAATAGCGACTGCTTGACCGTCGCGGTTTTATCGCTGGGCCAATTCAGCATCGTGAGAATTTTCTCAGGATTCCACTGTACGGCTACATTGCCAAGATCCCAAAGTGCGATCATTGAAAATATTCTCAGACAAAAGATAGGGCGATAGTGTAGTTCATCACTGGACCAAATAAATGGCAAAGCCAATTGACAATGAGAATGATTCTCATTATCCTTCTCATTAACAATACTAATACTCTCAAGGATAGCCATCCATGACCACCCTAAAGAGCAGATTGCTTAGCGTATGCGCTGCCTGTGCAGTCGCTGTGCCCATCACCTCATTCGCAGACGTCAATGTGTACTCATATCGTCAGTCATTTTTAATCGAGCCGATATTTACAGCCTTCACTGAAGAGACAGGAATAAAAGTAAACTCTGTTTTCGCTAAAAACGGGTTGGTCGAACGGTTACAAAACGAGGGACGCAATAGCCCTGCTGATCTACTCCTTACCACTGATAGCGGCCCTCTTTACCAGGCGGTAGATCTGGGCTTAACACAAGCCATAAGCAGCGACACATTAAGCCAAAATATTCCCGCTGAATTTCGTGATCCATCCGGTCATTGGTTTGGCCTTTCAAGCCGCGCACGGTTAATTGTTGCCTCTAAAGACCGAGTTGATGCCAGCACAATCAAAGACTACGAAGATCTCGCAAAAGATGAATTTAAGTCACAGGTGTGCACCCGCAGTGGTAAGCACACCTATATGGTAGCGTTAAGTGCTTCCATCATTGCACACCATGGATTAGAGCGTGCCACAGCCTGGTTAAGCGGAGTTAAAAATAACCTTGCACGAAAACCGCAGGGCAATGATCGTGCGCAGGTTAAAGCAATACAACAAGGCGAATGCGATATCGCCATTATTAACAGCTACTATATAGGCAAAATGCTGGCTGATGAAGAACAAATAAAATGGGCTGAATCAGTCAATATAATCTTTCCTAATCAATCAAATCGCGGAACACACATGAACATCAGTGGTGTTTCACTTACTGCTGGTTCGCCTAATCGCGACGAAGCCATCAAACTGATTGAGTTCATGTCTTCCGATAAAGCGCAAAGTATTTACGCTGAAACCAACTATGAATACCCTGTGAAGGCAGATGTTTCCTGGTCTGATCTTGTTAAATCATGGGGAACATTTAAAACCGATTCTCTACCGTTAGCGGAGATCGCAAAGCATCGCTCAGACGCTGTGAAAATGGCGGATATTGTCGGTTACGATTAGTAACAATTGTCCGGGTAATTAGCCCATGTAAACGGATCTGTGACGTGGTTGTCAGTAAGGAAAGTTCCGGCAACCACATCCTTTTGTGCAATAGCTCATTGTTTGCAATTGCAGCCCTGATCAACCGCCACCGTTCGTGCTGGCTGTGATCACATTCAAGCTGTCAAGCCAATCACAGGTGTATAATCCGGCAGATATTTCTCTCTGCAAAAAGCATACAGCTGAGCACAAGTTTGTGTAGCGTTTAGTATGCTTGGATACCAATTTCAAGTGATCAGCCTTTCCATAATCATTCCGGTTAAAAACGACGCGCTTAATTTAGAAGCGTGTCTGCGCTCAATCCATGATGCACGCTCAATAGATGTGAGCTATGAAATACTGGTTATTGATAACGGCTCTGAAGATAACACCGTCAATATAGCAAAAAAGTTTGAAGCAACTGTATTCATAGTTCCAGACATAACCGTCGCGGGCCTGCGTAACTTTGGAGCTGAACATGCCAAGGGTCAGATACTCGCCTTTATTGATTCAGATTGTACCGTTCTATACGATTGGTTCGACTCTATTGTGCCGTATATCAATAACCCTGATATTAAATGCTTTGGTAGCCCCCCGGGAATTCCCGCACAATCTACATGGGTACAACAATGTTGGTATCAAATCAGAAGGAAGGGATCACCGTCTGATCCACCACGATCAGCTGAATGGCTTGAATCAATGAATCTTTTTGTCCGCCGTGATGCATTTACGGAAGTCAATGGCTTCGATACAAGCCTAGTAACATGCGAAGACTACGACCTTTGTACTCGCCTAAAAGAAAACAGCGACATAGTCTGTGACCCAAGCATACAAGCAATACACCATGGTGAAGCTGAGAACGTAAAACGGTTTTACAGCAAAGAGCGTTGGCGAAGCGTTAGCAATATTGAAAGCTTAAGAAAACATGGCTTTTCATTGTCAGAACTACCCAGCATACTTTTTCCATTGGTACAGATAATCGCCATTATTACGCTGATAATTACGGTGTTACTGTCTGTTTTCGGGGTTATCTCACCTTGGTGGGCAATACTTCAGCTATTGCTATGGCAAGCACCATTAGCTTTAATGAGTTATAAGAAAAGCAGCGGTAGTAACAGAATGCAACAAGCTGGCGGAATTTGGGCATTGCTTAATGTCTATTTCACCGCCCGCGGACAATCACTGTTTATGGGTGCTGCGTGGCGATAACGATAGTTGATAACTTATAGCTAATGACTAATGACTAATGACTCATAACAGTAAACCTTGCATATATAAAATCACTTACTGTTCAGCGATTATTTAAAGGCATCTCAAGCCGTGAAAGAAGACATGTCAAAGCAATATACAGATCATCAGGCAAAGATAAAAAAGCGCCTTGTCTTTCGAACTATCGCGATCATAGCAATTGTGCTAGTTGTGTTTCTTGCTAGCTGCAATAACAATACGGATTTGCCTGTGTCCAATCCTGATCAGCATCAACACTCAGACCAAACACCAGTCCAGCCAATAGGACTTCCGACAGAACCGGCCATCGATCAAACCATCAGAGTAAAATTTACTAATTCTACTGACGATATTTGGCCACCTCAGCCGCTAGACGTTACAAACGTTATTAATCTACAAACGCAACCGCAAACCTCAGAAAAAGACAACGCTGAGCGGGCAATACTGCTTGATCGAAAAATAACTGCTCACTTGACAGGTCGCCATGCCACACTGGCAAGTCACACAATTAAAGACAAATCGAACAATCTGGTTAAAGTTGAAACAGAGTTTTTTTTGTACGACAGCAACAAAGTACTCACCGCTAGTTACTTAGCTGACAGAAAAACCGCGCAGCCAATCAGCTATACATTAACTTACGCCACTGACTACCAGCCACCAGAATCCCAATTAGAAGTAAAAAGAGCCATCGCTCTAGCAAGTAATGCACTAGAGAAACAAGGTTTCAGCCATCATAAGGTATTAATCGGAACTGCCATATTGGCTTATCCAACGGCTGCAGAAGTAGCAGAAAACGGCAAACATTTTTTCCAGAGTCGCAAACTTTATGTCACCTTTGGTCCAGGTAAAGGTGCTGCACCTCACTATCGAGCATTGGTTAATCTTAGTAATTTAACCGTTGAGTACAGCGGATCTATGCAGTAGCTATGAATATATTCTTTAATTGGCAAACTACTATAAAGCTAGAACGCTTTTTCGCGCACGGTGCATTGGTATTAGCGCTGACCATTCTACCGATGGTAAATGCATTTGCAGAACGCGGTGATATAACCTGGCTAGACTGGAATTTTTCATACTCTACAGAGAGCGCTGGAGGCCTTGCGCTCAAAAACATAAAATTTAAAAACCAGATGATTATCGGGCGTGTTTCATTCCCTGTCATGCGTGTTGAATATGACAACGACGTATGTGGCCCTTACGGTGACATCCTTTGGAAAGATACCTTTGTACCCATTGATCTGCCTGAACCCTATGAAAGCTGTAATGCAAATGAACTATGTAGCCGTACTTACACCCAAAATGGCAATGAGTTCCTCGAACTCGGTATTAACGCCAAAATCGGTGAATATGAAATTTATCAGAGCTATATATTTAGCAACAATGGTTTCTTTGATTCATTAATATTCAGTCGCGGCTTGCAATGCATCACTGATCATCGTCATCATGCGCAATGGATTTTTGATTTTGATATCGACGGTCCGGAGAACGATCAAGTATTTAAGAATACTGGCGACTTACAAACTTCTGAATTTAATGATCGCACAGCTGATACCAACTACTGGACTATCCAAGACGCTGAAACCGGCTTAAGAGTTGAACTAATACCTGGCCCGGACGACGGTTTTCCAGATGAATTTTCTCAGTGGGATGTTGCCGTACGTAAGTGGTACAACGCTGAAACCGGCAATTGGCGATGGGGAGCTCGCGGGGAAATAGGCGATCTATTCAACAATAGCGAAAGTATCGATCGAGAAGATGTTGTTTTATGGTACATCAGCCATCTTGATCACGCCGCCATTGAGGGAAGCCTCAAATGGCATTCTTCAGGGCCGCGTGTGCGGGTTATTAATCCTTAAGCTTCGATGGCTAATCTTCTTTAGGCGGCGTATGCCGCAATAATTTTGTGAATGTCGGCATCAACCATGGTCGTAACGCGACCACAAAGCTATAGCCTAGACGGTGCTTTAGCTCGAGCTTTGTATCAGCTTGGTTAAGCTCAACAAACTCTGCAGTGAGTTTTTCAATTTTTTTGATCAACTCATCAGCTGACTGCTCGGTCAACATACCTGTTCTGAATAGCCTGACTTCATTCTGGCCATCAAACTTGGAATCCAGGAAGTCACTTTGAACATGCTGTCTGAAGAAAGTGTCTAGCGGGCCTTTGGGAATCCACTTAAAATTCCGATTGATCAATAATTTAACGTGGCCATTACTTCGCACACTAATAAGCTTTAGCTTCTCCAACGTTTTTAGGTACTTTTGGCATTCACGCATCGAGATATCGTAGCGTTCAACAATTTCGTCCGGGGTCCAGTTGTTCATCACTGATACTGATACCACCAGCAGCCGTTCATCGGATATCAGCTGTTGTTCCTGTTTTTCCGTCAGGCTTTCTATGTACTTTTGCCGATCCTGAGTTATTTGCGTTAGATCGGCTATTTCCATACCTAAGCATTCATTGCAAATCACAGAAAGCCGACTGATGCTTATATCTTGATTGGAGAACATTTGCTTTACCCGGGCGACACCAAGGTTCAACTCAGCAGCTACATCATACTGAGTAACATTGTTCTCTTTAAGCAGTTGTTTCAGAGTTTCTATGATTTGATTAACTTCAGACATCTTGACCTCGCCGCGAACTTTAGAGCCAGAACTTTGCGCCTTGATATACGCGCAATACTAATACCAATCATTCTAGATTAGATCATTTCGATCAAACAGCGCTGAAACCAACACCGAAGCTGCAGGCGCTTGCCGGTCGCTGCGTATTTTTCATCATGATTGCACAGACTTTACCTGCTTTTGAGCCCCTACAATGACTGGTTTTAACGCCAAAATGAACTATAAATAATTGATCACCAAGGGTTCACAGAATGAATAACGTCTCCACGAAACTCAATGTAATTAGAATACAGATCTTGATTGCGTGCATTGCTGTAGCGATAGTACATAACCTGGTATAGACAAAACACGATATTCCTTTGACAACTGCGCTGTATAATTGGCACAACGCAATCATAATTGCCATTAATTTATGCCCAATTCACACAGCCTCTAATCCTGCCACTAGAAATGTCGTCTCTAAAAAATAAGAAATCACAAACCACAATCACTGCGTTATGGGTTTTGTTATTCGCTGGATGCCAAGGCGGCTTACCCGTCACCAAAGAGATTACTGGCCGTGTCACCAAAGTACACGATGGTGATTCTGTGCATATTTCCCCTGCGGGCGAAAAGAGAATAATCGTAAGGCTGGCAGCTATCGATGCGCCAGAAATAAAACAAAGCCAAGGGCTGGAATCGCGTAATTATCTTCGCAGCTTAATACTCAATCGGGAAGTACTGGCTCAATGCAATAAGCTCGATAAATATCGCCGCAATATATGTGTCATTAAGCACAATGACCGTGATATTAATCTTGAAATGTTGAGAGCCGGGCACGCCTGGTACTACACAAAATATAAAGACGAACAAACACGTACTAATCGGCGCGCCTACAACAAAGCAGAATCACAGGCTAGACGGAGCAAAATAGGCTTATGGGACAATGCTGAAGTACAGCCGCCTTGGGAATACAGGGCGCAGAGTAACTAACTCTTAAGCAATTTAACTCTTAATAGAGTTATATTTATCGAGTAGCTGCTGCGCTTGTAGTAAGTGCAAGCGCTCAAACATCTCACCATTAATATTTAGCACATTCTTATTTTCATTTGCAGGCTGGGCAAAGGTATCAACCAGTAGTTGAGCGTGTTCAAGTTGCTGTGCCGAAGGTGCAAATATTTTGTTAGCAGGCTCCACTTGTGACGGATGAATAAGTGTTTTTCCATCAAAGCCCATTTGTAATGCTTGCAAGGCCTCCGCTTTAAAACCGTCTAGATCACGGAATGTGTTCCACACACTATCAAGCACCTGAAGATCTGCCTGTTTCGCCTGCAAAACAATACTCATTAGCCAAGGTATTAAATAGCGCCTCTCATGATCAAGCGATACACGAGTTTCACTCGCAATGTCGTTATGACCCACCACAAGCGTCTGCAATGGCCAGGGAATTTCAGCACCACGACGCACTATACTTTCTAGCTGTGCAATACCGCGAGCAGTCTCGATCATAAACCAACTACTAACAGTAGAATCGAGCCCGGCAGACGTCGCGTCCAGGGCAAATTTATCGATATCAGAGACGGCGGATATTTTCGGCAACAATACCGCTTGAGGACAACACTCTACTACTGTCGCAAGATCTAATTCAAAGTCAGCACTATGCACTTGATTGCAACGAATAGCGGTTTGGCTGCGTCCAAACGTCGCTGTTTTATAAGCATTGACCAGGGCCTGCCTGGCAGTGGCTTTACTTTCCGGTGCTACAGAGTCTTCCAGATCAAAAATAATCCAATCCGCATCAATGCTTTCTACCTTATCAATCGCGCGTCGATTATTGGCAGGCACATATAACGCTGAACGCTGTGGCGCTAAAGATTTAACCGCGTTTTGCATCACTTAACTTACGCCACCCTTGTCAACGGCAGACGTTATTTTTTCCTCAAGCCAAGCTATATCTGGTTGACACTTATTTTTAAGTACCAACACCATGGTGTACACCAATGCGGCCATTACAAAAATATGCAGCAATGACAGCCAAGAAGCATTGGGATTACTTAGCACTGTAACAAGTGTGGCAACACCCACCAAACCCACTATAGCCAGCCACATGTACATAAATTTTATGATCACACGGTTGAGACTAATAGTGCCTTTTAGTACTGTCTGTGACCCACTGCCTGTAAAGCTGCCGTAGAACGTCGGACGAAACGAATTACGAGTACCGGGCACGCCGCGATAGATGTAGGTGTCATTTTGACTGACACTACCCACCATGCCCTCACCTAGACCAGCAGAATTCTTAGGATCACCAACCCGTTGGTGCAAATTCTCAATAACCACATCCATGGGCAAGTTAAATTCAAACGCTACCTGCTTTGACTCAAATGCATTAATATTCATGGGTCTTATTTTAACCTATTCTCAACCAGACCGTGTTTAGCTCATTGCTTTAGAATGGCATTATCAAGCCTCCAAATGAAACCATAGAGCCTCTATGCCAGATCAAGACATCAATTATAGCGTCGATAACGGTATCGCTACTTTAGTTTTCAACCGGCCAGAGGCACGCAACGCCTTAACGTTTGAAATGTACGATAGCGTAGCTGCCATTTCGGAATCACTGATCAAAGATCACGCCGGTATTCACGCACTTATAATCACAGGTGCGGGTGACAAAGCGTTTGCTGCGGGCACTGATATCTCAAAGTTCCGTGAACTTTCCAGTGCTGATGACGCTTTGGATTACGAACGCCGAATGGACCACGTCATGGGGCTGCTTGAATCAATACCTATCCCAAGCATAGCCGCTATTAGAGGTGCGTGTACCGGTGGAGGTGCGGCTCTAGCGGCCTGTTGTGATATCCGTATTGCATCAGCCGATTTAAAGTACGGCTTCCCTATTGCTCGCACCCTTGGTAATTGCCTGTCAATTACCAATCTTTCACGTCTTGTTTATCTGATTGGGGCTGCTCGCACGAAAGAAATAATACTGACCTCACGCCTGATACAAAGCGCTGAAGCGCAACAGATAGGGCTTATCTCTGAAATTCACTCAGAACCTCTACAGCGTGCACAAGAGCTTGCAGAACAAATGAAAGGCCACGCACCACTAACGATTTCAGCAACCAAAGAAGGCCTACGTAGGCTACGGGTAAAAGCTGCCGAAATAGAAAACGATGATCTGATCGTTCAGTGTTATACCAGTGAAGACTTCAAAGAAGGTGTTGAGGCGTTCTTAGCTAAGCGTACCCCAAATTGGAAAGGTCGATAGAACCAATAAACCACATAAACCAAAAAAAGGCCCACGCTTCGAAGCATGGGCCTTACTTAAACAACCTTAAGTATTAAGTCGTACACTAGCTAGTGCCCATCCATAAACGAACGCTACTGCGGTCGCCCCAGGTACGCAATCTTTTACCGACTACATGTAGTTATTTAGATGACTAAACGCCTACAAGTAGTAGGCAAAATCTCACGCACCTGGAACAACCTCGCTACGCGCTGTTTATGGATGGGCACTAGCTACCTTCGCGAGTCCAGATTTGCCCGCGGCAAATCAAACCACCTGCCACACAACCAGATACTTTTAAAGTATTTTCATCTTGAACTTTAATTTTTGATTTGTACCATTTTTCAGTATCCGGGGCATAAATTTTACCGCCTGAATACTTGGTATCACCTTTTTTATTCATGCCTTCAATCATTTCTTTACCAATAATTGAAGTGTTATCTGAATTATGAACATCCGTTATTTTGCCGCAGATTTGCTCACCACAGTTATAGATTTCAACTGTTATTTGCTTTCCTTCGTCATTTTTTTCAGATAACCAGTTGCCTGTGATATCAGCCAACGCTGGCAAAGCAAATAAGCTTGCAGCGAGTGTTAATCCGTATCGAGTAGTACGTGTAATCATTGCTTTACCTCAATTCTCAATGTGCAAAATGCGCGCGAATTTCAATCATACACCAGTTGTTAGTACCCACGCTGAACCGAAATTTACGTCGTGTCGCACACGGGAAAATGGTTGCCACAAACTCACTATCCATACTTATATACAGAAAAGGCGACCAATGAGGTCGCCTTTTTATACAACTACTACTACTCTTGCATTAGCAACGGCGTATTATTCTACCGTTACGCTCTTCGCTAGGTTTCTCGGTTGGTCAACATCGGTACCGCGCATTACAGCAACGTGATACGACAACAACTGCAACGGCACCGTTAGCAGCAATGGTTTCACTGCATCCGGACAACCTGGAATCTTAATTAACGTTAAACCATCCACCGGCTCAATGTCGGTATCTTCCTCGGTCATTACGTATAGCTGACCACCACGGGTACGAACCTCTTCTAAGTTAGCTTTAAGCTTCTCCAGAAGGTTATTGTTAGGTGCGATTGCAACTACAGGTACTTCGTTATCAATCAGCGCTAACGGACCGTGCTTCAATTCACCAGCAGGATAGCCTTCTGCGTGAATATAGGATATTTCTTTCAGTTTCAAAGCACCTTCAAGGGCGATAGGAAACAATGGACCACGACCCAAAAAGATTGCATGATCTTTTTCAACAAACACTTCAGCTAAATGCTCAATAGTGCGATCAACCATTAACAGTCTTTCCATAGTAATAGGGCTATGGTAAAGCGCATTGATAATTTCTGCTTGCTCTTCTTGTGTTTGGGTTTCTTTTGCTTTTGCAAGGGTTAGAGCCACCAACTGTAAGGCCACCAACTGGGTAGTAAAAGCTTTAGTTGAAGCAACCCCGATTTCAGGGCCTGCTTTGGTCAGTAGTGTTGCGTCTGCTTCACGGGTTAACGTGCTTTCAGGGACGTTGCAAATGGCAAGTGTACCTAAGTACAAACCAGATTTTTTCACTTCATCAAGTGCCGCTAGTGAATCAGCCGTTTCACCTGATTGTGAAAGTGTTATGTATAGAGTCTTTTCAGGCACAGCCACTGGTCTGTAACGATACTCACTGGCGATCTCTACAGTACACGGTGTATTGGTATATTCTTCAAACCAGTACTTAGAAGTCATTCCCGCGTGATAGCTTGTACCACAAGCAACAATGTGAATCGCCTTAACTTGTTTTAGAAGGTTAAGATCAAGATCACCAAAACCATTTAGCAATAACTGGCTGTCAGTGATTCTATCTTGTAGAGTGGCACGCACCGCATTAGGCTGCTCATAGATTTCTTTCAGCATATAGTGCTTGTAAGGCCCTTTATCAGTAGAGCCCGCCGTCAGTGATGATACTTTTACCGGGCGCTTAACCTCGGTACCGTTTTCATCAAAGATAGTCATGCTACCTTCATTGATATCTACAACATCACCGTCTTCTAGATAGATAAACTCTTGAGTGACAGGAATAAGTGCTGCGGTATCAGAGGCGAGAAAGAACTCACCAATACCAAGCCCAACCAATAAGGGACTACCGCGTCGCACTGCTACCAAACGATCTGGCATATCCGTGTTCAGCACAGCAATTGCATAAGCACCATCTAATCGGTCTACCGCGTTGTTCACGCCTTTGAGGTAGTCATTAGATTTTTTCACCTCCTGGTGAATTAAGTGCACAATCACTTCCGTATCAGTTTGCGACGTAAATTCGTAACCGGCAGCTTTTAATTCTGAACGCAAAGTCTCATGATTTTCAATGATGCCATTATGAACAACGGAGAATTGCTCAGAAGAATTATGCGGATGAGCGTTTGCCTCTGATGGCTCACCATGAGTCGCCCAACGGGTGTGAGCTATGCCGATGCCGCCTTGCATTGGCGTTTTCTCAAGCTTGTCGCCCAACATGGCCACTTTGCCAAGCGCACGAGTACGATTGATATTGTGGTCCGTATCAAGAACCGATATTCCCGCAGAGTCATAGCCGCGGTATTCCATTCGTCGCAAGCCTTCAAGCAAGATAGGAGTAACGTTACGTTGTGCGTATGCTGCAATAATTCCACACATGATCTAATTCCAGTTGTTGTGTTGCCACTTTATCTATCAAAGACTGTGGCGATAAAGCGTAAATGTAAATTGGTTATTTTTTCTTTTTAACAGGTCGTGGCCAGTTATCTACTGTTTTCACAGGCGCTCTAGTAAAAGCTAACTGACCAGCAGCCACCTCTTTAGTAATAGTTGAGCCTGCACCAATGACTGCTTCTTTGCCTATTTTTACAGGTGCAACCAACTGCGTACACGAACCTATGAATACACCATCTTCTATTATAGTTTGGTGTTTATTTGCACCATCGTAATTACAGGTGATAGTTCCAGCGCCAATGTTGACACCTTCACCAATAGTGCTATCACCCACATAAGACAAATGGTTTACCTTACTGCCTTTGCCTATAGTCGCCTTTTTAATTTCTACGAAGTTACCGATGTGTGCGTTTTCTGTTAGCTCAGCGCCTGGTCGAAGCCGCGCGAATGGACCGAGTGTGCAGTTTTCACCCACAATGCTATCTTCAATTACGGTATTCGCTTTGATTACTGTGCCTGCGGCAATGGTTGCATTGCTAATAAAACAATTAGATCCAATAATCACACTCTCACCAATCGTGACATCGCCTTCAAATACGCAATTCACATCAATGATGCTATCTTGGCCAACCGTTATATTGCCACGCACATCTATACGTGCAGGGTCTCTGAGCGTAACACCGGCTGTCATCAGTTTTTCAGCTTGAGTGCGTTGATAAATTCTCTCAAGTTCAGCCATTTGTTGTCGGCTATTAACACCTGCAGTCTCCCACTCGTGTTCAGGCTGATGAGTGGTGATGGTCATGCCTTGTGACACTGCCAGTTCAAATATATCTGTTAGATAGTATTCTTCCTGTACGTTGTTATTATCTATTTTACCGAGTAATTCCGTGAGCGCTGAGGCTCTTGCTGCCAGAATCCCTGTATTACCTTCACAAATTTTAAGCTGTGCTTCGGTGGCATCTTTTTGCTCAACAATTGCCTGAACATTGCCTGCAGTGTCCCGAACAATACGACCGTATCCCGTCGGATCTTGCATTATTACAGTCAGCAAAGCGATGTTAGTATCGGTAACATCATCAATCAGTTGCTTAAATGTTTCAGGGTTAGTCAGTGGCACATCGCCGTAGGCAATCAAAACAGTATCGTTAGGCTCAAGTAGTGGCAAAGCTTGTTGCACCGCGTGGCCAGTACCTAATTGTTCGGTCTGCTCTACATACTCAACTTTACGAGTGACAGTGGCTCGAACTTGATCAGCTCCATGGCCAACCACTAGCACGGTTTTCTGAGCACCCAATGATGAGGCCGCATCAACTACATGCTCAACCATTGGTTTATTCGCAACGCAATGCAAGACCTTAGGCATGCTTGATTTCATGCGCGTGCCTTTACCGGCAGCAAGAATGACGACTTTTAATGACATCGTGTTGTTCCTGGGCACTTGGGAGTGATTTTGAGATACATTCTTTGAGTAACGGCAATTTCTTGACTGACCTGTAGCCCAGGTTTGGGCTGGACGCACCGATTGGGTAGTATTGAACGCTAATAAGTCCAAAATGACGGTTCAAAATCAGCTAAGGCGCACTTTTCCTTGTGACTTAGGTAGCAAATTGAGTTTAACACTACGGGCTTCAAGTCATTGATTCCAATTGCGAAAGGCGAACCAGATCGTCATATAGGCGCAAATATCGCAAGTCTGTCGTAACTAATTATCAGAAGAACCGAAATAGGCGCTGTATTTACTCAACGTAACATTTGCAATTTCACCCTGTATGACCATTTATGCCCGTTCTCGTATACCATCACCTGATGCATTCTGAGCAGTTAACAACCAAAACCTATCAACGATCATTCGTAATCAGTACTTTACTGAGCACAAGCCTGCTCGTTAGTTTTTCAAGCGATCTTTACGCCCAATCTATCGACGATTCTCTCTCAACAGCAGTTGAAAGTGCCGAAGAAGCCATAGATGAAGCACATAAAGAGGCAAGTGAGCTTCTGAATATTTTCGCCTCGCAATTAGACAACTACTTTGCTGAAGATATAGATGTTAATAAAACCAACGATACCAGTGCCACCATACAACTCGACTTCTCAGACCCTGGCGACAATAACTTTTCTATCAAAGGCAAACTGAAGCTGCGTCTCGTTTTACCAAGAAGCCAAAGACGCGTACGCCTGCTCTTAGATGTTGATGATGAAGATAACGAAGACAACAACCGCTTATCGAGTTCATTACCCAGCACTGAGGAAGATCGTAATCTGTCACTAGCACTGCGCTTTATCCGTAAGGCTCGTGCTGGTGCAAGCTTCAACGTCGATATTGGTGCACGCCGCCATGACAGTAAATTTCAAGGCTTCGCAAGATTACGTGCATCATTGGAATCACAAAACGAAGAAGGTTGGTCATCTAAAGTTAATAACGACTATAGACAGTTTTACTCTTCCGGATACTGGAACCGCCTAAGTTTCGACTTTTGGCAAAATATACTAAAAGACTCAGACATGGTATTCAGAACATCAACCAGTTTTAAATGGGAGAACACTGATCCGGGGGGTAGAATTGATCAAACACTCGGATTGTACAAAGAGCTCAAAGAGGGCTCTTTCTTAGCGCTTGAAGGTTTAGCGGGTTACAACACATCGCCCGAAGACAACGCAGAAGAATACTACGATGGGCACGAACTACGACTTCGCTATCGACGCAAAGCCTTTCGCCCATGGTTCCATTTTGAGGTATGGCCAAGCCTTTATTGGTCAGACTTTAACGCGGATCCAAAGTTTGGCGCGCTTATACGCACCGAAGTTCGCTTTGGCCATACTAAGAAGAAGTGATTCAAGAGTGTCCGGATCGCGGCTAGGGACGCGAGTTTAGAAACCAACCAGACAATAGCTCTAGATCAAATCGCTGTTGATTACAGCGCATTCAAAAAAAGCGACTCTATTAAGAACGCATCTTCTTGATAACAGCCAATCGCGCTGATGCTTCAGCAAGCTGTGCAGCAGCTGCCGCATAATCAGGAGTGCCCTGTGCATCCTTGACTTGCTCTTCTGCACGCTTACGTGCCTCTTCTGCTTCAGCTTCATCTAGATCAGCACCACGTACAACGGTATCTGCAAGCACAGTGATAACATGCGGTTGTACTTCAAGCATGCCGCCTGAAACAAAAAAGTGCTGAGCTTCACCGCCGTTATGCACGGCTACATCACCGGGCTTTATGCCAGTTATAAACGGCGCGTGGCCCGGTGCGATACCGACTTCACCCATTTCGGCAGACACGACAAGCATTTCAGCTTCGCCAGAGAAAATCTCTTCCTCTGCACTGACGATATCAACTTGGATTACTTTAGCCATCTTCGCGCTCTGTTTATCAAGGTAACGGACTAACCGTTACTAAGCTTTCTCTTCCATTTCACGGGCTTTTTCTACTACTTCGTCAATGCTACCGACCATGTAGAAAGCCTGCTCAGGTATGTGATCGTATTCGCCATCAACAATGCCACGGAAACCCGCAATAGTGTCTTTAAGTGATACATACTTACCAGGTGAGCCTGTGAAGATTTCAGCAACGAAGAACGGCTGTGATAGGTACATTTGTACTTTACGAGCACGTGCTACTACCAGTTTATCTTCTTCCGCTAATTCATCCATACCGAGAATCGCGATAATATCTTTCAGTTCTTTATAGCGCTGTAGTGTGTTCTGAACATCACGAGCAGCCTGATAGTGCTCAGCACCAACCACTAAAGGATCTAACTGGCGTGAAGTTGAATCGAGTGGATCAACCGCCGGATAAATACCCAGTTCTGCAATGTTTCTTGAAAGTACAACCGTCGCATCTAAGTGAGAGAACGTAGTCGCTGGAGACGGATCGGTTAAATCATCCGCCGGTACGTATACCGCCTGAATCGAGGTAATTGACCCTGTCTTAGTAGACGTAATACGTTCCTGAAGTACACCCATTTCCTCAGATAGTGTTGGCTGATAGCCCACCGCTGAAGGCATACGACCAAGAAGTGCAGATACTTCTGTTCCCGCTAGTGTGTAACGATAAATGTTATCGATAAACATTAGAACGTCACGACCTTCGTCACGGAAATACTCCGCCATGGTGAGACCAGTTAGTGCCACTCGAAGACGGTTACCCGGAGGCTCGTTCATCTGACCGTATACCAGAGATACTTTATCTAGTACATTTGATTCTTTCATCTCGTGGTAGAAATCGTTTCCTTCACGAGTACGCTCACCTACACCTGCAAATACTGAATAACCCTGATGCTCACTCGCGATATTCCGGATGAGCTCCATCATGTTTACAGTCTTACCAACACCTGCACCACCGAATAGACCAACCTTACCACCCTTAGCAAACGGGCAAAGAAGATCGATTACTTTAATACCAGTTTCCAGTAGCTCGGTAGAACCCGCTTGTTCGGCATAGCTTGGCGCTTCACGGTGAATACCCCAACGCTCGTCGGTAGCAATAGGGCCCTGTTCATCAATTGGGTTACCCAGCACATCCATAATACGACCAAGAGTCGCTTCACCCACAGGTACAGAAATTGGCTTGCCAGTATTTTCTACCGGAAGACCGCGACGCAAACCTTCAGATACGCCCATCGCGATGGTACGAACAATCCCGTCACCCAACTGGCCTTGAACTTCAAGGGTAGTTTGCGTGCCATCAACAATAAGTGCGTCATACACTCTCGGCACTGATTCCCGTGGGAATTCAACGTCGATAACGGCGCCAATAATTTCGACAATAGATCCAGAACTCATAGTGTTCCCCGATAAATAAACTTTTTAAACAGCAGCCGCACCGCCGACAATCTCGGATATTTCCTGAGTAATTGCCGCTTGCCGCGCCTTGTTATAAACTAATTGTAAGTCGTTGATGATATCGCCAGCGTTATCTGTTGCACTCTTCATGGCCACCATTCGGGCCGCCATTTCACAAGCAACATTTTCAACAGCCGCCTGGAAAATAAGAGATTCAATGTAACGACGCATCAACTGATTAAGCACTTCTTCTGAAGAAGGCTCGTATAAGTAATCCCAGTTTTCACCAAGACGCTCGTCTTTATCTGCTTCGGTCGGTATCAACTGCGTTAAACGTGGTTTTTGCGTCATTGAGTTAACAAACTCATTTTCAGCCAAAAACAAACGATCAAGCCTACCCTCTTCAATACCGTTTAACATCACAGTGACAGCACCGATTAGATCTTCAAGTTTAGGTGTATCACCTAGATCTTGAACATCAGCCACAATATTGCTGTTAAGACGTTTGAAAAAGCTACCGGCTTTCTTGCCTATGGTACAAACCTCAACTTCAACCCCTTTATCTGACCACTCTCGCATTGATGCGATCGCGCTCTTAAAGGTATTAATATTCAAACCACCACAAAGACCACGGTCAGTTGAAACCACAATGTAGCCAACGCGCTTAACGTTATCGCGTGCACGCATGTAGGGGTGAACATATTCTGTGTTCGCCGCTGCCACGTGACCGACCACTTCACGAATTTTTGTCGCGTACGGACGCGTGGCTTCCATGCGATCTTTAGCACGACGCATCTTACTTGCGGCGACCATTTCCATCGCCTTAGTAATCTTCTGCGTGTTTTGGATGCTTTTGATCTTGGTGCGTATTTCTTTTGCGCTAGCCATCTGCTATTCCCGTAACCGTAAGCCGTGCTTAAGCCTGAAAGGCGCCATTAGCAACAAAATCTTCGATAGCTGCTTTTAAACCACCAGCGATTTCGTCGTTGTAGTCACCCTTTTCATTGATTTTATCAAGCAGGCCACTGTGCTTCGAGCGCACGTGGTCATGCATAGCCTGTTCAAACTCAACAATACGGTTAACGTCAGTGTTATCTAAGTAACCTTCGTTTGCAGCGTAAAGAGAGACAGCCATCTCACCAACTGAAAGTGGTGAGTACTGCTTCTGCTTCATTAACTCTGTTACGCGTTGACCGCGCTCCAACTGCTTACGAGTTACTTCATCAAGATCAGATGCAAACTGTGCGAACGCCGCCAATTCACGATACTGAGCTAGTGCTAGTCGAATACCACCACCTAGCTTCTTAATCACTTTAGTCTGTGCCGCACCACCTACTCGAGATACCGAAAGACCAGCGTTAATCGCAGGACGGATACCAGAGTTGAATAAATCAGTTTCTAAAAAGATCTGACCATCAGTAATTGAAATTACGTTGGTTGGTACGAAAGCCGATACGTCACCCGCTTGAGTTTCAATGATTGGTAATGCAGTCAACGAACCGGTTTTACCTTTAACTCGACCATTGGTTTCTTTTTCAACGTACTCAGCACTTACACGTGCAGAGCGCTCTAACAAACGGGAGTGGAGATAGAAAACATCACCAGGGTAGGCTTCACGACCAGGTGGTCGACGTAGAAGCAATGATACCTGGCGGTAGCTCCATGCCTGCTTAGTAAGATCATCATAAACAATCAGTGCATCTTCACCGATGTCACGGAAGTACTCACCCATTGAACAACCGGCGTATGGCGCGATGAAGTTCATCGCAGCAGATTCTGCAGCACCAGCAGCTACCACAATAGTGTTTTCCATAGCACCATGCTCTTCAAGCTTGGTTACTACGTTCGCAATGGTCGATTGTTTCTGACCAATGGCGACATATATACATTTAATACCAGTGTCTTTCTGGTTGATGATCGCATCAATCGCAACCGCTGTTTTACCCGTCTGGCGATCACCAATGATCAATTCACGCTGACCACGACCGACCGGTACCATCGCATCAATTGATTTCAATCCAGTCTGTACTGGCTGATCAACTGACTGACGCCAGAATACACCAGGTGCGACTTTTTCAATTGGCGCCATACCTTCGGCGTTTAATGGACCTTTTTCATCAATAGGCTGACCAAGAGCGTTTACTACGCGGCCAAGAAGCTGAGGGCCAACAGGCACTTCAAGAATCTTACCGGTACAACGAACTTTGTCGCCTTCCTTAATGTGGCCGTAGCTACCAAGTACCACAGCACCGACAGAGTCACGCTCAAGGTTAAGCGCCAGGCCGAATGTGTCGCCAGGGAATTCGATCATTTCGCCCGACATCGCGTCATTCAGACCATGAATACGTGCGATACCGTCACTCAAGCTAACAATAGTACCTTCGGTGCGTGCTTCTGCAGACGCTTCGAAGTTACCAATGCGCTCTTTGATCAGCTCACTGATTTCAGATGGGTTGAGTTGCATGTGCTGTCCTCTAAATAAATTCTGTACGGCGCGTGGCTACCGAGCGCTCAAATTACTATTGAGCTGAGCCAAGCGACCTTTGATCGAACCATCTATAACGACATCTCCAGCGCGAATAATGGCGCCACCGATAAGAGATTCATCTACTGATTCGACAATATTAATTTTCTTGTTGAACTTACGTTGCAAGGCATCAGCTAACTTAGCCTTATATGTGTCATCAAGTGCCATTGCGGTTACCACACTGGCTTCGAGGACACCTTCATCTTCTGCACGCAGCTCTTCATACATAGCGCCAATCTCGCCCATCAACGGTAGGCGATTGTTTTCAGCTAACAAGCGCACCATGTTGACGCCTTCAGCGTCTAAGCGATCACCTGCAATTTTCTCTACGACCCCGGAACGGTCACTTGCCGTATTATTGGGATCATCAAGCGCTGCCGCAACACTTGAATCAGAGACGACGGCTTTTAAAAAAACCAATCTCTCTGACCAAGGGCCATAGTTGCCAGATTTTTTAGCTAGCTCAAAAATGGCCTTTGCATAGGGCCGTGCAGCAGTGACGTTTTCAGACATGGTTAGATCTTCGCAATCAGGTCGTCAAGGATGGCAGCGTGTGCTTTAGGATCAACCTCGCGCTGCAGAATCTTTTCAGCCCCTGCAACAGCAACACTCGACACTTGCTTGCTTAATGCAGCACGTGCGGTGACAACTTCCTGGTCAATCTCTGCTTGTGCGCTGGATTTAATCCGATCGCTTTCAAGCACAGCATTCTGCTTCGCCTCTTCGACAATTTCGTTGTGACGCTTTTGTGCCTGCGAAACAATTTCCGATGCCTGTGTTTTGGCTTCGCCTAACATTTTATCTGCTTCTGCCTGAGCCACTTCTTGTGCTTGTGCACCTTGCTCTGCAGCTGCCAGTCCTTCTGCGATAGTTGCTTGTCGCTCGCGCAGCGCACTGATAAGTGGCGGCCATACGAACTTCATGCAAAACAACACAAAGAAGAAAAATGATATGGCTTGGCCCAATAACGTAGCGTTAATTGTCATTTGCCTATCTCCTAGTCAATCTGCGTTTGGTCAGATCTACTAAAGTGCGCCGGCAAACGGGCTAACGAAGATGAAGTACAAACCCATCGCTACAGCGATCATTGGAATCGCATCAAGTAGACCTGCAGCGATAAAGAATTTGGTTTGTAACATAGAAACCAACTCAGGCTGACGGCCTGAAGCTTCTAGGAATTTACCACCAAGAAGTGCAAAACCAATTGCAGTACCAAGTGCGGCTAGGCCGATAAGTATCGCTGCTGAGATTGCTGTGTTGCTGAGTACAGTTTCCATTTTAGCTCCTGGACTTGTATTTAAAGGGTGTTGGTTAAAAGAAAAATAATACGGATCTTAATTAGTGATCATCGTGCGTTTCAAAGGCCATATTCATATAAACGATGGTCAGCATCATGAAGATGAAAGCCTGCAGTACGATAACCAAAATGTGGAAAATCGCCCAAGGCACAGAGAGCAGTGGCTGTGCGAATGCGGGCAGCAATGCTATCAAAATGAAAATCAATTCACCAGCATACAGGTTGCCGAATAACCGCAGGCCGAGTGATATGGGTTTTGAGATCAAGCTGACAATTTCCAGGAAGAAATTGATCGGCATAAGAATGATTTGAACTACTTTATTGTCTGCACTGAACGGGTGCATGGTGAGCTCTGCGGCAAAGCCCTTAGCGCCCTTGATCTTGAAGCTGTAGTAAATCATCAGAGCAAAGACAGATAGCGACATCGCCATGGTTACGTTTACATCAGTAGATGGCACCACTTTAAAGTACTCAATCCCAAAAACGCGCTTCGCAAATTCTGGAATGAAATCGATAGGCACTAAATCCATCAAATTCATCAGGAAAACCCAAACAGCAATAGTAAGTGCTAGAGGGCCTATCAGGTCGCTTTTACCGTGAAAAGACTCTTTCACGATGTTGTCGACGCCTTCGACCATAGATTCGCAAAAATTCTGCAATGGTCCTGGTACGCCGCCGACAGTCACCTTACGCGCTGCCAACCAGAAGATTAGACAGAAAATACACCCGAGCAGGATCGACCAGAACATAGAGTCCAGGTTGATTGACCAAAACCCCATTGCGGATGCTTCCTCGGCACTGTGGGCGATGCCCCAATGACCGTCTGGATGCTGACCGTATGTCAGGTTTTGCAGGTGATGTTTAATGTAGCCGGTGGCGTCAATTACTCCACCATTAGATTCACTTGCCATATGCCACTAATTTCAAAAGCTAGAATTCGGTTTTCGATTCGAAAGCAGCGGGGTTAGCCAAACTGACAATTGAACCACTATGAACCCGCTGAACAATGCTCCATGATTCAGCGTTTTCTGATATTTAAAAAGCACTATAAATATTAGTGCCATCA
This sequence comes from uncultured Granulosicoccaceae bacterium, assembly GCA_937927895.1. Taxonomy (GTDB): domain Bacteria; phylum Pseudomonadota; class Gammaproteobacteria; order Granulosicoccales; family Granulosicoccaceae. Next base: position 119,421 of record CALGKA010000013.1, on the reverse strand, counting down.
AAGCTAACTTGCCGATCTCCCCGGCAAGCATTCCACGTGCAATTGCATTTACTGCCCGCGCTCCGCTGTATTGAAATGTTCTGTACGCGAAATACGCGTTCGGAACAAAACTAGCGAAACCACCTGCCAATGCTGACATAGCAGCGTTGATACCAAAAGGCAGAAACACGAGCGGAAAAAACAATGCGAGCGCAAACTGAACCAGCAGCAGACGCCGCACAATTGCAAAGTGTGGTGATCGCACAGCCATGTAGCGCTTATCCAATCAGTTTATAGGCTATAAATGGCGTTCCGTCGAGCGCACGAACAAGACTGCATAACGCGCGAAGTATACTTGGCTATGTATCCTAGGGTCAAGGATCACAACGGTTATTTAAACAGTCGTTAATCCGACGCTTTGAAAGCGTAATAGCCTGACTTTTGGCGCTTTGCCGCAGTTAGTTAATGTGAGACAGAATACCGTCCAGTTCATCAAGTGAATTATAGCTAACGGTAATGCTACCTTTGCCAGTTTTCGAGTGGTCAATCGCGACACCGGCACCGAGTTTCTCTGAAAGCTGCGATTCGAGCGCTCTTATATGGCCGTCTTGTTGTTTCTTAGCCGGTTTACTGGCTTTTGACTTTTTTGCCGCAGCGCCACCACGCGCTAACGCCTCAGTTGCTCTAACACTCAAGCCCTCAGCGTAGACTTTCATTGCTATCGCATGCTGCTCATCTGCGGGCAGTGTCAAAATAGCGCGGGCATGACCCATTTCGATTTTGCCGGTGGCAAGCATCTCTGAGACTCGTTCGTCCAGATCAAGCAATCGAATTAAATTCGATACCGCTGCACGCGAACGACCAACAGCGTCCGCCACCGCAAGGTCAGTCATACTGAATTCATTCTTTAACCTATACAGCGCGCGTGCCTCTTCCAGTGGGTTGAGGTCTTCACGCTGAATATTTTCAATTAATGTTACCGCAGCAACGGCACTGTCATCCATCTCGCGGACAATGGCGGGAATGGTTTTAAGACCTGCCAATTGTGACGCGCGCCAACGGCGCTCACCGGCAATCAGTTCAAAACCACCACCACGGCGGCGCAACAACACTGGCTGTATCAAACCCTGTGCGGTGATCGAATCTGCGAGCTCTTGCAATGCCTCTTGATCAAAATGCACGCGCGGTTGATAGGTCCCGCGGGTAATCGATTCAACGGGAATATCAGTGACCGAACCTTCCACGTCTGCGACCGGTGCGGGTGTCGGTGAGACTAAACCTTTGCCAGGGCGTCTGTGCGGTGTGTCTGTTCTGGCGGACTCTTTGGCATCAGGAGTAGACGCGGTTTGTTCCACTTGGTGCTCAGGTTCGCGCTCAGCATTAACAGGGGCTGCTATATCTATACCTTGAAGCAAGGCTCCAAGGCCTCGGCCCAAGCCGCTTTTTTTTGTCGTCGACACTTAATCTACCCTGCGCTTAACACTGTGTGTTATCAAAAAACTCATGAGACCGGCGGTGCTTCTTGCGTTGCAGAAGATTCTGCTGGTTTGTCTTCACGTTCTGCACTATCTGTGTGGCTTGCTTCACCATTCGCCTTACTGGCAATATTGGGCTGTGCTTGAATTGTTGTAGCTTGAGCCACCGTGCTTGGATCCATAGACGTTCGCGCAGCGCTCGCCGAGCCTGCTGAATTTGTCTGTGATCTGGCTGCGTTTCTAGCTGATTCACTAGCCATTTCGCGACGAATAATTTCACCCGCCAGCGCCAGATAAGCAATTGAACCACGCGACGATTTATCGTAGTAGACAATCGGTTGGCCAAAGCTTGGAGCTTCAGCAAGCCTGACATTTCTTGGAATAATGGTGCGATAAACACGCGACTCAAAATGTTCGATTAGCTGGTTTGATACCTCATGCCCGAGCTTGTTTCGACCATCAAACATGGTGCGCAAAATACCTTCAATAGCAAGCCGGGGATTAACCGAGCCCTGCACCTGCTTAATGGTTTGCAGCAAAGATGAAAGCCCTTCTAATGCATAGTATTCGCATTGCATCGGAATCAGAACGCCATTTGCTGCAACAAACGCATTCAATGTGAGTACATTAAGAGCCGGAGGGCAGTCTATATATATGTAGTCGTAGTTAGCTTCTACCTGGCTCAGTGCTTCAGCCAGACAGCGCTCGCGGCCATCAATGCTCATTAGCTGTACTTCGGCGGCGGTCAGATCTGCATTGCTGGGCATCACATCAAATTTGACGTGCTCCGGGCTAACTATCGCCTCTTTGGTCTGGCAGGCGTTCAGCAAGACATCACAGGTGGTTAGTTCATGGCTGTTTTTATCGACACCCGCGCCGGTGGTTGCATTGCCTTGCGGGTCGAGATCAATTAGCAACACTCTCCGTTGCGTCTCGCCAAGTGCGGCACACAGATTAATAGCCGTAGTGGTTTTACCCACACCGCCTTTCTGGTTCGCTATTGCAATAATCTTGGCCATGAAGCTCCTGAGTGTCTGCGAACTACAGTAGTCTGAGGGCTTATCGAGTGGAAAACTCTACGGTTGTCCGTCTCAGCTAGGGTCGCGCTCTAATATTACTATGTTGCGCATGGCGGTTTCATCGGGAATCGTTAATTTGGCCGATTTTAACAACGAAAACCCAGCGATATTCTCAATCTGAACATTTCCAGGCAGCTGTCCCACCATCGCGAGCAACTTACCGCCCGCTGGTAGTAGATGACCAGTTAGCAATGCCAGCTTATCGATGGAGGCAAAGGCCCGCGCTACCACCAACTCACTTTGCAACGTCACTTCTTCAACTCGCTGGTGTAATGCGCTCACATTGTTAAGTTGCAACTCGGCCGCCACCTGCTGAATAAAGTGCGTTTTTTTGGCCACCTTATCTATGAGGGTTACATTCAAGTGAGGTTTTGCAATGGCGAGTGGAATGCCCGGTAAACCCGCTCCGGCACCAACATCGGTCAGGCTGTCAGCATCAACGTATTGAAGAATCGATAGGGAATCGAGCAAATGCCTATGTACCATTTGCAGCGGATCCCGCACCGCAGTCAAATTGACCACTTTGTTCCATTTGACCAGCAATCGAACATACTCAAGCAGTGCTTCAATCTGCGGTTCTTCAAGCGAGATATGCATCCGCTGCAAACCATCTACAAGCGCAACCCGAGGGGTGGTTTGGCCGTACAAACTTGAATCAGGCAATTTTTCCGACACGCTCTAACATGTTGTGCTTTTTCAGGCTGACCAAAAGCAATGAGATTGCAGCCGGAGTAATACCCGGTATACGAGATGCCTGGCCAACAGTATCGGGGCGTTGCTCAGATAACTTTTGCTGTACTTCAGCAGACAAACCAGACACCTGTGAATAATCAAATGTGGTCGGCAGCGACGTTTCTGCAAAACGTGATTGCTTGTTGATCTCATCTTGCTGGCGATCGATATAACCTTGGTAGCGAATTTGCGTTTCAAGTTGCTGCAGCACAATGGGATCACTAACCGGAAAACGATCCGGAAAAAGCTTTTGCAAGCCGCCACAGTTCACTTCTGGTCGGCGCAGTAGATCTAGTGCTGGTTGGTCTTTCTGTACTTGTACGTCAAATTCAGTTTCTATTTGCCGTGCATCATCAGAGCTTGCATGCACAAACCACTTTTCAACCGCTGCACGGCTTTGTTCTATCCCATCGCGCTTAATATTAAATTGCTGCCAACGGTAATCATTAACCAAACCGAGCTCGCGACCTTTTTCTGTTAACCGCAGATCTGCGTTGTCTTCACGTAGTAATAAACGATACTCCGCGCGACTAGTGAACATTCTATAAGGCTCTAGCGTGCCACTGGTTATTAAGTCGTCTATTAAGACACCTATATAGGCTTCGTCGCGTCGTGGGCACCAGGCATCTAAGCCCTTAACTGCGCGCGCTGCATTCATACCGGCAATTAACCCTTGCGCTGCAGCCTCTTCGTAGCCGGTAGTACCGTTAATCTGGCCAGCAAAATACAAGTTGTTTATAAACTTGGTTTCAAGTGATGCATGTAAATCACGTGGATCAAAAAAATCATATTCAATGGCGTATCCAGCACGCGTGATATGGGCGTTTTCAAAGCCTTTTATGCTATGTACATAGTCAAGTTGTACTTCGAAGGGCAAGCTTGTTGAGATACCGTTTGGGTATACCTCATGGGTATTTAACCCTTCGGGCTCTATAAATATTTGGTGTGATGTTTTATCTGCAAAACGTACTACCTTATCTTCAATAGATGGGCAATAGCGCGGTCCAACACCCTCTATGTTGCCCGAATACATAGCAGAGCGTTGCAGGTTCGCCTTTATGATGTCATGCGTTGCTTCATTGGTATGAGTAATATGACAATGCACTTGATCAGGGTGATCGTCTTCAGTGCCTAAATATGAAAACACCGGCCTTGGTGAATCACCTGGCTGTGCTTCAAGCTGCGAATAATCGATCGAGCGGCCATCAAGTCTTGGTGGTGTTCCGGTTTTAAGCCGCGCCACTCTAAAAGGTAATTCACGCAATCGATCTGCAAGAGCATTCGACGGCGCATCACCCGCGCGGCCACCGGCTTGTTGTACATCGCCAATATGAATTTTGCCACCGAGGAACGTACCGACGGTAAGCACCACTCTTTGCGCGCTATAACGCAATCCAGATTGAGTGACTACTCCGGCACAGCTATCGCCATTAACAATAAGGTCATCGACCGATTGTTGAAATATATGCAAGTTAGGTTGGTTTTCTACCACGCCACGCACAAACGCTTTGTACAGCACACGATCAGACTGCGCTCGGGTAGCTTGGACCGCCGGCCCTTTGCGAGCATTTAGTGTGCGGATGTGGATGCCGGCATGGTCTGCCGCTTGTGCCATAACTCCGCCCAGCGCATCAATCTCTTTTACTACGTGGCCTTTGCCAATTCCGCCAATAGCAGGATTGCAGCTCATCTGACCAATGGTTTCAATATTGTGCGTCAGCAGTAAGGTACGCGCACCAGCACGACTTGAAGCTAATGCCGCCTCTGTGCCTGCGTGTCCACCGCCAACAACGATGACATCGTAGATGAATTGTTTGTTCATAGACCGCTTAACCAAAAGTACCAATAAAGCTGCGTTTGGGGTTAATAATGCTTGGGATTATAGAGAGAAGTTGCGCAAGACAATGTGCACAGATCACCACCTAAGGTAATACCACAGTGTAAACCAAAAAAACCGATCATCGGTCCTTTTTACCGGGCAAAGCATGCCCACTACAGCCGGACTAATACTACACCGAGCCTAAAAAGCGCGCCCATATTGCCCGATAATCCCATGACAACGGATTGATTGGGAGTTCGAAATTTCGATCAAAAATCTCATGTATCGAACAGGCACTACCTGCCACTTTTCTACACTCCTATTATGACGCGCCTCTTTAAGCATAGTTTTCCCTGGCGCATCCATTTTATATACATTCTGTTATATCGCAGATCTCCGGGCCGTACTAATAGATTACGTAAACTCCTAAAAGCACCGGTTAAAACGATTAATAAAGAGGCACTATAAACAGCTAAAAACCTAATGAATATGCGCAAAAATATAAAACAATAAACAACCATAACCCTTGGTTATCTAGCTGGCTTTAGTATTATTTCACATTTTTTGTGTCTAAATTTTTTGAAGGCATCAAATTTTCCCAAGGTAGGTTTTATAAATTGAGCACTAATCAATAATCTTCAACTGACTTTGTCCAGTTGCAGAGGTATATGCCACTACAACTTTTGAGGGAGAAGTTTGGCAAAGGGAACGATAATAATAAAACCAAGTCAGGCTCTCATGTTCAATGTTTCTACAAGAAAGTAAAAACTTGAGCGCAGGCATCCAGACTGAAAAGCAGCTAGTCGTAGTAAATAAACTTGGAGTCGATATCTCTCAAGGTTATTTTTATTCAAACCAGCAGCAAAACACGAAGTTATAGACGCAATCACCGCCATCAATCAGTGGGCTCTTGAAAAATAATCGATTCGCAGCTTAAGCAAAATAGAGTGATCTACTTATCCCCGGAATGAGAGCTACTTAACTGTTATTCAGGTCTTCCTCGAAAAGCTACTGTGAACAGTTGTAAGCAACGCTCACAATTGCGGAACGGTACTAAGCTATTACGGCGTATATGTCCTACAGTAGAAAAAACATGCTTTGGGTATTTATTAGATGAAAAGTCAGACGAAAAAAAATCTTCTTTTGGCCATACTGATCAGCCTCAGCGTTGGCTGTGATTCTGACAGTGACACCGCTACAAACAATGGGGATTCAGCCAGCAGCTGGGACAACATTCAAGTTGAAGGCCCAATTACGCTTGTTGGCTTAATTAAAATGGAGCCCAACAGCACCGACGCAGACTATTCGAGAGCACTGTTTGGCAAACTCGATGCCGGTCTATCACCTGAGTACGTTGAAAGCTCATTCGCCCCACGCGTTGACACTTGCGCTATTGAGCAACCAAGCACCGGTGAATATATCCCAAATATTAAAATATATGATCGCGAAACAACATTAATAAGTGCCGGTGAAAATGTCATTGTTAACAGCGCCGGCGGCACCTACGCAACACTCAGTAGAGAATATGTTGCAACCGGCCCCGTGTATAGAACCACTACACCACTAACAGGCACGGCACCGAACGGATTAACCGTTGATATTATCGGTGAGGAATTTCCAGGCTTCCCAACACTTGCTATTAACGACGTACCCGCTCTACAAATAAGCACCCCGGCTGTAGATCAAAACGTAGACGCTAATACCGAGTTCAACTGGGTACCAAACAATGTTCAAGGCTCAGTAATAGAAATATATTCAAGTGGCACAGGTGCCGCAAACGAAACTATTCTAGTGAGCTGCATAGTCGTTGACGATGGTAATTTTACTTTCCCATCAGAGATCCGCGCTGCCATGGGTGAAGGGTATGACGATAACTGGTCTGCCTACTTGCGGGTTGTATATAACGTAGTTCGACAAGATAACGCTATGGTATTTTCTGCTAATAGTGTTGAGCGTAATTAACTATTACCCCGGAACCCCACTGAAAACGTAGGTGCTTCCGTACGCTACTTTCTAATACTACTTGCCAATACAAAAGCGAGAAAAGATTTCACCCAATAAATCATCACTGGTGAACTCTCCGGTAATTAAGTTGAGTTGAACTTGCGCTACGCGCAGTTCTTCCGCTGCTATCTCACCAGCACCCTCTTTCACCAGGCTTTGGTGGGCTGCATGGATGTGCGCTTGAACATTAGTAAGCGCTGTAATGTGGCGGCGGCGTGCCATCAGCGCACCCTCTGGAGTTTTTTCAAAACCAGCACATTGTTTTAGGTGTTCACGTAACTGATCTATGCCCCACCCTGTTTTTGCAGAAACAATAATAGTCTCTGAATCTGAGGCTATTTCAGGGGTTAAATCTGCTTTGTTAATCACTTTGCTAATCGGAATATGAACGGGCAGTTCTGCCAACAAAGAATTTTCATAGGGCTTGTCTGCCTGAACTATGTATAAAATTCTGTCAGCCTGATCTATTTGAACTCTTGCTCTGCGCACGCCTTCTTGTTCAATTGGGTCATCGCTGTTGCGAAGTCCTGCGGTATCAATAATATGAATGGGCAACCCATCTATATTGATTTCTTCTTTTAGAACATCACGCGTGGTACCAGCTATGTCTGTAACAATAGCGGTATCCTGGCCGGTAAGCCGATTAAGCAAACTTGATTTACCTACGTTTGGCAGTCCTGCAATAACGATGCTTATTCCGTCTCTGAGCAGTATGCCTTCCTGGCTTCTAGCTAATAATTGTTTGACGGTTTCATTTAATTTTGCAAAGCGATCTGCAAGATCACTATCTTGTAAAAAATCGATCTCTTCTTCTGCAAAGTCTAATGCTGACTCTACATAGACCCGGCAATTTAGAAGCTGTTCTCGAATATCGGCAACATGGTTTGAAAATTCACCTTGAAGGGATCTTACTGCAGCACTGGCTGCATCTGCGGTGCTTGCTTCGATTAGATCGCTTACAGATTCAGCTTGGGCTAAATCCATTTTGTCGTTTAAGAATGCCCGTTCAGTAAATTCACCAGGGCGCGCTGCCCGTGCCCCTGCTTTGGCTGCCGCTTCGAGTAATTGATCCAGCAACACATGGTTACCGTGAGATTGCAGCTCTAGTACATCTTCACCAGTGTAGGAATCAGGACCTTTGAAATACAGCGCCACGCCGTGATCTATGGTTTGCCCTTCAGCATTATAAAAAGGAGTGTAACGCGCTTGTCTTGGCTGCAGGTTTTGATGAGTTATTAACTTTGCTATCTCATGCGATTTTGCACCGCTGACCTTCACAATGCCGATAGCACCCTTACCGGATGCCGTGGCAATTGCTGCTATCGTGTCACCAGACACAACAACTCACTACTTCTCTGCTAATACGTGGCGCGTAATATAGTATTGCTGCGCGATAGATAAAGTGTTGTTCACCACCCAGTAAAGCACCAGCCCGGCCGGGAAGAATGCAAAAAATATGGTGAACACAAACGGCATAGCCATAAACACCTTGGCCTGAATTGGATCAACCGGTGCCGGGTTTAGCTTTTGCTGAATAAACATGGTGATACCCATAATCACGGGTAACACGTAGTACTTATCCATAAGCGATAAATCTTTGATCCACAGAATCCATGGTGCTTGACGAAGTTCAACACTTTCCAGTAGCACCCAGTACAACGAAATAAATACCGGAATCTGCACCATGATGGGTAAACAACCACCAAGCGGATTGACCTTTTCTTTCTTATAGAGATCCATGGTTGCCTGACCCATTTTGGCGCGGTCATCCCCATGGCGCTCTTTAAGCGAAGCAAGCTGTGGCTGCAATTTACGCATGCGAGCCATAGAGCGATAACTGGCTTCAGACAATTTATAAAATATTAGTTTGATACACATGGTCACGCCAACAATAGCCCAACCCCAGTTACCCACAATAGAGTGAATTTTATTCAGCAACCAGAAGATTGGCTTGGCAATAACCGATAAAAATCCGTAATCGACGGTTAGATCAAGGTTAGGTGCCACCGCTTTCATGCGTTCCTGAATTTTAGGACCGACAAAAAAACTGCTAGTCATATTGCCAGTGGTACCAGCCGCTACCGTGGTCGCTTCTGACTGCAGTCCAATAATGTAGCGTTGTGGTGAACTTAACGACTTGGTGTATATGGTGTTGGTTTCATCTTGCTTTGGAATCCATGCACCTAAAAAGTAGTGTTCAATGATCGCCGCCCAACCACCAGTGGTTTTTGAGCTATTGGTAACATCATCGAAATCATCGAAGTCAATTTTTTCGTATGGGTCTTGATCAGTACTAACCACACCGCCAATAAAAGTATAGATAAAACTCTGCGTTTCATCGTCTGTAACGGGTTTGCGACGGAGTTGCCGATACTGGTTAAAGTTCATCGCTTCACTTGATCCGTTTTGGATCTCATATTCAAGATCAATCAGGTAGCGATCACGCATAAAAATATAGGTTTTAGTGACTGTAACGCCATTGCTCGACTGCCACGTCAGCGGTACGCGAAGTTCACTTTGCCCTTCAGCTAACATGTACTCTGTCTGCTCTACATTGAATATCGCGTGATGATCGGGCGCTTCGCCACCTTGTACCTGTAAGCCGGATTGCGCGACAAAATATTCTGCTTCTGTGTCATTCATTAACACAAAAGGATCATCTGGTGTTTCAAGCGATGTCGGGTATTGCAGTAATCTGACTGAGTTTATATCGCCACCTTTACTACTAAGAGTGACTTTAAAAGTATCTGTGGTAACGGTGATAATTTCTCCACCCGGAGCCGACTCTGCAGCCGTATTACTAACCACGGCAGTCGATGTGCCCGCGACGGGTTCGGGAATATCATTAGCGGTTGCACCCGCTGCTGACAGTGCTTCTGATTGATCAATGCCGCCCGTTGCCGGTACAGCACCTGGCTGAGTTACAGCAACCGGTGGTCTGGGGGCATAGTCCTGCTGCCATGATGTCCACACTTGCAGCAGTAAGAAACCTAAGGCTGCCCAAAGCAATATGCGCTGATTATCCATGCTGATACTGCCCCGGGGTACTGGTCATTTTGATTCTTTCTAATAGTGGTTTAGCTGCGCAATTGGCACAGTCAGGCTTTGGTTTAAAAAACATAGATTTACTTATTTAATTTGCTTGGGCGACCCTACACCGGGCACAGGATCATACCCGTGAGATCCAAAGGGATTACAACGGGCAATACGTTTTAACCCTAACCATAAGCCTTTTACAGCTCCGTGATTTTGTATTGCTTCCATAGCGTACTGCGAACAACTAGGGGTGTATCTGCAATGTGGTGGCAAAAATGGGCTTATAAAGCGTTGATACCCCCGAATTAGCCAACACAACGATTTACGCATTTTTTGAAATCCGTGACCAGTGCTTTTTCAGACCAACGCTTAGCTCTTCATTGCTAGCCGACACACTAGCGTGTCGAATCATGAGTACGATATCAAACCCTGCGAGTGATTTCTTGTGTTGCCGGAAGGATTCGCGGGCTAAACGCTTCAGCCGGTTCCGATCTACTGCTCGTTTGGCATTTTTTTTCGCTACCGCCATGCCTAATCTGGCCACACCGGTATTGTTTTCTCTAAACAGTATTGTCCAGTGCTTATCAGCGGTGCGTTTATTTTTTTCAAATACCTGACGGTATTGATACGCGTCGTTAAGCCTGGATTCTTTTGAGAAGCTCAGATCTGGTGTTTGCGCCACAATGTTTCGATCGATTGCGGGCCTAAAGAAATTTGGCCGGTATAGTATTTAAGGCTAGATGTTACTGTTCAATGCAACAGTGTTCGTTGCTTTGCAAAGCCCTGATTAACTTGAGTCACTCACTTAAGTGACTTCACAAGCTGCAAGCGGTTTCTAAAACTAACTACAGAAATTAATAAACGCTTACCGCTTAGCAAATTACGCAGCTAGACGCTTACGCCCTTTTGCTCTTCTAGCACGGATAACAGCACGACCGCCACGAGTGGCCATACGAGCTCTGAAGCCATGAGTACGCTTGCGACGCAAGTTGCTGGGCTGAAAAGTTTGTTTCATTATTATGTACCGATTGGGTCGTTTCAGTAACACACCGCCAAGGTGCGAATACTTTGTTACAGGGTAGCTCTCTGATTATCGCTGTTATCTAGTCATTCGTCAATGATTACAGGACCCAGCGAAATTGAAATCAACTGTGGATAACTTTCTCAAACAGTAATAGACTATTTTTCGTCGAGGTGAAGCGCCGGGTTTGCTTCCGCTGAGTAAAACCCACGGCTAGTTTCTATCAAGAACCCTATAACAATAACCGAAAAAAACGCGCTTTCTACTACGACCACCGTTGTTTCCGCTAATTAAAATCAAAAAATTGTTACCTTTTTATTTGACCAAATTTGGTCTTAACCGGGGAGTGTCGCTCGTTGTCGGTCTGGAATCGCTGTCTCTCGCATCTGTCGAACGAACTGTCTGTACAAGAAATGACCACTTGGGTTCTTTGCTTACAGGCAATGGAAACTGAAGAAGGCATTAAACTTCTTGCCCCAAATGAGTATGTACGAGAGAAAGTAGAGACCAGTTACGCTGCTAGAATCAGAGAAATTGCCACTAGTTTGGCTAACCGCGAAGGTTTTAATGTTTTGCTGCGGGTTGGCACAGACGAACACCAGGCACCAGCAAAACCTGTTGCCAAACCCAGCGAATCAGAAATCAGCAGTAGCGCTCACGCCCAGTCAGCGGCCAAAACAAGCCCCGCAAAAGAATTTAAAACCGCATTAAACCCTACATTTATCTTCGATACCTATATTGAAGGTAAGTCCAACCAGTTCGGACGTGCTGCAGCCATGCAGATAGGTGAAAACCCCGGCGGTTCCTATAACCCTTTATTCATTTACGGTGGTGTGGGCTTGGGTAAAACGCATTTAATGCAAGCCGTTGGCAACCATATGGTCAGCCGCGGTGCGCGCAAAGTTCAGTACTTGCACTCTGAGAAATTCGTTCGTGAAATGGTCAAATCACTTCAGACCGGCACCCAGGATCAATTTAAAAAACATTATCGAAGCTTAGATGCCCTGTTGATCGACGATATCCAATTTTTTGCCAACAAAGTGCAAACCCAGGAAGAATTTTTCCACACGTTTAACTCACTGTTGGAAGATGGCCAGCAAATTATTCTTACCAGCGACCGCTACCCGAAAGAAATTGATGGCGTAGAAGAAAGACTAAAATCACGCTTCGGATGGGGTTTAACGGTCGCAATTGAACCACCAGAACTAGAAACCCGTGTGGCTATTCTTAACGCTAAAGCAGAACAGTTCGGTTATCCGCTTTCTGAGGAAGTCAGCTTCTTTATTGCTCAACGCATAGTCTCAAACGTTCGAGAGCTAGAGGGTGCATTGCGCCGTGTTGCCGCCAATTCTCAATTTACCGGCAAACCCATCACGATCGATTTTGTTAAAGATGCCCTAAAAGACATGCTGGCCGTACAAGAAAGATTAGTCACCGTGCAAAACATTCAAAAGACAGTCTGCGACTTCTACCAAGTGCGTGGATCTGAGCTTCTGTCTAAGAAGCGCAATCGATCTATCGCGCGACCAAGACAAGTAGCGATGTTTTTATCAAAAAAATTAACCAGACACAGCCTGCCGGAGATTGGTGAAGCGTTTGGTGGTCGAGACCACACCACAGTACTTCATGCATTTAGAAAGATCACAGAGCTCGCATCAACTGATGGGCGTATGGAAGAAGATATTAAGCAATTAACAAGAACACTTACGACTTAGTCTGATGCACTGTGTAGTAGGTATTCTGGTAAGGTCAACCTGTAGATAAGTTGTGCGAAAGTTAGTTATAAAAACATAACAACTTTACCGATGAATTTAAGTCCCAACTTATCCACAGCTTAGTGAAGGCCAACCAAGCACCGTTTTACCGATCTAAGCTATTGATTTATATATAGAAAAATTAGTTATAAACAGATTTATCCTGCTTAAGAGTAATAGCAAGATAACCTTAGTAAACAAAAACACTACTTATATAAGCCCATGAAATTCGCAATTTCCAAACTAGAATTGTTCACACCACTGCAGCAAGTTGTAGGTGTTGTAGAGCGAAAACAAACCCACGAAGTGATGAACAATCTACTGTTTGTAGCAACAGAAGATCGTTTGGAAATCACCGGTACCGATAATGAAGTGGAACTTAAAACCACAATCCCATTGATTGTTACTGAACCGGGTAAATCAACAATACCTGCTCGAAAGCTATTTGATATTTGTCGCTCACTTGACGACAACGCCCGCTTAGACTTTGAAGTTGATAATGAAAAAGCAAAGGTTAAAACCGGCAAAAGTAGATTTACTCTAGCCACACTACCGGTTGATGAATTTCCGTTAGTAGATCAATTGTCAGATGCGACAGCAGTATCACTGCCACAGAAACAACTAGATTTAGCGATTAAGCGAACGTCTTTTGCTATGGCTCAACAAGATGTTCGTTATTACCTGAATGGACTGTTGCTGCAGATAGGTGAAAACGAATTATGTTGCGTCAGTACTGATGGCCATAGACTGGCGTTACATAGAACAGCGGTTGATATAAAAACGGAAGAAGCAATATCTGCCATTATTCCGCGAAAGGCGATCAGCGAGTTGTCTCGTCTTATGGATGACACTGACACCGACATTACGTTGAACCTAACCAGTAACCATCTGCAGGTAAAACTGGGTGCATTACAACTAACCACCAAACTAATTGACGGTAAGTTTCCAGACTACGAAAAAGTGATTCCGCTACCCAGTACCAATATAGCCAATGTTGATAGAGACTTACTCAAGCAAGCGTTGCGCAGAAGCGCGATTCTAGCGAATGAAACTTACAAAGGTGTTCGACTTACGCTTAATAAAGATCAGTTGGGTATTCAAACGAACAACCCTAAGCATGAAGAAGCGGAAGATGAACTACAGATAGATTACGATGGAGAGCCTATAGAAATAGGGTTTAACGTGGTTTATCTACTAGATGTTCTAAACGCTATCGATTCAGAAACAGCTGAACTCAATGTGAGTGATAACACCAGTAGTATGGTTATTCATCCAAGTGATGATAAGCAAAGTACTTACGTTGTTATGCCAATGCGATTGTAATAACGCTGTTGTTCTTTGAATAGACAACAGCTGTTTTTAATCTATTATGGATTGGATAACCGTTCCTCTGCCCCTACCCCAACAACATTGCTATAAGAACAGCGTGAGCTCGGTTCTGCTGTGCACTTAACTCGATTAGATGTTCTAGGAGTTCGGAATTTATTGTCGGTGCATATTGAGCCTGCTGAAGGTATCAATTATTTCTACGGTGAAAACGGCGCTGGCAAAACGAGCCTTTTAGAAGCCATTTCATTGTTATCGGTAGGTCGCAGCTTTCGGTCCGGCAAAATCACTACAATCATTGCTAATGAAAATGATCAGCTTACCGTCAGCGGTGCTGTGACAGATCGACTGCGTGAAACCAATACAACAGTCGGCATTAGTCGTGAGAAAAATTCTACTATTGCCCGGATTGATGGGCAAAATATTCAAAGATTATCTGAGCTTGCAGTCACGGTGCCCAGTGTTGCTATTTCCGCCAAGAATCATGAACTGGTTGAAGGCGGTCCAGGTGAACGAAGAGTATTCCTAGATTGGATACTGTTCCACGTGGAGCTGAATTATATTCATATTTCCAAGCGATATAAGACTGCTTTATCGCAAAGAAACGCAGCACTTCGTTCCCATGCTCCAGATAAGCTAGTTGAACTGTGGAACGGTGAACTTGCTGAGGCTGGCGAAGCTATTGCAGGTTTAAGACGCAATCTGTGTGAGCGAGTACAACTCCAGCTGAATAACTTTGCTGAAAAAATGGACAATACCGATGTTCTGCCACAGTTGCAGTATCGACAAGGATGGGCCGAAGGCTTTACGCTCGCAGAATCACTGGAAAAATCCCTGGATAATTGTAGACGTTTAGCGACTACTTCAACAGGACCACATCGAGCCGACATAAAACTGAAAGTCGGCAGTAACGAAGCCCGCTACGTTCATTCTCGCGGGCAGCAAAAGCTTCTGGCGATTCTACTGAAGCTCGTTCAGGTGGATTTGTACACTCAGCATCATCAACAAGCGCCTATTTTATTGTTTGATGATCTGCCGTCTGAGCTTGACGAAAGAGCCAGGGATTTTGTCTTTGCCTATCTTCAATCCTGTGCGGTTCAGGTGTTTTTAACGGGCGTAGATGACGTCTCCAAAACCATACAAGGTGTAAACAAAACGTTTCACGTGAAACAAGGCGAAATTGAAAACGTGGTATACTAAAGAGCTGCCCTAAAAGGCTACTCAGCCTGTTTTGAAGATAGTGATTACCAGAGAGCTCTGATGGAAGAAGACAACAACGAAGATAAGCCAGAAAAGTCTACTGGCGCCTACGATTCCAGCAATATTAAAGTCCTTAAGGGGCTTGATGCGGTACGTAAAAGACCTGGCATGTATATCGGTGATACCGACGACGGTACCGGCTTACATCATATGGTTTTTGAAGTCGTCGATAACTCTATAGATGAAGCGTTAGCGGGTCACTGCAGTGAAGTAACCGTGATAATCCATCTGGATAATTCCGTTACTGTAAAAGACGACGGTCGCGGCATTCCTGTTGATGTTCATAAAGGCGAAGGTAAGTCTGCGGCTGAAGTTATTATGACCGTGCTACACGCAGGAGGTAAATTTGACGATAACTCCTACAAAGTATCAGGCGGCTTGCACGGTGTTGGTGTGTCTGTGGTTAACGCGCTGTCTGAATCTTTAAAACTAACTATTCATCGCGATGGCAAGATTCACGAGCAATCGTATGTTGATAGCGTTCCAGTATCACCGATAGAAGTAGTAGGAGATACCGATACCACCGGTTCTCAGATCTACTTTAAGCCTAGTGCGCAAATATTTACGCTCACGGAGTTCTCCTACGATATTTTATCGAAACGCCTGCGCGAGCTTTCTTTCTTGAACAGTGGTGTTCGCATACGTTTGCATGATGAACGTTCAGACAAGGAAGATATATTTGAATATGAAGGCGGGATTGCCGCTTTTGTTGAACACTTAAACAGAAATAAAACTCCGGTACATAAAACCCCCATTCATCTGAAGCAAATGAAGGAAGAGGCTGAGGTTGAAGTAGCGTTGCAATGGAATGACGCGTATCAAGAAAATATCTATTGCTATACCAACAACATTCCACAAAAAGATGGTGGCACTCACTTAGCAGGTTTTAGAGCAGCGTTAACCAGAACGCTCAATACCTACATGGAAAAAAACGGCCTTAATGCTAAGTCAAAAGTGGATACCACTGGAGACGATGCACGTGAAGGTTTAACAGCTGTGTTATCGGTTAAGGTGCCAGATCCTAAGTTCTCATCTCAAACGAAAGATAAGCTGGTGTCGTCTGAAGTGCGGGGTGCGGTTGAGTCGTCAATGAACGAGAAGTTGACTGACTTCCTCAATGAAAACCCGGCAGAAGCCAAGATTATAGTAGGCAAGGTCATTGAGGCCGCCATGGCGCGCGATGCAGCACGTAAAGCACGTGAAATGACAAGAAAGAAAGTCGGCCTGGATATAGCCGGTTTACCAGGGAAATTAGCCGACTGTCAGGAAAAAGATCCTGCAAAATCAGAGATTTACCTGGTGGAGGGTGACTCTGCGGGTGGATCAGCAAAGCAAGGTAGAGATCGTCGTACACAAGCGATTTTGCCATTGAAGGGCAAGATTCTAAATGTTGAACGTTCGCGCTTCGACAAAATGCTTTCCTCACAAGAAGTCGGCACGTTAATCACAGCGTTGGGTTGTGGTATCGGTAAAGATGGCTTTGATCCAGACAAGCTTCGTTATCACTACATAGTGATCATGACTGATGCTGATGTCGACGGCTCGCACATTCGAACGTTGCTATTAACCTTCTTTTATAGACAAATGCCAGAGCTCATAGAGCGGGGCCATATTTATATTGCGCAACCACCGTTGTACAAAGTGAAGAAAGGCAAGCAAGAGCGTTATGTAAAAGACGATATCGAACTTAATGAATACCTTCTAGAACTTGCCATGACTGACGCCAGCTTAATTCCAAAGCCTGGTGGCGATGCAATTGATTCTGAAGATCTGGCAGATCTTGCCACGCTATTCAATAATTCACTCGGTGCGATCCAAATGTTATCGCGCCGCATTGATCAAAGCGTGCTGGATCAAATGCTGTCTATCTCATCGTTAACCGACACCCAAATTACTGATAAAGAAGCAGTACAAAAGTGGGCGGACGAACTGCATACCAATTTAATGGCTAACTCAACTGATGGTAACTACTACCAGCAACGTATTGTTGAGCATGATGGCAAATATGGTGTAGAGCTTGAGCGTTGGTTACACGGTAATAAGTACATAGTGAAGCTAGAGCCTGCTTTATTCGGTACTTCTGAATACAAAGTGATCGCTAAACTTGCTGATTCAATGCACGGCTTGTTGGAAGAGGGTGCAAAGGTTAAGCGGGGCGAACGCGAACAAGTGGTCACCAACTTCTCAGAAGTGATGGAATGGCTCATGAAAGAAGCCAGACGTGGCCAAACTATTCAGCGCTATAAGGGTCTGGGTGAGATGAACCCGGAGCAATTGTGGGAAACCACTATGGATAAAGACGCCCGTCGTATGCTGCAAGTACGTATAGAAGATGCCATGCAGGCCGATGAAGTATTTACAACCTTAATGGGTGATCAGGTTGAGCCACGTCGCGATTTTATTGAATCAAATGCGTTGTCTGTGTCTAACCTGGATGTTTAGGTAATAAGCCTTTGTCGAGTTTGTAAAGTTGTAAAGTAAAACCCGCTAAATAAGCGGGTTTTGCATGTAAGGCTTAATGGTTTTACATAAACGAGTAACTGCGGTGGGCTATCAAAACCAAAGTCTGCACGTCTTACTAATAATACTTTCGTCTAGTGTGGGTTTGTGATCCACGCCAGCCAAATTAAGCGAGTGTCATCGTATGCAAGGTTTTCTAGATCTTCCGGAATTCTCAAAAATTGATCTGAGCAAAGTTGAATCTCAACTAGATGAACTGCTGGCTCGCAGTAGTCAAAAAATTGCACAGCTATCTGAAATAGAAGACCCGAATTGGGACAACTTCCTATTTGAGCTTGATCAGGTGGTTGATGAGCTTCAGCGTTTCTACTCACCCATACGGCATATGAATGCGGTAGTGAGCAACGATGAAATTCGCGAAGTTCATAATGCCTGTTTGCCCAAGTTAACCGCTTGGTACACAGAGTTGGGTCAGAATAGAGCATTGTATGAGCGCACCCGGAAAATAGCTGACAGCGAGGGATTTAAATCGCTTGATACGGGGCAGCGTAAAAGTATTGAAGATCAATTGCTAAGTTTTAAGTTAGGCGGTGTAGCACTTGAAGGAACTGAAAAAGAACGCTTTAAAGAGATAGCAGCTGAATTAAGCCTGCTGAGCACGCGCTTTAATGAAAACGTTCTGGATTCTGGTAATGCATGGCGAATGAATGTTAAAGAGGCTGAAGCCCTTGCTGGTTTTCCACAAAACTCTTTGGATCTGGCAAAGCAATGCGCTGAAGAAAAAGGCGAAGAGGGCTACAGCCTGACTCTCGATTTCCCAAACTTCTATGCGGTAATGACTTTCGCAGATGACCGCGCACTAAGAGAAAAAATGTACTTTGCATGGACCACTCGTGCGACAGATGCCATTGATGCTAAGTGGGATAACGCTGGGATTATTGAAAGCACTATAGCGTTGCGAACAGAAAAAGCATTATTACTGGGTTTTGATAGCTATGCAGATTATTCAATAGCCAGCAAAATGGTAGACAGCCCCCAGCAGGTATTAGACTTTTTAAATGACTTAGCCAGCCGTGCTAAGCCTTCGGCACAAAAAGACTACAACGATATGCAGGCTTTTGCGCGTGATGAAGCAGAGATAAAAGTAGAGTCGCTTAAACCCTGGGATATCTCCTACTACGCTAACCAGTTAAAAAAGAAGCTATACGATTTTTCAGAGCAAGATCTTAAGCCCTATTTTCCTGCAAATATTGCAGTCCCTGGTATGTTTGATGTCACGGGTAAGTTGTTTGGTATAGAAATAACTCAGGTAGAAGATGCCGATGTCTGGCATGAAGATGTTGCCCTTTACCAAATAAAAGACCGTGAAAACGGAGAACTTCGTGGCGCGTTTTATATGGATAATTATGCCCGTAAAGGCAAACGCGCCGGCGCATGGATGGATGTTTGTGTTGGCCGTATGCGTAAACAGCATGGACTGCAGCTTCCTGTTGCATACCTCACTTGTAACTTTACGCCACAGGTAGGTGATCAACCCGCCTTACTTACCCACAATGAACTGACCACTTTATTTCATGAGTTTGGCCATGGCTTACACCATATGCTGACCCGAGTAGAACATGCCTCTGTGGCGGGCATTAGTGGAGTAGAGTGGGACGCCGTAGAACTGCCCAGCCAATTTTTAGAAAACTGGTGTTGGGAGCGTGAATCTATAGATATGGTCAGTGGTCACTTTGAGACTGGCGAAAAACTCCCACAAGATCTTCTCGATAAAGCCAAGGCTGCCAAGAATTTTCAATCAGGCATGATGACTGTGCGACAGCTAGAGTTCGGCCTATTTGATATGCAAACCCACCTTCGTACTGATTCACCTGATGCAAAAGCTATTCAAGGTATTCTTGATTCTGTGCGAGACGAAGTGGCGGTTTATGATGTGCCTACAGAAGTTCAGTTTCAAAATAGCTTTTCACATGTATTTGCCGGTGGTTACGCGGCAGGCTACTTCAGTTATAAGTGGGCCGAGGTATTGTCATCGGATGCTTTTTCTAAGTTTGAAGAAGAGGGCATTTTTAACCAGGAGACTGGCCGTCACTTTATGAAGTCGATTCTTGAAAAGGGTGGTACAGAAAAGGCGCTTGATCTTTTCGTTGGGTTCCGTGGTCGTGAACCTAAAATAGACGCACTGTTACGCCATACTGGTCTTGCTGCTTAATGGATCGTGCACTTAATCATAAGATAAGGATCAACAGCGTTTGAAGTATCGTGACCTAAGGGAATTCATACAAAGCCTGGAGCAGCGTGGTGAACTAAAGCGTATTACACAGCCAATTGACCCACACTTAGAAATGACTGAAATAAGTGATCGGGTGCTGCGTGCAGAAGGCCCGGCATTGTTATTTGAAAACCCCATAGGTAGTCAGATACCCGCGCTATGTAATTTGTTTGGCACCCCGACACGTGTGGCTTATGGCATGGGTGAAGATGATGTATCAGCTTTGCGAGAAGTCGGCAAACTACTAGCCTTTCTCAAAGAGCCTGATCCGCCAAAGGGTATTAAAGACGCATGGAACTCTTTGCCGATTTTTAAAAAGGTGCTTGATATGGCGCCTAAAAATGTCTCCAATGCTGTTTGCCAACAAACAGTATTGCAAGGCAATGAGGTCGATTTATCACGCTATCCGGTTCAACATTGTTGGCCGGGTGATGCGGGCCCTTTAATAACCTGGGGTTTGGTGGTTACTAAAGGGCCGAATAAAAAACGCCAGAACATGGGTATTTATCGACAACAAGTGATTGGTAGTAATCGAGTCATTATGCGTTGGTTATCGCATCGCGGTGGTGCTCTTGACTTACTAGAGTGGCAGCAACAGTACCCGGATCAACCGTTCCCCGTGTCTGTGGTTTTGGGCTGTGATCCAGCGACTATTCTGGCGGCAGTAACGCCCATACCCGATACCTTGTCAGAGCATGCTTTTGCAGGCTTGTTGCGCGGTAGTCGAACCGAGTTGGTTAAGTGTAAAACAAACGATCTTATGGTACCTGCAAGTGCTGAAATAGTACTGGAAGGCACTATTAGCCCGGCTGATATGGCAGATGAAGGGCCGTTTGGTGATCACACTGGTTACTACAATGAAGTCGATAGTTTTCCGGTGTTTACTATTAATACCATCACGGAGCGTGAGTCACCGATTTATCACACCACCTATACCGGTAGACCACCAGACGAACCGGCTGTGCTTGGTGTTGCCCTTAATGAAGTGTTTGTACCGATACTGCAAAAACAATTTCCTGAAATAGCAGATTTTTATCTACCCCCTGAAGGATGTTCTTATCGGGTTGCAGTGGTGACTATGAAAAAGCAATACCCGGGGCATGCTAAGCGCGTAATGTTGGGGGTATGGTCTTTTTTACGACAGTTTATGTATACCAAAATGGTGATTGTTGCCGACGATGATATAAACGCGCGTGATTGGAAAGATGTTATCTGGGCGATGACCACCCGAATGGATCCAGCGCGAGATTGCACGATTATAGAAAACACGCCTATCGACTATCTCGATTTTGCATCACCGGTGTCGGGCTTAGGTTCCAAGATTGGCTTTGATGCGACTAATAAATGGCCCGGTGAAACCCAAAGAGAGTGGGGCGAGCCTATTGTGATGTCTACTAAAACTAAAAAGCGTATCGATGATATCTGGGATTCTCTTAATATAAGTGAGTGAGCCCTGCAAAAAAAAACCCGGCGTATGCCGGGTTTTACTTTAAGACTATAAACTCTTGCTTATTACTGTGGTGCTACGTTCGGGAATATGACTTCTACTCTGCGGTTTTGCAGTTGCCCGAGTTCCGTGTTGTTGTCAGCAATAGGTGCTGAATCACCGTAACCGGTGGCATTAATTCGAGCGGCACTTACACCGCGTAGGACCAAGGCTGACTTAACAGATACAGCTCGATCAGAAGAAAGGTTATTTCTAAAATCTTCTGTACCAGAGTTGTCGGTGTGCGCTTCAACCTCTAGAACAAGATCTGGGTTTTCAGACATTACCGCGGCTATGTTGTCTAAGTGTCTTGCTGCACGACCTGTCCAAATACGCGCAGAATTCGCTTCAAAATAACGCTCACCAAGAGTCAATTCCATACCACGATTTGAAGGTCGGGCATTCATTGCACGTAGTTCTTCATGTAAACGTGGATCAGAGATAAGCTCAGGTTCAGCAGGCGCAGCCATTGCAGCGCCCATTTCAGGTTCGGCACTCAATTGATACTGAGATTCGATTCTGAAGTCGGTCTCTAAACTGTCATTGCCAGAAGGCGTTGCTGTAAAAGTGGTTTGCATAGAGTCCGTATGCGTAGCACCTGATTGTAAAGAACCGCCTTCGATGCGAGTTTGTAGCTGCATAATCTGTTGGCTAAGTGCTGCAAGTTGTTGTGCAATAGCTTGTTGCTCACTTATCGGTGCCGCAATTGATCCACCTTGTGCACTGTTGCTATGGAAACTGTTGCTCAATGAAGGGGTCGCTGCTGCCATTATGGGAGCTTGCATGCTCGGGCCTTGAACATTCGGTTGACCACCTGCTTGCGCTATACGAAGGTTTTGCTTTGCAGCAACACCACGTGCAGTTTGCTGTGCTTCAAGTGCTTTGAGTTTTGCAAGGGCTGCTTCATGAGAAATAACCTCTGCGCTCTTGAAGAAGTCAGAAGCATCTTCTGCTTTTTGAAGTTGCCGCTTAGCACTGTTTAGCTCAGCTTCTGCAAGCGCTGCCACTTGTGGGTCACTGCTGACCTGTTGAAGAGCTTCGCGAGCTTCCTCTAGTTCAGGCGTCCAGGCTTTTTGTGTCGCACATCCTGTTAGGGCGAGTGCGCCAAGCAGTACAGCCATGCTTGCGTGTTGGAACTTGTTAGTCATGCGTATTCCGTTTAATTACTTTGTTCAGTTAGCGAGGCTATTTAGCGAGCGCCGAGATATCCCAGGGAGTTCTCAGCTGTTGCGGCTTCGCTGATCGCTTTTGCCAAACTCGCTTGAGCCGTCGCTAGTTCCAGCAATTTTTGTGCTCGATCTGTACGACGTGCCTGGTTCATTGCTTCTGCTTTGCGATAGATCTCGTTAGCTTTGAGGTAATTATCAGGTGCATGTTCAAGCGCGCCGGCAGTTTCTGCTGCTCGGATGGCCTTGCTTGCCTGGTAGAAGTTTTCGCCCTGCTGTGGGGCGGCACAGCCAAGCAAAGCGCTTACAGCTAGTGCTATAACACTTGCTGTAAGCGCTTTAGCGGTAGAAAATTTAATAATCATCAGTCTGCCTTATAAAAAATCAGTGCGGTATTAAAGGTTTGCGCCCATTTTGAGAGAGGGCACCTTAAGACTGATTCGGCAACTGAGCGCAAGGATTGAGAGCGGCAGCGGAGCAACGGCGACGGACGCTCAGTTTTGTGAACTACAGCACGATCTACCGGCCTTTAGTAGCCGGTCGCAGTTTTTTAAAGGCAGGATTCGAGGTGCTATTTAGCGAGTAGTTCTTTAATGCGTAAAATTTCTGTCACTTGGCTTTCGTCACCTGGAGGATCTGCTATTGCGATTTCTGCCGAGAACCCCTGTTCTCGAGCAAGTGCTGCACAGCGCTCACTGTTGACCACTATCGGCAAGGCTATTAGATCGTTGTGAAGGTTAGAGGGCACTATTTTTAAAAGATTGGTGAGCCCTAGATCGCTGGTGACAGAGATAATATCGGGCAGTCCGAATTCAAATACTTGCGAGAGTTGTTGTTTTGAGTAGTTGGGTAGCTCTCTTTTATAGACCGTTAGGTTTTCGACTACTACACCGGCATTAGCTAGCACTTCTTTTAATTTTTCACGGCCACTGTCGCCGCGAATAATAGTTACTTTAGTAGCTGATTTTTCAGAATCTACAGATTGCAGTGTTTCCAGTAAAGCCTCACTGCCCGCGCCTTTATGCGGTTGCCAATCGACGGTAACGCCGTGAGCCTGTAGCGCACTAGCGGTTGCAGCCCCTATGGCGGCAATTTTACCGTCAAATTTCCACGGCAGTCTTAGGCTGCGTTGTGCGCCGATAACAGCGTTAACACTGGTGAATATAACGGTGTCACTGTCGAGCGCTGCTTGAAGGTTTGCGTCAATAAACGAAATTTCAAGGGTGGGTAATCTTATTGGCATTAAGCCATGAGCATCTTCCAACAGCTGAGCGAATCCGGATGCCTGATGTATCGGGCGGGTAACCAATACACTAATAGTGTCTAAAGATATCGCTGTGTTGTTCAATGGTTGTTACCGGTTTTTGGTTTAGTAAGATCAATATTCTAGGTCGAAACTATGACAACGCCAGGTTTTCAATGATATCCAAAGCGCCTGCTTCTATTAATTTTTCAGCAACGGCAAGACCCAAAGCCTGTGCGTTGTCTCGATGATCCTGGCCTTCAGCGGTCAATATTCGTGAGCCATCCGGGGTTCCAATTAGACCGCGTAAGTGCAGGGTATTGTCTGTTAGTTCTGCAAATGCCGCGATTGGGGTTTGGCAACTGCCACCAAGCCTATTATTAAGGCTTCTTTCGCAGGTTACGCGACAAGCGGTATCGGCATGGTGCAAATGGCTAAGCAATTGATTGGTGGTTGGATCATCTATTTTGCACTCTACACCGACAGCACCTTGAGAACAGGCTGGTAGCATGGTTGCAAAATCAATCTCTTTTTTTATTCTCGCTTCAAGGCCCAAACGAATTAACCCGGCACTTGCCAAAATAATAGCGTCGAAATCTCCGTTATCGAGTTTTGCCAGGCGGGTATTAACGTTGCCGCGGAGATCTTTTATAACAAGATCTGGAAACCTGGCCAACAACTGACAACGGCGACGCAAACTGCAAGTACCGACAATGGCGCCTGCGGGTAGATCAGTAAGGCTGTCATATTGATTAGAGACAAAAGCATCGCTTGGGTTTTCGCGCTGCATTACAGCCCCCAAGTGCAACCCCGGTGGAAACTCCGCCGGTAGATCTTTCATTGAGTGCGCTGCCATATCGGCGCGTCCCGCTAACATGCCGCGCTGCAGTTCCTTTATGAAAAGCCCTTTGCCGCCAATTTTAGCTAAGGGTTGGTCGAGAATTTCATCGCCCAAGGTAGTCATTTTTACCAGTTCAGAAGCGGCACCTGCCAGTGCTAAGTGGCGTTGTACTTCTTCTGCTTGCCAGAGTGCTAGCGGGCTTTTGCGAGTGGCTATTTTTAGAATGTCTGACATAGGGAACATTGCCGTCTGGCGTTAAGCTTTAGAGAAAGATCAGAGCGGCAACGGAGACCCGCTACCAGCAAACTGATAATATCAGGTATGAGTACTCACTATTAACTTAAGCGTTGCATCTATGCGCGCCCAGATACCGGATCAATGAGTAAAAATAAAAATCAAAATAGCAATCAGTTATGGGGTGGCCGGTTTACAGGCTCAACTGATGAATTCGTGCAAGCATTCACGGCATCCGTAGAATTTGATCAGCGTATGGCAGCGCAAGATATAAATTGTTCTCGCGCGCATGCGCAAATGCTTGGTAAAACCGGTGTTTTATCAGCGGACGATGTTGCAAAAATTCTCCAGGGCCTGGATGAAATCAGTGCAGAGATAGACGCCGGTGAGTTTCCGTGGTCAATTGAACTTGAAGATGTGCACATGAACATTGAAGCTCGGCTGACAGATCGCATTGGCGATGCAGGAAAAAGATTGCACACCGGTCGCTCGCGTAATGATCAGGTGGCAACCGACATACGCCTTTATATGCGTGAAGCGATTGAGGTAATAATCGCCGAAGCACAGAGGCTACAACACGGATTACTTGAACTGGCCGAACGCCACACCGATGTAATAATGCCGGGCTTTACCCATTTACAGACGGCACAACCCGTTACATTTGGTCATCATGTGATGGCATGGTTTGAAATGATCTCGAGAGATATTGATCGCCTGTATGACTGCAATAAGCGTGTAAATGTAATGCCGTTAGGTGCGGCGGCCCTGGCTGGAACTACCTATCCTATTGACCGTGAATACAGCTGTGAGCTACTCGGTTTTGCGAGTGTGGCGCAAAATTCTCTGGATGCGGTCAGTGATCGGGATTTCGCAATTGAATTCTGCGCAAGTGCTGCAATTGTGATGACCCATCTTTCGAGAATGTCAGAAGAACTAGTTCTGTGGTCTTCAGCACAATTTGATTTTATAGATCTGCCTGATCGATTTTGTACGGGCTCAAGTATTATGCCGCAGAAGAAAAACCCCGATGTGCCAGAACTTGTACGCGGTAAAACAGGCCGAGTTACCGGCCACTTAGTAAGTTTGCTTACGCTAATGAAATCACAACCATTGGCTTACAACAAAGACAACCAGGAAGATAAAGAACCCCTGTTTGACACCATAGATACACTCATGGGTTGCTTGCGTGCTTTTGCCGACATGATTCCAGCGATAGAACCTAAGTCTGACAATATGCGCAATGCAGCACTAAAGGGGTTTGCTACCGCCACTGATCTAGCAGATTACTTAGTTAAGCGCGGTATGGCATTTAGAGATAGCCATGAAGTGGTCGGCAAAGCAGTCGCGTACGGCATAGAACAGGGTAGGGACTTGAGCGAGTTTAGTCTTGAAGAGCTGCAGGGCTTTTGTGAAGATATAAAAGACGATGTTTTTGCAGTGCTAACCCTTGAAGGATCAGTAGCTGCACGTGATCATATTGGCGGTACCGCACCTTCACAAGTTAAAAGCGCTATCGATACAGCCCGAAAACGAATAGGCAATGCTTATTAATGGCAAGCATCTTTAGAAAAGCCCCTGGTAGTTGTAAGGGGCTTTTTTTACGTTAGATTTCACCGATCACTTCATCAGTATCGGGCGGCGTATCGTTGATTTCCTGCCATTGAATTCGGTTTAAGCCGTTAAGGGCTGCAACACGATACGCTTCAGCCATGGTCGGGTAGTTAAATGTATTCTCGGTAAAGTAGGTGACGCGATTGCCCCCACCTGGTTGGCGCATGATGGCCTGGCCAATATGAATAATCTCAGATGACTGGTTGCCAAAACAGTGAATGCCCAGAATTTCAAGGGTTTGGGTATTAAACAATATTTTTAACATGCCCGTGGTTTGCCCTGTAATTTGCGCGCGGGCAATAGACCGGAACAGTGATCGGCCTACTTCATAAGGTATTTTTTGTTCTGTAAGTTCGGCTTCTGTTAGGCCTATAGAGCTGATTTCGGGGTCAGTATAGATGCCTGTCGGGATATCACTGATTAAACGTGTATCGCATTCACCTTCACCAATATGCGTACCTGCAAAGCGGCCTTGATCATAACCGGCACTTGCAAGCCCGGGAGCCCCGACCACATCACCGACTGCATAAATATGCGGTACAGAAGAACGATAATATTCATCGACTTCAATTTGTTTTCGATTGTTAGGCGTTATGCCGGCATTTTCGAGTTTTAGTTTATCGGTAGCACCGGAGCGACCATTGGCCCACAAGATAGCATCAGCTTTAAAACGCTTTCCACTCTGGAGATCAATAACGACTGAATCATCATCGGCGGATATAGAAGAATAGGTTTCATTACTGCGCACCGTGACACCTATTTCGCGGAAGTGGTAACCGAGTGCATCGGTAATTTCGCCGTCTAAAAACGATAGTAATCGGTCACGGGTATTGACCAGATCAACCTTAACGCCAAGGTTGCCAAAGATTGAGGCGTACTCGCAACCGATAACACCTGCGCCATAGATAATGATAGATCTAGGAACGAAGTCGATGCCAAGAATCGTGTCACTATCGCAAATTCTGGGGTGCCTGAAATCAACATCATCGGGTTGGTATGGAATAGAGCCAGTGGCGATGACTATGTTCTTTGCTTTGCAAATCTCTTCGCTGCCGTTTTTTGAAACCACCCGTACAGTGTTGGGATCAATAAAGCTTGCCGAACCGCGGTGTAATTCAACCCGGTTTCTAAAATAGAAACTTTCACGCATCGAGACTTGATCTTCTATCACTGACTGCGCAGATTTGACCAGCTCCTGCCAAGTGACATCGACATGGCCTGCTATTCGTCTGAAAATTGGGTCCTGGCGAAATCGGCTGACCATTTGAACAGAGTGACGCAATGATTTACTGGGGATAGTGCCCCAATGGGTGCAACCACCACCGACTTCACGATAGTGTTCAATCATCGCTACATTTTGGCCTGTCTTGGCAAGCTTCATCGACGCGCCCTCACCAGCGGGGCCAGAGCCAATTACTATGGTGTCGTATTCTTTTGTTGTCATGGTTTGAGACTAGTTGCTGTAGGCCCGATCAAGGCAGATTTCAAATTAATTGATGTTGCCGTTGTAAGGCACACCTATGTTCCATGCTGCGATTGTATGTCGATGGATAGGTGGTCTAATACTTACCAAACCGCCTGAATTGACTAAATCTTCATAAAAACACTCTGGTTTGGATTCCATTTGGGCAAACCGCGCTAGAATATACGCATGAATTATGCAGATTATGGCTTTATCCGACTTGCCGCCGTTGCACCGGTGGTAGCGATTGGCAATCCTAAACGTAATGCTCAGAGAATTATAGAGTGCATTCGAGATCCGGATTTTGCCGATGCCTCACTTATACTCTTTCCAGAGCTGAGTATCAGCGGCTATACCTGCGAAGATCTTTTTTTCAATCAATCCATGATTGATCAGTGTGAAGAGGCTTTATGTCAAATCGCCAGCGCCACTGATGAACGTATCGTTGTGGTGGGTGCCCCTTGGCGGCTCAAAGATGGCCGGTTATTAAATGCGGGTTTTGTCTGTCAGTATGGCCAAGTCCTTGGAGCGGTACCAAAGACATCCCATCCTAATTACGGTGAATTCTATGATAAGCGTTGGTTCGTATCAGGGCAGGGCATAGAACAGTGTATTGAACACCCGGTGCTTGGCGAATTTGTCATGGCTGCTGAGCAACTTTTCGCGTTAGGTGAATCTTCTTTCGCTATAGAAATATGCGAAGACTTATGGGCACCGGCGCCTCCCTCTATGTCTCATGTCAGAGCAGGCGCTGAGTTAATCGTTAATTTGTCTGCCAGTAATGAGCTGGTATCAAAGGCCAATTACCGACGCGATCTGATTCGCATGGCCAGCGCTCAAGGTGTTTGTGCTTATCTATATGCTGCCAGTGGCCCTACAGAATCCACTAAGGATATTGTTTTTGGCGGCCATAATATGTTTGCCGAAAACGGCGTTCTGCTACAGGAATCTGAGCGTTTTAATTTAGCTGGTAGTCAGATAATTTGCGAATTTGATTGGCAGAAGCTCAGGCATGATCGCTCAAAAAATGGCACTTTTGCCAATAGCGAACGACCAACGCCCTACAGGTTTAACGGCAAGGGCACTAGAGCAACGCTTAAACAACTACAGCGACACTTTGACTCAAAACCGTTTGTTCCAGGTGATGAGCTAGAGTTTGGTGAACGCGCCAGCGAGATTTTAAAAATACAAAGTACCGGGCTTGCCCGTCGCATGATGGCGGCGTACTCAAAAACCTTGATATTAGGGGTTTCGGGTGGACTTGATTCAACACTGGCGTTTTTGGTTTGCCTGGATGCCCTGGCATTGCTCGATAAAGACCGAAGCGCACTGTGTGCAATTACTCTACCGGGCCCCGCTACCAGTGAGCACACACTTGATAGTGCTCGAATGTTGGCATCATCTGCTGGTGCGAATCTAAAAGAAGTTCGTATAGATGCCTCGGTCGAGCAGCATTTAAAAGATTTATCACACGGTGGTGAACACGATGTCGTGTTTGAAAACGCTCAAGCACGGGAACGCACACAAATATTGTTTGATCTAGCTAATCAAATGGACGGTATTGTGGTCGGTACAGGTGATCTTTCAGAGCTTGCGCTTGGTTGGTGTACCTATAACGCTGATCAGATGTCGAGCTATAACGTTAATGCGAGTGTGCCGAAAACCTTGGTGATCTATTTGGTGCGTTGGTATGCGACTCATCGTGCCGATAAAGCGTTGTCTGAAGCACTTTTACGCATTTTGGATACACCCATTTCACCTGAGCTGGTACCCGCTAAAGATAATGCCAATGATGAAGTCGCGCATCATACTGAATCTATAATTGGACCTTACGAGCTACATGATTTTTTCATCTACCACTATTTACGTAATGGGTTTAACGCTGAGAAAATTTATGCTCTGGCGCAGCTGGCGTTTAAAGAAAAATACGATCGTGGAACCATTAAAAAATGGTTGGCGTTGTTTTTTAAACGCTTCTATATGCATCAATTCAAACGCACCACCCTGCCATCGGGCCCAAAAGTCGGTAGTGTGAGTTTATCTCCACGTGGTGATTGGCGTATGCCTGACGAGGCTGATGCCAGCGCGATCCTTGAACATATAGAATCTTTGTCATAACACTTGCACTAGCAGCAATTAACCTGGATCTACAATGGCTGTAGTGATTAGCAGTCAGTTTGATGGTGGCAATATTGAATGCCTAAGTTGTGATAGTGCTGACAACATTCGATTGAATATTGTGCCCGATGCCGGTGGTGAATTTTACCAGTGGTTTTACTTTCGAATGACAGCTACGGCGGGCAATCATTATCAATTGCACATAGATAATGCTGGTTCATCATCATACCCAAATGGTTGGAAAGATTATCGTGTGGTGGCAAGCTATGATCGAAAAGAGTGGTTCCGAATTGATACCTCATTTAGCAATGACGTATTAAGTTTCTCTTTAAACACAGACTCAGACACAGTCTGGTTTGCCTATTTTACGCCATATTCCTTACAACGCCATGATGATCTAATAGCCCGCTGTGCAGTCTCTTCCAAAGCAGCGGTTGAAGTAATAGGTAAAACTCTTGATGGCAGAGATATAGACCTGATTAGGATTGGAAGCGTTGAAAAGCCGTTGAAGATTTGGGCAATTGCCAGACAACACCCTGGTGAGCCAATGGCGCAGTGGTGGATGGAAGGTTATCTTAATCGTCTATTGGATAGTACTGATGCAGTGTCATGCACATTGTTAGATTATGCAGAGTTTTTAGTAGTGCCGAATATGAATCCAGATGGCAGCTTCCGTGGTCATTTAAGAACTAACGCTTTCGGCATTAACCTTAATCGGGAGTGGAATAAAAGCACCTTAGAACAATCTCCAGAAGTGTTTTATGTGTTACAGAAAATGCGTGAAACAGGGGTGAGCTTCAATTTAGACGTTCATGGTGATGAAGCATTGCCGTATAACTTTATCGCAGGTACTGAAGGTATTCATTCATGGACTGCCGAACGTAAAGAGTTACAAGAGCTTTTTAAGAGTCACCTAATGAGCATTAACCCAGATTTTCAAACAACAGTGGGCTACCCAATTACCCCGCCTAAGGCTGCCAACTATGGCATATGCAGTAGTTATATAGCCGAACAATTTGCGTGCCCTGCAATGACATTAGAAATGCCATTTAAAGACAACATAGAGATTCCTGATCCTATAAAAGGCTGGTCCGGTGAGCGCTCTAAAAAGTTAGGTGCTTCATGTGTTGCGGCAATTCATAGCATTATAGATAAGTTATAACGCGATTGATTTAACCTAGCCTGGTCGCTACTAGACTATGGGTTTTGCAACATTGGCGGTACTTGCGCGAATTGCCGCTTTAAGGTCGGTTGGCTTGAGCTCTAACTGCAAACCTCTTTTTCCACCACTTACAAATATTGTGTCAAAGTTAAAAGCAGATTGATCAATGCATGTTTTTAGTAGTTGCTTTTGTCCAAGCGGACTAATACCTCCAACCACGTAGCCCGTGACTCTTTCAGCGATAGCGGGTTCTGCCATAGTTGCTTTTCGGCCTTTAAAGTGACTGGCTAGTTTTTTTAGATCTAGTAAGTCTGCGACCGAAATTAATGCCACCACTGGTTTGCGATCATTGCCATCAATGCAGGCTAGTAGGGTTTTAAATACTCGTTGTGGGTCTTGCCCAAGAGCATCGACTGCCTGCATCCCATAGCCTGATGATTCCTCATCACAAGAGTATTCACGTGGTGTGAACTCAATCTTTTGTTTTTGCAGTAACTTAATTGCAGGTGTCATAAGTTTTTATGGCAATTCATGTTGGCATACGGCTAAAAATAAAGCAGAGCTAGTCTTTAGACTGGCTTTAAGTACACTCTTTCCGAGCTCAAAGTCTTTGCTGAGATCTCTATTTTGTGTGGTTTGGTTCATTTTACCTACTATTTTTTGAGATCTGATCGGCTATTGTGCGAGCCGGGTCGCTGCTTCAAACTGATAATATCAGCAACATGTCAGGCTGAGACCTAATTAGGTTTTTCGTCATGGTGTTCACAAATATGGATTTTTCAAAAGTGTATGTGCGTGCTTTTGCTTTATTGCTGACATTGCTACTGTGCCCGATGACCTTAGTGCACGCTGAAGAGTTTGATAGCGCATCAGAAATTGCCATAGTCAATGGTAATCTGGTTGCTGACAATCAGTATCCTGCCTTGACCGCGATACGGTCCGGACGTTTTGCAAGTATTATTATAAATGGCTTACAGGCGTCTGCCAGATACTTTGGCCATGGTGTACATGGATCTTTCGAAGGTGATGTCGTTAATTGTGGCTTTGCTACCACTGTTTGTCAGGGTGTGACCGGTCAAATCTGTTCTATTTCCATTGCAGCGCCATCACTTTCAAGTGGTTTGTCGCCTGCTAAGCAATTAGAAAACTGCAGTTTAGGTGGGGGTGTCGCAGCGGTTTTCAGAAGTAATGAAGCCATGACACGTACCGATATGTTTGATGGCAACCCTGTTATACCGGCAGTATATGTTGCCGATTTTCTTTCATATCAATTATTAGTTAACGCATTAGATCAACCGCGAGTAACGGTTAAAGTAGAACCGAGAGTAATTAATAGCATTCTATGTGGCGCGTCTTACATTGGTAATCAATGGTTAGTGACTGCTGCACATTGTCTATTAGAAGAAACGCCTGATGGTATGCGACAAAAACTACCTTGGGAAATTGTGGCAAGTGTCGGTGCGTACAATTTGAGCCAAATTAGCTTGCCCGTTCAAACGGTGTCTGAGATTCACTTTAACAGTTATCAGCTGCAGGGCATCGGATCGAGATTTGATATTGCTCTATTAAAACTGACCGATGATGCTCAAACTATCAATAATACCGCGGTAAAGATTGCTAGTGCTGATACGGTTAGACGTCAGAGCTTGCAATCATCTGAAGCCCTGGTGCTTGGGTGGGGTAGTACGCAAGTTAGAGAACCGTTAGAAGATAATCGTTATTCAACTACCAGTATGGTACCGCGCTCAGCACTGTTAACCTTAACGCCAATCAATCAATGTGCGCAGCAGTGGAATGATTTTCTGCGGGCAAACAACTTACCAGACTATATCGTCAGCGTAGAAGAAAACCAGCTTTGTGCAGACGAACCGGCGAGTCAGCGTGACACTTGTCAGGGTGATAGCGGTGGGCCGTTATTGTTAGAGGTTGATGGTGAGCTACAACTAGCAGGCATAACAAGTTTCGGGCTAGGCTGTGGCAGTCTAAATAGCCCACCTGGTGTTTATACCAGAGTAAGCGCATATATGGATTGGATTAGCGAAACCACAGGCATCAATATTCTCACCGATGATGCACCAATAGTGACAGTTGCCTCTGGTGACCAACCTAAACCTGTACTGCCTGCGGGCAATATTTTAGTGACTGGCGTTGGGGCGAGTGGGTTTAGTGGTGCTGGCAGTGTAGACTTATCACTGTTGCTACTTTTATTCATGTATGCACCGCGTTATTGCAAGCGTTGTATTCGATTATAATGGTTGGGTGTATCCAGCTATTACGGTTGGTGCCAATACTGAGCGATTTTGATCATGGTCCTACGCCTGCAAAAGTCTAGTCTTTACTCGCTGCGCGCTATTGTCTTGTTAACAAGTTTGCTTGTTAACGCCTGCGACAGCGGCCCATTTGAATCTACAGATCATAGTGATACGAATACCGATCACTCAAATAAGATTGATGTAAGTCAGGCTAATTCTTTGCAAAAACCACTTGAAAAAATGGATCTAGAATTAAGCGGTTCAACTATTTTTATGCGAGTGCTGAGTAATGGCTGTACTAAAGCCGAACATTTTATTATTACTAAAGTCGAAACCGCGCAATGTGAATATGTACTTACCCGTAGTCGGCCCGACTTCTGTAAACGTGCGACTAGCCCGGTTAATCTTTCGCTTAATTGGCAACCACCTGTTGATTGCCGTGTTGATGAAATTGTTTTTTCTAACCCACCGTTAAGCGAAAAATAGCACTACAGCGTTTTAATGGAGGTTCGAAATTAACCATTTAGCGATATCTTCTAGTTCTTGCATATTGACTGAATGTGGCATCTGGTATGTGTGCCATTCAACCTTATAGCCATTTTCTTCAAGCTGTTGTCGGCTCGCCTCGGCGTACTTCAGTTTAATGACATCGTCTTCTACACCGTGCGCCATGAATATAGGTATATCGGTATGCTGCGATTTTTCGTGGTTAAGTTTTTCAGCTAATGGAAGATAAGTTGAAAGCGCAATTGCGCCGGCTATTTTATCGGTAAGTCTAGTGACTGTGTGCAGAGCAATTGCACCACCTTGAGAAAAGCCTGCTATGACTATTTTCTCAAGTTTTATACCGCGCTCGATCTCGCGCTGTATCAGATCCAGAACAATTTGCATTGATGCCTGGGTTCCGGTTTCATCTTGTTCGCGCTTATCGAAGTCCAAAGAGGTGATGTCATACCATGCGCGCATTTCCATGCCTGCGTTTATGGTTACTGATCGTAGTGGTGCATGTGGAAAAATAAAACGTGTTGATTTCACGCCGAGCTTCTCTAGCTCTGGTACTAGTGGGGCGAAGTCATTGCCGTCTGCGCCAAGCCCATGTAACCATATAACAGCATGCTTCGGTTCTGAATCTGAAGTGGTGAGTTCAACACCGTCGAAAGGTTTTGTCATGTTAAAGCTGTCTGTAAATTAATCTTACGTATTGTACCAGTTACCGTGTGTGTAGCTTTTGTGCGGTACGTATGCGGTATACTTCCGTTCGTTTATTACTAATGTGAGGTATGCAATGGACGCGAAAATATTGTCTTCTTTAAGAATTTCGGCTTTGACCATTTTAAGTGTTGCGGTAATGGCTGGTTGCGGATTTAAATCTGACCTATCGCTACCTGGTTCGGAAGATAGAAACCCGTTATTCGTTCCTGATGCCCGGCCTGAGGTACAAACGGCTGAGGAAATCGCACGTGAACTTGCTAAACCTCCAGCCCTTCCGGAGGTGCCGGCAACAGACATTGAGGGCGATGAGATAATGCTTGATAGGGTTACCATTGAA
This sequence comes from uncultured Granulosicoccaceae bacterium, assembly GCA_937927895.1. Lineage (GTDB taxonomy): Bacteria > Pseudomonadota > Gammaproteobacteria > Granulosicoccales > Granulosicoccaceae. Next base: position 84,080 of record CALGKA010000013.1, on the reverse strand, counting down.
GCCTCTGATGCGCTCATTCTGCTTAACCCGGGTGGTACAGAAGAGGCGACAACTTCTGGAGAGTTAGTTCTACCAATCATTGAAGATGTTCAAAGTGAAGGCGTAGAGGTTGATTTGACAGTACTGCAAGAGCTAGAGAAGAAGCGTAATACTCAATGACCTTTGATCGTCGTCAAAATGGCGAATTGTATGTAGAAAATACATCCACTAGTGAACTAGCTTCACGATTTGGTACACCATTGTATGTGTACTCGCGTGCCGCTATAGAAAGTGCCTGGCACGCCTTCGACCAAGCACTTGCCGGTCGGCCACATTTAGTCTGCTATGCATTAAAAGCAAATTCTAATCTGGGCGTGCTGAATTTACTCAGCAGGCTCGGGTCTGGGTTTGACATTGTCTCAGGCGGTGAGCTTGCGCGAGTAATCGCCGCTGGCGGTGATCCAGCCAAAGTTGTCTTTTCAGGGGTTGGCAAGTCTGCTGATGAAATGGCGATCGCACTTAAAGCGGGTATTAAGTGCTTTAATATTGAATCTCTATCGGAAATTGAGGTGCTTGAGTCGGTAGCACAAGCACATGGGGCTGTGGCGCCGGTGTCAGTGCGCATCAACCCGGATGTAGACGCAGGCACTCATCCTTATATATCGACCGGTTTGAAAGAAAACAAATTTGGTATCGATACCACTGCAGCACTGGATGCCTACAAAAAAATAGCCGATAGCCCGTATCTCGAAGTACTGGGAATGGACTTCCATATAGGCTCACAATTGACTGAAATAGAACCTTATCAAGACGCATTGCGAAGGATTCTATTGCTGTGCGATCAACTTAAAGAATACGGAATTACTATCCATCACCTGGATTTAGGCGGTGGCCAGGGTATTCGCTATCGTGATGAAACCCCTATTGATCTGACCGCCTGGGCTTCTGCCATTAACGATGTCTTAGGCGATCGCGATGTTGAAATTATCGTCGAGCCCGGCCGCAGTATTGTCGGTAATGCTGGTATTTTGCTTACTGAGGTACGTTATTTAAAGCATACCGCAGATAAAAACTTTGCCATTGTAGATGCCGCAATGAACGATCTTATTCGTCCAGCGCTGTACAGCGCATGGCAAGAGATTGTCCCGGTACAACCCTCGAGCGCCCCTGAAGCTAGCTACGATATTGTCGGCCCTATTTGTGAATCGGGTGATTTTATCGGTAAAGATCGCACACTAAGTGTACAAGCCGGTGATCTGCTCGCTGTGATGTCTTCCGGTGCTTATTGCTTTGCCATGAGCTCAAACTACAATTCACGCCCGCGTGCAGCAGAAGTCATTGTTGACGACACTGACATGCACTTAGTCAGAGAACGAGAGACCATAGAATCTCTGTTTGAACGCGAAAAACTACTGCCTTAAGGTTAGCTAGTGCCCGTCCATAAACAGCGTATCTGGGGCGACCGCAGTGGCGTTCGTTTATGGATGAGCACTAGCTACTGTTAGCTAGTGCCTTTGTACCTGCTAACACCCTCGACTTACCTCTCCTCTTTGCAAGCTTAGCCGCTGTCACCTGCGAATTTATTCGCTGGTTGCATCGCTAGGTTTTCACCTGTTCGTCAATAAAGTGGCGAAACTGTCAAAAGTCTCTGCGAAGCCGCGAATCTTCGTCTATAGATTTGTTTAGGCCGGTGTAATTGTAGGTAATCAGTGTTGTTGGTTTCTTACAAAAAGTATAAAAAACAATAATCTAGTCGTTATAGGTGATTTTTTACTTTAACATTCTTCGCCTGTAGTAACGGCGTCATTTTCAAAATAGGTCAGCTAGCTCAATGCCTCTTGAGTTCACCAAAATGCACGGCTTGGGCAACGATTTCATAGTTATCAATGCTTTGGAGTCGGCGTTTGAGCTGACAAGCAAGCAGATATCACGGCTAGCGCATCGGCGTCTTGGAATTGGCTTTGATCAGTTGTTGATAGTCGAGCCACCTGATGACACAGGTGCGGATTTTACTTATCGCATTTTCAACGCTGATGGCGGTGAAGTAGAAAACTGCGGTAACGGTGCTCGCTGTTTTGCGCGCTTCGTGACAGACAGAGGGTTAACAAGCAAAAAAGACATCACGGTGTCAACGTCAGGCGGTTTGATCGAACTGACGGTATTAGAGGCGAATCAAGTCATGGTGCGCATGGGTGTACCGAGCTTTGAACCGGCGCATATACCTTTTGTCGCTGATACAGCAGCTACCAGCTACGACATAGAAGTAGATGGACAGAATATGGAATTTGGAGTGGTGGCAGTGGGGAACCCACACGCGGTCACACAAGTTAAAGACGTACAGCGTGCCGAAGTCGAACGACTTGGGCGGTTGATAGAAAGTCATGAGCGATTTCCGAATAGGGTTAACGCTGGTTTTATGCAAGTAGTAAGTCGTTCAGAGATTCAATTAAGAGTGTTTGAACGTGGAGTAGGCGAAACGATGGCCTGTGGGACAGGTGCATGTGCAGCCGTTGTGGTGGGTGTAGCTCAGGGATTGCTTGATCGACGAGCGAGCGTGCATCTTGCAGGTGGTGAACTGCAAATTCAGTGGTTAGATAACGATGCCCAGATTGAAATGATTGGGCCGAGCGAAACGGTATTTGAAGGCAGGCTAGAACAATGATAACAAGTAATAAAAGCACATTAGTCCTAGAGGAACAGGCGTTTGATGGCGACGGTTATGTAGCTGACTATCTGCGTGATACCCCGGATTTCTTTGCCCGAAACCCACACCTGCTATTGGAACTTGAAGTACCGCATCATCAACGCGGTGCTGTGTCTTTGGTTGAGAAAAGACAATCCCTGCAGCGTGAGCAATTTGCTGAACTGCAAAATCGACTTGCTGAAATTGTCGAAGTTGCACACCAAAATGATCACTTGTCAGAATTGCTGCATGACTACTCTATGGGTTTGATGTCTGCAGGCTCACTGGCTGAGGTATTCACCTTTACAAGAACGGTACTGATAAAGAGACTTCGTTGTCAGCTTAGTACAGCGGTTATTCTACAAAATGACGTGATAGATCTTTGCTCTGATGGATTATCAGACTATGTAAAACTTGCTGATGCAAAGGAATGTTCGTCAATGAGAGATCTACATTCCAGGCGTTCTGTGTATTGCGGTTATCCAATCTCAAATCGAGTAGAGCAGTTCTTTCCGCAAGAGGCGTCTGAAATAAAATCGATAGCAATAATCAGGTTGGCCAATACCACTACTTCGGTGCAGCCGATTGTGAGTTCAGATGAAGGCAGCGCAGAACTTACGCGCATGCCAGACGAGAAAATAACAGAATTTGGATACTTAGCGCTTGCGAGCACCGATCGCGAGCGTTTCGCGCCTCACATGGGTACCGATTTTCTAGCGCGATTTGGTGCACTGTTAAGTGCCAGACTTGCGGTTTTCTACTAGTCATTTGCCACGCTACGTAAGCCGTAAGCAGTGACAAGCCAAAACGCCCGCGCTAAGGCCAAAGCCAATGAAGCGGTAGACTTTGATAATGCGATTGAAGTTTTTTGTAATTATCTGGCTATAGAAAAACGCTATTCACCGCATACGGTTGCTAATTATCGTCATGACCTGGAAGAGGTCGCAGGTGCGCTTAACAATCTTAAAGTGGCAGATTGGTCCGGCGCCAATGCATTTAACATGCGTACGGTGATTTCAAGTCAACACGGGCAGGGTCTATCAGGTAGAAGTTTGGCACGGCGCTTATCAGCGGTGCGTTCATTGTTTAAGTATTTAATTAAGCATAAGCACATTGAAGTTAATCCGGTGGCGGATGTACCTGCACCGAAAGACCACCCGGGGCTCCCCGAAACGTTACAAATAGAAGATATCCAACGCCTGTTTGCGTTGAAGGGTGATGATGCACTTATCCTTCGTGATCGAGCGTTGTTTGAATTAATTTACTCTTGTGGTTTACGACTCGCAGAAGTTATTCAGCTTGATGTTGATAGCATTGATATGCAGGCGGGTATGGTGAGGGTAGTGGGTAAAGGTTCCAAAGCTCGCAATCTGCCGGTTGGCAAGGCGGCCTTAAATGCAGTCAGTGAATGGAAAAGTCGGCGCGCGGAATTGCAAAAAGGTGCAGCGACTGATCAAGCCCTGTTTTTAAGTAAACGAGGTACTCGATTATCAGCGCGCAGTGTACAGCAAAGACTTAAAACACTCGCCACGCGTACCGGTATTTCCCATAATGTATATCCGCATCTATTACGCCATTCATTTGCTAGTCATTTACTTGAATCAAGCGGTGATCTACGTGCTGTACAAGAATTATTAGGCCATGTTGATATCAATACCACGCAAGTTTATACGCACTTAGACTTTCAACATTTAGCACGTGTTTATGAGCGTTCACACCCCAGGGCATCACGTAAGTCGAATGCCTCTTTAACGGATATCGTAGACGGAAAAGAAGAAGCCAACGGCTAACAGCCAAACAGGGCCAGGTTTTAGCTGTGCGCTGTTGCAACCGGGTCGCTTAATTCGTCGTTTGTCATAGTGATAATCGCAAAGCATTGAAAGTTGCCGTGGCGCTCTACACATTCTATTAATTTCACTATGTTAAATCCGTGACTGTCGCGGTAACCGACGGTTTCACCTGGCTTAAACCTATGCAATGGCAGCAGTAACATTTTAGCTCTGCTATCGACTAACTGATAGTTGGCTAACAATCCGTCTATGGCTATATTTTCGTTTTGTTTATCCTTTTGCAGCCGATAAACGGCAACCGCGTTGGCATGTTGGGTAATATGTTCAACACCCAAATAGTGGCTTTTATCATGGTGAGAGATCATCCAGCGGATTTGGCCTAGATACCAGCTTAACTCGCCATTGTCGCTTTTATAACTATGGCCAATTAACTCCCCTACCTGTGCCGCCGCTTTAGGTATCTGACCATTGGCCTTTGAAATTTTTAAGCCGTAACCGTGTTTGCTTTCGTTTTCAATCGATAACTCAGAAGCGCTGTCGCCGAGTTTTGCGGGTCGTAGATCTGTGTTTCTTGCACCGCCTTGTGCGATTAGTTCGCGTAGATCTGTAAACTGAGATTCGGCTGTATCCGTAGGTGGGTGGTTTAGGATCTCTTTATGAATATTTTTAATGCCAGTTACCGCTTCGATGTCTTTGTCGCGTGCAGCACGTGCTTCTAATCTGTTGTGTAAAGACCGCATCTTGATAGGTTGGCTGTTGGCAACCGGTGAATAGTCGTTCAGTTTTTTAACAAGATTATCGATCGAAAAGTAGGCCAGTTTGTCTGATGGTTGGTAGTGACAAAATTGGGCTAATAGCGGTGGATTGTTCATGCCGACACAATATAAAGTTTCAGACTCAATACCTTGTTGCGTTGTTTGCAAGGTAAGCTCTGAAGAGTATCGGCTTAAGCTAGTGTATAAGCCTTGTAATTGTTGTGCTTGATACTGGTTATTGTTTAGCAGATGTAGAACGCAAAGGCGTGCATACTGATTGCTTATAGATAGTGGTTTGTTGTCATGTTGTGGAAGGCTTTCTTTAACGGTTAAGTTGTTAATTTTTTCAGTGCGGTCAACTTGAGCTATCTGATACAAAGTGTTCGTATCTTGCCAAAAACTGTTTGGCCACGGCCTATAAATTTTCGCATGCCGTAGCGCTAAATTACTAAGATGCTCGAGAGCTAGAGAGACACACTGCTGCTTGTGTTTTTTTCTGAGCGACGCTCCTGGCGTCCGCATTGATTCAACCAACGCTATCTTGTAGCCATAGGCCATCTCCTGGCATATTACAGCTGCCAGCTGAAAAGCGTTCTCAGACTCTTGCGCCATCGGAAAAGCCAGATGCAGGTAGCGCACATCGAGTGATTGTAAAGTTTCTGAAAATGGTTTTTCGAAATGCTCCATTGTTTGCAGACGCTGAAGCGGTGGCATTACTGTGCGGTTGCAGTGCTGTACAGCTCGAATCAGGGTTTTGACGCTGGTAGCGGTATTCGATACCCCATGGGCTATTAACCACGATTTAACCTCGGAAGGTTCGACTGGAAATAAAGAGCTTTCGTGCTCTTGCTGAACCGGAATCCGTAACTGTTCCGAAAGTGTGTTGTTTGGCCGCACTTTACTTCGGATTTTAGCTATTGCTTCTTGAACTTTACTCATTGCGTGACCACATAGCCTCTTTGTCCCACTATTGGTATCCGCACGTTGATGTGGGTACAACCGTGCGTATTCTTAAGGTTTAAGTAAAAGTACTTAAACCAGTACAATTAGTGTAGTGCAAACTAGCGCCAAGAAGAGTTCAGGAGATTAAGAATTGGAACAATATCGAGGTACGACCATCGTATCCGTTCGCCGGGGTGATGAAGTAGTCATCGGTGGTGACGGTCAGGTGACCCTAGGCAATGCCATTATGAAGGGCAATGCGCGAAAAGTGCGTCGATTATATAAAGATCGCGTGTTAGCCGGTTTTGCTGGAGGCACTGCAGACGCTTTTACGCTTTTTGAACGATTCGAGGGCAAGCTTGAAGAATATGGCGGCAATCTAACCCGCGCAGCGGTTGAAATGGCCAAAGACTGGCGTACCGATCGAATGCTGAGACGCTTAGAGGCACTGTTGGCGGTGGCCGATAGCAAGTGCTCGTTAGTGATCTCAGGTAACGGCGATGTGATTGAGCCAGAGCATGGGTTAATTGCGATCGGTTCAGGCGGTGATTTTGCCAAATCTTCGGCCTTGGCCTTGCTGCAAAATACCGAACTTGGCGCTAAAGACATTGTTGAAAAGAGCCTTGGTATTGCGGCCGATATTTGTATTTATACGAATGGCTCTCTGACCATTGAAACTCTTAAAAGTGACGCTTAAATAGTCAAAGCGACACACTATTCGTTAAAACCCATATGACGTGGCTTTAAGATCACTGCCATACAGATTAGACACAGGTAACATCATGCCAACCATGACCCCGCGTGAAATTGTTCAAGAACTTGATAAACATATTGTTGGACAAGCCGATGCTAAGCGAGCAGTGGCCACAGCGTTGCGGAACCGTTGGAGACGCCAGCAAGTATCGGCCGACCTACGCAATGAAATAACGCCAAAAAACATTTTAATGATTGGCCCGACAGGTGTGGGAAAAACTGAGATATCCAGAAGATTGGCCAGGCTTGCCAACGCACCATTTATTAAGGTTGAAGCGACCAAATTCACTGAAGTGGGTTATGTCGGTCGCGATGTAGAATCAATTGTTCGTGATTTGGTCGATGCTGCAATAAAGCAAACTCGTGAACAGGAAAAAGAAAAAGTTCACCATCGTGCAGAAGACGCTGCAGAAGAGAAAATACTCGATATTTTACTGCCACCTGCGCGTGATGGAAGTGATAAAGAAACTGATACCAGGCAAAAGTTCCGTAAAAAACTACGTGAAGGTGATCTCAACGACACCGAAATAGAAGTTGAATTAAACGCCCAGGGTGTCGGGGTAGAGATCATGACTCCACCCGGTATGGAAGACATGACTCAGCAGCTGCAAGGAATGTTTGAAAATCTGGGGCGTGAGAAAAAACAAACGCGAAAACTAAAAATATCTGAAGCCATGAAACTGCTTACCGATGAAGAGGCGAGCAATTTAGTGAATGAAGACGAATTAAAACAGTTGGCAGTCGAAAATGTAGAGCAAAATGGTATTGTATTTTTAGATGAGATAGACAAAGTCTCAAGACGATCAGATGCAGGTGGCGGTGGTGCAGATGTCTCACGCGAAGGAGTACAGCGTGATCTACTGCCACTGATAGAAGGCTGCACCGTGAGCACCAAATACGGCATGGTAAAGACGGATCATATTCTTTTCATAGCCTCTGGTGCGTTCCATATGACCAAGCCATCAGATTTAATACCAGAGCTGCAAGGGCGCTTGCCTATCCGCGTTGAACTTCAAGCTTTGTCGGTGGAAGATTTCGAAAGAATTCTAATAGAGCCCAATGCCTCACTTACAGAACAATACAAAGCGCTATTGGCGACTGAAAATGTCACGCTAAAATTTACCGATGATGGCATCAAAAGGATTGCGGAAGTTGCGTGGCAGGTGAATGAAACTACCGAGAATATCGGCGCCAGACGGCTACACACCGTGCTTGAACGACTACTTGATGACGCCTCCTACGAGGCCTCTGATAACAGTGGATCTGAAATCTCGATAAACACAGAATATGTTGATAAATATCTAGGCGAATTGTCACAGGATGAAGACCTGAGTCGATACATCCTGTAGTCTTAGAGCCATGAGCACACCAATAAATAAGCCCACCACAGGCACTAAAGCAACAGCGACTCCCAGACCGACTGAGGTAAAGCTACACCAGCGTAGCCGTGTGCTGGAACTACACTTTGACGATGGTCTGGAGTGTAATCTCACTTGTGAGTATTTAAGAGTTTTTTCACCTTCAGCTGAGGTGCGTGGCCATGGCCCGGGGCAAGAAGTTCTGCAGCTAAACAAGGAAGATGTCGGTATTGACAGCATTACCCCGTCTGGTAACTATGCCTTAAAAATCGGTTTTGACGATGGCCATGATTCCGGCATTTTTACGTGGGTCTACTTGCATGAGCTAGGAGTGAACTACGAGCGCTACTGGCAAGATTATCTCGATAGACTTGTCGCTGCAGGCCACCAGCGAAAAGTCAAAAAATCCCGCGATTAATGCTTTGAGCCGGTGTTGCAAATTTGTTGACCTTGTACGCCAGCTAAAAAACACAAGCCAAACCTGAGCCTAAAATAGTGGAAGATAAAACACACTTTGGTTTTCAATCGGTAGAATCCGAAAAAAAGAAAGAACTGGTCGGTGCTGTATTCGATTCCGTGGCAGACCGCTATGACATCATGAACGATCTCATGTCGTTCGGGGTGCATAGGTTATGGAAGCGATTTGCGATCAATCAATCGGGTGTTCGAGCAGGCCAATCGGTACTTGATTTAGCAGGTGGCACCGGCGACCTCGCTGCCAAGCTAAGCGAAAGAGTCGGCTCTACGGGTTCTGTGATTCTGGCTGATATAAACGAATCAATGGTGACAGTAGGGCGCGACCGGCTGATTGATTCAGGCATAGTGGGTAATGTTCATTATTCACTAGCAGATGCTGAACAACTACCGTTTGCTGAAAATTCGTTTCACTGTGTCACTATGGCTTTTGGACTTAGAAATGTCACCGACAAGCAGCGCGCGTTAGGCTCTATTTTTAATACTTTAAAGCCCGGTGGCAGATTATTAGTCTTAGAATTTTCAAAGCCAGTGCTGCCCGTTCTAAGCAAAGCCTACGATGTATATTCGTTTAATGCTTTGCCTGCTATGGGTAAATTGGTTGCTAATGATGCGGATAGTTATCGCTATCTCGCAGAATCTATACGCAAACACCCAGATCAAGACACGCTCTTAGAGATGATGCAGACAGCAGGCTTTGAACGCTGTGAATACCATAACTTAACGGGTGGCGTTGTGGCCTTGCATAAAGGCTTTAAGCTGTAGCGAATGACATTTTCCTGAGTGATAATTCATTGAATCTCCCTGGCCCCATAGCAGTCGCGCTTCAGACTGCGTTTAATCAATACATCGAACTCGATCCCGAATCGAAAAGTAGGATTGCCTCTTTGCGTGGTAAAGTGATTTGCCTTCAAGTAGAGGCGCTTGATCTTAATATTTGGTTTATATTCAATGAAAACCGCGTAGAAGTAGTCGAAGAGTTTGGTGATACTGCAGATGCCGTGATTAGTGGTGGGCCTTTCTCACTTATTTCACAAGCTATAGGGCAACGGTCTATTTTTGATGGCGATGTAAAAATTACCGGCGATACCGCTACCGCGCAGCAATTCTCGCGCTGTTTGACAGAGATAGATGTTGACTGGGAAGAGCATCTATCCCGTATCACGGGTGACGCAGCGGCACACCAGTTAGGTAAGTTCTCACGTAGTTTTAAGGCATGGTTAGGTGCACGTACAGATAGCGTGCGTGATAACACTGCTGACTACCTACGTGATGAAACGGGTAGTGTCCCGCATGATTGGGAGCTAACAGAATTTGTAGAGCAAGTAGATGATCTACGCGATCGTGTTGATCTCCTTGAAGCGCGGATTACATCTAACTCTGTTGGTAATAAGCGCTAGTGTTTAACCGCATAAAACGTTTATACACGATACAAAAGGTTCTGCTTACCTACGGCATTGACGAGCTGCTATTAGACCGTAAACCGTCTACGGTATTAAAACTGTTGTCATCAATTTCACCTGATCGTTGGCGCAATGATAAAACCAGAAGCCTGCCACGTGGGGAGCGTCTACGCCGTTCGCTAGAAGAACTTGGCCCGGTATTCGTAAAGTTCGGCCAAATGTTATCCACACGTCGTGATCTTTTGGCAGACGATATAGCAATAGAACTGGCACTGCTGCAAGATCAAGTGCCGCCTTTTCCATCAAGTCAATCCATCACCTGTATTGAAGATTCTCTTGGTGCCTCTGTAACAGAACTATTTGCGCAGTTTGAAAGCGCACCACTTGCGTCAGCATCGATTGCACAAGTTCATGCAGCCGTTATGCACAGTGGCGAGCAAGTGGTCGTTAAGGTTTTGCGTCCAGGTATAAAATCGACTATAGCGCGCGATCTATCATTGATGTATCTAATGGCAGATATGGCGGCGTCTTTTTGGTCAGATGGTAAACGCTTGCGCCCAAGAGAGGTGGTTAGTGAGTATGAAAAAACCATCTACGATGAGCTAGATATGCAGCGTGAAGCGGCAAATGCCTCGCAGCTTAAAAGAAATTTCAGTGACTCGGATGAGCTTTATATTCCCGAAATATACTGGGACTATACTCAGGGTGATGTATTAGTAATGGAGCGCATAAGGGGTATTCCAGTCTCTGACATAAAGGAGCTTAAAGCGCGTGGCTATGATCTGGAAAAGCTTGCAGAACGCGGGGTGAATATATTCTTTACCCAGGTATTCAGAGATAATTTTTTCCACGCTGATATGCACCCGGGGAATATTTTTATCTCTGAAGACAACCCGCTTGATCCCACTTATATAGCGGTAGATTTTGGCATTGTTGGTACATTAACTGAAGAAGATCGGCACTATCTTTCGCAAAACCTTTTAGCCTTTTTTGAACAAGACTACTACAAAGTCGCGCGCCTACATGTCGATAGTGGTTGGGTACCTGCAGATACTCGAGTAGAAGAATTCGAATCATCTATCCGAACTGTTTGTGAGCCAATATTCGAAAAACCGCTAGAAGAAATCTCTTTTGGTCAGGTGTTGTTGCGGCTCTTTCAAACTGCCCGTCGATTCAAAATGGAAGTTCAGCCGCAACTGGTGCTGCTCCAAAAGACGCTGCTAAACATAGAAGGACTGGGGCGGCAACTTTACCCGCAATTAGATCTTTGGAAGACCGCAAGGCCAGTGTTAAAAGGCTTTATGATTGAACAGAATAGCCCGTTAACAGTTTTGCGTGAGATTCAAAAGAATGTTCCAGAGTGGGGCCGTATGTTGCCAGAGATGCCTGGGCTTGTTCATCAGTTTTTACAAAGTGGAGGGTTGCAAGAAGGCTTAAATTCAAATGTTAGATCTCAACCTTTTGCGCGTTCACAACACCACGCACAATCATCTCATTCAGCAATAGCCAATGCGACAATCTATGCAATTTGTTCAGCTGGGTTATTTATATCTGCAACAGTCGTGACCGTGTTGGGATCGCCAAACCTAGCTCGTTTGTTTGGTGTGCCGCTGTGGGCATGGTTGATTTTGCTCGCCTCTATTTGGAGTTTGAGGCGAGCATTTAAATCTGTAGCTAGTGCCCATCCATAAACAACGTGTAGCGTGCTTGTGGCGACCGCAGAGCGTTCGTTTATAAGTTAGCGGCTATTATTGACCCGGGAATTTTTCTATAGAACGTTCGTTCATCTGCTGTAAAATCTGAGATAGCTCAGATTGCTGGCTGAAGTGCGCATGCAGAGGTTCTTCACGAAATTCCATCTCCTGATCAAGTTCAAGACGGAACCTATACAGCTGGCTGTTTAGCTTATATAAACCATTTTCAAACCTTGCAGTTTCTGCCGTGTAAAGTGTCGGTACTGGTTTGCAGGCTTCCAGGGTATCTTCTTTGTCTTCAGCGCCTGGTGTTTTTTCAAAAGGGATTTCTACATTCGAATTCTTCTTTGCACCCTCTGCATGCTGCACCTGTGTTTGGAAAACAGTTTGTGGTGTAGGTGCGCAGTCTGGGTTGCTGCTATAGGCATTCGGTTCGTTAGCTGCTTCAGGGCTTGCCTTTTTGTCTGTAGATAGTACTAGCGCTTTGAAGCGTTGCAATAAATCAGACAGTTCACTTAGCTTTTGATCAAAATCGACTTTGATGCCGTTTTGCAGTTCCTCAATCTCGTGTGATAGTGAGTTTGACGGTAGCTTTTTTGAATCCGGCTCGTTATCAAAGTCGGGTTGCAGATTGTGTTGATATGGCATTTATATTCCGAGTCTTGAATCGCAAAGATCTAGGTCTTCGCCCCTGTTTAAGGCTATCGGCCACAATTCGCGACAATTCAACGGCAAGGCTGTTTTCGTTGTTTATTTGAGGGGAAATTTTTCATCGTTGGGCGAGTCTTGTCGGGCTTTTTGCCTATAAATCAAGCGTCAAATTGCCGCCATTAAAAATTTAATTAGCAGCGATGGTGTTCTGGGGTATCGTCTGTTTAGAGACATAGTCGAGTTTTTTGCGTCGATCAAAAGCGTTTGATCCGATCTCAAACAGCTTAGTTTTAATGCCATAGACCGGCTGGAATGCTGACTGTCGGTTACAACAATCTTTGCCGCTTGCTGCAAACACTCCAGTGAGACAGGATGCAGGTATCAGCGGCTTACTCTAAGCCATAGCAAAAGGTTGCAGTTCAAATGACTATCGACAACACATTTACAAGCCAAGTAAAATGGGTGGAACAGCTTGAGGTAGAACAAAAGCGCACAGACTACTCAGCATCAGCCGAAAAGGTGATCTCAAGGCAAGATGCAGATGAGGCGATGGCTGAAATCACCTCGTGGCCAGAATATGAAGCCACACCATTGCATCGTTTGTCTGCACTTGAAACGCACTTAGGTTGTGGTGAGATTTACTACAAAGATGAATCATTGCGTTTTGGCCTGGGAAGTTTTAAGGCGCTTGGCGGTGCTTACGCAGTGCTGAAGCTGGTGGCCGTGGCCTATGAAAAAGAACACAGCAAGAGCGTTGCACTGGGCGACATCAGGCGGGGTAAAATAGCCGACTTTGCCAATTCAATAACGATATGTACTGCCACAGATGGCAACCATGGAAGATCAGTGGCGTGGGGTGCTGCAAACGCTGGCTGTCCGTGCCGGATCTATATTCATGCTGAAGTGAGTGCTGGTCGAGAACAAGCTATGCAAGCACTGGGTGCCGAAGTTATTCGTGTTGATGGTGACTACGATGAGTCTGTGAAGCGCTGTGTTACAGATGCCTCTGACAATGCCTGGCAAATGGTGTCAGATACTTCATTTGACGGCTACGTAGAGGTACCAGCAAATGTGATGACAGGCTACACGGTTCTGGCCAGTGAAGTGATTGATCAAATGGCAGTCGCGCCAACTCATATATTTCTACAAGCCGGTGTGGGTGGCTTGGCAGCTGCCATCGCTGCACGTTTCTGGATGGAATACGGTGCTGACAGGCCGCATATCACTATAGTGGAATCTGAATACTCAGCGTGTGTGTTGCAGAGCTTTCGAGACTCGCGGCCAGCCACGGTCGAGATAAGTCAGGAAACCGTAATGGCGGGTTTGTCGTGTGGTGAGATGTCACTGCTAGCTTGGCAAATATTGTCAGGCTGCTGTGATCAGGTGATGACACTGGGCGAGAGCGAAGTCGCACCGCTAATGAAGCTTTTTGCTGATGGAAAACTATCTGATGTTGCAATCGAGGCAGGGGAGTGTGCGGTACCGGGATTAACAGGCTTTTTGGCCAGTGCTGCTGCCAAACAATTTGATTACAGTGACGCGCGTATTTTAGTGCTCGGCTGTGAAGGTGCAACAGATCCAGAGGTATACAAAAACCTGTTAGCGTCGGTCTCTAAGTAGAATGACGTATGATCACGCTGGTGTGAGATAATGAAGCATGATAGAAAGCGGACAATAGTTAATGCTTAGGAAGAACATCCCGATCCGGTGACGGGCACGGATTTCAAATCCGATGAAACGCGTTAGACGTGTTTAGTGGGTTCGACTCCCACGTTCTTCCGCCATTTGCATTGTATTTAGCGTGAAAAAACACGCGAATATCAACCAAAACCCCTCGGCCGATAGTGCCCTGTTACACACAATACTGACACGGTTCACAATTGATACCTATCACTAGGTAATGGTCAATCAAATGGCGATCAAGTTGTGCTGAGAATAGTCGACAAATTAGTGATAGTTACCAGATCTAACAAGGTTGTCGATTATGGCTCGTTCTTCGGATTCCTTCTTTTTACTTGCGCTTATTAAAGATAAAACTTTTCAGGCGCGAGAAATTCGTCGTGTGATTGCGTTTGCAACACTCTATTTAGTGATCACCACGATCATGCTTGCTGCTATGTACCATAGTATGCTCGGTCAACTGGTGGCTGGTAATTCTCCGATGCTGTTTGTGTCGGAAGATATGGCCATGCTAAACGAACAGATTCCTAGTATGTCGAGCGTTCTTGGACGTTGGATAGTCATGATGCTTGTGGTTAACGTATTAGTCACTAGCATGATCAGCATGTACATTATAAGAAAGCTAGGTACACCGCTATTAGCAGTTAAGCGTGCGCTTAACGAGATTGGTGCCGGCAATCTTAACGTTCGTCTGCGTGCAGATGATGACAAAGAATTTGCAGATGTATCAGATGCATTGCAATCGGCAGTAATTAGCATTAACCGCCAAATCGCAAATGCTAAAGGCCAGATGGATGCTCTACAAGAACTGCAACATCAACCAGCAGCCAATGCTGATGATGTTTCGGAGTCACTGCAGAATTGCCGTGAAGCATTGGATTTTTTCAAAACCGCTGACGCGTCAGCTTAATCCTCTAGTTGGTAAGACAATCCACTGCTCAAGCTGGTACTGATTAGACATGACAACTAAAAGAAATTCATTCTTTCGAGCTAATACTGTTGCGGTGTTTGTCTCTGTAGCGCTGCTTGCTGCCTGCTCCGGTGGCAATGAAGATACAGCTGTGCTTGAAGAGATTAGCGGTTTAAAGGTCTCGTTATCCGATTATCGATACGGTGTGCAAGATGTGGGCAGCCGTACGGCGCAAATGTTCAGAATTGCCAACGTTGGTGTCGATACCTACCCAATTAATAACATAGTTATTTCAGGTGAAAACCCAGAGGATTTTCTATCTGAATTTCCACAAGGTATGGTGTTGGAACCGGGTGATGATCTAGAAATCGACGTGGCATTTTCACCGCTTGGTGGTGGTCAAAGAACAGCGTCACTTGATATTGATTATGAAACCATTATTGGCGTTGGATCAAACCGGGTGGAGTCGCTTTATTACTCGGCGCATGAATATGAAGAAGCAGGTGATTATGTTACTGCTAGTAGTATGTATCGTGAATATCTGAATTCTGGTGCCACAACCGGCAATAAAGCACGTGCAATGATAAAGCTACCATTGCTGGAAGAGGCAGATATATACGGTGCAGGCAGTGACTTTGGGCTGTATAAATCAGCACTAGACAAGCGCGATGATGGAGATACATACGCATCATTGCAATTGTTAGATGTACTACTCAGACAACACGGTGATAGCTATTTAGTAGACGATGCTAAATACATGCGCGCTTATATTCAGATGGTGGATCACGCTGAGTACCAGTTAGCGTACGATAATTTACAGAGTCTCCAAGATGAACACCCGGATAGCAGTTATATTGATACGGCAATGTATAGTCAGGGTCTAGCGCAACACGAGCTTGGCAATACAGCCAAAGCAGAGGAAATATTTATATCGCTTAAAGATCGTCATACTGGTGTAAAGCTTGGCTTATTTGAACTTCAATGGCCTAAAGATAACTATGTTTCTCGTCTTTGGTTCGATAAATCAGAAGAGCAGTTAGATGAGTTGCAAGAGGAAACCGAAAACACAGATGAAGATCCGACTGCGTAATCTGTTTAAAGGGCTACTTGTTTTGGCCCTCAACTAAAGCAAGCGTTTCTAATGCCAAAGATTCGGTATAGCTGTGTATTTTTGCATGTCCAGGCATCCAGCCCAGTAAAAACCGATGGAAGTCAGTCCACGCGGGTGCGAACATTTTTCGCCACTCTTCTTCAAGCGTAAGTGTATTGATATCTCTATCAGTTAAAGCATCTGAAAGAGTATCAAAGTAGTAGTCTAGAAGTGCGGGTACATATTGCTCGCACTCATGTTCGTTAAAACAACTGCCAAAAAAATACGCAACATCTTTCATTCCGCATCCGCCACCAACGTATTGAAAATCTACCGCGGCGGCTTTTGTGCTGTTTTTGTTGAAGCAAAAGTTTGCGACCTTTGCATCACCGTGCACAATTGTCTGATATTCACAGTTATTTAACAGCTGATCAATCTTGTGTGCATGGGTTTTAATTTTACCAGGCTTCATTGCGGCGTATTCATCAGGGCGTGTATCCAGATGCCAATAACTTCCAATAGGCCATAAACCATTAGCTGTTGAGTGCATGAATTGTGCGTGAAAATGCGCAAGCCAATTAAGACAAGTTTTGGCTTGTGTTGGTAATAGTTGTGAGTGGCGCTGAAAATAGCCACTGGCGTCAAGATCTTCTAGAAGAATAACGCTGTGACAATTCTCGGTTGCTGAACCTATATGCTTAGCGACTCTGCACTGGTCATTGCAGTGCTGGCTCCACTGCGTATACCAATAACTTTCCACCTCATAAGAGCGCAGTTTACGTAGCTGTGATCGGTCGGTATTCCAACCACGCGGGTGATGTTCTGAGGTTGGTGGTGTTACCTGCTTAACAATAAGGCTACCGAGTGACTCCGGAATCAGTTGTAGCCGAAAAATCTCACCGTAACCGCTCCAAAGCGATTGAATAGTCTCTAATTTCAGCGCATCTTGAGCGAGTGTTTGATTAACCGCTAAGGATTTCCAAAGATCTGGCATGGCGTGATCTGAGTTGGATTTGATCTGAAAGGGCCTGTATTCTAACTGAAAAGCAGTATTGTAATCAGCTGATAGACAGGGTCAAAAAAATGAAACGGTTTGAGTGTGCAAACGATGGAACGTTAAGTTCAGAAATGCTGACCGCCTACGACAGTGATGGCTATTTGGTGCTTGAGCGATTTTTCAGTAATACAGAATGCGACAGCCTGCGCGAGCGTGCAAATCATTTAATAGAGGAAACCGATATTACAGCGCTCAGCAGTGTATTTTCTACCACCGCTCACAGTCACGCAAAAGATGAATACTTCCAAACTTCCGGCGATAAAATACGATTTTTCCTGGAATCAGAATCGCTAAACGAGTCAGGTGAATTAAAGTATCCCGCGACTGAATCAGTGAATAAAATAGGCCATGCCTTACATGATCTTGATCCGGTATTTAGTCGCTTCTCAAGATCAGATAAATTAAATCGATTAGCTCAGCAGATCGGCTATACAGATCCTAAACTTCTGCAGTCGATGTATATATTTAAATCCCCGCGTATTGGCGGTGAAGTTAACTGCCATCAAGACAGTACCTTTTTATATACCGACCCACTAAGTTGTACCGGGTTTTGGGTGGCACTTGAAGATGCCACTGTTGAAAACGGCTGCATGTATGCACTACCTGGCGAACATAAAGGTCCTTTGAAAGAACGCTTCCACCGCAATGATAATGGTGATCTAACGTTCACTGCTATTGAAGAGCCGGATTGGAAGGCTCAGGCTGTAGCACTTGAAGCCAAAAAAGGATCGTTGGTATTGCTACACGGAAAACTGCCGCATCTAAGTGGTGCTAATCGTTCTGATAATTCACGCCATGCTTACACACTGCATGTAATTGATGGTAGTTGTCACTACCCTGCAGACAACTGGTTGGTGCGAAGTGATGATATGCCGCTAACTGGTTTTGAAACGCCGGCATAATAAAATATTACTGACTAATTGCGTCAAAGAATCTTTCTTGAAAAGGTGCAATGGCGTTTTCACGTACTGCGATGTTCTCCCAATCAAACAATTCATTGAATAATTCTGCTTCTTTTTCTACATCAGTAGAACGGTAGCCTGTAAACAAGCGATAAGCCCGTGGCATAAGGCCAGGTAATGTAGCATAGTCGGCACCTGGTGGGCCGCTGCGACCGGGTAGCAGCCTATGTTTTCCCAAGTAGCCTTTGAATTGATAGAATGCATCGTTTGGTGGGAGAAAGAGCAACTCATAACTCACCTCTACCTGTGGATTGGTTACATCAAAACCAGCCATTATTGGTTTATTTTTACCGGTAGTTAAAAACTCTATATTGTCACCAGATAGAAACCCTACTGCAGGATGTTTCGTTTGCCCTTCGGTGTGCCGGTAGACTTCGTTTGAACGTACTGCTATATCAACAGCAATAGTTGGGTTTGCATCGTTTATTAGATACGTAGTGTGGTAATTGTGTTGCTGCAAAGTCATGGCAACAGGCGTATTTTCTAGTAGCGCCACTGTCACACCAACATAGTGATCAAGCTGATGCCAGTCGTTTAAGTTTCCACCGATGCCTAGACCAATTGATTTTAATAAACCTAAATCTTTTAAAATCCCACTAACGGGAAAAACCAGGTTATAGGTTAAAAAGGTGATGTCATGCTGTGCGCCGTTATGTTCAACTGCCTGTCGATCAATACGGCCGTAGAGTACCGTTGTACCTTTTTCTTTATAGTTGCCGGTATATTTAAAAACCGTGTCGGGATAATCCGAGTACTGGTTTAGAATTTCGGCAGTTACGTTGTTAGTGATCTTGTTGCCTGAGACATATAATTCTCCGTGACTGATATAGTCTTTATAGAAGTCTATGGGTTCTCTTTGATCTATAGCTTTGTATAGGGTCGGTTTGTATTTTTCCAGTAGCGCTATTTCGTCGGCTGTCGGTAGCTGATCGTTAGGTGTATTCGCGGCGAAGTATTCGCTAAAACCTGGAAATTGCGAAAAATTCTGACTACCCCCACTGCACGCGTTTAGTGTGTACAACGAAAAGACTAAACAAAATATTTTCCACTTTATAGGATTTTTTGATAGCCAATTACGGCAATTCCCTATAAATAGTTGACTATTTGCATTCAGCACAATACTTTGCTCCAAAGGTATTAATTTATAACTATAGCTAACCCACAAAAGGTTATTCAAATGACAGACAGTCTACGTACACGAATGCTGCGTGGCGATATTCTTAGCGGAACATTCGTTAAAACTCCATCGCACGACATCATCGAAATTATGGCGCTGTCCGGTCTCGACTATATAACGATTGACGCTGAACACGCACCTTATGACCGTGGTCGTCTTGATGCCTGCCTTGCTGTGGCTAACGCCTTGAATTTTCCAACCTTAGTACGTGTGCCCTCTGGTGAGCGGCATGAAATTCTTAAGGTCTTAGACAGTGGTGCTACAGGTGTTGTTGTACCCCACGTTGATACCGTTGAGAAGGCAAAAGAAGTCGCGCAGTGGTCGCGTTTTGGGCACGGTGGTCGTGGTTATGCAGGTTCAACTCGTTGGGCGGGTTTTACTACCAGGAAAATGCCAGAGCTATTGCAGAAAAGCCAAGACGATACTGTTGTGGTTGTTCAAATTGAAGAACCTGAAGGTGTAGATGACTGCGAGAATATTGCAGCAGTAGAAGGGGTTGATGCCTTATTTGTGGGGCCTGCAGATTTAGCTGTTTGTTATGGTGTTACGGATATCAACGATAAGCTCGTCAGAGATGCGATTGCCAAAGTTGGGGTAGCCACTAAAGCAAACAACAAATGCTGCATTACTTTCGCACCCGATACCAGTACGGCAGCTGCTCTAAACAAGCTGGGCGTGACAATGTTCCATATTGCATCTGAGCATGGCTTTGCCATGGCGGGTGCACGCCATACTGCATCTGAGCTTGCAAAACTTGGCACTAGCTAGCTAGTCCCACCCATTAACGAACGCTACTGCGGTCGCCCCAGGTGCGCAATCTTTTACCGACTACATGTAGTTATTTAGAATGACTAAACGCCTACATGTAGTAGGCAAAATCTCACGCACCTGGAACAACCTCGCTACGCGCTGTTTATGGACGGACACTAGCTAAGCTTGATTTCACCCACGATTTCACGATTAGAATAGCGATCGTCGATTTCATCGAATAGTTCTTGTGCTGCATCTACTTGCGCGAAAACCTCTATAGAAATTACATGCGATTCATCTGCCGGGTGAATCGCACTGTCATCTTCTTCATTTGCTTCGGGTTCTTCATCTGACTGAGTTTCTGCCTCAGTGACGGCCACTTCGGCTACCGGTTCAGGTGCTCGTTTTTTCTTTTCTGCTTCAAAAAATTCGATCCGCTCATCGATAGTGGCGGTAAGTTCGTCAGCGTCTAAAAGAACCAGTGTGTCGTCGTCTTGGAAAACAGCACTGTAACTTTTATCTATTTGTTTAAGCGTTTGTTGGTTTTCTTTGATCTGCTCTTCGCGGTCTGCGATTTCACCTTTTATTTTCACCATCAGTGTCGTGACTGCTTTCTGCATACTGGTGGAAGTTCGCTTGCCCTTGGTGGCCTCTTCGATTGAATCCCGGTCAAGCCATGAATGGTTGAGTGATTGCAACGCTTCACTTTGCTCGCTCAAATAGGTTTCGATGGCTTCATATCCGCTATCGATAATCTCTTCTTTGATTTCAAGTTTTCGTTTTTTAATCTGCCGCTCGAGACTGAGTCGCGCTTGTCTGGCTTCTTCTGAGACTTCATCAATGGCGGCAAAGAGCTTTTGAATCTCATCAGCTTGTTCCAGCGCCGAGGCTTTTGCCGCTTTTAGTGATTTTTCACCTGCCTTAATGGCTTTTACATCGTCTTCGGCGTTGGCGAAGTCTTCGTCTTTGACCAGATCTGTATTGACATTTTTTACCCGTGCGATCAGCTCGTTTTTCCACTCGTCAAAGTTGGTATCGGTGACTTCACCTTTGAGTTTTATGATTAGCTCGTTCATGGGTATTCCAATATTTCCAGATAATAGGCAGTTTACCTCAAGCGACAGTGTGAGCTCAAAATTCGATCATGGGTCTTAGGTGTAAAGCTTCTTAAGCTAATGAATTTCCTTTAGTGCTGCAATGACTCGATTGACATCGTCAATGTTGTTGTAGTGCGCAAAGCTAATTCGCAGTACGCCGTCTTCGGTGTCGTTTATGCCTGCGCTTTTAAGTAACCGTGTAGCATAGAAATCACCATTGCCCGCGGCGATATTGTGTTTGGCTAAGTGCGCAGATAGCTCGGCTGAGGTATATTTGGTTGAGGTTAATGCAATATTGGCTTCACGCCCGTCAGTGTTGTTACGACCTAATATAGTAATAGGCAAATCAACGATGCCATCTAGTAGGTGTTTGCATAATTCTGTTTCGTGCGCGTGCATGAGAGCAGAGATTTGCAGTGCTTTTTCATAGAGCGTTACATCACTGACTCCGAAATGATGTGAGTGACTGGCACTGAAATATTCACCTAATCCTGCTAACGCCGCAATTGATGCGTGATCAGGGCCAGTAGTGTCGAGCAACTTGTTTGCATAGCGCTCGTTAAAATAGTGAGATTGCGGTGTTAGTTGTGTTCTGAAGTCTTCGCTGGTAAACATCACACCCATATGAGTCCCATAGGTTTTGTAGGTGCTAAAACAATAAGCATCGGGTGCGAGAGTTGGAATATCTGGCCATTGATGTGGTGCAAACGATACACCGTCGATTGCCACCCGGGTGTTATTGGCGCGGCAAAGCTCAATCACCTGCTCAACCGGGTTAATGGTGCCAATAATATTGGAACTATGCGTCATGCAGACAATGGCGGTATTAGTCGAGAGTAAAGCTCGAAAAGAATCTAATTCAAGTTCTGCGGTTTCCGGATTGATTTCCCATACAACTAGTTTTGCTTCCGTGCGTTTGCAGAGCCTTTCCCAGGCACCAATATTGGCTTCGTGATCTTGGTTGGTAACAATCACCTCTGATTGTTTACTCACAAAACCCTCACAGGCAATTGCAAGTGTATTGAAATTTTGGGTGGTAGAAGCCCCAAGGGTTAGATCGGTTGTGGCAATGCCAAGTAGATCTGCCATTGTTGTTCTACCCGCATCCATTTGCTCACCAGCGGTGTTTAGAATTTCACTTGCACCATAGGGCTGGACTTTGTTGACTAGATAAAAGTGCATTAAGCGATCTAGCACCGGGCCTGCTACATAACTACCACCGGCGTTTTCGAAAAACGCGGTCTTGGCGGCCAGAGGTTGTTCAAAGGTTGGAAAACAACTGCGCACGAAGTCGATATCAAGTTGGTTAAGGCGTTGATTTTTCATGTTATCTGTCATGGTAATTATTAAGCGGACTGCCTGTTTCGGAATGAGCGTTTTATGCTGTAATTGATTGACTATACATTGCCTCTTTTAGACGCTGTAAGAATACATCACAACGACTTAGTTGATCGATCGCTATATATTCATCAGGTTTGTGCGCCTGCTCAATACTACCTGGGCCAAGCACGATAGTTTCAACGCCTAGCTCCCGACAGATCAGTCCGCCCTCGGTCCCAAACGCGACTTTACTAAATGCATTGGCGCCTGTGAGTTGTTTTATAAACTCGACGATATCGCTGCTTGTGCCCGTATCAAGTGCCGGGTATTCGTTGCGTAGTTCAATTTCAATTTTTACACTGGGGTGGGTCTTAGTCAGCGCGGAAGTTATATCGTGAGCGGCACTTTGAATGGTATTAAGTATGGCTTGTGGATCATCTATTGGTAGATTGCGAATCTCGAAATCGAAAGTACAATAGTTAGGTACTATATTTAACGCTGTGCCACCGGATATTGTGCCTACGTGTAGAGTAGTGTGTGAGATATCGTAGTCGGTATCGTGAGCGCCGTTGTCAATGATGTCTTTTTGCATCAGTTGGATTTTATTGATTAACTCACACGCTAAATAAATAGCGTTGACTGACTGTGGCGCAAGGCTTGAATGACATTCAACACCATGGCAATGCACTCTTGCGGCGGTTTTGCCTTTGTGGGCAATAATAGGCTGCATTAAGGTGGGTTCACCAACAATGCAATAACGCGGTTGGACCTTATTGTGTTGCAGTTTTTCAAGTAAACGTCGTACACCTATGCAGCCGATTTCCTCGTCATAGCTGAAGGCTAAATGCAGCGGTGTAACAAGCTTTTTTGGCTCTAGTGTTTCAACCATTGCAAGTGTGCAGGCAATAAACCCTTTCATGTCGCAAGTACCACGGCCATAGAGCCGTAGGTGATCTTCACGCATGGTGAATGGGTCAGCAGACCAATTTTGCCCGTCAACTGGCACTACATCTGTATGGCCGGATAACATCACGCCGGGCTTCTCTGAAGGGCCAATTACGGCATATAAATTGGCTTTGGTTTTGTCTTTGTTATGGACCAATTCTGAAGCGTAGCCCAAAGCGTTTAGGTGCTGTTGAATGAAGTCGATCAGAGCAAGGTTGCTGTCGCGGCTGACGGTGGGATAGCTTATAAGGGTATCAAGCAGTTCTTGGCTTCGCATGGGCGTATCTACTCTTTGGTTATTGCCAGGCTAATAGGTGGAAACTGCAGACCACAGTTTATACAATATGCATCTTATTGCACCGGATTTACGTTCCGGCAAGCTGAAGGAGAATCCATCAATGCAGACTATTGTTGTTTGTGCGTTATACAAATTTGTTCGTCTCGATCATTATCAATCTTTGCGAGAGCCACTGCTTGAAGTGATGCTGTCGAATAAAGTTCGCGGTACCTTGTTGCTGGCAACGGAGGGCATCAATGGCACGATTGCCGGTTCGCGCGCAGGTATTGACGAGGTTTTAACCTGGCTACGTGCTGTACCGGAGTTTTCAGGCCTCGATTGTAAAGAATCTCTCAGTGAGAAATTGCCTTTTAAACGCTCGCGAGTAAAGCTTAAAAAAGAAATTGTCACTATGGGGGTTGAGAATATTGACCCGCAACAAGCCGCTGGCACCTACGTCGAGCCAAGTGACTGGAATAAGCTTATTTCTGATCCAGAGGTATTGCTAATAGACACGCGCAACGATTACGAATGTGAAGTAGGGTCGTTTGAAGGTGCACTAAACCCGAATACTAAATCGTTTCGCGATTTCCCTGAGTATGCAAAAAATAATTTAAATAAACAAAAGCATTCTAAGGTCGCGATGTTTTGCACCGGCGGCATACGTTGTGAAAAATCGACTGCCTATCTGCGTCAGATGGGTTTTGAAGAGGTTTATCATCTAAAGGGCGGTATTTTAAAATACCTGGAGGAAGTTCCTGAAAGTAAAACTCTCTGGCATGGCGAGTGTTTTGTGTTTGATGATCGCGTTACGGTCAATCATCGCTTAGAACCTGGCACATACGATCAATGCCACGGTTGTAGAAGGCCTATCACTGAAGCCGATAAACTAAGTGATAAATACATTGCCGGCGCTCAGTGCCATCAGTGTTGGGATGAGATCACGGCAGAGCAGAAAGAGCGATTTTTAGAGCGTGAAAAGCAAATGCGATTGGCGCGCCAAAGAGGCGAGCCGCACATGGGTGAAGATGCCAAAGTACTGCTGTTAAGTAAGCAGGAAAAACGTACACGTGAATAGGCACCGATCGGATGTCACTGCAGTTTAGTGCGTTAAGCTGTAGATCATGTAGTTCACACCAAGGCGATATGCCGTAGAGGTATAGGCTGAAGCGTATTCTTCCATATCAGCATGCTCCCAGGCATCGCCTAAGTCTACGTTCCAATTGATCATCACCATGACCCGGCCTTCGTCGTCAAGAATCGCCCGCCAGGCAGGTTGCTGGCGTGAGCTATTGCTCTCGATGACGCCACCGGCTTTACTCATTGGGCGCTCCCACGTGGCACCGTTGTTTAGACACAACGCGCGTAGACCTGGAATCTGTACGAATTTGTCGATATCAAAATGGACATGGAAGATCTCGTGGCTCTTGGGTAGATCTACGATCTCGCGGTCGGGGAATATCTTGCCCATCCACTCAAGAAATTTACTCCACTGGTAGCTACCGTGGAAGTCGTCAACTAATAGAAATCCACCGCGCAATAAATACTCTTGCAGACGTTGTGCTTCAGGTGCGGTAAAAGAGGCGAATCCCGCTTCAACCATGTACAGCGCGGGATAGTCGAACAGTGACTCATCCATAACGGCAATGCTTTGTGATTGCTTGTTAGTGTCGATTCTGGTCATCC
The DNA here is from genome assembly GCA_937927895.1 of uncultured Granulosicoccaceae bacterium. GTDB lineage: Bacteria > Pseudomonadota > Gammaproteobacteria > Granulosicoccales > Granulosicoccaceae. Next base: position 58,647 of record CALGKA010000013.1, on the reverse strand, counting down.
GCTTGAGTGCCGATATAAAGTGCGGATCAGAGTCTGAGCAGTCAGCTTGCCAATGGGGGAAGCCAACGTAGTCCCCCAGCTCGTGAACAGCCACTGGATTGTCTGCGAAGATCAGGCGCGAAAAAGTGAATTCATGTTGGGGCACCCTTGCAACCTGCTGTGGGCACTGTGGTCGTTGTGGTGCGACGCAGATACCTTGTTGAGCAAAGGTGTTTTGCCAGCCAGCACTCAGGCAAACGCAAATTGACGCCTGAATAAGTACCCTCAGTTTGTTGTGCCGCTTAGCGATAAGCAGCTTTCTGTGCAGCCAGTGATCAAATCGCATCGTGTGAAGAATATTCAGTAATTTATCCACCACCAATACCTGCATCTAAGTCACTGATTTTCCAATGCTGTAGTGAAATTGTGGCCATGTAAGTAGGTCCATCTGTGAGGGCTGAAAACAGCGGGCAATTGATAAGTTGAGACCATCAAATGGAAGTTTAGTGCCAAGAGGGGATAGATGTACGCATTCTTTCTAGGGGGTCACTGTGTCACAGTTTGAACTGTCTGGCAGTTATATGGTCAGAGCTGGATTGGCAGGGAAATTTGACTATGTTAAGTTGTGTTTCGCAGTTTTAGGCAGTAAGAAGTTTACTTATAAATTTAGTAGTGTCAGTAGCCCTACAAGGCATAGAAATTTAGAAATTAAAAAGGTTATTTAAGGTGGCAAAATTAGTAGGCAAAGTAAAATGGTTCGATAACGCCAAAGGTTATGGTTTTATCCTGAACGAAGACAACGAAGATGTATTTGTACACTATCGCTCGATTATGGGTGAAGGCTATAAGTCATTGAATGAAGACGAAGAAGTAGAATTCATTCAAACTCGTAGTGATAAAGGCTGGCAGGCTGCTGAAGTTGAAAGAACAGGTAACGACGTTACCGTTACCGATACGTCAGACCAATTCGCAGAAAATGTACACGATTTGGAAGAAGTATACGAAGAAGAAGGGCAAAGCGCCTAGAGCGCAATTATTCAAACCCTGGAGAAGGAATTCCTTAGGTAGGTTTATACAATCTAGTAGTACAGCGCCTTCCTTGGGCAAAAAATTGCTACTGTGGATCATTATTTGAATTATCCAGATTGCAGTATGATTACTACCTTAAAGCGACAATCAGCAGGCCTAAGAGGCCTACATTATTGTTCGAATGTTGGCATGGCCCTGGTGTTAGGGCTCATGCTTTCGCTACCACTACAAGCTGAAGACAGCCAATCAAACCCTGATGGTGCTGCCTCAATAGCGTCAGATTCGAAAGTGACGGATCAAACTACGGTTTGGAAACAGACCTCACGAAATGGGCTGTTTAACGTAACGCTCGATGCACAAACTACCGACTCGATCGAAATTAATGAATTCCTGGAGTGGGAGCTCAACGTAACCACTAAAGACGGGCAACATGTTAGCCCGGCGCGGATAGCTATAAGTGGCGGTATGCCAATGCATGGCCATGGTTTACCCACGCAGCCACAGGTGAGTCAGTATCAGGGTAGCGGTAAATATTTAATCAAAGGCTTGTTGTTTAGTATGCATGGTAACTGGACACTTGCAATGGATATACAATCGAAAGCACTGCGTGATCAGGTGACATTTGAGGTTACGCTTGAGCCGTAAGGCACAGATGCATTATGAGCCGTAGGCTTGGTAACATTATGAGCTGTGAAAAATTACAGTATTAGTTGTACGCTTAGTGTGATCCGGCAACGATCACTTTATGATTGTTATTTTCGCTGTGCCATTTCCAAAAATGCTTGCACGGCAATGGCACGTAGCCGACTTGGCGGGCTGACAATATAAACACCCCCGGAGCGCATAGACCAATCTGCAAGTAGTCTTACCAGTGTGCCTTCAGCTCAAGCCCAGGCGCTCGGCGCTCGCTGAATACGATTGCTATCTCTTTGGTCCGCCGCCTTTTATGCAAGCAGTTTACGAACTACTTATTGAACTGGGTGTAAAGGATGAAAATATTTATGCTGAAAGTTTTGGTCCTGCATCACTGACTGGTATTGAAACAAAAGATTCCAACAACACGGCACCGGGATTTGAGACGGTAGATGAAGCAGAAGTCAGTTTTGACAAGGCTAAGTTATAACAAGCCTGGACAACAGATGATGGCACGCTGCTGGAATTTGCTGAAGCCCATGGGCTGACACCGAACTATGGCTGCCGCAGAGGTGCGTGTGGCAGCTGTGCGGTGCGGGTTTTGTCTGGTGAAATGGGGTACAAAACAGCTCCTAAAATAGAAACTGAAGACGGCGAGGTGCTGATATGCTGTGCAGTTCCCGCACAATCAGATAAGCCACTAATCCTTGATCTATAGGCCACTCAACTGTTTGAGTAGCATCGAGATCACAAGGCAGGAGTTGCTTGAAAAAAAATGGTTGATCAATTAATCCAATGAAAGTAACTACTGTTAAATGATAGAGACAGCGCCAGACGCGGAGTGGCCCAAGGAAAACTTGTAATTAGGGCACTACGCAAAAAAGAAAAGCAGCGTTAGAACCTTGCAAACGTTTAGGCAACATTCATCACTTCAAGGTTTGCATAAGCCATTACTAACCACTTGCTGCCTGCCTCTTCAAAGTTTACGTACACCCTTGCATGTGCGCCTTGCCCCTCATAGTCGGTTACAACGCCTTCACCAAACTTACTGTGCTTAACGCGTTGACCAACGGATAAGCCGGTGTTGTTATCTTCACGAATTTTCGGTCTTTGTGCTGCGGGAGCTGCCATTGGCCGCGTGACATGCATGCGTGGTCTAATTTCTTGTATCAGCTCAGAAGGAATTTCTGAAATAAATTTTGAGGCGATATTAAAGTGATCGCGGCCGTAGAGTCTTCTATGTTCTGCCATACTTAAGTACAGCTTTTTCATTGCGCGCGTAACTCCAACATAACAAAGGCGTCGCTCTTCATCTATTTTGCCAGATTCCTCAATGGATCTTTTACTTGGGAACAGGCCTTGTTCCATACCGGTGATAAAAACCATCGGAAATTCTAAACCCTTGGCCGAATGCATGGTCATTAATTGCACGCAGTCTTCCCATTCGTCACCCTGTTGCTCACCGGCTTCAAGGGCGGCATTGGCAAGAAAAGCATCTAACACGGTCATGTCAGGCATATCTTCAGGGATTGGTGGCGGGTCTATCGCAGCGCCGATAAGTTCCTGTAAGTTTTCTACTCGTGCTTCGCCTTTTTCCGTGCGGTCTTTTTTATAGTGCGCCAGCAGGCCACTGTGCTCGACAACATGATTGATCATTTTGTCCAGCGACATACCCTCTGTTTCTTTGCGCAGCTTCATTATCAGGCTCATGAAGCCGCTGACTGCGGTTGAGGCGCGGCCTTTTAATGCGTTGGCGGTAAGGATCTCTGCACAAGCGTGCCACATAGAGACGTTGGCATCTTTTGCGACAACGCGAATTTGCGACAGTGTTTTTTCACCGATGCCTCTTGTTGGTTGGTTGACCACTCTTTCAAACGAGACATCATCATCTGATAGGCTGATCAAACGCAAGTAGGCTAGAGCATCTTTAATTTCCATGCGTTCAAAAAAGCGCAGGCCGCCATAGACGCGGTACGGCACGCCACTTCGGATGAGTTCTTCTTCAATCGCGCGTGACTGAGCGTTAGAGCGATAAAGAATCGCAGTCTCTGCTCGTGCGCCACCGACTTGTACGTGTTCTAAAATGCGTTCGATAATAAATCGCGCTTCATCGCCTTCGTTATGGGCACTGTAAAAAGTAATCGGGTCACCGTCGCCAATGTCGGTCCAGAGATTTTTTCCAAGTCGATCTTCGTTGTTTTCTATTAGTGCATTGGCAGCATTTAGAATAGTGGAAGTAGAGCGGTAGTTGCGCTCGAGCCTAATGACTTTAGTGCCAGGGAAGTCGTGCTCAAAATTGAGAATGTTCTCAACTTTTGCACCACGCCAGCCATAGATCGACTGGTCGTCATCACCGACTGCAAAGACATTACCTTTTTCACCCGCTAACAAGCGTAGCCAGGCGTATTGTATAGAGTTGGTGTCTTGGAACTCATCTACTAACAGGTGTTGGAATCGGGTTTGGTAGTGCGTTAGTAGTTCTTCGTTGTCGCGCAGGGTTTCGAGGGCGCGCAATAATAGCTCTGCAAAATCAACTGCACCGGCTAACTGGCAGGCAGTTTCATACGCCTCGTAGATGCGTATCATTTGTTGTTCGGTTGGGTCGTCATCGTCGCGAATGTGCTGCGGGCGCAGACCTTCGTCTTTTTTATTGTTGATGTACCACATGGCATTGCGTGGTGGCCACTGGGCTTCATCAAGATCTAGACTCCGAATCGAGCGTTGTACCAGCCGGCGCTGATCTTCTGAGTCCAGAATTTGGAAGGTTTGCGGCAGCTTGGCTTCTTTCCAATGCATTCGTAGAAACCGGTGTGACAAGCCGTGGAAGGTGCCGACCCACATGGGCCCAATAGAGGTACCTAGTAGCTCCTCTACTCGAGCACGCATTTCGCCGGCTGCCTTGTTGGTGAAGGTCACTGCCAAAATAGCGAACGGTGATACTTGTTCAACCTGGTTAAGCCAGGCAATTCGGTGCGTGAGCACACGAGTCTTGCCACTGCCGGCACCGGCTTGAATGAGTAACGGGCCGGGCTCAGCGGAAACGGCTTCGCGCTGTTCGGTATTTAGCGAATCAAGTATATGAGAGACATCCATCCGCTCATTTTATCAGATGCTGTAGTGGTCCGATGCCCTATATATGGATCGGATGCTGATAGTAGTTGTTAACGAATGAGTACATCTTCCGCAATAGTGGCATTTAGTTTGGTAGACAAATGGACGATTGCTGCGATCCCATCGGCCTGCGGGTTGAGTGCCATGAGCCGAACTTCCGGCGGTGCTACATCAACGGGGATTCCAGCGGTTTTAGTAGGGTCTGAAAGTGACTTCGCGACAGAGTCTTCGATTTTTCGCAGGGAGGGGCCAAGATCAATAACCAAGGCATCGACTAGAGCCGCTAACAGTTTCTGTCGCAACACCGTGGTAAGTGCTGACATAACTTTACTATCCATACTGCGCGTGAAGGCCAGCTCCGTTAAACGCAGTGTGTTGCTGTGAGGGTCTGCGATAGGCTTTGCAGTAATGTAAATATTGCCCTGAGTTTCAAAATATCTGAATATATTTGCTGAGAAGCCGACATCAATGGTCAGTAGTTCCCCACTGGGGTAGAGTTCGATTGAGTTAATAGCAATGACATTTGATGCGTCTTTTGATGAGTAGGTTTTGCCAACCACTTTGGGCGTTATAGTGTCAGTGAGTTGTTGATAAGGTATTTCTAATAACAAACTGAATTCCACTGAGCCCGGGCTTCCCACAGAAGGGCGTAAATCCGGTAGAGCAGTTACTGGTACTGCTTGATGAGTGTCATCGTGTAGCTTGATGGTTGCACCTAGCTCAAATGCAATACCCACATGATCACTCTCGATTCCTATCTCTGATATCGAGGCATTGAGCGGCGTGATGTGTAATTGGCTGGTGCTGTTTTTATTGATTGGCACATCCAGGGTATGCACATGCCACTGTTCAGCCACAGACTGGCGGAATTCATCGCAATCAATCAATTCCGAAAATGTAGACTGTAAATCTTTTAATTTACGTTGCAGGGCTTTATCAACAGACTTGCGTAAGTTAATACGTATATTGCCTACAAGCCGTATTTTGGGATCTGAGACCCAAACGTAGCTCAGGTCGCTTTCGAGTTTCGGGCACCAGTTAGGTGCGATAGTAAAGTCTAGATCTGCCACAAGCGTGAGCTTACCGGTAATATCTTTATTTCGAAGGCCGAGTAATTTCCCGCCGTTACCATCCACACTTGCTACACCCGAAAAACTAACGGGTAGCCTGAGCTGTAAGCGCTCATCAATGGCATTAACTTCTACTTTTCCGTCTCTACTAATAGTGTACTGCCATTGCAAAGTTGCACATACCTTTGCGCCTAAGATTTTTTTACATGTTTGTTTTTCGCCTTTGCCGCTTTGATCATTAACGGTTGCGTGTTCGGCGGCTGCGATAATTGAACTGAAAGGCAGCTTGGTATGCATGCCAATACTGCTATCTAATGCTTTTAGTTCCACCTTGGAATACTGCAATGGCGGTTTTACAGACAGCTGTTGTGCGCTGGTGAAGTAGTTTTTTAGTAACAACCATGCAAGCAATGCAAACACGCCTATGCTTAGTAAAAGTAACTTTGTTAACTTTGATATCCTAGTAATCATACGGATACATATCGACCTGTTATTGGCGGGCAACTTGCCTGTTTTATAGCGATTAACAAAGGGCCCTGGGGCTGTAAGCAGAAGTCATTTGTTTGTCATTACCAAAATTATGCAAACACCTATGCGTGTTAACTATATTGCATACATTGTTTAACACATGTAAGTGATTGTTTTTGGTAAAACAAATGTAGCCTTGCAGGAATAAACGCACTCTTGTATCAAGATTTTTTAGTGATGGTCACTAATAAGCGTAACCGGTGCGTACTTGTTGTTCCGGTGCAGTCTCAAGACACCTGTAACACACTGTAACGCGAGTATGTTCACTTATGTACTTGAATAATACTGGCAGTTGAATTTTTACAAAATCGGAATACTATAAATGAAAACAAACTTATTAAAGCTAGCTGTTTTAGGTGCCTTTGCTAGCACCGCAAGTGTCGGTATTGCCATGGATGACATGACTAATGTTCTTCCAAATGCAAAGCCAGGTGAGTGTTACGCTAAAGTCGTAATCCCTGCCCAATACCGTACTGAAAGCTCAACCATCATTGTTAAAGAAGCAAGTGAAGCTGTAAAGATCATTCCTGCAAAATACGAGACTGTTGAAGAACGCGTTCTTGTAAGTGAAGCTGGAACTGAACTTCGAGTTATTCCTGCAACTTTTGGCACTGACAGCGAAACTTATGAAGTGTCTCCTGCATCTACCTCGTGGGTAATGGGTTCACCAAACAGCTCTGTTGGTGCAGACTCAGCACTAGTGGCTATGGCTCGCGCAAGTGGCGCAAACGTTGACAGCGCGCGCCCCGGTCAGTGCTTCAATGAACACTTTGCAGCTCCAACGTACAGCACAGTTACAGAGCGTGTTCTTGTTTCTGAAGCTTCTGAAGATATCAGATTGACCCCTGCTAAATATGAGTGGGTTGAGCAGCGTGTAATGGTTGCTCCTGCTTCACGTAAGCTTGTTGAAGTTCCTGCAGTATTTGAAACTAGACAAGAGCGTGTAAAAGTTGAAGATGCAAAAACTGTATGGAAGCCAGGTCGTGGCGCGGTTGAAAAAATCGACCACAGCACCGGTGACATCATGTGTCTTGTTGAAATTCCAGCAGTATATAAAACGCTAAGCAAGCGTATATTAAAAGCACCTGCTTCTACAAAAGTAATGGAAGAACCAGCACGCTACGACACTATCCGTGTTCGTAAGCTAGTTTCTGATGCTTCTGAAACTCGCGTTGCAATTCCTGCTAAGTACAAAGAAGTGACTAAGCGTGCAATGCAGTCTGGTGGTTCTCACACATGGCAGCCAAAAGGTGCAAACGGTAACTTTGGTAAGCTAACTGGTAACACTATCTGCCTTAAAGAAACTCCAGCGAAGATGGCTAGCGTTTCACGTAAAGTAGTTAAGACTCCTGCATCTGTTAAGCGTGTAGAGATTCCTGCTAAGTACGAGACTAAGAAAGTTCGTCGTCTAGTTGAAGATGCTAAAGAAATGCGTTCAGCGATTCCTGCTGTAACTGATACTGTAACTCGTCGAGTTAAAGTTTCTGGTGAGCGTCTAGAGTGGGCTTCTGTATTGTGTGAAACAAACATGAGCACAAACATGATCCAGGATGTTCAGAGCTCACTAGCATCAGCAGGCTTCAACCCTGGTCCTGTCGATGGTGTGCTTGGTCGTCAGACTATGGTTGCTGTTGAGCGTTTCCAGCGAGCTCGTGGTCTACCAACAGGTGGTTTAACCATGGATACTCTTAACAAGTTGGGTGTTCAGAAGTAATTGCTGATTACAGCAATCTAAAGAAGGGCCGCGCAAGCGGCCCTTTTTTTTGGAATTTTAAAGGCGATCTTGAGCCGCTGATCGGCGAGATACTGCCAAATAGGGTTAATGGCATGCAGGGTGCTACTTCTGTTTGATTCGCCGCAATTGCGGCAAGCAAATAGGGTTCAGACATGTCAATGGCTATTCTCAGATACGTAAAGCATACTGTTTTGGGCGTAACAGGTGGGTTTTTCCTGTGTGTGAGTGCTGTGTGGGCAGATCCGCTGCTCGAACCATTCGCAACGTATTCAGACCCTAATGCCGCCGCAGACGCTCCATTATTAGGTGATCCAGCGGTTTCGGATGATGCCGAACCTGCACTAGGACAAGCACTGCCAAAGCCAACAGACCCTGTGGAAAAGATTATGCACTCGGTAGTGGTAGTTGAAGCCACGGCACGCGAGGGAGCGCGGACCTTGTCGACATTTGGAGAAGATCGCAAAGGCACTGGAGTTGTTCTTGATTCGAACGGCCTTATTGCAACTGCGGGTTACATAGTGGCAGAGGCGGAATCGGTTAAAGTGACATTCGCTAACGGTATAACCGATGACGCAGAAATTGTCGCCTACGATGGCGCGCTTGGCATAGGCCTTATTCGAACTCGGAATTTCCGTTCTACATTGGCACTTGAGCTTGGTGAATCCTCATCAGTAAAGAAAGGCGTGCAAGCGTTGATCTTACCGGGCAGTGGGGAGGACGGTGCGGTTGCTGTTACGGTCGGCAAGGTTCAACCGTTCACAGGTGGTTGGGAATACATGCTTGATGATGCAATACATACCTATCCACCAAGCACTGATTTTAGTGGTGCTGCATTGATATCAGAAAGAGCAGAGTTGTTAGGATTAGGTGCACTGGTGTCTATTGATATTGATATCGATCCGAAAGTGCGAGTGCCTGGTAATATTTTCATCCCTATAGATTCTGTAAAAAAGGTGATGGGTGAATTGCTATCGAACGGTCATAGTGCATCTTCAGTGAGGCCATGGTTGGGGTTTGAAACTAAAAATACTAAAGAAGGAATTAAAGTTGGGGCTGTGTATGACGATGCGCCAGCTGCGAAATCTGGAATCAAATCAGGTGATTCAATTGTTGCTGTCAATCAAAACCAAGTGAGTCAACTATCTGAAATGTACTCGAGAATTTGGACAGAGCATGAGCCCGGTGACACGGTTCATCTGTTAATACTGCGCGACCAGCAATTTGCAAACGTACCTGTTGTAACGGTTGATCGGTATGATTGGTTACAGTTGCAAGATACGGGTGCCACTGACGGGGAAACCAAAATCACAGAAATGGTAGAGTGATAAACCCTGAAATGCCTTTAGATTATTTTAATACTCTTATTTTAATCTGTAGTATGTGTTTGCTTTTTGTAGCGGCAAAACAAATGCTCTATATCTTTCGGTATAGGACATCATTTAATGCTGAACACAATATATTGTATGTTTTAGCTGCAACAGTCACAGTATCTTCGATTGTGATTGGCTTTTTTAGTTTAGGTTCTGTTTCATCGGAGACTAATACAAGGGTATTCCTTTTAGTCTTATTACTTAGTACATTACTTGTTACCTGTTTGCAGTTGCTGAGTAAAACGATAAAAGAGTTGGTATTACAAATCAGTGAAAACAAACCTGCCAGTAGTAATATAGACTCGTTGACTGGAGTGTATGATCGTCATTATATTGAACGTAGAATCGATGCAGAGGTTTCAAGGTATAAGCGATACAGCGCGCCATTGTCATTGTTGACCGTCAATATTGTAGATTTTCATCACTACAATACTGTCTATGGGTATCAGGCTGGTGACAAAGTTCTCAAGGCGTTGGCCGCTGCTATCAAAGAATCTGTTAGGGATACCGATATTGTAGCCAGGTATAAGGCAGACCAGTTTGTGATAGTACTTACTAACACCCCTGAAGGTTGTATGACACCTGTAATCAATAGACTTCGAGACACTTTTACTCGACACATATTGCAAAGTGTTGATGGAAAAGATACATATACAATGCTTAATGTTAAATTCGGTAACGCTTGGTGCAGTTTGTCGACCCGCTCTGGTGAAGCTTTGGTAAACACTGCCTTAGAACCGTTCCAAAGTAAAAAGGCGTTATTTAACAAGGGTGGAGCGCTTGTTTAAGGCCTATACGTTAGAGTAAAAAGTAAACAGCTATCTTATGCTGTAGGAAAACGATACGGCAGTGTTTTGCTGAATTACTAAACATCGTTACAACCGAGCATAAGTGTTTTTTTCGATGATAGACTGGTCCACCGTAAACGATAGAACCTAAGGAGATAAAAAATGAAGGCTTTATTGAAAAAAAGTAGCGCTGCAGAACCATTCAGCTTTTCGTTTGTTAATGATGAAGGGAAAATGGTTCTCAGGAGTGAAAACTACAAAGCTAAAGACAGTGCTTCAAAAGGCATAAATTCGGTTAAGAAAAACTGCACGGAAGATAAGCGATATGTATTAAAAGAGTCTGCTAATGGTATGTACTTTTTTAATGTTAAGTCTGCCAACGGACAAGTTGTAGCGACTAGCGCTATGTTTCCAAGTGTGCAAGAGCGTGCAGATATGATTAGTCATATCAAAACTCATGTTCCATCTTGCGCTGTAGAAGAACAGCTTGGGTAGTACTGGTCAAACGCCGATTGAAAACCGAGTAAGCAATATCAAAATTAGAACGTTAATGACGGCAACCGCTTTGGTTGCCGTTTCCGCATGTGCTCAACAATCAGTAAATACCTCTATTCCTCAGGCTGTTCTTAATACATCTGAACAGACCAACTTGCCTCTAGATAGGAATAAAATACTTAAAAGCCACAATGAAATTCGTCAACGCATAGGTGTCCCCAATTTACGTTGGTCTGCAAGATTAGAATCATTAGCTGCTGAATGGGCAAATTATCTTTCTACCGACGCGGGTTGCATTACTCGCAGACGCGGAATGATTGGACTACCGCAACATAAAAATGGTCTCGGTGAAAACTTACAGCGTCTTGATGCTGTTCGTTTTAACGATGGTCGTACCGAGATCGCTAAAATTGATGAGAATCAAGTGGTGTTAAATTGGGCACGGCAAGGTATTGATTTTGATTATGTAAACAATAGATGCGCTGCAAACAAAACCTGTGAAAACTATACACAGTTAGTATGGCGTGATTCGCAGGTGGTTGGCTGTGCTGTAGCCAGTTGCCCAGGGTTGGAACAGATCTGGGTTTGTCATTATGATCCACCCGGCAACTACGCCATACAAAAACCTTACTAACTAGAATATCTATGAACTCGTTAGTGGCTGTTTGGAAGTTGGTCAGCCAACTACTACAAGTTTTGGCAAAATAGCGCGAACCCATGACATAAGTTTGTCAAATATAGGTATCCCTGCGATGCTCAACAGTATAAGTCCGAGAAACAAATAGTGCCCGTAGCGTCGGTTGTATTCTAAGTATGTCTCAGACAGCGGGCTGGGTAGTAAATGTCCAAGAATATAGTGGCCATCAAGTGGCCCTAGTGGGATCAAATTAAAAAGCATCAGTAGTAAATTAATAGATGTGAAAATAAAGAAGAATGTTTGAGGGCCTGTTTCACTAAACCAAGGGATTTCTGCATTCGTACCTGCAAAGAAAATGTTTATTGCGATAAACGCTAACAATAAATTCATCGCAGGCCCTGCTAGTGCGATTAATGGTGTTGCCCATCTAGAGTTAAAGTTGTTCGGGTTTGTCGGCACTGGCTTGGCATAGCCGAACCCTACTAACACAACCATGGCGAGTCCCATGGGGTCTATGTGCGCTATCGGGTTCATATTTAGCCGGCCGAGTCGTTGTGCTGTATCGTCACCAAAATATTTCGCAGAGGCGGCATGCGCAAATTCGTGAAAAGTTAGTGAGATGATCAAGCTGATAACAATCAGTGTGAACAAAGCGTATTGCTGAGTATAAAGGTATTGCAGCATGCTTATGGGTATCCAGAAGGCAGTGATGGAGTTTCTGTGTAGCGTATTAGCGCGAAGCTAAAGGACAACTTGCTTAAAACATAAACTGTAAATAGTTAAAACGTTTATGCATCTGGAAATTGATATTCGCTGTAGTCTTCACGAAGTTTTAGTTTATTTAATTTACCTGTGGCCCCGTGTGGTAATTCATCTACAAACAGTATGTCCTCAGGTAGCTGCCACTTTGCCACAAGATCAGACATGTAAATCAACAGTTCATCTTTTTCTACATTGCCATTGCGAACAGCTATAAGAAGCGGCCTTTCGTCCCACTTGGGATGCGCGATGGCTATAACGGCTGCTTCTGTAATTTCCGGGTGGCCGACTGCAGCGTTTTCAAGTTCAATGGAGCTTATCCACTCACCCCCTGATTTGATCACATCTTTGGTGCGATCGGTGATCATCATGTATCCGTCGCTGTCTATTGTGGCGACATCACCTGTGTCAAACCATCCATCTGCATCAAGTGCTGAATCTTCACCGTAGTAGCCAGAGGTTACCCAGTGGCCGCGTGTTTGCAGTTTGCCGAAGGCTTTACCGTCGTGCGGTAGCACGTGGTTTTGATCATCCACTATTCTTAAATCAATACCAAAGATAGTTTTACCTTGTTTGATTTTGGTCGCCATTTGGGCTTCGTAATCTAGGGCTTGTACACGTGGCATAAGAAAGTTGACTGTGCCTAATGGGCTGGTTTCGGTCATACCCCAAGCGTGTATTACTTGTACATCGTAGTCTTGTTCAAAGGAGCGAATCATCGCCTCCGGTACTGCTGAACCGCCAATTACCACGCGTTTCATATGCGGTAGTGTTTTATCACTCTCACGAAGGTAGCCCGTTAGCATCATCCAAATGGTAGGCACGGCAAGCGATAACGTGCATTGTTCTTGTTCCAACAGTTCATGGATTGATTTACCATCCATCGCAGGGCCAGGCAATACCAATTTACAGCCATTCATTGGCGCCGCATACGATACTCCCCATGCGTTAACGTGGAACTGAGGTACTACCAACAAAATAGAATCAAGACCAGATAGGCCCAACGCGTTAGGTGCAGAGCTTGCCAGTGCATGAATGATGGTAGAGCGATGTGAATAGACGACACCTTTTGGATTGCCAGTGGTCCCTGATGTGTAGCACATACTTGATGGTGCGTTTTCATCAAGCTCAGGCCATTGATAGTCACTGCTGCCCGCATCTAAAAGCTCTTCATAGCAGTGCACATTGTTGAGTGTAGTGTCAGGCATGTGCTCACGGTCAGTCATGATCACAATGTGTTTTACTTTTTTTAGCTTAGCTTGCAGGCCTTCTAGTAAAGGTACGAAAGTCAGGTCTGTGAAAATGACTTCATCGCCTGCATGATCGATTACATAGGCCATCTGCTCGGCGAATAAGCGCGGATTGATAGTATGCAAAACTGCGCCGCTACCGGAAACCCCGTAGTAGAGTTCTAAGTGCCGATAGCCGTTCCAGGCCAGTGTTCCAACCCGATCACCGTTTTTAATGCCCAATGTACTGAGGCTTGAAGCTAGCTTGCGCGCGCGCTGCCCCATGTCTTTGTAAGTACAACGATGGATAGGGCCTTCAGTTGTTCGAGAGACGACTTCAACATTTGGGTACCAGCGTTCGGCAAACTCGATGATGCTTGAAATCATCAAAGGGTGCTGCTGCATCAGGCTTTGCATAAGCGTAAACTTAGGTAGTTGCGAGGGCTCAACGATACCAAAAACTACCGCAAAGTGGTTAAACGATGGTCAAATACGCTAGCACGAATGAAAGGATTGGTATCGCATTGTCGCTCATTGATGGGTAGCGGCGTATGCAGGGTGCTTACAGGGTACGCGTCCGTGGTGCCCTGTATCTAATGGAGGGGTGCTAGCCTTTGCGGCTGAGAATGCTTAAACCCTTGAGAAGGTTTAACGCCTCATTCAATTGGTAGTCATCTTCAGCCAACGTAGCACTGGTGTCGGTCGTATTCTCTTCGGACTTAAGCGCTTCACCGTCTTCAGGGTTGCTGAGGTGGCCAGAAAGACTGGATTCGGTAATAGGCTCTATGCCCGATTCTTCGCGCTTTGATACTCTTAAGTTACCCGTGACAATATCTGGCTCAATGCCCTGGGCTTGAATCGAGCGACCCGATGGCGTGTAGTAGCGCGCAGTGGTTAGTTTTACTGCACCGCCGTTGGGTAGGTTTTGTATTGTTTGTACGGATCCTTTGCCAAAGGTTTTGACACCCATGACCACACCTCTGCCGTGATCTTGCATGGCTCCTGCAACAATTTCAGAGGCTGATGCAGAACCGCCATTGACGAGAACCACTATGGGAGCACCGTCGATGATGTCACCGCGGGAGGCTGAATAACGTAACCTTGAATCTTCTTCGCGACCATCTGTGTAGACAATCAGGCCGTCATCGAGGAAGGCGTCTGAAATGCCAACGGCGGCAGACAGTACTCCACCAGGGTTGTTGCGTAAATCCAGGACAAGACCATTGAGCTCGCCTTCGATTTGCATTTCTTCAATGGCTTTGATCATGTCAGTCGGTGTTTTAGTTTGGAAGTGAGACACGCGAACATAGCCGTATCCATCTTCTAGTATTCTATTTTTGACACTGGTTACTTGAATGACTGCACGAGTGATCGTTATATTTAACGGTCGGTCTTCGCCTTCACGAACCACTGTCAGAACGATATCGCTACCTGGGTTACCGCGCATAAGCTTTACGGCATCGTTCAAAGCCATGCCTTTGACTGGTTTGTCGTCAAGGCGGATGATTAAATCACCTGGCTGCATACCGGCTCGCGCTGCCGGGGTATCGTCGATGGGAGAGACTACTTTGACAAAGCCGTCTTCCATGCCAACTTCGATACCAAGGCCGCCAAACTCACCTGAGGTGCCAATACGGAGCTCTTGGAACTGTTCGGTATTGAGGTAACTGGAATGAGGGTCTAGACCGCTTAGCATGCCGCGAATGGCATGTTCCAGTAGATCTTCGTCAGAGACATCTTCTACGTAGTTACGCTTGATGCGTGCGAATACATCGGAAAATGTTCGTAGTTGCTCAAGCGGCAATACGTCGCCTGAATTGTCTCTTGCGCCGACCACACTGTGGCCGAGAGTCAATGTAATGCCCAGCACAGCGCCTACAGCAAATAAGGTGATTGGTTTAGAGCGGATTGTCATTATTGACTCCAAAACCCATTTCATGGGCGAATATGTTTCTATATCTTATCACTTTGGCTCTTAAAAGAGCTTGTCACAGCGCATTCTTTTACTGTATTTGCTTCATTTCTAGCCAATCTTGCGGATCAAGAGGGTCTGCATCGCTGCGAATTTCGAAGTATAACGCTGAAGTGTCTGTTCCAGCAGATTTGCCTACGGTGCCTATTGGGTCGCCAGCGAGCAATAGTTGGTCTTTTTGAACGAATAATAGTTCTGCCGTACCGTAAAGACTCAGATAATTATCACCGTGGTCAACGATGGCCACATTCCCTAGACCCTGGAGCTCGTCTGCAAATATAACAACGCCATCTGAAACTGCATTGAATGGTTCTCCCAGTGGGGCCGCAACTAGAATGCCATCCCATCTAAGTAGCCCTTTGGCTTTTGGTTCTGCGAATTTCTTAAACAGCGTGCCTGCGACCGGATCGGGTAGTTTTTTTCGTAACCTAGCGAACTGCATTTGTGCAGGGTTTGAGCGCAACTTTTGAAAGCGACGTTCTAGATCCGTTATTCGATCTTGCCGTTCAACAATTTCACCTGATAAAACCGCGAGTTGTTGTTCAAGGTTACGGCGCTTATCTAATAAGCTGTTGTTAAGTCCATCTAACTCGCCTAACGAATCGGAGATGCTACTGTTGTATTCAAGCAATGATTGAAGGCGCCTGGTTAATAGCTGGTGCTGCTCTGCTAACTGTTGCTTGTGTTTTTGCGTGGTGTGTACGAGGTAGCGATGTGCCGCAGCTCGGGTCTGTATTTGCTTAAGATCAGATCTGCCTAACGCTGCTTGCCACATGGTGGGGCGGGGTTTTTCCGCACTAGCTTTGGTTAGTTCTTGCAGCATATGATTGTTAAGTTCGATTTTTTGCTTGGTTGATTTTAAGTGGCCTTCCAGCTCTTTGAGATTGCCTGCCAGCTGTGGTGAGGTTTCAAGGTTGCTTGTTTTTTGTTTATCAACGCTACTGATTTCGTTAATGACACTATCAAGTTGACTAAGAATAGTGGTGCGGCGTTTGGTCTCGTTAAGGATCTCGAGATTAATACGGGCAATTCGCTCTTGGTACAGTAACTCAAATGAATTGAGTGCTGCTGACTGTGGCCCTTCTTTACCAACAACATTACTGAAAGGTGCAGCAAGTGCGATGCTGCAGAGCAACGCGGCGGTCAGCTGTTTTTTAAACAAATTTATCAATGTGTTTCCACGAATCAGCGGTACTGGTAATGTCAGTGAAGGCATCAGACATTGTGTCCGTAGAACGTCACAGATGCTCAAGCAACACTGTTTTGAATTCTGAAGAATGACTTCGTTAAAGATAGTGCAATCTTGAGATTTTTGGGGCTGAGTGCCGACAAATGTAAGGGATTTGCTAGATTTCGTACGGGGAAAAACAGATATTGACAAAGTTGCGCGAATTCAACTGAGCGAAGAATAATTCCCAAGTGGCCTGAAGCGGGGTAGGCTGAATGGAGGGGTACGGAATTCAATAACCCGCCTCAGCAAGTTTGAATGAGACTCAAATAATTATAAGGTTCTAAGCCTTGACTGGCGGAGTGCGGAATAGTTAAAGCTTAGAAAAAAGTTAGTCTTCTATCCATGCAATCTCTTGTGCGGTGAGATCATTGATCCGCACACTTTTAAGGCTTGTCGCCATATACGACGAATAACTCGAGGTTGGAATTTTACCGGCCATAATTTCGGCATAGCGTTGCGGGTATAACGGTACACGCAGCGGATTGGCATAGCCAATAGGGAACTCTGGCGCACCATAAAAATTATACTTATCGGAGGCCCCTACCGTGTGCAATAACTCGTGCGCTATAACAATGTTATTTTGTGCATTTTGTTCAGGTAAGCCAAACGCGTGTACCACACCGATGAGTCCCTGTTGTAAGCCAACGGAGTGTGCCAGTGGTTTGTCATCTTCACCCTGCTGATACGCTACAAACACACGAACACGTCGCAGGTTAGATGCGTCATCAGGGGTATTGCGAAATACCCAATAGCGAAGTTGTAAACCCCATAATACTGTTCGAATCACACCACCGTTAGTGGGCAAATCCGGTGGCACCGATTTTACTTCTTTACCCAGTCGGGTATGTGTGGGTCTACTGATAGATACCTCATGACGAGCTGCTTCTTTCGCTAACCAGTCATCTATTTCGACGAAGCTGCTGTCGTCCAGTGACTTAATGTAGTTGTGTGTTTCCAGTGAGCTGTCTGCGTTGATAGGATAAACAACTACATCCAGTGGCTTGTGCCATGAACGTGAGTAGGTAATCTGGTGTGCGGTGACTCCCGCTATAGCGAGTAAACTACAGAAAAGTAGCAGGGGGCGTACAAAATCAACGCTAAATATTTTCATGAAGACCGCTGTCCCTGGTGTTAGATCACCATGTTTTTGTATTTGCTTGCAGTCGATCCATGGCTTGCAGGCAATGTGCTAGAGCAGTGGTATCGGCGGGCACTCCCAGACCTTTGGCCATTGCTAAGGTTTCGGCTAATAAATGAGAAACGGCCCCCAATTAAAGGCAAAATCAGCAGATCGAGAGCCGCTATAAAACCTTGTTTAACAACGCCCAGGCAAGTGTCAGAAGCTCAGCTGGCTGAGCTGTTAGACTATTCAACTTCGTATGTTTATATCCTTTTCAATTTATCGGAACGCCTAAGTGTCAACAACGATCTACCGGCATGACTACAAGCCATCAAACTTTTTAATTGATTCGATTGATTTGGAATTCGATCTGCAGGAAAAACAAGTGCGGGTGAAATCCAGGCTTGATGTGCGAAGAAATCCTGCCGCAAAAGAGCGGGCAGCATCGCTTGTTCTTGATGGTAGGGAACTTACGCTCTGCGCTGTTAGCCGTGATGGTGACATGCTCAAAGAAAAAATTGATTACACGCAAACAGCAGACACACTCATCATCACTAATATGGTAGACCAATGTGTGTTAGAAATTGAAACAGAAATCTACCCTGATAAAAATACGACTCTTGAAGGTCTGTATCGATCATCTGGAAATTTCTGCACTCAATGTGAGGCGGAAGGGTTTCGAAAAATCACCTATTTTCTTGATCGACCTGATGTTATGTCGCGTTATAAGGTAAAGATTATTGCAGACCGCACGGCTTGCCCGGTATTGCTATCTAACGGCAACCGAATAAATTCCGGTCAACTTGAAAACAATAGACATTGGGTTAGTTGGTTGGATCCGCATCCTAAACCTAGTTACTTATTCGCGCTGGTTGCTGGTGACTTAGAGCATGTAAAAGATTCGTTTTGCACGGCAAGTGGTCATCAGATCGGCCTCTTTATTTATACTGAAAAGCACAACATCACTAAGTGTGGTCATGCCATGCAGTCGCTGATAGCAGCCATGAAGTGGGATGAAGAAAACTACGGATTAGAGTATGACTTAGATAACTATTTTGTAGTCGCTGTTGATGATTTCAACATGGGGGCAATGGAAAACAAAGGCTTGAATATTTTCAATTCAAAATACGTATTGGCTGATCAACAAACCGCAACCGATACCGACTTCCAGGGAATAGAATCAGTCATAGCGCATGAATATTTCCATAATTGGACAGGTAATCGCGTCACCTGCCGAGATTGGTTTCAATTGAGTTTAAAAGAAGGTTTAACGGTTTTTCGGGATCAACAGTTCAGTTCAGATATGAATTCTGCCGCTGTAAAAAGAATTGAAGATGTACGCAGGCTGCGTGACCATCAGTTTCCGGAAGATGCAGGCCCTATGGCACATCCAATAAGACCCGATTCGTTTGTAGAAATTAATAATTTTTATACCCTGACTGTGTATGAGAAAGGTGCGGAAGTCATTCGTATGATGCACACACTAGTTGGTCAGGAAAATTACCGCCGTGGTATAGATCTATATTTTGCTCGTCACGATGGCAGTGCTGTTACCTGTGAAGATTTTATCGTGGCGATGGAAGATGCTTCAGGGGTTGATCTACAACAGTTCCGTCAATGGTATTCACAATCCGGAACGCCAAAGATCTGTGTTACGCAATCGTTTGATAGCGAAACGCAAAGCTGCGAACTGACCTTTGCTCAAAGCCATAGTGACCCTGAGGTCGGGCCGTTTCATATCCCTTTTTCGATTGCATTGCTTGATTCCAATGGGCAGCAGTTACCACTGCTTTGTGAGCTTGATAATCACGCGCCAGTGGAGCGCACACTAGACCTTAAAGAAAAACAAACAGTGATCCGCTTTAACGCAATACAGTCAGCCCCTGTACCGTCATTGCTGCGGAATTTTACCGCACCCATAATTCTGGATTACCAATATACAGATGCCGAGCTCGCCTTTTTGCTGTCATCTGACAGCCAACCGTATAACCGTTGGGAGGCAGGCCAACTGCTGGCCACCCGGCAAATTTCAAATGTTGCCAAAGCATTAGCGGCCAGCAGTGAAACCACAAAAGCTGGCGCACCAATGGCTAAGGTTGATCTGAACTTTGTTGAGGTATACAGGCAAGTGCTCAGTGATCCGGCACTTGATTCTGCTTTGTGTGCAGAGATCTTAACACTACCGTCGATCGAAGCTGTGGCGGCTGACAGTGAAATAGTAGATGTTGATAACCTACACAAGGCGCGTTGTTTGATTCGATTGGCCTTAGCGCTGGCTTTAGAAAAAGAGCTGGCGGCAAAGGTCAGGACGGAGTCTGCAGCTGCATCTTCTTTTGATGTAAGTGCAGAGTCGATCGGAAAACGCTCGTTGGAAAATACGTGTCTTGCCTACCTTCTGTTGCTGAAAAGCGACCGGTGGCTTGAAGTAGTCGCATGCCGCTACGATCAAGCATCCAATATGACCGATCGTCTGGCGTCGCTTAAAGGCTTGTTGAATGCATCAAGTGAAATGGCTGAAAGCCGTTTGCAGGATTTTTATGATCATTTCGAAGATCAGCGTTTAGTGATAGATAAGTGGTTTAGTCTTCAAGCAACCGTTGATCACCCTGAAGTGCTTGAAAAAGTACGCGAACTGACAAATCACAAAGACTTTGATTTAAATAATCCCAATCGGGTACGTTCGTTGGTGGCGGCATTTAGCAACGCTAACAGTGTTCACTTTCATAATGAAAATGGTGTGGGTTACGAGTTTTTAACAGACATGGTGTTAAAGCTCGATGCCATCAACCCACAAGTTGCGGCAAGGCTCATTAATCCGCTGATTCAATGGAAACGATTCGATTCCAAACGCCAAGAAAAAATGCGTTCGTGTCTTGAGCAAATACGGATCACGCATTCGTTGTCGCGCGATGTAGGCGAGATAGTAGACAAGTCCTCAAAGTAGACATCAATGTGTCGTTTATGAAACATGCGGCTAAAAATTTGGCTAAAACGAGACATTTTTGCCCAATTCTTGTAGGATTAATCCTACACACGATGCCGTATTAAAACTGATTGACATTACAAATATTTCGTTCGTTTGACAAGTCATCTAGCAGTACAGGAACAATAGGCAATTTTTTTTAATATTTATGAAGGCTCAACTTGCCCGTAGTGGTGAGAGAGTTCAGGTTGGAAATGGAAAAATCATTAGGAACTGTTAAGTGGTTCGACAACGCAAAAGGTTATGGTTTTATTTTAAATGAAGCTGGTGAAGATGTTTTTGTTCACTATCGGGCAATAGAGGGCGAGGGCTATAAAACACTGGCTGAGGGGCAGCAAGTAGAATATGTTCAGACCAAAAGTGAAAAGGGCTGGCAGGCAGCAGAAGTCTCAAGGCTTGAAGGAGAAGCTGAGTAAATCTTAGTTACCTTTAGTTTAGATGCAAAATAGGCAATGACTTGGCTCGTCATTGCCTTTTTTGGTTTAGGTGCTGGTGCTTTCGTTTTGTTCGCGAAGTTCTCGTCTTAGTATCTTACCGACATTTGATTTCGGCAACTCATCTACGAAAGCAATTTGCTTAGGCCGTTTATAGCCTGTGAAATTTTCGCGACAAAATTGTTTAACATCGGCTTCTGTTAACGACTTATTTTTTGCAACAACAAAGACTTTTACTATTTCACCTGAGTGTTCATCCGGTACGCCGATAGCACCAACTTCAAGAATATCAGGGTGTGAGGCCAGAACGTTTTCGATCTCATTAGGATAAACGTTAAAACCCGACACTAAGATCATGTCTTTTAGCCGATCTACAATGGTGAAATAGCCTTTCTCATCCATAACTGCTATGTCCCCCGTGTGTAGCCAACCGTCTTTAATGGTATTGGCGGTAGCTTCTTCACGTTGCCAATAGCCTTCCATTACTTGTGGGCCGCGTATGCAAAGTTCGCCGCGTTCACCTATTGGCACCGGGTTGCCTTCATCGTCTTTTACACAGGCTTCAGTTGACGATAGGGGTAGGCCAATAGCACCGTTGTACTCGGTAGAGGTGATTGGGTTTATACAGGCAGCAGGGCTTGTTTCTGTTAGTCCATATGCTTCAATTAACGGGCAACCTGTTACCTCTTTCCATTCCTGGGCAACGGATTCTTGAACGGCCATACCACCACCGAGTGTTATTTTCAGGCTGGAAAAATCAACATTACTGAAGCCATCTGTATTTAATAGCCCATTGAATAGTGTGTTGACACCAGTAATAGCCGTGAACTTGTATTTTGAAAGTTCTTTAACGAAGCCTTTCATGTCACGTGGGTTTAAGATCAAAATATTTTTCGCACCGATCTTTGTGTACACCAAGCAGTTAGCGGTGAGTGCGAAGATATGATAGAGCGGAAGGGCTGTAATAATAACTTCTTTGCCTTCTTCTATATCTGATGGTTCAAGCCAATGATAAGCCTGCTGCATATTCGCCACCATATTGCCGTGGCTTAACATTGCACCTTTTGCAACACCTGTAGTGCCACCGGTGTATTGTAAAAATGCCAGGTCATCGTGGCCGAGTGCTGGTTTTTCAAACGATAGGTTTGCACCTTGTTTCAAAACGTCTGTAAAAGAAATCGTGTCCGGAAGGTTGAATGGAGGTACTAATTTTTTTACGTACTTTACAGCTAAGTTGGTAATGAATCCTTTAGGGAACCCTAACATGTCGCCAATACGGGTAGTAATAATGACTTCGAGATTCACATGCGCTAGTGTTTTTTCCAATGTGTGTGCGAAGTTTTCAACAACAATTATTCCCTTGGCACCTGAATCTTCTAGTTGATGTTGGAGCTCACGCCGTGTGTATAAAGGGTTGGTATTAACAACCGTTAAACCTGCTCTTAATAAACCAAAGACGGCGATCGGATATTGCAGCAAGTTAGGCATCATTAGCGCAACACGATCGCCCTTATTAAACTTACCGGTTGATTGTATCCAAGCCGCAAAAGCTCGAGTGTAGTCATCAAGTTCTTGGAAAGTCATTGTGGCGCCCATACTTACAAACGCAACATTGTCTTTGAATTGCTCAACGCTTTCATCGAATAGATCTACGACACTGTCGTATGCATCAACGTCGGCAAACTCAGGAACACCTTCTGGATAGCTTTGAAGCCAGGGTTTATCGGTCATAAGTTCAACTACCTAATAGCTTTATTTCCCAACTATGGTGTTGGGGCCGTGTGATTGAAACTGCTCGGTGTTATTGGCCGTGTACTGGCTCAGTTTTACCGAGTGGCACGGGCATATTATAGACTTACGCGAAACTTTCGCTCAGGCAATCTCAAATCTTGTGTTATGCAGGGTGCCACCAAACAGCCATAAAGTAAAAAAATTAGCGTATTGCTCGGGCCTGAGACTGTGCGTCGAAAAAGCGCCCCGACCTTTGCTCAAAATAATACTTTTTAAGCTTCAAGTGCGCTGTGGTTATGTCGTTATTTGATTTGCGATGTGTATTGGCAACCTAGGCGGTTACGGCAAAGGCAACTAGCTGCTGATTTGGCGTCGCCACGGATCTGCTAATGCGGGCGCTTGTGGCTTTAGGCTGGTGGGTGTGCTTCTAAGGCTCCAGTCACTGCTGTGACCGGATAGTACAGTCATATATTACAGCGCACTGCATGTGGCGACGTTAAGCCGGCGCACCACAACACTTTTTATATTTCTTACCGCTGCCACAGGTGCAGGGGTCGTTGCGTCCGATTTTGGGTGTATCGCGCCGAACTTGCTCAACCTTCGGTGCTTCAGCGTCTACGAAGTACCAGCTATCCTGGTGTTTTTTAAACAAGCTAACTTCATGGTGATTGATTGGGTTGCCGTTGCTATCGTTGAATTTAGCGATAAACTCAACTGTGCCTTCTTCATCTTGTTCGCCTCCACCGTGGGTCTTGCGGATCTCCAGACCAAGCCACTCAGAATTTTCAGCCCAATCTTTGGTGCTTGCGATATCTATCTCTGCGCGATGCGCTGGATGATGCGTTTTTTGAATGTAATCTATGTTTGCGAATGTATGCGCGGTGTAGCGTGAGCGCAGAAGAGACTCGGCGGTGGGTGGCTTCTTTTTGCCCTTAAGATACGGTGCACAGCAATCTGAAAATTCAATGTTGGAGCTGCAAGGGCATAAACTCATTTCTTTCTACCGTCTCTATTTAACAGTCTGTTTGATCAAAGTGGCCGTGATCGGCCCGTGGTAATACTGCCGCAATGGCAATTTAGTGCTGTAATTCAGTGACATCAACTTCAAGATGCATATCGAGTAATTTATTGCCAATAAGGCTAGCATTTCCCGTACGTCGATCATGACCCGAGGCACTGAACTCGAAAGTATACCAACGAGCTATGCCCATGTGGCCACGATCGGTTCTTTGCAGCCTTATTTTATTCAATGAAACCGTCTCATCGAGCAATTGCACGCCGCAGCGCTTGCAGGCATCGCGAGCGTATTGGCTGGCAGTCTCGCGACTTTGGGCGCTATACCACCAAAAAGCGAGTGCTCCTAACAGCATAAAAATTAGTAAAATATCCATAAAAGCATCATTTGGAAAAGTTTTATCCGATTACTTTAGAATTGTAGGCCAATCTCTGTTGGGACGAACGGTTCTTTGCAGATACAGATGACTAAGACTAAAGATTGACTCAATTGGGGAACGATTTTGGATAAAAGCACACAAACAGAACTCGAGGCAGCAGCATTCCGTCGGCTGGTATCGCATCTTCGGCACCGCAATGATGTACAAAACATCGATATGATGAATTTGGCGGGCTTTTGTCGGAACTGCTTATCGAAGTGGTACAAGGCAGAGGCTGACGAGCGAAGCCTCGACATTGATCTGGATGCCGCGCGCGAGATTGTTTATGGCATGCCCTATTCGCAATGGAAAGATCAGTATCAAACGGAAGCCACGCAGGAGCAGAAAGATCTCTATAAGAAGAATCACCCGTAACCTTGCTCTGGGATTTGATTCGGGAATAGCTTTGAGAATCTCACTAAATAAAGTCGATTTGCTTGCCTGTCACCAGCTGTTGGGATCGGCGCGCAATGGCTGATTCAATCTCTTTAAACACCGAACTGGTGCTGCGCCATGCTGAGATCGAAAAAATCTCTGAGGTGCTTCTACTTCTTAATAAAACTGATTATTTGCACGAGATTAATCGCGCGATTGCATTGTTACCAGATGAACGCGCTCGCAGCACTCGAGTAAAATCGTTGTCGGTGGCCGATGTTGCGCGTGATCACAATCTTTTACGAGGCCGCCGTTGGCCGTTGGTTTGTATAGTCGACGCGCAACTCGAGGAGGCTTTGTTATCGCCATTACTGGCAGTAGTGCGTGATCTGCATAGTGATCGTGTGTTGCATATTGAAAATTCGACCGATTGGAAGCTTGCGAATAGCTTGGCGCTTGGCTTCTATCAGCTTGATACAATAGAGAATTTCAATGTTTATGGCTTTGATATACAAACCTATAAGTTAACCCCGAGTTGGCTGAATTCTCGCCATTGGGCAAATCCTGAATTGTGGGACAAGCACCGGTGGTAGAAAGATTAGACAGGCTATTAGCGCCACAGGAGAACGATAGTGATTATAATCCGGTCATTAATGTAACTGAACTGCCTTTTAGTCTGCGATAACCTTTTGTTTGGATGGTTAGATTGCATAAGACCACGTATAATCTATCCTTTACTCTCAACCTACCGTTCCGGAATTAAGAAATGTCCGACATGAAAATGTTGCAAAGCACCTCGATGCTCGACGGTGGCAACATTGTGTATTTGGAAACCCAGTACGAGAATTACTTACGCGATCCCAATTCGGTATCTGAGGCGTGGCGTAAATATTTTGAACAGCTGCCGATGGTCAATGGTCAGGCTCACGATATTTCTCATTCGGAAATCCGTAATCAATTTCTCAACATGACTCGACACTCGGCTGGTAGAGCGGGTCCTGTCGGTGATGCGTCTGCGGAATATGAGAGAAAGCAGATTCAAGTCGGTGCACTGATAGATGCGTATCGGACACGTGGGCATCAGCTAGCCAATATTGATCCGCTAGGGCTGATGGAAAAAATTGAAATTCGTGAGGTTCAACTGCACGAATACGGGCTCTCGACTGCTGATTACCAAACAGAATTCCAAACACCTTCGCTGCATGGCATTGATACCGCCAAACTAAGCGACATCATTGCCCATCTGGAAAAAATCTACTGCAGTACGATCGGCTATGAATACATGTATATCAACCACACTACGCAAAAGCAGTGGTTGCAGCAGCGCATAGAAAGTTATTGGTCCAAACCAGATCTGAGCGCTGAGTCTAAAGCGTGGATTCTACAGCGATTAACCGCCGCCGAAGGCATGGAGCGTTACCTACATTCTCGTTACGTTGGGCAGAAACGATTCTCACTGGAAGGTGGTGAAAGCTTAATCGTTATGATGAGCACTCTGGTGCAGCGTGCCGGTGAAGCAGGTTGTAAAGAGATGGTAGTAGGCATGGCTCACCGCGGTCGCCTTAATGTGTTGGTTAATATATTGGGTAAAAATCCAGCTGACTTGTTCTCCGAATTTGAAGGCAAGCACCAACAGCATTTATCTTCAGGTGATGTTAAATACCATCAAGGTTTTTCATCAGATATAAAAATTAGTGGTAACCAGTACATGCACTTGGCTTTGGCGTTTAATCCATCGCACCTAGAGATTGTATCGCCAGTGGTTGAAGGTTCAGTGCGCTCGCGTCAAGACCGCTACGAAGACAGTGAAGGGCAACATGTACTGCCTATCAACATTCATGGTGATGCAGCGTTTGCAGGCCAGGGTGTAGTTATGGAAACCTTCAATATGTCTGACTCGCGTGGTTTCTCAACCAAGGGCACAATTCATATCGTCGTCAATAACCAAATTGGATTTACCACCAGCAACCTTGATGATGCACGTTCTACTTTGTATGCAACTGATGTTGCAAAAATGATCAACGCACCGATCTTCCATGTAAACGGTGATGATCCAGAAGCGGTCATGTTTGTAAGTCAGTTGGCGTTAGATTTTCGAAATGAATTTCAAAAAGACGTTGTTATCGATATGGTTTGCTACCGGCGCCATGGTCACAACGAAGCAGATGAGCCATCTGCAACACAGCCAATGATGTACAAAGTGATTAAAGCACTGCCAACCACCAGACAAATTTACGCTGAAAAGCTGGTCGCTGCGGGTGTTGCAGAGGCAAACTTTGCTGATGGTCTCGTAGAAGAGTATCGCGACAAACTTGATGCAGGAATCACGGTTGCTCCGAACGTAGAAGTCGATGCGGACCTCGACGAAGCTCAAGATATTGCCTGGAGCAACTATTTAAAAGCAGACTGGCGCTCGCCCTACGACGGCCGTATTCCAATAGAAACACTGCAAAAATTAGGGACATCATTAACTACTTTGCCTGATGGCTTAGTGTTGCAGTCTCGGGTTAAGAAAATAGTTGAAGACCGGCGCAAGATGAACGCTGGTGCGTTGCCTGTTGATTGGGGCTACGCTGAAAATATAGCCTACGCAAGTTTGATAAATGACGGTTTTCCTGTTCGTTTATCAGGTCAGGATTGCGGCCGTGGTACGTTCTTCCATCGCCATGCAGTTCTGCATAATCAGAATAAACAAGAAGCTTATGTGCCGCTTCGAAACCTATCGGAAAATCAGCCCAACTTTTTAGTGATTGATTCAGTGCTTTCTGAGGAAGCGGTGTTGGCATTTGAGTATGGTTATGCCACAGCAGACCCTTCAACCCTGGTTATCTGGGAGGCGCAATTCGGTGATTTTGCTAATGGTGCCCAGGTAGTGATCGATCAATTTATAAGCTCTGGAGAAACTAAGTGGGGGCGTTTGTGCGGCCTTGCAATGTTTTTACCGCATGGTTATGAAGGGCAGGGTCCAGAGCATTCATCTGCAAGGCTTGAACGCTTTTTACAGCTTTGTGCAGAAGATAACATGCAAGTGTTGGTGCCAAGTACACCAGCGCAGGCTTATCACATGATTCGCAGACAAATGGTTCGCGCAATGCGTAGGCCACTTATTGTAATGACCCCCAAGAGCTTGTTGCGTCATAGACTAGCGGTGTCCACCCTTGAAGATCTTGCAGATGGTACGTTTGAACCGGTGCTTGCAGAGATAGATCCCATCGAGCCAACTGCGGTGACTCGATTGGTGTTTTGTTCAGGTAAAGTCTACTACGATCTACTAGAAAAAAGACGTGAAGAAAAAGTAGATAATATTGCCATCGTGCGGGTAGAGCAGTTGTACCCGTTCCCGTATCAAGAAATGAGCGCGATAATTGCCACATACCCTAACGCCTCGCAAATTGTTTGGTGTCAGGAAGAGCCTCGCAATCAAGGTGCCTGGCGTGCCACCCGCCACCGTATTGAGCGGGTATTAAATGAAGGCCAACAACTAGAGTTTGCAGGTAGACCACCATCTGCATCTCCAGCGGTAGGCTATGCTAACCAACATATTAAAGAACAGACCACGCTAGTACTTGAAGCGTTGGCTCTACAAGAAAACAGTCAGCATGCAGTTGAAAGTAAACTGCAGACTGGCAGTTAATTTCAACCGATCGAGATTAAGTAGGTCTTAAAAGAAGCCAATGAGTACTGAAATCAAGGTTCCCGTGTTACCAGAGTCTGTTGCTGATGCCACCATACTGGCATGGCAAAAGAAGCCCGGCGATGCTGTTAAAAGAGATGAGGTTCTCGTTGAAGTCGAGACCGATAAAGTGGTGCTTGAAGTACCCGCTCCTGCAGACGGAGTTTTAAAATCAATTGTTGCCGATGAAGGTGCAACAGTGATGGCGCAAGAGTTACTGGGCATCATGGAAGCCGGAGCAGTAGCAGACGTTGCAACACCTGCCGCACCTGCGAACGATTCAGCCGCTGCTGCATCCACTGATGCTGAAGCGGGCGGGCCAACCAGTCCTTCAGTCAGGCACATGATGGCAGAGCACGGTATTGATCCAGCTCAGGTTGTCGGCACTGGTAAAGGTGGCAGAATAAGTAAAGAAGATGTGCAAGCGCATATCTCAGCTGGTAGTACAGCACCTGCAGCGGCATCTGTCGCCACGGCAGGATCTGCGGCTGCTTCATCTACGGCACCTAAAGCACCTGCTGCTATGGGTGATCGTGAAGAACGTCGTGTACCAATGTCCCGATTGCGTGCAAGAATCGCTGAGCGCTTGCTACACGCCACCCAAACAACTGCCATGCTTACCACTTTCAACGAAGTGGACATGGAACCTATTAAGGCGCTTAGAGCTGAATATAAAGATCAATTCGAGAAGGCACATGGTGTACGCCTTGGGTTTATGTCTATTTTTGTAAAGGCTGCAACGGAAGCGTTAAAACGTTACCCGGATATCAATGCATCACTTGATGGCGATGATGTTGTTTATCATGGTTATTGCGATATCGGTATCGCTGTATCATCTGAACGTGGCCTGGTTGTGCCAATTCTGCGTGACACAGAGCTTTTGTCTTTGGCCGATATCGAGGGCCAAATCGGCGAGTATGCCGGGCGTGCTAAAGAAGGCAAGCTAGGCATGGACGATCTGACTGGTGGTACTTTTACAATTACTAATGGCGGTGTGTTTGGATCGTTAATGTCGACCCCCATTCTTAACCCGCCGCAAAGCGCTATTCTCGGTATGCATACCATTCAAGAAAGACCTGTGGCGATTAACGGTGAAGTTGTGATTAAGCCAATGATGTATGTCGCATTGTCTTATGACCACCGAATAGTAGATGGTCAAGGTGCTGTAGGTTTTCTTAAAACGATCAAAGAACTGGTCGAAGAGCCGGCAAAAATCCTTCTGGACATCTAGCGACGGTTAAGAATACGCATACCTAAATGTCCGGCAAACGGAGCCCTATCGTGCGGTATCATCGGGGCCAAGCGGCCATCGGCAGATCACGCACTAAAAATTTGTTGACCGTGTTTGGACTATTACCTCCGTTAACCAAGGCGGTACCAAACTCGTTCAGTATGGTGGTCTAACTTTTTGGTCTGGCTGACCATTATAAATGGCCAAATAGATTAACTTTGCTTATCCGGAGTAGCAGATGTCTGATAAATACGATGTCATTGTCATTGGAGGTGGACCGGCGGGTTATGTTGCTGCTATCCGCTGCGCGCAGCTTGGTTTAAAAACAGCTTGTGTTGAAAACTGGATAAACAAGCAAGGTAACCCGGCACTTGGCGGTACTTGTTTGAACGTTGGGTGTATACCTTCAAAAGCATTGCTCGAAAGTAGCCAACGCTACTACGATGCAAAACATCACTTTGACGATCACGGGATTGTTACCTCGTCAGTCACGGCTGATGTGCCTAAGATGATCCAAATCAAAGATAAAATTGTCCAAGAGCTTACCGGTGGTATTGAAGGCTTGTTCAAAGCCAATAAAATTGAATGGATAAGAGGCACAGGTTCACTGCTGCCTGAAAGACAAGTTGAAGTAACTGGCCACGATAACAGCAAGAACACGTATCAAGCTGATAACGTTATTCTTGCCACCGGCTCCAATCCGATAGAGATTCCCTCAGTGCCATTGCAGGGCGATATCATTGTTGATTCAGCTGGTGCGCTTGATTGGGAGTCTGTACCTGAAAAGTTATGCGTCATCGGCGCGGGCGTTATCGGGCTTGAGCTTGGTAGTGTATGGCGAAGGCTTGGCGCTGAAGTGGTAGTGCTGGAAGCACAAGATTCATTTTTACCTATGGTAGATGATCAGATTGCTCGTGATTCATTGCGACAGTTTGGCAAACAAGGCTTAGATATTAAGCTTGGTGCGCGGGTTATGGCGTCATCCGTAGATAACAATAAGGTGAATATTGAGTACACTGATAAAAACGGTGAACAACAGTTGCAGGTTGACCGAGTGATTGTCGCTGTTGGCAGGCGCTCCAATATTGATCAACTCACGCTGCCTGAAACAGACTTGTTAATTGATGAGCGTGGCCTTGTGCACGTTAATGGTGCTTGTGAAACCAACTTGCCAGGTGTGTGGGCGATTGGCGATCTGGTTCGCGGTCCTATGCTTGCGCATAAGGGCTCAGAAGAAGGTGTTGTAGTGGCAGAACGTATCGCGGGCCATCAAGCTCACCTGAATTATGATGCGATTCCGTCGGTGATCTACACTCACCCTGAAATATCATGGGTTGGCAAAACCGAAGAACAGCTAAAAGAAGAAGGCGTTAACTATAAAAAAGGCGTGTTCCCGTTCTTAGCCAGTGGCAGAGCCAAAGCTATGCAAGACACCTCTGGCATGGTCAAGATACTCGCCGATGCTGATACAGATGCCGTGTTAGGCATGCATATCGTTGGTGCTCACAGTTCAGAGCTTATTGGCCATGGAGTGCTTACGCTTGAATTTGAGGGCACCATTGAAGATATCGCACGTACCGTTTTTGCGCACCCGACTTTATCTGAAGCAATACATGAAGCGGCATTAGGGGCTGATGGTCGTGCCATTCATATCCCTAACAGAAATCGCTGAGCCGCAAATTATTAAACGCGATTGATACTAATTACTTATTAATCGATAGAGCTATCACTGCGTTATGAGTGATGTCAAAAAGCCGCATCGATTCGCAGATTAACTACGGAGATTATTCGAAAAATGAATATTCATGAGTACCAAGCGAAAAAGCTTTTAGAAGGCTTTGGAATACCTATTTCAAAAGGTGAGCCTGTTCTTGCAGCATCAGATATAGACTCAGCAGTCGATAGCATGCCGGGGCCGGTCTATGTTGTTAAAAGCCAGATCCATGCAGGTGGTCGAGGTAAAGGAACTTTTAAAGAACTAGCAGCTGATGCCAAAGGTGGTGTCCGAGTCAGCTTCTCAGCAGACGAAGCTAAAGCCAACGCACATGAAATGTTTGGTAAAACCTTAGTTACTCAGCAAACTGGCCCAGCTGGCAAGCAAGTTAACCGCCTGTATATTGAAGACGGTGCTGATATTGAAACAGAACTTTATCTGTCGATTCTTGTTGATCGCGAAACCAGCCTGTTCTCTTTTGTTGCCTCTACTGAAGGTGGGATGGACATTGAAGCAGTAGCGCACGATACCCCTGAAAAAATTCATACAGTCGGTATTGACACTCTAAAAGGCATTACAGATGCCGATGTGGAAAAACTAAATAAGGCATTCGAGCTTACAGGAGTGGCAGCAGAAGACGGTAAAACACTTTTTCCAGCGCTTTATAAGGCTTTTGTTGAAAGTGATATGAGCTTGCTTGAAGTGAATCCGTTGGTTGTTTTAAAGGACGGCCACCTTCGTGTACTGGATGCAAAAGTTTCTTTCGATGGCAATGCTATGTTCCGCCAAGCAGCGCTGGCTGATCTTCGTGATGAAACTGAAGAAGATGAAAAAGAGCTTGAAGCATCTAAGTATGATCTTGCTTACATTGCACTCGATGGTGATATCGGTTGTATGGTAAACGGTGCAGGTCTTGCGATGGCCACTATGGATATCATCAAGCTTTATGGTGCTGAACCTGCCAACTTTCTCGATGTAGGTGGTGGTGCGACCACAGAAAAAGTAACTGCCGCTTTTAAGATCATTACCTCTGATCCGAACGTTAAAGGAATCCTGGTTAATATTTTCGGTGGCATTATGCGCTGTGACGTAATTGCGCAAGGTGTGGTTCAGGCGGTTCAAGATGTCGGTCTTAGTGTGCCTTTAGTAGTTCGCCTTGAAGGTACAAAGGTGAAAGAGGGTAAAGACATAATCAACAATAGTGATCTAAACGTAATTGCCGCTGACGATCTAGACGATGCTGCGCAGAAAATTGTTAAAGCGGTCAAGGGGTAAGTCATGTCGATACTTATAAACAAAGACACAAAAATATTGGTACAGGGCTTAACAGGTAAGACCGGTACTTTTCACACCGAACAAGCACTTGCTTATCACGGCACGCAGATGGTCGGTGGTATTCACCCTAAAAAAGGTGGCACCACGTGGACTTCTGAAAACGGTGATTCAAAAGGCACAGAGCTACCGGTATTTGCAACTGTCAAAGAAGGTAAGGCTGAAACCGGCGCTGACGCGTCTGTTGTTTATGTGCCGCCTGCAGGAGCTGCCGCCGCCATCATTGAAGCAATCGAAGCTGAAGTGGGTTTAATCATATGTATTACTGAAGGCGTGCCTGTCAGAGACATGGTTAATGTTAAGGCTAGACTGCAAGATTCAAATTCACGCTTGGTCGGGCCAAACTGCCCTGGCTTGTTAACGCCTAACGAGTGCAAGATCGGCATTATGCCTGGCACCATCTTTAAGAAAGGATCGGTGGGCGTGGTATCGCGCTCAGGTACTTTAACTTATGAGGCTGTGTATCAAACGACTATGGCAGGCCTTGGGCAAACAACGGCCGTAGGTATTGGCGGGGATCCAGTCAAAGGTACCGAGTTTATTGATGTTTTAGATCTGTTTCTTGATGACGCAGAAACCGAATCAATTATCATGATTGGTGAAATTGGTGGTTCAGCTGAAGAGGAAGCTTCTGAGTGGTTAACTGAGCAAGCTGCTAAGGGCCGTAAAAAACCAATGGCAGGTTTTATTGCGGGGCGTACTGCACCTCCAGGTCGTACCATGGGTCACGCCGGTGCTGTGATCTCTGGCGGTAAAGGTGGCGCTGAAGATAAAATTACAGCAATGGAGGCGGCCGGTATCGTTGTTTCTCCGTCGCCTGCTAAGTTGGGAGAGACACTCTTAAAGGCTATTGGTTAGTTTCCAATCGCTCCTTGAACTCATAATGGTGCAACACCGTTATTGAGATTACGTTGTTAATGCCATCACATTGTTGATGGCATTTTTTATTGGCATGCAATTTACGTTATGCCTGCTAAGACTTTATAGTCAGCATAGTTGTGCATAGATGAGCCCGCTATGTCTTTGACGCTGTCAAGTTAATCCCGTTTTTCTATTTCGCTGTGAGCTTAAAGATGCACGGGGTCACATCTATTTTTTGTTTCGCTAAAAAAATGTGAATCAAGCCAGATTTAACCTTGCGCCTAATTCAAAAAATCAATTTGACTATATGCGCTTCTTAGCCTTATCTGAGCATGGTATAGAATGTGATATGTCCTTTGTCATACGAGTTGATTGATACTTGGAGACAAGATGATTTTGGTACTGGGCACGGCTGAAGATCGACATGCAGCAGCCATATATAACAAAATAGTTGCCCGCGGAAATCGTGTTGCCTACTTCGATTCGCGGCTCTACCCCCGAGACATGACACTGACATTTGACGGTGCGATACCAATGTCAGGATCTATCCGTTTCCGCGATGGCCAACCCGCCATTGATCTGTCTACTGTTAATTGTATTTTTTGCCGCCAGTGGGATGATCTACTCCCCGGTGCAAACATGATTGGTGGTGTGCAGGACGAAGTCGAAATGCGTGAGACTGAAGCATCGCTGGGTAGCTTATTTCGGGGGCTTGAGTGTCACTGGATCAACCCGATAGATGCGATAAATAATTCTCGTTTTAGAATTCATCAGTTGCAAAAAATTCGTACTCAGGGTATTCGCGTTCCAGAAATCATTGTTAGCAACGATTTTAGACGAGTGCAGGCATTCTTTAGTATGACTGAGGAAAAATTACTCTACCGTCCATCTGGCTGGAGTCATTCAAGTTGGAATATTGGTCAGATTGACGATATCGGCCGCCGCTTGTCTGATCTGCCAGGTACCCCAATTGAGTACCAGGAAAATATTCTTGGTGATGAAGTCCGTGCTTATGTGATTGGCGATTCGGTCTTTGCAGGCGTAGTCGAGTCTGGAGAATCTGACTACACCGGAAACATGGCAGGCGACCATGTACGAGCGATTGAATTACCGCAGGAAGCCAAGCGTACGTGCTTACGCGCAGCAGCAACTCTTGATTTACTCTTCTGTGCGGTCGATATGCGAATTACCCCTGAAGGAGAGTTTGCGGTAATAGATGTTGATGCCAACCCGATGTTTATGCATTTCGAACAAACTACGCGCTTGCCTATAAGTGATCGCTTAGTAGAACTATTGATTGGTTCTGATGTTGATGCCTACGATTCACGACAGGCAATGCAGGCGTAAACGTAGACTCTGTTTTAATGGCAGTTATCAGTAACGATTAGCCGTCGGATACGGTTACACTAAAGCGGTCAGTATAAATATAGGATCTTGAGAGACTGCAATGACGGCACAGCTTTTCATTTTATCAGCGCCTTCTGGTGCTGGAAAAACCAGCATGGTTCGAGAGGCCTGCGCGCGTGTTTCTGATCTTGTGGTTTCTGTCTCGCACACCACCCGCCCGAAGCGTCCAAAAGATACCGATGGTGTTGATTATCATTTTGTTGATGAACCCATATTTCATAAAATGATTGCGGCGGCTGACTTTCTAGAGCACGCCAAAGTATTTGATAACTTCTATGGCACATCGCATCAAGCGGTGGAAGCGACCCTCAAAAGCGGCAAAGACGTACTCCTTGAGATTGACTGGCAAGGCGCTGATCAAGTGCGCAGAATTATGCCTGATGCATGCGGTATATATATTGTCCCGCCATCGCGTGACGTTCTTGAGCAACGGCTGCGAGGTCGAGCGAGTGATTCAGACGCTGTGATAGAGCGTCGCATCGCGGAAGCCGTCACTGATATGAGGCATTTTTCCAACTACGACTACTTAATTATCAATGACGATTTCGAACAGGCCGTGACCGAGCTATGCGCCGTGGTTCTAGCAAAGCGCCTGGAAGTAAATAGACAGTCAACAGAACGATCTGAATTAATATCGGATTTGCTGGCCTGAAATTAAAAGTACTTTACTTATCAATTCGGCTATACGTAGCCGTGCTTCGATGAAACCGGCAATAAAGCGGTAAATAAGCTTACTAATCCGCTTATCAATCCGCAGAGAACGGTGCTTGCTAGTTGTTTTCTTACTCAATGTCACTAAAATGATGGCATAGTACATTAACCCCTTTGCACTACCCCTTAGCAAACTGACTAGAATGCAGGCTTATCCCTGATTTGTCAGTTCGGAGAATAAAATGGCACGAGTAACCGTAGAAGATTGCCTGGAACACGTTGATAATCGTTTTGAGCTGGTTTTACAGGCTTCAAAAAGAGCACGAAAAATCTCTTTGGGTGCAGAGCCCCTGGTACCTGTTGAAAACGACAAACCAACAGTTGTGGCGTTGCGTGAGATCGCAGCTGGCCTAATCAAAAAGGAAATGTTGGAAGATGCACCGCCGGTGATGCCGATTGAGGAAACACCTAGTGAAGAATCACCATCCATTACCCCTCCGAGCATTTGACACACCGTCTTTGAATGTGGCAGCGCCCTCACTGACACTTTCAACACAAACGGATATTGAAGCCCTTTGCAAATTGATGCAAAGGCGCTTTGACGATTCACAAATTGAAGAAGTGCGTGCCGCCTACGTTTTAGCCGAGCAGGCGCACACCGGCCAGAGCCGACTCTCTGGTGAGCCGTATATTTCCCACCCATTGGCAGTTGCCCGGATCGTGTTCGAACTGAACATGGATCATCGTAGTGTAATGGCAGCCCTATTACACGATGTTGTAGAAGATACCTCAATTTCCATTGAGCAGATTACCGAACAATTCGGTGACGATGTATCTCTGCTAGTCGATGGCTTAAGTAAGCTTACTCATCTTAAATTTAAATCACGCGCGGAGGCACAAGCTGCCAATTTCCAAAAGATGTTGTTGGCAATGGTTGACGATATCCGGGTTATTTTGATCAAGCTTTCAGATCGAATTCATAACATGCGCACACTGGGTGCGATGCCAGATGAAAAACGCCGTCGCATCGCGCGCGAAACACTTGAGGTATATGCACCAATAGCCAATCGGCTTGGCATCTACCAAATGAAAAACGAACTCGAAGATCTCGGATTCAAAGCGTTGTACCCGGCGCGTTATCGAGTGTTGGCAGAGGCTGTAAAAAAGCGCCATAAAGACCGAGTAGAGCAAGTACAAAAATTTGAGATAGTCGCCAAAGCCAAATTAGAAGAGGCGGGTATTGAAGCAGAAGTCCATGGTCGTGAAAAGCATTTGTACAGCTTGTACCAGAAGATGCGAAAGAAGCGTTCAGCGTTTGAAGATATTTTCGATATGTTTGCCGTGCGTGTGGTGGTAGAGAAGGTAGACGATTGCTATCGAGCCTTGGGAGTTATGCATAGAGTGCATAACCCGTTGCCTAAACAATTTAAGGATTACATTGTGATCCCGAAAAGCAACGGATACCAATCCCTTCATACTGTGTTGTTAAGCCCTGCAGCGGTGCCTATTGAGGTACAAATTAGAACACAAGAGATGAACCGTTTTGCAGAGACAGGCGTCGCTGCTCACTGGATGTATAAAGAAGGCCCATCAAATGGTGCACAACAGCGTGCCCATCAGTGGTTGGCCAATTTGATAGATATCAACGACACCAGTGAAGACACACTAGAGTTTTATGAGAATGTAAAAGTTGATCTGTTCCCGGATGAAATCTATGTGTTTTCCCCGGAGGGTGATATTTATCGTTTGCCGCAAGGTGCAACAGCGGTTGATTTTGCCTATCAAGTTCACTCCGACATTGGTAATAGTTGCCTTACCGCTAAAGTAGATAGAAAACCTGTGTCGCTTAGTATGCCGCTTGAGTCCGGGCAAACGGTTGAAATTATTCGCGGCGGTAATCAGCAGCCTAGCCCATACTGGTTGAACTTCGTGGTAACGCCCAAAGCACGTGGTGCGGTTAGAAGTTTTCTTAAGCATCAAAGTGTCGATAAAACAATCGAGTTTGGTCGCCAGCTTGTCGGCCGTGGTCTTAAGCGCCATGCCACCAGTATTGAAGAAATTGAACAGAGCTCGATAGAGTCCTTGTTAAAGCAAATGGATTTAGCCGATCTGGATGCGCTTTACTATGAAGTTGGTTTGGGCAATCAGATTCCCAGTATGATCGCCGCGTGGTTGCTGAACGAAGGCGATATAAAAAGTGATGTTAAACGTGCCATCCCGATGCATAGGGAAGCAGACCCTGGTCCCTTGATTGTAGCGGGCGGTGAAGATGCCATTATTTCACTGGCCAAATGCTGTTTGCCTATTCCGGGTGACAACATTCAAGGTATGATCACGGCCGGACAAGGTGTGTTGGTGCATCGCACTGAATGTAAAAACGTCGGCAGACAACGGCGCCGTGCTAAAGAGTGGGTCGCGGTAGTTTGGGGTAGCGACACCGATGGCTCTTTTCAAACCAGAGTCATTGTAGAGATCAACAATATTCCGGGTGTGTTGGCTAAGGTCTCTAATGTGATGTCTGAAATGGACTCAAATATTGAAGACATCCGCTTCGATCGTAGCAACGAGAATGTCAGTATTTTGGATTTCACCATTAGTGTTCACGATCGCAACCACCTGGGCCGCTTGATCCGGCGGGTGCGTAGTTTGTATTCTGTTCATAGAGCCCGACGCGCCAGCTCTTAATCTCCGATATACTTCTGTCACAATCCAAGGCGCTGCTATTGTGTCTATGGGGGTAGCGGCGTGATTGTTCATGTACCGCAAGGCCTAGCCCATTGAATATGACAGGGCAGCCTTACCACTTGTATAAAAGAAATATTACTGAGCACGAGAAACTCAATGAACAAAGAAATTATCGCAACAGAAAATGCGCCCGGGGCTATTGGCGCTTATTCACAGGCAGTTAAGGCTGGCAATACCGTTTATGTGTCAGGGCAGATACCACTGGTTCCAAGCACTATGGAGGTAATAGAGGGTGATGTTGTAGCGCAAATTACTCAGGTGTTTGAAAACTTGTCGGCGGTTTGTGAGGCTGCGGGCGGTAGCCTTGCTGATATTGTTAAGCTCAATGTTTTTTTAACTGACCTTAAAGATTTTGGCCACGTTAATGATGTGATGGCGAAATTTTTCAATGAACCATACCCTGCGCGTGCGGCGATCGGAGTGGCGCAACTGCCAAAAGATGTACCGGTAGAAGTTGATGCGATTATGGTACTAGGCTAACCATTCAGAATTTTGTGGTATGGATCTTAGCTCGATAGCCGTCACGCGCCTTAAAGGTGTCGGGCCTAAGCAGGCGGAGAAACTTAAGCGTTTAAAGATTGCTTCACTGCAGGATGTATTGTTTCATCTACCGCTGCGTTACCAGGATCGAACCCGTGTTATTGCAATAGGTAATTTGGCGACAGGCCTTGAGGCATTAACGTCGGGTGTAGTGGTTTCTTGTGAGCAGTTGTATCGTGGCCGCAGATCACTGCAGTGCATCATTGAAGATCGTGATGGCAGTCAGTTATCACTGCGTTTTTTCCATTTTAATCAAAAACAACAACAAATGTTGCGCGTCGGTAGTCGTGTGCGTTGCTTTGGTGAAGTGCGCCGTGGTCCTCGTCAGTTAGAAATGGTGCATCCGGAATTTCAGATAATTGCTGCTAATGTTGACCCTTCAGTAGCGCTTGAAGGTGAAAGTTCACTAACGCCTATTTATCCTGTGACTGAAGGTTTGCATCAGCTTTCAATGCGTAAGATAACAGAGGCGGCGCTGATAAATTTAAAGTCGGCTGATGTCAAAGAGCTATTGCCGGACTCTGTGAATAACGGGGTATCGTTAAAGCAAGCGCTAATGACAGTACATCGTCCACAAGCCGATGTAGATCTAGATGCCTTGCTTGAAGGCCGGCACCCAGCGGTGCAAAGGTTGGTGCTGGAAGAACTAGTAGCGCACCGTTTAAGCGTTCAACAAATACGCAACGATATTAAAAAACAAACTGCGGCAGTAATAGAGCCTGGCGTTGCGTCGGGGGAGGCAACTTTGTGCGAACAATTGCTCGCATCATTGCCGTTTCCATTAACCGGTGCGCAACTTCGCGTAATAGACGATATAAAGCGCGATCTAGCATTGGGTAACCCCATGTTAAGGCTGGTGCAGGGCGATGTTGGCTCTGGTAAAACACTGGTAGCAGCTGCGGCTGCGGCCCTGGCCGTTGATGCCGGTTATCAAGTCGCGGTTATGGCGCCGACTGAAATATTGGCCGAACAACATCTGCTTAGCTTCAGTAACTGGTTTGAGCCATTGGGTATAAAAATAGGCTGGCTTAAAGGCAAGCTGGGTGCGAAACAAAAACGCGATGCGCTTGAATCTATTGCACTTGGTCAAAGTAGAATAGCGGTAGGTACTCACGCATTGTTTCAACAAGACGTATTGTTTGAAAACCTGGGACTTACCATTGTTGATGAACAGCATCGATTTGGTGTGCACCAAAGATTGTCACTGCGTGAAAAAGGGGTCGAGGGTGGTTTAGTGCCGCACCAGTTAACCATGACGGCAACACCCATACCTCGTACACTGGCCATGACTGCCTATGCTGATCTGGATTGTTCAATTATCGATGAACTGCCTCCGGGGCGACAAGCAATTACTACAGTTGCTATTCCTAATACTCGCCGGCTTGAAATAATAGAGCGCGTAGCGGCTGCCATAAAAGAGGGCAGGCAAGTGTATTGGGTGTGCACATTGATCGAAGAGTCAGAGACTCTGCAGGCCAATGCCGCTGAAGATACACTGGTGGAACTTACCGAGCACTTGCCAGCGGCTCGTGTATCTTTGGTGCACGGTAGAATGCATGCTTCGGAAAAAGAGCAGGCAATGCATCTGTTCAAAGAGCACGAAACGGATCTGTTGGTCGCGACTACTGTTATTGAGGTTGGTGTCGATGTGCCAAACGCGTCATTGATTATTATCGAAAATGCCGAGCGTATGGGGTTGTCGCAATTGCACCAGTTGCGTGGCCGTGTGGGGCGTGGCTCTGCGCAAAGCAGTTGTGTTTTGCTATATGAAACAGGTTTAAGTCAAAGAGCCCGAGACCGCATAGGTACTTTAAGAGAAACCAATGACGGATTTTTAATTGCAGAAAAAGATCTAGAGCTACGTGGTGCAGGTGAAGTATTAGGTACCCGCCAAACGGGTAGTGCGCAATTTAAAATAGCAGACTTAATGCGAGATAAAAAACTGC
Organism: uncultured Granulosicoccaceae bacterium; assembly: GCA_937927895.1. GTDB lineage: Bacteria > Pseudomonadota > Gammaproteobacteria > Granulosicoccales > Granulosicoccaceae. The sequence goes on along the minus strand of CALGKA010000013.1, from coordinate 17,905 downwards.
TACCGCAAGTGAAAGAGATTAGTGACGAGATCACATTGCATTATCCGCAGCAGATCTTGCCACTGATTGGGCGTTGGCTCGGTGATGAGTCACCTGAATATGGCAACGTGTAGTGATTTCTAGCCACGCTTTTTTTGTATGAATTCTATTGTTAATAAAAACAATACAGCAAGCCCACCTGACACCATGCCATAAAGATGTGCATTCACAATCACTGTGCCGCCAGTAATTGCTTCGCTGCTATCTACCGCGCCAAATATTTGTTCCCAAATAATTTTACCAATGGTGAAAGCGGCAATTAACAAAGCCATTTGTTTATGGTTTTTAAATTCTGCGATCGCGCCACCGAGTAGTAAACCATAAAGCGCGCCAGATAAGCCGACATACCAGCTCAGCTGAGGATCAAACAGTAATAAACCAATCCCTACCCCAAGCATGGAGCACAAGCCTGTGAATACCCATTGCCGCAAAGTCAGGGTGTGGGCCAGAAGGAGAGTGATCAGTGCTAATCCGGCCAAATTTAGGAAAAGGTGTGGAAAGCCCAGGTGAACCAGATTACCGGTTAAAATACGCCACCACTGGTCAGACTGTAGTATTTCTGTGCGACCGAATCTCAATGGAATCGCTAGATCGAGGACTTGAAAAACCACACAAGCGCCACCAACAAACAGAGCTAGGGCGTAGGTTTTCAAATTGCTTGCAATATTGGCATTTACAATCTTTGTGACAGGTTTGTTTTGTGTCGCTTTCAAATTTGAACTATTCCGGTACAGTTTTTCAAACAGTAACTGGGCGCAAGAGCTTAAAACCTGCTTCTGCCCTATAATTTGACACCATGCCCCTCTGGGCGAACAATCGGGTCTGTTTCCCGTTTGTCTCAATTCTACACGAACAGAATACACTTGGAGTTAACCAGTGATCTCATCAAATAACCTGAAAATCTCAGGCTCTTCATCGCGTCTTGCGAATGCCAGACAAACCGGTTTTAGCCTGATCGAGTTAATAGCGGTGGTAGCAATTCTCGGTATCTTGGCAGCAGTTGTGGCACCGAAGATATTTGATCAACCAGGTAAGGCACGTGTTGCTGCCGCTAAAAACGATGTTAAAAGTATCGTTGGTGCGCTGCAAATATATAAACTTGAAAACTTTAGCTACCCCAGTACAGATCAAGGGTTGATGGCGTTAGTCGAACAACCGACCGGTGAACCTGAAGCGCCCAACTGGCAGGAAGGTGGCTACCTGGATCGCATGCCGAAAGATCCGTGGAATCGGGATTATCTATATCTAAGCCCTGGTGAAAATGGTGAAATTGATGTGTATTCATTGGGACGAGACGGCCAGACCGGTGGTGAAGGTGAAGATGCTGATATTGGTAATTGGCAGTAGTTGTCGCCGTAACATTACTCAGCGTTAGTTGATAGCTATGCCATCCTCAACCGTTAAGCAGAGTGGTTTTTCTCTGCTTGAGTTGATCGTCGTGATTGCGATCATGGCTACCGTTACTGGTTTTATTGTTCCAAAGATTAATTTTGGTGGTGATAAAAAATTGATCAAAACAGAGGCCGTTCGACTAGCAGAGCTGTTTCGTCGGGCTTCGGATGAGTCAATCTTTAAAACCACAGAGCTCGGCATACGCTTTACGGATGGTGACTATCAATTTCTTAAACTTGATGGTGATAACCGTACTGGTAAGTGGGTGCCCTACGATGACAAAATGTTTCGTAAACGAGAATGGCCAGACGGCATAGAAGTAGAGATAGAAATTGCCGGTGTACCCATCGTTCTTGAGGCGTCAGAGGAGGCAAAACTTGACGAAAAGACTCGTCCACATGTCATGCTGCTATCCAATGGTGAAGTCATGCCGTCTTTTAAGGTAATCATAGACAAAGGCCTGCTTGATGATCGTTGGCAAGTGGCCAGCGGCGTTGATCAATTAATTGAGCTAGGTAAGGTCGAGGAAGATTCCCTGTGATGTGCAAAGGCAAAGCGACCAATCAACGCGGTTTCACACTGATTGAAATTCTGGTGTCGTTGGCCATCATGTCAATTGTATTGGGTGTATTGGTTCAATCAGCGGGTGCCAGTGCGGCGAATGCCGGCAAAATACGGGATCGGACCATTGCGCAATGGGTGGCTTCCAACCGGCTGGCAGAACTGCAGCTCTCGGGTACATTTCCAGATACCGGAACCAAAGCCGGTAATTCAGAAATGCTGGGCCTTACCTGGTATTGGAAAACGTTGGTGCAAAAGGTCGAAGACGAAGACCTACGCCGTGTCGATGTAGAAATACGAAAAAAAGAAGACGCGAAAAACCCGCTTGTCAGCATCGCGGGGTTTGTTAGCCACCCGCAGCTACTCAGTCGCAATGTGGCACAATAGTGAAACACCGGGTGTTACACTAAGGCATTGATTGCCCCAAAAAAATAGCCAAACGATTGCCCAACATTATGCGTCAACGTGGTTTTACATTAATCGAGCTGATTGTAGCGATCGCTGTGCTTGCAGTGATGGGCGGTGCTGCGTATGCGGGTTGGTTTAACGTAGCGAAAATAGCCGCCAGCACTGAAAAAACCGTGCAGCGCTTCGACGATATCGAGCGCACGTTGCATTGGTTGCAGGAAGATTTCGAACAAATCGTTAAACGCGATGTCGTGGATGAACTTGGTGGTAGACGCAAAAGCCTGGAAGTGAGCCAGGCGGGTGAATATCTTGTACAGGTGACTCGAGGCGGTTGGACTAACCCTGCCATGCTGCAAATGCCTCCGCGCAGTGATCTCCAGCGTGTAGCTTATATACTCGATGACGAATCCCGTTTATTGCGCCGTTATTGGTATCACGTTGATCGCTTTGATACCGGCTCTTTTAGCGATAGAAGGCTACTTGATGATGTCAGTGGTTTAACTTTCCGGTTTTTAGAGATTGGCGGTACATGGCAGACCACATGGCCACCGGAAGATAATGTTGTGGAAGATTTTAACCTGTTGCCTGCAGCGGTTGAGGCAACTCTTGATGTTGACGGCGTGGGTACGATCACCCGCCTGTTTGTGTTGCCATACTGATGAATAGCATTCAGCACAACAAAAGTCGTTCGGCTAATCAGCGAGCTACACAACGTGGCGCGGCCTTGGTAACCACATTGTTGATTGTGGCGTTGATTACGGTCACGGTCACTGCAATGACTACTAAGCAGCATCGGGCTATTCAATTAGCGCAAAATAGACAGACGCAGCTGCAATTAAAAAACTTAGCCTCTGCCGGTGAAAAATTCGCTATGGCAGTATTACGACGCGATAAAAAAGAAGCTGAACGTGGTGACTCTGATAGCACCGATGACTACTGGGCGCAAAGTCTACCCCCAGTGCCTGTTGATGGTGCAACCATTGAAGGCTGTGTGATCGATTTACAGGGAAAGTTTAATCTTAATAATCTGGTTGATGCTGAAGGTGTTCCTGATGAAGAAGAATTCAGAATTCTAGAGGGCTTGTTAACTGCGCTAACTATTGATGTCACCAAAGCAGAAGCAATACGAGACTGGATAGACTCCGATATAGATGTCAAAGGCGGCAATGGTGCAGAAGATGACTTCTACACCGGGCAATCGCCAGCGTACCGAGCCGCCAATGGACCAATGGCAAGCCCGACCGAACTGCTGCTGGTTAGTGGTTTTCGTGTAATTGATGAAGGCGGCTTAGATGATTACGATACCTTATCCCCTCATATTGCCACCATACCAACCGGTAGTGCGATAAACGTCAATACGGCATCGGAGGCGGTTTTGGCGGCTCTTGCACCACACATGGTTCCATTAGCGGGGGCCCTTAAAGTGGTTGACGATGACTACTGGGAGGAGTTTCCCGGTTGTCCACCCAGTGACTTATTGGAAGAGGAAGCCGAACAAGATCCAGATGCGGCACTTGCGGCAACCGTGGTTACCTATGAAGATATAGAAACGTTCCGCGGAAATGCCCGTGGTCCGTTGCCTGAAGATAACCTTGATAGTGCTAACATTGATATCAAGAGCAATTATTATTTGTCGCGAGTGACAGTTAAACGCGACGATATGACCTATACGCAGTACACAACATTTTATCGTGAGCCTAACGGTGCGTTAGAAACGATTAGTCGTTCAAGAGGAAGTTTGTAGATCAACTTTGATTGTCAAACCCGGTAACCAGTGGATTAGCTATGTCTCAATACCTACTTACATATTTACCAAGCATTGGTGAAGACTACATGCGTTGGACCGTGGCTGATGATAAAGGCGCTGTGATTGGCAATGCTAATCACGGAACCTTTGCAGATGCGGCCAAAGCCGCTGAGCGCCGACGCGTGCTGATGGTCGTGGCAGGTACTGAAGTATTGATGGAAGAAGCTCAGGTGCCGGCGACTAATTTAGCCAAAGCGCTAAAAGCCGTGCCCTATTCACTTGAAGAGCAACTTGCCCAAGATGTAGAAGCCTCACACTTTGCGTTTGGCAACAAACTGGCAAATGGCAATATACCGGTGGCCGTCATTGCACGCAGTGGTTTAGGTTGGATTCAAGAGATGGCAGCCAGTGTCAAACTCAACATTCAAGAGATTATTCCTGAGACTTTAGCACTACCTTACTTTGGTGATAGTTGGACGGTCATGACCAACGACAGTCATGCATCAGTGCGTTTGACTTCGTCTAAAGGGTTTTCATGTGATACCGAAATGCTATTGATGCTGCTTTCGAACGCTATTGAAGATGCACCACCTGAACAAATTGACGATGAAATAGAACGCGCAAAACACTATAGCTGCGGGCGAGATGATTTTAAGCTCAACTCAGTAAATCCAGAATTTATGCGTACAGAAGTTGCACTATTCGCGAAGGGTTTAAGTCAGTATAAAAAGCCATCTGATCGCATTAATTTATTGCAGGGTGACTACGGTAAAACCGAAGCCATAGGGAAAGCCTGGAAGCCATGGCGGGTGCCCGTAGCACTAGCGGCATCACTGGCGGCACTTTGGGGTGGTGCAAGCTTTCTTCAGTATCAAAGCTTAGGCGCTGAGGAAAACGGACTACAAAGTGAGATAGTCGGTAAATTAGAGCGTGATTTTCCTAATGTAAAAAACGCAGATGTTGATCCTGTAAGAAAGTATCGCTCATTGCTTAAAGGCAATACCGGTAACACCATAGATGATTCTGGTTTCATCATGATGATGTCAGCGGTGGGTGCGTCTTTGAAAGATCTAAACAAGCCGCTAGTCACTAGTATCAATTATAAAACAGGCCAGCTGGATATAGTCCTTGAAGCTGAAACCTTGCAGGAAGTAGACAAGCTTAAATCCAGCCTGGAAGGTGAACGTCAATTAGTGGCAAATGTACAATCTGCTATTAAAGAGCGAGAACGTATTAAAGCGAGATTGCGAGTGGAGGCAAAATCATGAGTGCCAAAGATTGGTATTTATCGCAGACACCCAGAGAGCAATTTATAGTGGCCGTGGTTGGTGTGGTGGCTGTGGGTGCTTTGCTTTATCAATTTGCCATTTCCCCGTTGTCTACCGGCATTGCAGCAAGAGAATCATCGATCATTGCCAAGCAACGTGATCTTGCATGGATGCAACAACAGCGGCCAATATCAGGTGGACCAGGTGATAGTCAAAGAAAACCAATAGATAAAGCACCTTATATTTTACTTGATGAGGCGATTAAAAAAGCCAATATCAGCCCCCCTGATCGGGTCACCCCAGATGGTACTGCAGGTGCAAAAGCACAATTTTCAAATGTAGAATTTAATAAGTTACTGCAAGTATTAGGTGGTCTTGAACAAACGTATGGTATTTCAGTTAAAGCAATTAACTTAAGCCGTAAAGAAGTAGGCCAGGTGAGTGCACGCTTAAGCCTTGAGGTAGACCAGTGAGAATTATCGGCCTGTTGTTTTTATGTTTGTTGGCGTTTGTCGTTACTGCGGTTTGGAAATTTCCAGCAGCGGGAGTTTTGCCTCACGTCAATATTGAACCAATCAAACTCAGTGGTGTGAGCGGTAGTATTTGGAGTGGTTCTGCACAACAAATAACGCCACCACCACCGGCGTTGCCGATCAACAATGCTAACTGGAAGTTTAAGCCCGCTACCTTGTTATCTGGAAGTGCCGGTGCCGAGATTGATTTTGAAGTGCTTGGTGGCAATGGTGAAGGTACTGTTACGCGTGATCTGGATGGCAACATAATGGTCAATGATGGCAAGTTCCGAGTGCCGGCAGCCAATCTAGAGCAATTTCTGCCTTTCCCTGTGGCGAAATTTGCAGGTGTTGTTTTGGCTGATATTGAAGAGTTAGAGCTTGAGAACAATTTACTAAAGCGCACCCAGGGAAAAATCATTTGGAGTAACTCAGCAGTAACAAGTGCCATGCTCGGTGACTTCAAGCTTGGGCAAGTCGCGTTTGATATTGTGCCTGAGAATGGTGGTGAACTGCATCTTGGTAAGCTCAGCAACAAAGATGGCGAACTAGAACTTAAGGGTGAGATATCGCTAGATCAAAAAGGCAATTTCAAAACTGACATTCAATTGAAGCCAACACCGAACACACCGGCCAAGCTTAATGGCTTGTTACGAGGCGTGGGTCCACAACAAAGTGATGGTAGTTATCGCATTAAAAGAAATGGAAATATTAACAACCTCATGTAGTTCACAATCTGTTTAACCAATCAGTTTCTAGGGCGTAAAGTGGCCTGTAAAGTGTCTGCTTGATTCGTTAATTAACTACTCAAAGTTGCGATAGCGCAATCTGCACACGATGTTGACTAAAAGTAACAAATGCAGCGTCGATTTACTGGCTATCCACGGCAGATGCACATACTATCGCGTTGAACTTGGTGGGTTATCACTGCATGTCCAGTAAAGCCGATAGTCAGGCAGATAAAATAGTCGACGAACTCTCTGATCGTTTAGATAGTGTGGTTAGCATAGCTAAAGTCGCTGGCAAAAAAATACTTGAACACTACGAGTCAGAAGTAGCGGTCACTTCAAAAACAGATGACACACCACTAACCGCTGCCGATCTTGCTGCTGATGAAATTATCATTGAGCAGCTATTATCCTTATCGCCTGATCTTCCTATTTTAACTGAAGAGTCCTGTGGTATTCCCTTTGCCGAGCGCAATGAATGGAATACCTATTGGCTTGTTGACCCCCTTGATGGTACCCGTGAGTTCATTAAACACAGTGGTGAATTTAGCGTTAACATCGCGCTGATTGAGAAAGGCGTATCCGTGCTGGGTGTGGTGCATGCACCGGCGCTGGGCGTTACTTATTGGGCGCAACGTGGTTGTGGAGCCTGGAAGCAAATGGGTGATGCAGAACCTGAAAGCATTAGTGTTCGCACGGCCCCCAAAAAAGGTGTCACCGTTGCACGTAGCAGCGCACCGTTAACGGGTGGCTTGCTGAACCGCTTTTTAGATAAGCTTGGCGAACACAAAGTAGTCTCTATGGGGAGCGCTCTTAAGTCTTGCCTGGTTGCTGAGGGGCGCGCTGATGTATATGCGAGGCTTGGGCCCACCAGCGAATGGGATACCGGTGCAGCGCAATGCATTGTTGAAGAGGCTGGTGGGCACATCACGGATACCAACATGCGTGAACTGCGTTACAACACGAAAGACTCTCTGCTAAATCCGCACTTTTTTGTTTTTGGTGCCGGCGATCACAACTGGTCTGACTATTTGGACGAAGCCAAGAAAAATTAAGGTGCATTCCTTACTTTTCTAGCGTTTCACAAATATTACAATGCATTTGCTGTCGGGCGCTCGGGCGTAGTCGGCGAATCGCACCTAAGTAATTATAATTATAAAGAAAAAATTAATACGCACTTGCCAGGTGCGTATCTGTTAAGCGTGTGTAACATATGTGGTAAAGCTTCGGCTGGTTCTAAGACTTGGATAGCCAAAACGCCAATAATGGGCGGTTAACGAATTCGCTTATCCAGACTGAGGATCAACCCATGAAGAATCGAATTGTAGATTTTGTAACCGGTGCACGCCTGGCTGCTCTGCCTGTTTGTATCGCCACTGCTCTGATGGCTACAAGTACTTACGCTGCACCGAATAATCCGCCCTCTTATACTCCAGGACCGAATACAGTCAACACTCCTTGTGACGGTAAGGTGCGTTATGTTGATTGGGCGCAAAATGTGACTGATGGCGATAATATGACCTCTGGTCTGAATTTTCGCATGATGAATATTTCGAACGCAGATATGTTTGTGGAAAATCAGCTACCGTTTGTTAGTTGGCCCTCACACACACTTAGCTATCAAATTAAGCCCGGTACACCTGCAGGTTCAGTGTCTGTAATCAGTGCTGTGCTTATCGATACTTCAGGTACCGGGCAGGGTGGTAGTGATACTTCTGAGCCGCAAACCTGGACCATTACTGCTGGTGCTTGCACCGATGTCGATCTTGACGGTGTTGATGATTCGATCGACCCTGAAATTCGCCAACTTATCGATACTGACGGTGACGGAATCTTCGATGATATTGATCTAGATGACGATAACGATGGAATCCCTGACGCTGACGAAGGTAACGGTGTTCTCGATACAGATGGTGATGGAGTTCCCGATTCGCAAGATTTAGATTCTGACAACGACGGTTTGCTGGATGTGGCTGAAGGCGGCAACGCTTCGCTGGATATTGACGGTGACGGCATGCTCGATGGTGAAGTTGATGCCAGCGGAAATCCGCTCAATACAGACGGTTCTGTCACAGATACAGACAGTGATGGTATTCCTGACGCTCAAGAGCCTAACGGTGACAACGTATTGACCGATACGGATGGAGACGGCTTCTTTGATGACGTTGATACAGATGATGATGGCGATGGTGTGCCAGATATTGATGAAGGTGACGGTGCGATCGATAGCGATGGCGACGGTATTCCTGATTCTAGAGATCCAAACACACCAAATAACAGTGAAACTGAAGTGACTGTTCAATCAGGTGAAAACACGATGGTTGAAACAGGTGTTTCCGGGGGTGGTTGCACTCTGGGAAGCAGCAATGCTTTTGATCCACTGTTTTTATTGGCTGGTTTACTAGCCTTCGCTGGTCTGCATCGTCGCAAAGTGTAGAACAGAATAAAATCCAAGGATTACGTAATGACCCTGCGAATTAAGAACTCGTTTATTTCCAATGTAGCGCTCGCTAGTGCTACTGCTGCAGCGATTTGGGCATCAAACGCTAGTGCATTGGAACTGCCGGATATAAATCTTCCGGAACTAAATGGGAACTACTACGGTGGGGTCGGTTATGGTAGTTCAAGTATTGAACCCCGGGTGAATGCATCCGGGTACACCGTCACTGATAGTGCTGACAGTGGTATTCAATTATTTTTAGGCCGCGATATAACCAAGCGCCTATCGGTTGAAGGCTACTACTCAAATATGGGTACAGCAGAGCTGGATAACGGCACGGTAAGCGGCGGTATCGACTACTCGACTTTTGGTGCGAGTGGTTTGCTGTATCTGATTGGTGCCGGTGGTGCTGACGCTTTAGCTGCTCGTCGTGGCTTTAATGTCTATGGCCGTTTGGGCTTTGGCAAATTGAATAACGAAGGTTCAGGCATTCCGTTTAACCGTGTTAATGATTGGCACTATTCTGCCGGCTTGGGTGCTGAATACTCAATGGCTAACGGCTTTGGAATTCGGGCTGAGTTCAATAACTTTGATTCAGATGCTCGCATGGTAACTTTAAACATAGTTAAAAGATTCAGCTACCGTGGTAGTAACGCAATACCTTTGTTATCGAACTCTGACCTTGCGCCGGATGGCACTGAAAAGTTAACGGTAAGAACTGACAGAGACGGCGATGGTGTAAGAAATACTGATGACCTTTGTGCAGACACCGCAGAAGGCACCCCGGTGGACGCTTCTGGTTGTGCATTTACCGGTGTACTTGAAGGCGTAACCTTCGCTACTGGTGCATCTAAGTTAACGGATGAAAGTATCGCAATACTCGATAAAGTCGTAGCCGGTCTTAAAAAGAATCCGGAAATTGAAGTATCAGTTGAAGCACATACTGATAGCAGCGGTTCTGCGAAGGCGAATATGGCGTTATCTAGAAAGCGTGCGGGATCAGTTGCTAACTATTTAGTTAATGTGGGTCGTATTGATATCAGCCGTCTGACTGCGATAGGCTTCGGAGAAAGCCGACCTCGTCAGTCTAATAAGACTGAAGCGGGTCGTGAGGCTAATCGCCGGGTTGAGATAAAGACCCAGGAACAGTAAGGTGCTGGCCGCTGGGCTTTGCTTGCAGCGGCTGCTTCTCTCTTTTTCTTTTTTTGCTCGCTACGCTTAACTTACTGGCTTGACTTGAGCGACGCGCCATCCATGGCGGTTTTCGAAATCATCCTTGGTTCTACGAGTCACTTTTCAAAACACGAAAAGCAAGCAAAAGTGTTCTTTCGCGGATGTTCTGCCCCTTGTTGATTATGGAAAGGGTGGCTACGCCATTTTTTGAAATCATCTGACCCGCGGCGCGACCTACCCCGACCCAACAAAGGGTCGCGCGGTATGCGCATCCATGTGCATCGCGCTCAAAGCACCGTCCCTGGCGCTTTGCCCCGACTCCGGAAGATCTAAAAAAAACAAAACAGACGCTCGTGGGCGGCTTGCTCGAAATTGAGCAACGTGGCGGTTTGATTCTTACATCTACTATTTTTTATTTCTGTTCAGCAACCATTAGTTAACGCTGGCTACTATTTGCCGATATAGAGGACTAAGCTTCGAATAAATGGTTTGCGGCGCTGTACAAGATTGGTGTGCTACGAAGGCTTATTCTCCTTCGTTATTAAAATGGGTAATAATTATGAATTCTTTTAAGAAAATTGCATTGGTGGCGGTTTTAACAACCGGGCTTTCTGCTTGTGCTACTGATGGTTCTATAAACCGTACGCAGACGGGTGCTGCTGTTGGTGCGGTGGCTGGCGCGATTCTTGGGCATCAGGTTGATGATGATAAAGGTCGTTATGTTGGTGCGATTGCGGGTGCTATTGCCGGTAGTGCTGTAGGTAAATATATGGATGAGCAGCAGGAAGAGCTTGAAGCGCAGTTGCGTCGTGAGCAGGCGGCTGATGAAATTCAGATTTCGCGACTTGCAGACAACACCTTAAAGCTCGATCTAAGTAGTGAAGTATCTTTTGACGTAAATAGTGCGCGAATTAATCGCGGCTTCTACCAAAGTCTAAACAAAGTGGCGAGTGTGCTTGCTGATTACCCATCAACGGCAGTGCACATTGTTGGCCATACTGACAGCACGGGCGCTGATGCTTACAACCATGAGCTTTCACTTAAGCGTGCAACTAGTGTGAAAGGGTATCTAACGCGCCAAGGTGTTGATGAACCGCGAACTAGAACCGATGGCCGTGGTGAGACCGCACCTGTAGCAAGTAATGCTACAAGTGATGGTCGTAGTCGTAACCGTCGGGTTGAGATTTTCTTAAAGCCGATTGTTGAAGGACGTGAAGCCTCGGCGTTTAGATCACCGGTATAAGCTGCTGCGTAATTTTTACAAGTCATAAAAAGGCCAGCTTATCGCTGGCCTTTTTGTTGGTTGTCTTAAAGTGGCCAGACTATTAATAGAAGTGGAACCGAAATGGCGACAATCATAATTTCAAGTGGTAAGCCCATGCGCCAGTAATCACCAAAGTGATAACCACCAGGGCCCATTACCAATGTGTTCGATTGATGCCCAATAGGCGTTAGAAACGCACATGATGCACCTACTGCAACGGCCATTAAGAACGCATCACTGCTGACACCAAGAGAGGTAGCAATCGCTACACCGATCGGGGCCATTACCAGTGCAGTAGCAGCATTGTTAATGATGTCTGAAAGAAACATGGTTACAACAAGAATCATTGTCAATAATGCAACGGCCGGTAAGCCTTCAGTGACTTGCAAGATGCCGTTTGCCATCCAGTTAGTAGTGCCGGTGCTTTCAAGTGCACGACCAACAGGAATCATAGCGCCTAGTAGTACAATAACGGGCCAGTCAATTTCATCGTAAATTTCACGTACAGAAATAATTTTCATTAATATGAAAATTCCGATCGCAATTAAAAACGCGATGGGCAGTGTGACAAAGCCTGCAACACCCATAGCGATAGCGCCTGCAAATACTAATAACGCTGGTATCACTTTGCGTTGTCGGTTAAGAGACAATGGTCTTTTTGCAAGCGGCCATAAACCTAGCTCATGGAATCGTTGGTCTATGGTGTCTGCATCACCGAATAATAGTAGTACATCACCTGCTTTGAAGCGCTGGCGCTTCAAGCGCGTTTTTATGGCTTCACCGTTTCGAGCTATACCAACCAGTGCTAGTGTGCGCTTTGCTTGAATTCTAAGGTATTCAACACTGCGATCAACCAGTGGTGATGTTTGCCCAACTACACCTTCGAGCATAATCTCATTTTCTGACTGCGGTTGTACAAAGCTGCCAGAAGCAGTGGTTAGTAGCGCTAAGCCATTTTCTTCTACTATTGATTGTAAAAGCGGGGGATCACCCTGGACCAATAAGATGTCACCTTCGGCAAATCTATATTGCAAAGGTATGGGGCGCGCAAAGCCGTTTCTTTGTGCCATGCCGACAATATCTATCTGATCAGACTGAAAAGTTTCAGTGTCTCTTAATAATTCCCCTATAAGTTCTGAGCCCTCTTTGATTTCAATCTCAGTTAAGTAGTGTGAAATTTCAAATAAGGCTTTTGAACCATCTTTGCTGCTTCTGTCGGTTGGTATTAAACGCCAGCCAATAAGTGTAATAAATGCCAAGCCTACAATCGCCACGAAAAAACCCACCGGGCTAAAATCAAACATTGAAAACGGCTGGCCACTAACTTCTGCACGATAACTTGCAATAATGATATTTGGCGGTGTACCAATTAATGTGGTCATGCCACCTAAAATACTACCGAAGGCCAATGGCATTAGTACCAGGGCTGGTGAGCGATTGGCTTGATTTGCAGTGGCGATGGCCACTGGTAACATCAGTGCCAGAGCACCAACATTATTCATGAAAGCAGAAGCCACAGTAACAACGGCTGTAAGAGATGCTATGTGAATATATATGTTGCTGGTATAGGGCGTTAAATAAGATGCGATCACATTGACCACACCTGCGTTTTTTAACGCATGGCTTATAATCAAAACCGCGGCCACCGTTATAACGGCGGCATGACCAAAGCCGCTGAAGGCATCTTCAGAGGGCACCACCCCGGCGACCACTGCCATCACTAGACAAAATATAGCAACGATATCGTGTCGGTATTTACCCCAGGCAAACAATATCAAGGTGATAAACAAAATGCCGGTGATGAGGATCTGCGGCTGACTCATGGATAGTTCCAATAGGACGAATTGACTAACAGGCTATCGAAAAACATCATGTTTGAAATTTTAAGGACATGAATTAATGCACAACCCACTCATAGGTTGTTAATAGAGGCTGATTATAACGCCAGTTTGGATAGTTTGTTCCAAAGATCACGAATGGCAGGGTTAGAGTGCACTAATATCGGGTAGTATTAAGGAGCAAACCAGACTAGGGCTGCTCAAGTAAGGCTAAACAATCGAAGGCTAAACAATTGCGTTTAGCTCATTATGTAGCCTTCCAGGTGCTTGATGGTTTGTTGTTGCTCGGCAATAATCGCTTTGACTAGATCGCCCATCGAAAGCATGCCAGTGATACTGCCCCTTTCAAGTACTGGCAGGTGACGAATTTTATGTTTTGTCATGAGCTCCATACAGGTGTTGATGGTGTCATCTGGGCCTACGCTTACGACATTACTAGACATAATTTCTGATACTGGTGTTTCCCGTGATGACCGATTGCGGAGGATGACCTTACGGGCGTAGTCGCGTTCTGAAATAATACCGACAAGCCCGGTATCATTGGTTACCAGCAGAGCGCCAATTTCTTTTTCAGCCATAAGTGTTATGGCATCTAGTACCGGTAGGTCTGCCTCTATAGTCCAGACCACTGAACTCTTCCCGGCGAGTAATTGGGTTACAGTATTCATAGTGATTCCCCTTACATTACTAAAATGGTCCATCAAACGCAGGATCAAGGTAACGTGATATTGGCTGTTCTGCAATATCTGTGAGGCTGTGTAAGTATAAAAATAGAGATACGTCTGGATTCTGGATGGTTAAACATCACAAATAAAGCTGCTGGTGTATCTTTGTTATAGGTACCAATCGGCAAACCGACAAGATAATGGCATAGAGTTAATGGCTGATATTCTGCAATTTAATAAAAAGAAAGCGACATCAAAAGGTAGAACCTTGTGTGCTAACAATCACCACAAGTGGAAAGTGCAAACTGACAAAAAGTTTGATGTAAAAAGCGGTAAGCTTGTCACTGTGTATAAGTGTGAGCGTTGCAGTGCTGTTAAGAATCGTCTGTTGTAGTGCTTTCAGTGTCAGCTGAGTTGTCATTTTCTAAAACATTTCCTGCAATATCGCCTGTAACAATAACGCAATTCTTGCCGTTATCAATCGCTGCTTGAAGCGCACCCTGAGCGTTGCTGATCATATCAAGGAAAGATTCATCAAGATTGGTAGACGCGCCAATACTGCAGCTAATTGACAGTGTGCCCATTGGGTATTCTACTTTAGTTTTGTTAACTAGTTGTCGAATGCGCTCAAACACCATAATAGCATTGTGTTCACCGACATTATTCGCAAGGCAAATAAACTTAGAAGCGTCGTAACGTGCCAGTATATCGTTTTGGCGTAGTTCATCCATTAATTTGGGGGCGAGTGCCTCGAGTACCGCGTTACTTGTTTTAACGCCATGTCTGGTGGTGATTTGTTCGAAGTTATCTATTTCGATCACTGCCATGGTGAGTCTTATATCGCCGCGTTTGGCACTGGCATATAGTTTTTCCCCGACATCGAAAAGATAGTCGCGGTTGTAGGTTCCAGTAAGTACATCACGGGTGGCAGAGTATTTTATTTCGCGCACGCGCTCGACAGATTCAACACATTGCTTAATTCGATAATAGAATTCATCAGTGGCCATAGGTTGTCGAATAACATCATTGGCACCGGCGCGTAGAAGTTTTGCACTTAAGCGTTGGTCTTCCTGTTCGCAAACTGCCGCAATGGCCAGGTCTTCGCGGCGATAGTATTCTCTTAATTCGCTTATGGTTTCTATCGCGTTGGATTGCAGAGTGCTTTGATCCATAATCAGTAAGGAGATATCTTTGTGATCATTCAGCTGTCGGCGTATGTCGGCTTTGTTGCGAACATCAATCACCGTGTAGCGATGAATATCTAACATCTGACGGATCTTCTTACGATCAAAATCGTTCTGGCTATAGCACAAGATTTTTCGTTGTGGGTTGCATAGTGTCTGTTGCACGATATCAGCGAGCAATTCTATGTCTTCATCGTTGCGTTTTAAAACGCAATCAACAATATGTTTGTCTAGCAATCGATCCGCAATCTCTTCTGTCACTTTCGATGAGATCGCAATCGTTGGTATTGAATGTTGTGTGAGTGTATCCAGTACTTCGCCATTGGGGGCGTCCGGGAGGCGGGTATCAACTACCGCCAGAACAAACTCACTGCCATGTTCTTCAATTAACTTTCTAACGGCGGTTGCGGTGTTTACAGCATCGGCAGTTATGCCTAAGCTTTTCTCTACCCGGTCAACCAGTGCATCGCGCACTGCTTGTTCCTGCTCGGCAATAAGGACGCGCAGGTGACCACTATAGTCGTTACCTGGGTTGGATGCTGCCGGTGCTGTGATTTTTTTGGCTAAGCTCATGGTTCGCTGTCGTGCTGTTTTCGGCTATGCTAGATTGTTGTTTATAGCCCTCCAGACTCGCGTAATTCGTGCCAACTTTTGTATTTATTGATGAATGATCCTTCACTGCATTGGGTAGTTGCCGTTTCTGGTTACCATATGGCGGCTGACGTGCCTGATAATCTGCTACCGGAGCCAAAAAAGCCGAAAGAGGCGTCGGTATTGATCCCTCTTTATCGTGACGCTGAGGAATGGCATGTGCTGTTTATTCGCCGTGTGGTTAATGAGCGCGACCAGCATAGTGGTCAGGTGGCTTTTCCCGGTGGCAGGCGTGACCCCATTGATACTGATGCCACCTCTGTCGCGCTGCGTGAAGCGCACGAGGAAATCGGCCTCAATGCCAAAGATGTGAATGTTGTGCATGTGCTACCAGAGTATCGTACTGGCAGCGATTACGTTGTAACGCCTGTGGTTGGGATTGTGCCGTGGCCTTATTCGTATCAGGCGCAGCCCGATGAGGTCAGTCGAATATTTTCAATACCGCTCAAGTGGTTGGCAACTCAGGCGAACTCAACAGTGCGTGAAAAAACATTCACCAAGGGTGACTTAAAAGTCGCCTTAAAAGTCGTTTATTATGAAAAATTCGATAATGAACTCTTGTGGGGTGCCTCTGCGCGTATGACAGTATCATTGCTTAAGGCGCTTTATACCGGTGAGTTAATACTGGACTAGTTTTATAAGTTTGCAATTGCTACTCGCATGCGTTTAACGCCTTCTTCCAGCTGTTGCCGGCTGCAGGCAAAATTTAAACGCTGGAAGTTGTTGTCGCCAAATTGACTACCGGGTGATAACCCGACTCCCGCGTGTGCAAAAAAATCATTAGTTTTGTCGTTATCAATCTTGAGTTCCCGGGTATCTATCCACGCTAAATAGGTCGCTTCAAGGCGATCCATTGATAATCCATCTATATCGTTTATGGCAGTGTGTAGGTAGTCATGGTTACTCCTGAGGTATTCAATGAGTTCACTATGCCATTGCCAACCTTTTGAATAAGCCGCCTCTGCTACTGTGTATGAGAACGTAGGTACGTGTGGAACCGTGTAGTGTGCTTCCGCTTGAAAAAGTGCGTGCCATTCGGGGTTAGGTATGTGCACAAAGGTGCAATTTGCACCCGCCACATTAAACGTTTTACTCGGAGACATAATAGTAATCACCGACTCATAATGTTCTGCAGCAGCTACCGCTGTTGGAACATGTTTGTTGCTATCGTGGAGAATAAGATCGCAATGGATCTCATCGGAGATAACCATAATATTGTTTTCAGCACTTAGGCTCGCAAGCTTATTTAGTTCGCTGGTGCTAAACATTTTACCCATTGGATTGTGTGGGCTTGAAAGTAGTATCGCGACCGTGTTGTCACTGATCGATGATTCCAATAACTCAAAGTCGATATTCCAACTACCGGTGTTGTCATGTCCCTCGGTATAAACCATCGGAACATCGACTCTGGTTTTACCGGTCTTTACTGGTATTTCTAAGAGCGGATGATAAACCGGTGGAAAGACGATTATCTCATCGCTACTACTTAAGTTGCCAGATGCACTATTGCGCGCGCGCGCGGAAATATTGCAGGCAGCCGTGAGGGCAGATAGTACGCCAGGTATCCAGCAAAGTTGTTTCGTGTCTATCGTCCAGCCATGGCGATTGGCAGTATAATCTGCCACGCTCTGCACTAGCGTTTCAGGGGCAGAGGTATAGCCAAAGATAGGGTGATCTATTCTGGTTTTTAAAGCGTCGGTAACTACCGTGGGAGTTGCGAACTCCATATCTGCAACCCACATTGGAATAACATCTTTGTCAAACTTTTGCCATTTGATAGACGCGCTCTGGCGTCGATCTATGAAGGTGTCAAACTGTGAATTTTTCATTTATTTGCCTTCATTCAGTGCGAGCGTGCGACTGAACTTCGGTTATTATTAGTTGTCAATCACTATGCATGATCGTGCGTTGTTCAATCCTATTTATAAACCATTTGATTAACAAGAGAATTAAAAATGTCAGTAGCAAAGGTTACGGAAGTTATCGCGTCTTCGACTAAAAGTTTTGATGATGCAGTAGCTCAAGGTGTTAAGCG